>CAZILK010000042.1:0-2782 GCA_964540135.1 uncultured Candidatus Saccharibacteria bacterium | reverse complement strand
AAAGAAGCAGTAAATTTTTATACCTCCATATTTCCAGAAAGCAAAATTATCTCAACAACATACTATCCCGAAAATGGCTTAGAAGATTTTCAAAAAGATTTCGCCGGCAAAGAACTAACAATAGAGTTTGACTTAAACGGACAACGCTTTATTGCTATAAACGCAGGGAATGACTTTAAGTTTACAGAGGCAGTATCATTTGCCGTAAACTGCAAAGATCAAGATGAAATTGATTATTACTGGGAAAAATTGTCTGCAGTTCCCCTAGCTGAACAATGCGGATGGTGCAAAGATAAGTACGGATTAAGCTGGCAAATAGTTCCTGAAAATATAGAAGAACTTATGAAAAATCCCAATGCATTTGAGATTATGATGAAGCAAAAAAAGATTGTGATAAGTGATTATGGCTATACCCCCAATGTCTAGAAAGGGTTTATAAGAAGTGGTCGCAAAGATACAAGTTTATTGTTTGTAAAGATTCTGCGTTAATACAACCTCACGAGCTATTAAACATGGCCCTAAATACGTGTAATTATGTACATTTTTGATTGTTTTTCAACAGTTTGTAGTGTAAGATTTTAGCAATGCTAGAAAATGAGGAACAAAATGAAATCGGAACAGATGGTCTAAGTAGCCTATTAACACGCCAAGGTATTGTGGATCAAGTTAAGAGAAATGGCCCAGAAGGTATTACTATAAAAACTCGGGATGACATTATTTTGACACCTGAAGGTTCAAAATTAGCCGATAGACTTGCTAGCCTAGCAGACAGTGAGATTTTTCAGGAGGCAGCAAGGCTTGATGTCTTAAGTGAATACTATAAAAATAATGAGAAGGGGAACCTACTTGAGTATGCTTCTCAAAAGGTAAACGCTAGATACAATGATTTAGTGCAAGCCTACATGGAAGAGGTTAAAAATACAGCTTTTATGACAGAAGACGATTCACGCATTAGTACTAAGTCATGTTGCACACTTGTGGGATTAATCCTTGCAGAGGCATTTACTGCAGATGATCGCAATTTTCAGGCACACTTTGTAAATAGAGAACACCCTGCAATAGCAGAATTACGTCGTCGCATAAACGCAGACATAGGTAATATGAAAGAAGTTAAAGTGGACGATAATTACATGGAGACAGGCGAAGAAGCCGAAGTAACACCATATTCAGCTGCTGATATGCTACTAAAACTAGGAATAGCTAGGTTAACCAAGAATTAAGTATTTCTGCACCATATATAGTTGGTTTATTTAAACCAAGTAACGACCAGGAAAGGGTCGTTTTTTGTTGCATTTGATAGCTCCTGTTCAATTTACTATAATCCTGTCATTAAACCGCACTAAAAACAGTTGGCGTCTGAATATGCAAACTTAGGAGAAACACAATGAGCACAGTACTTTTGTATATAGTAGCTTTGGTATTTGCACTATCAACCCTTAGGAGCAAAACCAAAGATAGTTTGGCAATAGCGGCGGTATTTATCGCCCTTGGCAGCATTTGGATCACGGACCTAACGCCAACGCAACTTAAGATTGCGGTCATTGTTGCTGTTAGTACAATTGTGGTAATGCTTATCTCTTTTTTAAAGAGGTAGTCAAAAGTGACAACAACCCCCTGTTTAGATACTATCTAGCGCAGGGGGTTTTACTTTCCCAATATACCTATAGTTTAATAATTGTTGCAGTTGTGTATAATACAGCCACTTAAAAACCTAAGCTATGGTTATCACATAGCCCTTTGAATAGGAGAGTATAATGCCACTGGATACAAATACGTATAGAATAGCCGCAGAAATAATTGTTCAGTTAATCAGAGAGTTCGACGAAACAGCAGGTGATGTAGCACAGGAATATGTGGATGCGACCATTGGTGAGAGAGAGGGTACCGAAGAACAGGGGGCGGTCCAAAAAGTATTGGATAAGCTGCCCAAGACAGAAGAGACGTCTCCAAATGTCGGTATACTTTTTGTTAGTTTGTTCAACCTAACCCTTGCGTATAGCATTGGAAAGTAGGTCTAGTTAAGTGGCGTCTTTTGTTTGTAGTGCACCCGCATCAACAGCAACCGACGCCCGTTGTTTTTTTATTTACTAAAATCAAAATCGGCTACAAGGTCAGCACTTTTTTCAGCCTCATTTAAGTCAGTATATTTATATTGCTTAAGCTGACATGCCGCAATTTCTTCATCCAAACTTTCCCAAGGATAATAATATTGAGTTTCATCTATTTTTAGTTTTACACACTCCTCCTTAGAAAGTTTTTTTGTATCATTATTAAGCTCACCATAAAATACCTTTTCAACTCCTTCAATATTTTGGTAAGTATAGTCCATTCGATCTGCTGCTACGTAAATATGCGCAGTAGGAAACTTTGTTTTTATGTCAGAAACTACCGCTTTTGTAGTTGTGCCAAAACAATAACAATTTTCTGCAACTAATATATTTGCATTTTCTGGTAAAGAAATGGTTGAAGGCAAAGGGAGCAATCTTTTTAGGTAAACATGTTTTTGATTTACAAAATACTTATATTGAACAGGAATTACTCTTAATACTTTCAACTTACCTGTTAAAAATGTTCCAACCACACCTCCGCCACGTAAAATAGGGACTACTGCATCAAAGTGAATGTTATTTTTTTCGGAATACTCTGCTATATTTTTATATAAAGCCTCTAGAATGTTACCGTATTGTTCCCATGTTAGCTGCACAAATTCCTCTGGTGAATACTGTTCAATTGTTAATAGGTCACTGGTGTCCGACATATTGATATATTAGCATAACGTGTA
>CAZILK010000041.1:0-3109 GCA_964540135.1 uncultured Candidatus Saccharibacteria bacterium | reverse complement strand
GAGACATCTGACAATAAAACACCGTATACATCGTCCACAAATCTTGACCCTGTAGATCCAGAGTCTGCTGCAAGTGCAAAATGAACATCACTTATTTTTCTAAATACTCCCGCACTGTGTTTAAACTCCTCGTCATGACTTGTGCTTATACATTCGCTTGATGCTGTGTGTTGTAAAAAGAAATATATACCGCCACAATACCTTCCGCCCAACTCAAATCCTGCTGTACCATCTCCATAAGACCACAGGCCGAAAGCTGCAAATCTACTGTTGGGAACGGATGGACTGGCGTATATATACCTATTTGTAGAATCCCACTGCATACTTCTAGAACCGCTATGAACCGGGGAACTTGTCACAGCTGTCTCACCTGATCCAATGTCTACATTAGTCCAACCTGTCGGGATCCATGGATTTCCGCCCCCCAACTCCATGGATGGGTTACTGATCAAATTGGGCAAAACCTCCACCTGGTGCCAATAACATGTTCCGCTTGATGCTGTATTTATGAGCTGGACTTGATTTTGTTCCGCTGCTGGGGACTCCCAGGTAAAGATATAGGCATCGGGGTCAGCACGAGTGGAACCAGTAGTTCCATTGAGATGTGAGATTTCAGTAGTACCGTCAGCCCTAGTGATTTTCACTTGTGGCGAACATGATCCATCTGAATGACCTAAAGCGCGAAGTACATAATCACCTCCATTTGTAGCAGTAAAACTGCTGCTAATACCTTGATTAGCGCCACTTGAGGTGTATTTATATCCTCCAGTAAATATCTTTTCGTTAGTTGCGAGAGCTGAGATAGTTGGTGAGTCAGATTTGACCGAAAACTCGTCTACATACACGGTCTTGCCAGACTTGACTTGTACACCATAATCTCTGTTTTCATTTGCTCCAGTTACTGAGCCGGATAATTGATACCAGTTATTTCCAACATCGGTAAAAGTAGTAGATATTGCACTTCCATTGTAATAAAGCTCAATGTCACTACTGGTCACTTCATTACCATCAGTATAAGCATATGCTTCCAGGTTGTAAGTTCCCGTATTTCCTACGTTTATCGTTTGAGTGAGATTATAATTATCTGAAGCAATAACTTTTGCACTTCCATTGCCTGAATACTTCGTATCTGTATCTCTAGTAGTTGTACCCAAGGCATTCATTCTGTTTGTTACAGTGGCAGCTTGGGTTGCATCAAGAACTGTCGAGTAAACGACAAATGCCTGCAAATTTCCACCCCAAAAGTTGGACGCACCACCGCCGTTCAGCTGGCCGATGTAAAGGGGATTAAAAGCGCTATACGCGGAAGATGTGATTGTGCCAACATGCGAACCATCTCGAAATACCAAGTAACCCGCGATGCCTAGAACTCCCGAAGTAGAGCCTCCGGTTAGGAATCGAAAGTTAGCTTGTGCGCCATTAAATAAATACTGGGCGCCAGAGTTATATGGGATTATACCAACCATAGCTGCACTGGTATTAAACGAACCAAATACATATCTACTACCACTAGTGCCGTTTGAATAGCGAACTAAATAAGTCCAATTGTGGCTTGTGGGCACAATCCCAGTTGTGAGATAAGTTGAACTTGCATTAAAAGTCCAGCCAGTTGTAGTGTTAAATGTTGGGGCCACACCAGGTGCTGCAGTATAAGTGCCTGGATTTGCAAGATTCGTATAACTTCCAGAAAGATCAACTGCTCCTTTTGGTTGATAGGCTGCCACCACTGTCTCACCAGCCAACTCCCACCAATTTGTATTCCACCCTGACAAATCTGACTCAAAGCCTGTGTTACTCGCGATTTCTGGAACAAAAGCACTCCAGCTATCAGTTGCAGGAGTTCCGTTCAGCATAAATCCACCGGTATTGGTGGTCGATGTATAAAGTAGATTGGATGAGTGCGGGTGACTCCACGCATTACCTGTTCCCGTAGTCAAAGCTCCTGTTGAGGAATTTGTTGGCAGGGCAAATACTACATCCCAGCTTCCCGTTACCAGTGTTGGATCTTGAGAAGTTATTCCGTTACCGTTGTTTTGATCAGAATCGTATATCTTTGCTATTTCGTCTCCATTACCCACATCAACACCATGAGTGCCGTCAAACAGTGGCCGTCGATAAATGGTCAGACCTTCGATTATAGCGCTGGCACGATTGACTACCGTTGAAGGGTAACTTCCTATCTGCAGTCCCTGAACTAAATCCATGGTAACGCCAGAACCTACAGACCCTCCATAGCTATGGCTATCATTTATTGAAATTGAGAAAGCTGAGCCATTAAGAGTATTTTTAGTGTCCCATCTCGCTACAACCTGATATGTAGTCCCAGCCGTCCAAGAAGAAATATCAACAGAATGAGACGCTCCACTTGTACCCAAAAAAAACGATAAGTTGTCGTCGGCATCTTTTGCAAGCCGTAAGTTATTAATATTTGGCTCAAGAATTGCATGATACTTCCCATCATTTCCATTCCATTCCGGTGTAATCCAAAAGACCAAACTGCCCTGATTTAAATCAAGATGCTGATAAAATTCGCCCCCAACTAGCCCACCTTTATCTGCAGGTCCAAATAATACGTCCCCTTTCCCAGGATTAGTGTCACCTTGTACTATCACCCCTGCGTCAAATGGACCAGGTGCGTGCCTCTTCGCCATACCTGGCGTGAAGGTGGCTGCAAATACTGGAGCTATATTTGAAAAAAGTATTTGGATAATTAATGAAAGGGGAACAAACTTCCCTAGAATTTTTCTACAAGTTTTAGGTTTGAATATATTAAGTATTTTTACTCGTAGTTGAGTCACAATATAAAGAACAAAGAGCATACTTTTTTATGCCTCCAATACTAAATAAATTGTACTACACTGCCTTATAAAAAGAATGATGATGCTAAATTAAAGACTTTACAAAAAGTTTTAAAGTGGATTACTAGTTTGGCAAATGTTTCTGGTGACCCCAAGGGGAATAACAACCTTTCGCTACGCGAAAGAACGTTGCCTTTTCTTCGAAAAGTTCGAACCAACTAAAGTTAGTTCATACCACTTTAAGCTACACAAAAAACTGTCCACCATCTACGATGCTGGCCAATT
Source organism: uncultured Candidatus Saccharibacteria bacterium (assembly GCA_964540135.1). GTDB lineage: Bacteria > Patescibacteriota > WWE3 > UBA101185 > UBA10185 > CAZCAQ01. Next base: position 26 of record CAZILK010000041.1, on the reverse strand, counting down.
TTTTGGTGACCCCAAGGGGAATCGAA
>CAZILK010000040.1:0-3188 GCA_964540135.1 uncultured Candidatus Saccharibacteria bacterium | reverse complement strand
TTGTTGTCTTCTGTACTCATCTTATTTATTCTTCTATTCCTTCAAAACTAGGTATATGAATACTTTTAACGTAATGGGTTCATATACAATTATACTTCCTGGGCTGGCAGAGTAACCTCCGTCATATCTCCACAGGCGTGAATTTCCGGCACCCCACCGGTATTGTTTTTCAAAAAAGCAAATCGCTTAATATTATTTGCCGCTAATAGATCACGTTTATGCGTAAGTCCACATGATTTACATGTCCAAATCCTATCGCTTAGCTTTAATTCTTTATTTATTATTCCACAACTACATATTTTACTACTAGGTTGAAATTGACCTATTCGTAATATATTAACTCCTTTCCAATTAGCCTTATATTCTAATAACTGATTAAATTTACCTATTGCAATGTCAGAAAGTGCCTGCGCAAGACAATGATTCTTCATCATGTTAGAAGCCTTCAAAGTCTCTAAGCAAAGAGTATCATAGTTAGTAGTAAGATAATGTGTAGTTTTATGCAAAAAGTCATTTCTTCTATTAGTAACCTTCTCATAAATAACTGCTAATTTCTTAACAGCTTTTTTTCTATTAGAACTCCCTTTCTGTTTTCTGCTTACTGCCCTTTGTAACATCTTTAGTTTCTTTAATGCCTTACCTAGATTCTTTGGGTTTTCTATTTCTACACCATTTGAAAGAGTAGCGAATGTCTTTATTCCTAGATCTATTCCAATAGCTTGGTTTTCGCTAAGTGGTTTTTTCTCTGGTATACATTCATCTACTTCCACAAGTATAGATATATAATACTTATCTGTAGGCGTTCTACTAATAGTACTAGACTTTATCTTTCCTTCAAAGGTTCTATCAAATACGGTCTTAATACCATTCTTGAACTTAGGTATCTTAACTGTACTTTTATCGAAATCTACTTCCGTGTTTTGTGGAATAGAAAAACTTTGTCTATTACTCTTTTTAGATTTGAAATTAGGAAATCCTTTTTTATCCTTAAAGAATCTAGTAAATGCCATGTCAAGGTTTTCAAGAGATGCTTGTAGTGTTTGACTGTTTACTTCAGAAAGCCAACTTGTTTCCTCTTGTTTCTTTAATATTGGCAAATGCTTACTTAAGTCAAATTTACTAATTCCTTTTCCTGTTGTTTGATACGTTTCTATCTTTTTTGATAGCCCGAAATTATACACCCATCTAGCACAACCAATGTGCTTATTTATGAGTTCTATCTGTTCTGTGTTCGGATAAATCCGGTATTTGTACGCCTTATAAATCATAGTACAAATATATAAAAATTTAGAATACAAACAATATTTCCCTAAAATAATTTTTTTTCATATATGGAATCTCTTATAAGTGCCACGCCTGTATGTTTTTTAAGCTCTGATCTGTGCTGTTTTACATATTTTTATTATTTATTCCCTCAAAACTAGGTATCTGAATACGTCTAACGTAGTAAAAGGCCATGCTGTATATCTCATTCGCAGTCTCATCATATCCTATAGGTTTCTGATCCATTATAACACCTACTAACACTCCATTAACTTTCCATACATTCCATTGTGCCCATTCACAAATCTCTTGATACGCAGTACAAATCCCTGTTACAAAGTAATCCTTTGATGTGCCTATGAACTCGTAAATCTCTCCATCAAATTCAAATCCATTTTGATTGTGGATAGCATCCGTAACATCGTAATCCGTGTCTATAGGTATCAATTTGTAAACCTTGTAAGGTGCTATCCATAGCTTAGCCTGTTCAAATTTATCCATCTTTATCTTATGTATTACAATAAATTCACGTTTTATAATGTCATGTCAAGCCAAAATAATGCTTTTGACACACAAAAATAATAAATAAATCCTTGTAAATCAAATAATTATTGTTATATTTGTTTATGCGATTAGTTGAACAACACGTAGTCAAAAAGGGGAATTGTATGTATGCTGAACTAGATTCAATTTGCTTCAAAGCTAAGAATCTATATAACGCAGCACTGTATGATGTTCGCCAAGCATACTTTGAAACTCAAAAGTTCAAAAATTACTGTGCAGTAAACAACACATTCGTTCAATCTAGACAATCTGACTACTACGCATTACCAACAAAGGTATCTCAGCAAACACTGAAGTTAGTTGAACAAAACTTCAAATCATTCTTCTCCTTATGTAAATTAAAAGCAAACAATCAGTACAAAGAGAAAGTAAAAATCCCTAAATACTTGCACAAGACTAAAGGACGCGCTGTAGCTATCTATACTAACCAAGCAATATCTAGTAAATCCCTCAAAGAAGGTATAGTAAAGCTATCTGGTACTAATATCTGTATTCATACAGACAAAACTAATATCCAACAAGTCCGCATAGTTCCCCGTTGTAATTGCATAGTTATAGAAATAGTCTATACAGTAGAAGAACCAGAGTTACTAGAAGATAACGAAAAATACGCAGGCATCGATCTTGGCATTAACAACCTTGCTACCGTAGGTGGAAATAATATACGTCCTTATATCATAAATGGTAGACCCGTTAAATCAATTAACCAATTTTACAACAAACAGATAGCAAGACTAAAATCAAAATTAAAAGGTAATCAAAAAACAAGTAAAAGGATACGTTCAATTACAAACAAACGAAATAACAGGATCAAGGATTATTTACACAAATCGTCTCGCCATATTACAAATCAATTAGCAGCCAATCGAATTTGTAAAGTCGCTATCGGGCTTAACAAGTCTTGGAAGCAAGATGTTAATTTAGGCAAGAAGACGAACCAGGCTTTTGTACAGATCCCGCATTCCCAATTTATTCAGATGCTTGAGTACAAATGCAGACTCAAAGGCATTACGGTTGTTGTCAATGAAGAAAGCTACACGAGTAAATGTAGTTTCTTGGATAATGAGAAGATATGCAAGCATTCCGAATACAAAGGCAAACGAGTGAAACGTGGGTTATTCCGATCATCGTCTGGCAAATTTATCAATGCGGATCAAAACGCATGTCTCAATATCTTAAGAAAAGTAGTCGGGGACTTTGAATATGACCCGATAGAGGTGTGTAGTACGCCTGTAAAGTTAGCCTTTTAAGTAAGGTGCCATTACAAAACCTAAACATGGCTTTATTTGTCATTAATTTAGGTAACTATTTAAGGCTTGTGTCTGGTGTAAAACTATCTAATGTACTAATATCCAAAGTAA
>CAZILK010000039.1:0-3247 GCA_964540135.1 uncultured Candidatus Saccharibacteria bacterium | reverse complement strand
AGCGTAATCCCTTGTCGATTAATTGTCGACCCGCACGAAAGGCGTAACGACTTGAGCACTCTCTTAGTCACGGACTCGGTGAAATTGAAATACCTGTGAAGATGCAGGTTACATGTTGTTGGACAAAAAGACCCCATGGAGCTTCACTATAGCTTGGCATTGGCAAATGGTATCAACTGTGTAGTGTAGGAGGGAGTTTTCACTTTCGGGTGAAAACGTCGATGAAACACCTCTCTTTTGTTATTGTGAGCCTAACTATGAGCCGTGATCCGGTTCGAGGACATTGTCTGGCGGGTAGTTTAACTGGGGCGGTTTCCTGCTAAAGAGTAACGCAGGAGCCCAAAGGTTCCCTTAGCACCGATGGAAATGGTGCTGTAAGCGTAAAGGTATATGGGAGCTTAACTGCAAGACATACAAGTCGAGCTGTTGCAATTTTGCAGCACTATGCAATTTTGTATTGCATGGAGATACGAAAGTAGGGCTTAATGATCTTCCGATGACCTAATGGTAGGCGCGGAACTTAACGGATAAAAGTTACCCTGGGGATAAAACTTATCCGGGGGGAAATTCTATGCAACATAGAGTTTTTCCTGAAGTTGTTGTCCTCCTTAATAGTAATATTAAGGTAACAAAGATGGCTAATATCGGTGAAGCCCTTAGGTTATGTTAATCATAAACTGGGTAATACCGAGGGAAGTCGAAGAAACATATGACAGAGATAAGAAAGCAGATAATATATGCAATGTTGTTGGGTGATTCTTATATTCAACCAACGGGGAAATTAAATGCGAGATTGCGCTTCGAGCACTCATTTAATCAATTCGATTACCTAGTGTGGAAAGCAAAATTCTTTCGTACTAAATTTTTAGGTCAGCCAAAGATTCTTTCGCGATTTAATCCGAAATTTGGTAAAACCTATAAATATGTACGTTGGCAATCCAGTTCTTGCTTAGAATTCGGAGAAGCCTGCAGACTCTTCTACGAGGCGAATAAAAAGATAATACCTAATAACATTGACTCGCTAATTACTCTTCCAATTGCCGTAGCAATATGGTTTATGGATGACGGTTATCTTTATAGAAAAGATAAGTTAGCATATATTTATTTACCTAAGGTTACTGATTTTCAGCAATTACTTTTGCTTAAAATGTTGAAACAAAACTTTCAACTCCTTCCCGTAGTTAAAACAAAGAAAGGCAACGCTTTTCTCTTCTTCAACGTGGTAGAAACAAAAAAGTTGCTTAATATCATAAAACCTTTTGTGCCTTCTTGTATGTCATACAAAGTTTCTTTTGACCCCGTATCGACTGATCCTTAACTGGAGAAATAGACCTTTCGACATATTTTATGCGATTAACGTCTATTATACGCCGTCCATCCTATACCTATAGGATGAAGATATAGTCAGTACTTCTAGAAATAGAAGAGAATTACGAACAGGCTAATCTCACCCGAGCGTCCACAGCGGCGGTGGGGTTTGGCACCTACATTAAAATGGGGGTGCTGCCAGAGGAATTTGGCACCACAAAAATTCGGCTTATAACGGTGGAATCCTAATGCACATTGTGGTAGTTTCTGTGCATGGACAATACCGTGGGAAGTCTAACAAAGCGTCAAACGTCCATAGTAGTTGGTACATTGTTAGGTGACGGTAGTTTAAGGAAGAAAACAAATACACTTTTAGAAATAAATCATTCATTTAAGGAGCGAGATTATGTTTCGTGGCTTTATAGTGAATTAAGTGCTTTTGTTACTACTCCTCCAAAGCTACGCATGTCAGGTAAAAACAGATTTGCCTTTAGGTTTACAACAGTAAGCTTAGAAGCATTAAACCCTCTTTATGAGGAGTTTTATTCCAAAAAGGAGTATAAATCTGTACCAGAATCTCTCAAACTAGATCCACTTATCTTAGCCATTTGGCTTATGGATGATGGTTCCAAGGATAGAGATTCCCTTTACCTAAATACTCAACAATTTGATCTTCATGATCAACAACTGCTACTGAAGAAATTATCAGACATTAAACTTATAGGTTTTCTTAACAAGGATAAGAAATATTTTCGAATCCGGCTGTTAAAAGAATCAAGTTTACGGCTGATCGAGCTTATAGATCCATATATTTTGGATTCTATGCGCTACAAGGTTTTGTTATGACCCCGTATCGACTGATCTGACTTATCGCTGATTACGATAAGAATAAGTGAGATAGAGTTTAAAACTTTATCAGATGCCGACTCCTACTCTTTTAGACTAATGGAAGGTTTAGAAGAAAGAGGAAGAAGATATAGTCAGTGCTGCTAGTAATAGCAGAATTACACGCGATGTCGTCTCGTCTTATCCTGGGGCTGAAGCAGGTCCCAAGGGTTCGGGTGTTCACCGATTAAAAAGGCGCGTTGATGGGTTCAGAACGTTGCGAGACAGTTCGGTCTCTTTCCACAACATGCGTATGAGTTTTGAGAGGATTCGTTCCTAGTAAAGATTTGCTACTTTATGGAGAAATCCATAATGACAATTCGGCTAATAACGGTGAAACCTTATGATCTGTGCAAAAGAATACGGTCCAAGTACTTTGCACCATAGGATCACAAGATAATACCGTGGGAAGTCGGTCTAAGATTGTAATTTAGACTTGACCCCGTAACGACTATTTTGCAATTTGCAAAATGACTTACATGAAATACTGTAGGTAATACGCCGACACCACAGCATCATTATTAAATGGATGGTGGTGAAGATATAGTCTACCCCCTTAGTGATAAGGGATTAAGTGACGAGAGGACCGGAATGAACTAACCTCTAGTGTTCCAGTTGTCACACCAGTGGCATCGCTGGGTAGCTACGTTGGGACGGGATAAGCGCTGAAAGCATCTAAGCACGAAGCCCACCTCAAGATTAGAACTCTTCCCAAGAAATTGGGACACAACTCCTAGGAGACTACTAGGTTGATAGGCCGCGGGTGTAAGCACAGTAATGTGTTCAGCTAAGCGGTACTAATAGTTGTGCACTCTAATAATGAATTACTACTATGTATGCAGTTGATAAACTAGACTTTTTATTCGGTTTTAAAGATGTAAAGCATCTAAACCAAGAACTTGAAAACTAAATAACTTTGAATCTTAAATCTCGGTGATGATAGCGATGGGGACACACCTCTTTCCATTCCGAACAGAGAAGTTAAGCCCACCAGCGCCGAAAATACTGGTTTACTCCGGGAAGATAGGTCGTCGCCGGGATTTTGGATTTAAAT
>CAZILK010000038.1:0-3567 GCA_964540135.1 uncultured Candidatus Saccharibacteria bacterium | reverse complement strand
CAACTAAAGTTTTCTTGTCTTTTGAAATAGTATTGTCCATAGTTTGTCTATTATACCAGTTTCAAAACTAGTGTTTTGAATTTGACATACTATAGGTCGAGTGATATATTTTCGCCACTATGAAAAATTTAACATGCAAAAACCTTACAAAGTCGGTCTTAATTGCCCTAGTAGTATCTTTTTCAATGCTAAGTACTCCAGGTACCCAAGCAGCAAGTTTGCCTAATTTAACAATCTCATCCGTTGAACCTAAGGTTGAAGAAAACCTTGTTCAAGTCACACTCTTAAACACTGGTACCGCGCCTGTAAGAGGTCAGAAAACTAATTTTAAAGTAAAAGTTATACAAGGTTCAAACGTTAAGTTCGTTAGTGTTAAATCATTAATCGAACCTGGTAAGATGCTGGTAATTTCAGTTCCGCTCACAACCTTCACTAGGGAGAATATCAAGGTACAAGTAGATACAGGTAAAGTAATAAAAGAAAGCAATGAAACAGATAACACCTATATTTATGTGTTCCCAGCCCTACCTGAGTTTACCGGTAGAGTATTTACCACATTTAACTACGCAGATCCAAGGCCGATTTTCGAGCGTGATAAAACAGATCCACATAATTACAATTTTAGATTGATGAAACTAATAGTCTCTTATAACACACCCGTACCGCTTAAAATTCAAGCCCAACTAGCACTTAATGAAAATGGCTGGGCAATACTTGATGAAGTACCAACTATAGTCTCAAGGAGTAGTAGTGACTTAAATCCAAGCTTCGATGGTGTAAATGATAAAAATCTATTTAAAGAGAATATTGAACTCCCAGCAACAACAAAAACGATTAGCAAAGAGTATTTCATCAAGATGCGAATTAAAAGTACGGATGGTTCTTACCCAATCAACTACCCTATTAACGCAGCTTTTAGCTATAAACCTGGAACACTTGATGAGAAAATACTCGAGGTATCTGAAGAAGACAGCACTTATGCCAGTACTAAGTCACGACCTATAACTGTAGAACTAAATAAAATAGACACCGGTCAAAGTATAGGTAATGTTGAAATCTGGTACTTCGAAGATAAGAGCACTAACATGGCAACATGGGGTGTTGGTAAAGCTGCCATTTCAAGCATGCCTTTAACACAATCACTAGTTCATATACAAATGTCTAATGCAGACAAAACCAGTACGCTTGGAATGGAATCAATTAAAACATACGGAAACTTTTACTACGATGTTTTAGATTCCGACAGAGGTCTTGGTTCAGTTTCATATCCTCTTCAGTCAGCCGCAGGTTATTCAAAAGTAGTAATCAAGTGGCAACCTAATCCAGACATATATGACTATGCATTCTGGGCTGAAGGTACGGTTAACTACTAAGGCATAATACGAGTTAGGTGATAGCAATAAATCAGTGAAGTTATAATACACGGTATGTAACTAAAAGATAAAAAAAAGCCTGACAAGTTTGGGCTTGTTTTAGCACTTACTTAACAATGCTTGTGAGCCAACTCTCAAAGTTTGAGTTAATTTGAGAAATCTCAACTTCACCAATAAAGTTATCGTAAGTTATATTTTCTTTTATCGCTGCTTCAATCTCTTTGTATTTACCCTCAAGTGTTTTAATTATTAAGACTACCTCTGATTCTTCTGTTATTTCGTTTTCATAATTATAGATACAAGTTATTGGGAAGAAATTAACACAGTTTGCGAGTTTCTTTTCTAACACTATTCTTCCTATTTTCTTGCCTCCTCGTTATTGTTTAGTGTTGTATATATTATTTTCATTGTTGAACTGTAACAATAGCTAACGTTGACACTGTTAGTTTAAACTAATTCTCAATAGAAACATTATACAATAGTTCCAGGTTTAACCTGATTGAGAATCGTTAACCCTATCGTGAACAATTTTAAGGTTAGGAATTAGCAGAGCACTCAATATAAAAACACTACCAAGTGCTAAGAGGGCTGTTGGGATCTCTTTGTATAACAACCAGCCAATTACAACACCAAACACAAGCTCTGACAGAAGGACAATGCTTCCCTTTTGTAACTCCATATATTTAAACCCAGTTACTGTAGACATCGAGGCACATAAAGCAACTATTGCCAAAGCCAGGTTTGCTAACCAGGCATTATTTAATACAGGCATTGCCCACTTCTCTGCGAAAAGTATCGAAAAAACAACACTAACAATTAAAACACCAGCCCAATTAAACAAATTGATTTGTTGACTTGGGTAATCTTTACTTATAACTTTTACAGCAGTTAAATTTAGTCCAAAGAAAACACCAGATAGTAGTGCGTAAACAATATACAAATGTTGATTGATTCTTAACGACTCAACAGACATAAGAAAGACCCCAATTATACCTAAGACTAAAGAGACAGTCTTAACTTTAGTTAGCTTCTCTTTGTGAACAATACTACCAAGTAGGTAAGTCACTATAGTTCCTAATGCATAAAACAAAAATATGGTTGTTCCCAGTGGTAAGTTATTAACTGATAAAAAGAATGTTGGAGTTAGTAGTCCTGAAGCAAGTCCTTGAAGCAGAATCCATTTGTAGTGCTCGGGACTAACTTTGTTAAGTTTATTTTTACTAAAGAAAAGTAAACTTAGTGAGAGTAACAATACGATTAGTGCAGATCTTGTAGTGTACTGATAAAAGGTTACGATGTCGTTTCCAATTATTCTTGAAAATACACCATAGGTAGCGTATAGAAAACCTGCAGTTAAGAGTAATATGAATCCCTTGCTATTACTTTGATGGTTCACCATCTAATTCTCACTAATTCCCCGAGTTAAGTCAATTTTGGGGAGTTGAACCCCCCCCTAATTCACATGAATACTGGGACTGCAGTATTTTTTAGGTAAGCTCCTATGCGGCTACCACAGTTTAAAAGGACATCCTTTTCTTTCGGCTTAATTTTCTAAAGAAAGCCGCAATATCTTTTAACAAACCAAGTCCTAAACCAAAAGTGAATATTGAATACCCAACTATTATCCCGATGAATAACGGATCTCCGCTTTTTGTTAAAATGATGTTTTTGTTATATACAATAGGACCTGGCGTAGTATTTTCAAGAAAACCTGGATCCAAATTTTCATAGCTATATTTGTATTCTCCAGGGATTGCAACAAAAAAATATTCTCCCAAGTTATTAGTTTGTATTTTACCCTTTACTAAAAACACATCTGATATATACGGAACATAAGAGTTATGTTCAAGAATTTCTAAACTAAGTGTCTTGTTTATTAGAAGTTCTTGGTCATAAAACGGTACGTAGTCGTAGTATTTGAGGAAACGACCTGTGTATTGAATGAAAATTTTGCCCTTAGGTAGAGACTCAAGCTTGCGCGTAATAGAGTACGGTTTGTTACTTATTTTAAATGTTACTTTGAGAGTATTAATTCCACTCTTAGGACACACCAGTTTATCAACATCTTTATTATTTATAGATAGCTGTACATCAGTGCTTTTTACTTCCGTTTCAAAGACTACAAAAAACGGCTCCCCCGAAACACAAATGAATTTATTTGGTTGACTGCTTTTTAAGGTACTTTCTTTATCAT
>CAZILK010000037.1:0-3648 GCA_964540135.1 uncultured Candidatus Saccharibacteria bacterium | reverse complement strand
GAGAGGCGTTCGGCTTTGCGTTAAAATAAATGGGTAAAAATAGCAAGAAAAAGATTACTACAATAGCTCGTCAAAAACAAAATAGCCGTCGTGTTTACGTCATTATTTTAGTTTCTGTTCTAACCCTTTTTCTTATTCGCTTCAAGTATGTAAGCGCAGCAAGCTCTCCTTGGACTCAGACTGATTGGAGTGGCGGATCAGGTTCTTCAACAACAAATCAGTACACATCAGTATCTGGTATAGATCCGTTAACAACTGCTGGGGAATTTTATCTTGATGACACCTCAGGGTGGTCTGAAGATTACTCGAGCTGGCTATATAGAAAAAAGATTACATTTGATAATACTGATGCAAATCTTGGTGTGACTTCTGAGGATCTGACAAATTTTCCAGTACTTTTAAAACTTGACTCAGGGGTTGAAATTGATTATTCGAAAACTAAAGATGCAGGCGAGGATCTTAGGTTCACGGATAGTGATGGAACAGTATTAAGCTATGAGATTGAAAAATGGAACGAATCAGGAGCTTCATATGTGTGGGTTAAAGTACCTCAGATTAATATCAACTCAAATAATGATTTTGTATACATGTACTATGGAAATTCCAGTGCCTCTGATAGTCAGAATGCGTCTGGTGTTTGGGATAGTAATTATGTTGGTGTCTGGCATCTAGACGAGACTTCTGGAACTGTGATCTCTGATTCAACAGGTGTAAACGCTGGCGCCAAAGTAGATGCGTCCAACCCGGCGGTAACAGCAAACGGACAAATAAATGGTGCTCAAGATTTTTCAGGAGACACCATAACTGTTAACGACAGCGCGTCGCTTGATTTGTCTTCTCAGATGACAATTTCAGGTTGGGTGACAGCTGATAGTGTTCCTACATGGGGTTCTATTTTAATGAAGGCTCCAAACGGGAACTGGGACACAGGATATGGTATTTATTACAACTCTAATTTATGTGCTTTTGTTACCAGCTATAGTGTTAATAAAGCCTGCAGTGCTTTTTCGACGACTGTTGTGCCTAGATATGTTGTTGGTACATATAACGGCACCACCATACGTCTTTACTTGGATGGTGTATCTGCTGCATCTTCCTCACCATCAGTTGCAATAACAACAAACAGTGGCAATTTGACTATAGGAAGAGGTTCAGGCGGTAATTACGATTGGGACGGTATAATAGACGAAGTTCGAGTTTCAAATGTTGCAAGAAGTGCCGCCTATATTGCTGCCTCGTATAAATCGGAATCCGATGACCTTTTAACATATGAGTCAGAAGTCACTAAGTATTCTTCAACAGGTACTCTTGTTTCCAGTATTTTTGATACAGGCTTTCCTTCAGATTGGGGGAATTTAACCTATTCCACTTCTGGTTTGGGTACAGTTACAGTTAAAGTAAGAACCTCAAATAGTGCAACAATGGTTGGTGCAACAGATTGGAGTTCGTGTGCAGCAAAGTCTTCGGGGGCCGATCTTTCCGGTGGATGCGTAACCGATGCTCAAAGATATGTACAGTATCAAGTAACTTTGGAACCATCTGGAGCATCCTCCCCAATTTTCTCAAATATCTCAATTATATTTACAGCGTCAGATCAAGATAGACCTGTAACTAATGCTACTGTTGCTGAGGTTGCTGGAGTAACCGATGATGATTGGGTAAAAGAAGAGCCGATCATCAATTGGATAGACGGGGCTGATAATGTCGGAGGAGTTGGCATTTTGGGGTATTGTATCTCACTTGATGAAACAAGTGTTGCTGCCGCATCAACTGGTCTTGATCCCGCGATAACCAGCGGACTTTTGACAGGGATTGATGATGGTGTTTCAAGTAATGCTTGTCCATTTATTGTGACAGATAACTCTGTAAATTTGGCAAATATCTCAGGTCTTACTTTAACAGAAAACAAAAAATATTACGTTTCACTTAAAGCAGTGGACTCAGCTGGGAATGTGTTTACAGGTGATTCTTCTGATTATCAAGACTTAACAAATTTTAAATTTGATAATGCTGTTCCCACAAACGTAACTTATATTTCTACGCCTTCAGGAAATTTTGGTAGCGTAAATGATATGTTTTTTACATGGCCAATTTCAGGTGGGGGAGTTTCGAGTGATGGTCAGTCAGGAATAGCTGGATGGCAGTACTCACTAAACGGGACAAGTGATTGGAAGGGACCGGACACAAACAGCACACTTGGTATCACCTATATTGAAAATGATGGCAGCACCTCTTCTCATGCCTTTACCGAAGGTGATGATGGTGATGACATTGTTGTTGGAACAAACACTATATATTTTAGGGTGGTGGATAACGCTGGTAACTTTAGCACTTCAGTAACTGGAGGCATTAGCTACGGAGGGGCCGCTCCTACATTTTTGGGTGGCTCAACTGTATCTGTTACGCCCTCAACAAGTACATCTAATAGCTACGCCTTAAGCTGGGATGCTGCAACTCCTTCAACAGGTACTATTGATAGTTATTACTACATGATAAATACTACTCCGCCCTCAACTCTTGCTACCTTAATCGGAAATTCTACTCAATATATTCCGGTCACAAGTACTAGTGTTTCCGCTAAAAAACTGACGGGAGCAGTGAAAGGGAGTAATAATGTATATGTTGTTGCGGTAGATTCTGAAGATAATTACTCACCTTCAAACTATATTAGCGGTTCGTTTACTCTTAATTCATCAAATCCAGATGCAGCACAAAACTTGTCGGTTTCTGATACCTCTATTAAAAGCGAGGAAATTTGGCGTGCATCTCTTGCTTGGGATGAGCCAGCATACAAAGGTACTGGTACATTAACTTATATAATACAAAGAAGTACAGATAACTCTAGTTGGACACAAGTCGCAACATCAACTGGTACTTCTTACACTGATACTGTTGAGGAATCCACCACGTATTATTATAAAGTTGGCACATATGATACATCTGATGAGTCTGAAGACGACCCAACGTATACGACAAGTATTAGCATTTTACCAAAAGGAGCGTTTGACGCTGCTCCTACTTTATCTTCAGGTCCTACTGTTACGGAAATAACAACCCGCAAAGCCTTAATTAAGTGGGCAACCTCTCGTGTAGCGGATTCTAGGGTGCAATATGGAACCAAAAGTGGCGATTATTTTGAAGAGGAGCCTTCAAAGTCAGAGCAATTAACATCTCACGAAATACTTTTAACAAACTTACGCCCTGGAACTAAGTATTATTATAAAGTTAAGTGGACTGACGAAGATGGAAACATTGGCATTTCGAGCGAAAAAACCTTTACAACAGACCCTGCTCCAAAAATCGGTGATATAAAAGTGACAAACATAGGTATAAATTCTGCAAACATAAACTTTACTGTAGCCAACTCTACTAGTATTAAAATTTACTATGGAACTACCAAAGCTTTTGGATCTGTAGCTGAGCAAAATACTTCCTCAAACGAATCAGTTTACAGTGTGCAGCTAAATGATCTAGAAGATGGTACAAAATATTATTTTAAAATAAATAGCTTTGATAGTGAGGCCGAGGAATATGAAGGCAACGACCTTGATTTTGAAACTTTACCAAGGCCCCAGATTGCCAATGTGCGTCTCCAACAAGCGAAAAATACGGCTCAACCAACAGCAGTTGTAAGTTGGTCAACAAACA
>CAZILK010000036.1:0-3687 GCA_964540135.1 uncultured Candidatus Saccharibacteria bacterium | reverse complement strand
ATTCCGATTATTTCCCTGCCATGGAAGAAGCCATGCGTCGTTATGAAGAGCAGAATACCCCAGGCGAATTAACATATATTGATGCCATCAAGATATTATTAGAGCAGAATAAAGATTGCTATGTGATGGAAATAGAAAATGGTAAATATTATGATTGCGGTAATAAGTTAGAGTATTTAAAGGCAGTTGTAGAATTTGGTCTAAAGCACGAAGATATGCACGATGGCTTTGTAGATTTTCTAAAAAATTTAAAGCTGTAAAGATTAATTAGAAACAAAAAAATGAGTCAAAATACAAAAACAAAATTTCGTATTGCTTCAATGGCCTTGGCGGTTTTTTCAATCGTTTTGCTTTCTGCTGGGTGTGGCGGTGGAGGTAACACAAAAGCCGAAAAAATTACCTTAACTATTTGGAAGCCTTTTGTCGAAAGCGACAAAATGAACACAATAATATCTGCATACAAAAAGCAGAAGCCAAACGTTACTATTGAGTACACAAAGAAGAATATTGAAAATTATGAAGAAGAGTTAAAAGATGCACTTGCTTCAGGCCAAGGTCCGGATATTTTTTCAATTAATAATTCTTGGTTACCTCAGTATTTAAATAAAGTTGAACCTGCTCCAGAAAAACTTTATACAATGAAAGAATATCGTGATGCATTTGTGGACGTAGTTTCAAATGACTTCGTAAGAGATAACAAAATTTATGGCACTGCATTATGGGTGGACTCGCTTGGGCTTTACTATAATAAGGACTTGCTGGGAACTGCAGGCATTGCAACGCCTCCTAAGACTTGGGATGAATTAGCCCGCGACGCAAGAATGATAACCAGCCAGAATGAAGATGGCTACTTTGATAGAAGTGGGGTCGCAATTGGTACTAGCTCTAACGTAAATCGATCGGTTGATATTGTTTACTTAATGATGTTACAGGCAGGAGTGATTCCATGGAGTTCAGATGGAAGGTCTCCGAGGTTTGCAGGCTCTATTCAGCGGGCAGGTCAGAGTGTAAATCCAGGAGCAGAAGCTTTAGAGTTTTATACTTCTTTCGCTAACCCATCAACTGCTAACTATAATTGGAATTTAGAAAGCGATTATTCTGTTGATGCGTTTGCTAATGGTCGCGCAGGATTTTTATATGGTTATAGTTATACTCGCTCACAAATTGATTCAAAAAACCCAAATCTAAATTATGATGTTGCCCCTGTTCCTCAGTATGATCCTGGGCAGCCTAATGTTAACTTTGCAAGTTATTTTGGGGAAGTGGTTAGTAAGCAGAGCGAGCAAAAAGAAGCAGCTTGGGATTTCTTAAAATTTGCTACTAGTAAGAAAACCTTAGATGCTTACTATGCAAAAGATAAACAGCCTTCATCTAGGCGTGACCTGATTGAGCTACAAACCCAAGATTTAGAAATTGGGGTATTTGCCCATGCCAATTTAACTGCTAAATCATTCTTTAAATATAACGAACCAAAATTTGATGCGATCTTTGAAGATTTGATAGATAATATTTTATTAGGTGGCCAATCTATTACTAGTGCGTTATCAAAAGCTCAAAGTCAGGCAAACAATTTAGTTCAACAAAGATTATTCTAAGCTTAAATATGAACATTGAAAAAGTTATTAAATTCTTTGGTAAGTCCGCACCTGTGATACTTGGGGTACTAATTATGGCGGTTCTCGTAGTTGTTCTTTTATTATCCTCCACTTACTCTACCGAAGTTTTAGCTCAAGGCAAAAAAGATACTACTCAGACCGATACTACAAAGAAAACCGACACAACTAAAAAAGACACTGATACCAAACCTGCTGAACCAAAACCAACTCAAACTATAGATGATAGTGGTAACTCCGGATTTGTGATTTGTGGCAATAAGGCAGATGAGCCATGTAATATTTCACACTTATTTAGAGCCTTTATCATAATAATTAACTACCTTATAACCATGGCAGGTTTGGTTGCTATTTTAGTGATGGTTATCGCAGGTGTTCAGATTACAACCTCGCAAGGTGAAGAACGTTTAAGACAAGCCAAGCAACGAATGAGTGGTGCTGTAATTGGTCTTATCCTTGTTGCAATCGCTTTTGTTGGAATTAATTCTATATTAGCGGGGTCACTTAATATTGGAATTAAGAATGGGGCACTCATTTTAAGCAACCCTAAAGAGTATATAAATCAAACAAACTAATGAGGTTTAAATTATTCCTACAATCAATAGTTATTTCTGTTTTTGTTCTAACTAGCTTTGCTTCTTATAGATTAGTCCACGCAGATTTTGCCAATCAAGAATTAAAACCTTGTGTGATTGATATTAAGTTTTTAGTAAACGGCAATCCTATCACAGGTACTGTAATTTTACGTGACAGTAAAAATAAGTATCAATTAAAAATTGATATAAAACAGCCAGACAATACAACATGTCAGCCAGCCTTTTTTTGGAAAATTTCTTCGCAGGAGTACGTTCCAAGTCCTGACCCAAATGAGCCTACCGAGATACCACCAGGAAAACTTATGGATTCTGGTCAAATTGTGAGTAATCTAGAATACACCAAAACAATTGACTTAGGAACAGCTGCTCTGAAAACTTATGCTTACACCTTGTTTATAGCTAGGGACAAAGACTTTTCAAGTTCAGTATTTACTAAGGCAGTATCAGTGTCTTTCACAGATGATCCTAAGCAGGCAACTAATAAACCACCAGCAACAACTCCTAAAGATACAAAGCCTACAGATACAAAACCAACTACTACAGGGCCTGTACCAAAGGTCTTTAAGCCGTACGTTGATGCAATTGGAAATAGCTTAACAATAGATAATCCAAGCAACGAGGAAGATGTTACTGGAATCGTTGCTAAGATTATTAACTGGCTATTATTGATAGTTGCAATGCTTTCGGCAGTAATGATTATTTATGCTGGTTTACTGTTAATATTTAATGGTGGAGATGAGTCCCGTGCTGCTAAAGGTAAAACCACTTTAATTTGGGCTGTGATTGGGATGGTAGTAGCTTTAGGTGCATTTGCAATAGTAAATATAATTCAAGGATTATTAGGATGATTACATTAATGAAAAAAATTCTGGCTGTAGCTTATTTGGTAATCATAGCTTTGGGCTCATTCCCACTAAATGTAGATGCAAAATCCTGTGAGCTGTCCATTACTTTAACAGAAAATGGTCAGCCAGTACTAGCCCAGTCTGTTAAGATAGCTGATTATAAGAAGTTTGGTCTTAGGGTCAGCGTTGAACCTTGTTTTATAGAAAGCTATGTACGATATCGTTTTAAAGTTGACAATGGTACGGAGTCCGAACTACACCCTGACGACATGGTGCAACTAGGAGGAGGTGTTCGGGATATTAGTTTTGGGAAGCCAACAGAATCAAAAATAGTTTATACTGCAATTTGGTCTAGTAATAACCTACCTGAGCAAAGGTTTGGAACCTATGATAATACTGCGGTTAAAAAAGAGATTACAATAAACTGGTCCAAAGGAGATGTTCGCCCTCCAACAGGTAACCCTTCTGGCGGTGGCGGAAGTGGTGGGACTACTACTCAGAACCCTCAGGATCAAGGTCCAAAAGGAAAAGACAATAAGGATATTAATTCTGGCGTTACCGCAAAATTGGAGTTTGGATTGGACACAGAGTTAGGAAAGTTTTTTAATCCTTTAG
Organism: uncultured Candidatus Saccharibacteria bacterium; assembly: GCA_964540135.1. Taxonomy (GTDB): domain Bacteria; phylum Patescibacteriota; class WWE3; order UBA101185; family UBA10185; genus CAZCAQ01. The sequence continues at coordinate 18 of CAZILK010000036.1, read as the reverse complement.
ACGATCAATTAACAGTTC
>CAZILK010000035.1:0-4213 GCA_964540135.1 uncultured Candidatus Saccharibacteria bacterium | reverse complement strand
TCCTCCTCAAAATACCTATTAATATATCTAAGAAGGGTTGATTTGTAAAGCAAAATCTGCTAGGCTTAAATTACTTATGTACGAAAAAGAACTACAAAATTTAGGTTTAACAGAAAAAGAAGCCAAGGTTTATACAACTGCCTTGGAGCTTGGTCCAGATACTGTTCAGAATATTGCTAAGGAGTCTGGGATTAACCGTGCCACGACTTATGTACAGATTGAATCTTTAGAAGAGAAGGGTTTAATGAGTGAATTCGAAAAAGGCAAAAAGACTTTTTATGTAGCAGAATCGCCAAATAGACTAAAGAATTTAGTAGGCGTAGTAGAAAAAGAATTAGAAATAAAAAAGGCTAGTGTTAATTCAATCATTCCAGGACTTCTAACTTTATTCGAATCAATGGGGGAGCGTCCAAAAGTGAGATTTTTTGAAGGTGTAGAGGGTACTAAGGCTATGCGTGATGATTTCTTAAAGACCAAGGATAAAATGATTTATGGGATCATAGATTATGACAAGCTGTTTGGCTTATATCCTACACAACAAGAAGATTACACAAATTTTCGAGTAAAGAAAAAAATTAGAACCAGAACTTATTACACTCGTAAAGATGGGCCTCTAAAAACAGCGAATAGTCCAAAAGATTTAAGAGAAGCAAAATATTTAGATTCTAAAAAAGTTGACATATCTGCTTCCATCACAGTTTACGACAATAAAGTAGCAATAAGCACTTATAGCACTGATCCTATCGGAGTAATAATCGAAAGTGCAGCGATTGCAAAAACAGTAAAATCTCTATTTGAACTATCTTGGTAACTTGAAAAAAACTGTCAAACACTATTGACAGTTTTTCTATTTTGTGATAATATTATCCCGATTTACTTAGGACCCCCGCGTGGGGGTTATGGCCCAAGGTTTAACTATTTCTGGAGGGATGCCATGAATTGGTAGTATAGTCTGCGGGGGTCTAGAGTAGCACCTCGACGAAGTTTGTCGAGGTGTGCTCCCAAAGGAAATAGAGAATAAAAATGGAGGTAGAATTGTATGCATTGGTGACAAAGGACTCCATGCGTTCATTTTCCACTTAAACGCTTTAAGTTTATAGAGTAAGCCGGTTGGCTAGCTAATGAGGAAAGAAAATGAAACGAAGCAATAAGTTGCATTGGCTTTTGGCCTCGAATAAGCACTATAGTGACCACAAACGTTACTGTACTGCACAGATAAAGCTAAGAATATAATGAATTTTCGAAGCACACATCTGTAGACTGGAGGCCTTTCCAGGCCATAATGGCGCTAATTATATATCTAATTCGTATTTGAATCAGTGATTCATAAACGGACAGGTCTGTAATTAGCGCTTTTTCTTTTTTATAATCTTGATTAACGTTCTAGGAACCCTCAATTATTAGATGTAAGTTTACCATAAATATCAAAAAATGTTGCAGGGAAATCCCTGTATTTATTAGGTGAAACTACTTTTTAGACTTTTTTTGTCAAAATCTCTTGACAGAATTCGAATTTCGTGTATAATGACCTGTAAGCTGAAATTTGTCAAAGAGTTATAACAATCTTTTTACGGCTCGTATTCTTATGAATAACGTTGGCTGGCGACTGAGCTCTACGGGGCTAATAATCATATCAATCATCGCCGCACAATGTAGTTAGCCTAAAAAAGCGTGTTAAACAGACTGACAAGTGTCAGCTTTTTAAAATGTTTAGCCTGTCTGCAGTGAGAGCCCATGCATACAATTTACCTTGATGTATTGGCAATCAGCTTACCTCATTTGCAGGCAGCCTGGCGAGAAGTGAGTTATCTCAATTTTTGCCGGACTGCTTGCAAAAGCTATGGTATGGCTAACAACCAACAAAAAAACTTATCCAAAGCGGCGGATGAGTTCCTGCGCAAAGCAGGTTTCGATGCCCAAGCCCGTCCGATTGGCACCAAATCGGAATCGGTCAAAGCCCTTGGGACACCAATGGGCGGTGCCAACACTTTTCGTCGAAAGTGTAATCGGCGGTCCTAGCTGAAGGATTACAACAGCATAAAGGAGGTAATTATGTCGCAAGACAAATTTACGTAGCATGAGGTTACAATTTATATCTCGTGCCTCTAATTGAGAACACTATTCGTAGTGCTCTCAACAAGAGTTCTTCCAAAGCTTTCCAAGGTAATATGTTGACTCCGATTGTAGCGGGTTCAACATAATGCCTTGGAGAGCATGATAGTCGAGCAATCGATGATAGATCGTAGGAGTTACACAGCCTACGGTCCGGGGTCGTCCCGAAATCTCCACGAACTTGGATTTACTGAGGGCCTTAAGCAAGCCTGTGCATCAGTCTTACAAGTTACGTCCAGAGGGTTTGGCGACTCTCGAAGGAAGTTAGAAGATGATTTGGCTGTAAGGGGTAAGCACCCTGACCAGCATTGTTAGTACCCTCGGGGAAAGCAAAGGCCGCCAAGCCCAAAGAATCTGAAAGTTGGTGCTCTTACGGTAGCTGGCCGCAAACCAGTCCGTAACTCAGAGCATGTTCCCTTACCAGCATATGTGTCCGCTATTTCCAAACGTTTAATTGGAGATAAGGGTAAATAGGGAAATAGGTCAAAAGCGTCGAACCATGCCGTAAGAAGCATTACCTCAAAAGGGTAGTGTGTATGAAAAACGGATACCAGATTACCTCTGGGATGTGGAGAAAGCCCTGATCAGGTTAGTACTCGCAAGAAGCTTTTAAAAGGCAGAAATGCCCGACTGAAAAGGTTGTTAGTAACTGCTCGAAAGAGTGTGGAAACTATCAGGTTAGAAGGAACGGCGGTACTCCAATTCCGTGGTGAAAATGCTTGGGTCAGCGCCCAAGAAGAACGTTCCAAGAAAAAGATGTTTGCCTTAATCTTTTTCACTTTACAAATCCATCCAAGGGTGAATGGTCGTGAGTCCAGAGCTTCCTAAAGCTTTAAGGTGCTCCGTTGTCTATCTCCTGCGAGAGATAGAGCGTTGAGCTAGAGAGGACTGGTTCCTCAACTCACATTTTTGCGCAAAGTTTACCTTTGCGCTCTCTTTTTGAGAAGGGAAGCATCGCTTATCTTTTCAAAATTAGAAAATCCAGAACACGACTGGTTCGCGGACTGATAAGGATCGCGCGAGAAATCAAAATTGGAGGAAGAGATATGTACATACGTCTTCAGGGTAGAAGTAACGGTCGGCATGTCAGAATCAATCCAGATGGAACCATCGCGTTTAGATGGGCAGCCTCTGGTAATGGTTGTGACGGTTGTGGTTACTGCCAAGAAGTCCGTGTAATGCTCCGGAGTCGTTTGAATTCACGCGGTATCGAATTCATCGACAATGGTGATTACTGGATGACCTGGCGGCCAGACACCGACGTTACCGAAGAAGCCCTTGTAGAGTATTTGTCCAAGCAGATTGGCTTGCCAGTTTGTTAAGACGACTCTATAAAGAGTTTCGACCCCAGAGCTTAGTCTGACTGGGGAATACTAAATTCTAATGCGCTATAAGAGACTAAAAAGCGCGAAGCAGTATGTGACTGCAGAATACGAATTTGGCTAAACATCATGTCGTGATGACAGAATTGTTTAGAAATTAATAAGCAACTGAACTACCCAGCTGGTAGTAAGCCTAATCGCTCAAGTAGGCATAAACCTTGAGCATCTTTTCCAGAACATATTTGTTTGTGTTTTGAAAAGGGGATGACAGGTTTTCGATTGCGTTGATTGCTAACAGGGAGCGGGATAACCAACCATGTTCAGACCGTGTTGAACTGTTTAGAGATTCATCGTAAGATCTGGGTTCGAATCCCAGCATCTCCACCATTTTTCGGAGGAAAACAAAGAACAAAATGAACAAAAAAGAGTTTGAAGCAACCGTTGTTACAGTATCCATCCTCGGTGCGCTGATGATCGCCATCATCAGTCTGTTGCCGGGAGTGATGCTGTTCGGACTTGGCCTGATGGTTATCGTCTATGTGTTTTATAAGGCGGCTAATCAGGACAAGAGGACACAGGGGCAAGACCCTGCGGTGGAAGACCGAAAAGACTTGAGTGTTTCGTGATGTCACTCGATACCAATCGTAATAGAGAGAAAACTGTTACGAAAGCAGTATCATCAACATCACACTTCTTTTTTTGGCAATAAATAGATTGTTGCTAGAAAATAGAGTATTCCCTAAAAACAGCTTGTTGATAAAGCTGTTTTTTGATAATTC
>CAZILK010000034.1:0-4369 GCA_964540135.1 uncultured Candidatus Saccharibacteria bacterium | reverse complement strand
TTTTCGACTACGAGACAGGACTAACGTGGGATCATGAAAAGGGGAAATGGGTGGATAAGGATATTCGCACTATGTACTACCCGTACACCCTGGAACAAGCTATTGCTGTATGCAAAAAGCGGGGGTTTCAGTTTGAAATCTGGAGTGGTGGAAGTTTGTTGGAACGTGCCATTTCTGATGTACATGCTTTTTTGCGTGAACTGGAAGGTATGCTCGAGCTGGTTAAGCAAAACGAACAATAGTTGATTGGCTAGATAAATGAGAAGGGAGTTTTTTAATTATATCTCCCTTCTCACTCTGTTTAGGCATGTATGTTCTTTTATGCCCACTTTACCGGTATTGTCGGTGTATTAGCGCCCATATGTTGATTTAAGCTATCAACTGCATTTTGATAGCCTCCCTTTTCAAAAACACCCATGTATACGGAGTTCCTGTGTCCAAAACGGGATATCCTATGCCATGGGACGGTAATTCCACCTGCATCTGTCCGCTCTGTTGCTGGGCTGAAGCGCGCTTCGAACAAAAGTCCAATCGGTTCATCCTCAGGACATCCTATGATAGGGTTTTGACCCCATACAAGATCGATCGGTTCATTGGGTAAACCTTCATTAAGATAACGTTGGAAGTCTTCACGTTTGCAATCTGCAGGTTTGAATGAAAAATTTACCATGATTTTGTTTCTCCTTATACTGTATTCAGGTTTATACCGCAGTTTTTATTGCCAATGATGAGAGTATACAGTTAGGAATTGCCCGTGTAAACTATGGGATATCTGGCTCGCGATGTGGGATGCATTCGTAACTTTGGAAGCTATTGTAAAAGTCGTAATTTTAGGTCTATTTTAGTACAATACACACATGGACGCACAGTTTTCATCGCCACAACTAAAGAGCATTTGCGAACAAAACGGTATTATTTATCTGGGACTTTTTGGCTCTTATGCCAGAAATCAACAACATCCCGATAGTGATATTGACTTATTAGTTGAGTACGATAAACCAGTGGGTTACTTAACACACGCCAAAGTTGAAAACCTATTAGAAGACTTCTTTAATAAGTCTGTAGACTTAGTATTCAAAAAAAATATAAAACCACGCATAGAACCATATATAACGCAGGATTTAAAAACTATTTATGAAAAAAGATAACCTTGTATATATTGAGGATATTCTCAAGGCGTGTAATCAAATTAATGTCTATATCACCAATGTTAAGTATGAAGAATTGATTGAAAATCAGATGATGGTTGATGCAATCATTCGTAATATTGAAGTAATTGGTGAGGCCGCAAATAAACTTGATGCTGAGTTTAGAAACTTACACCCAGATTTTCCATTTAGAAGTGCTGTCACAATGAGAAATAAGTTGATTCATGATTATAATGAAATCGATTTTAAAGTCGTATGGGACACAGTTAAGTTGGATATTCCAGAACTAAGAAAAATGTGTGAGGATTTACTGCAGTCCTCGTAAAACTTCTATTGGCTCGCAAAACGGGATGAGTTGGGAACTCTTCAATTAGAACCCAGATAGGCAATCCTTGAATTACGCGTATTTATAGTATATAATACCTGTATGTTAACAAGAAAGCTTAAACAACCCATACAACAAGACTTTTTTAAAGGAAAAGCCATTATTTTGGTTGGTGCTAGGCAGGTAGGTAAGACTACCTTAATTCAAGAAATCCAGACCCAATTGGCAAATAGATATACTATTAAGTATCTAAACTTGGATAACACAGGAGATTTGGACAGCCTTACAAATGTTAACTTTGAAGATCTAGACCGGCTGTTTGCTAACACAGACATAATACTAATAGACGAGGCGCAACGTTTGGTTTCTATAGGGCTTGTAATAAAATTGTTAGTGGATAACTACAAAGATAAAAAGCAGATTGTTGCCACCGGTTCATCCAGTATAAACTTACTCGATTTTACTAGCGAGCCTTTAACAGGTAGGAAATTCACATATTACATGTTTCCATTGTCCTTACAGGAAATTTATGAGGATCAAGGTGCGTTGATAAAAGGTTATGAAAGTAATTTAATTTTTGGATTTTATCCTGAAGTTGTAAAAACTGCAGCCTCCGAAGATAAGATACGTCTACTCCGAGAATTATCAACGAGCTATTTATACAAGGATATTTTGGAATTTCAAGACATAAGAAATCCCGAAGTTTTAGGAAAACTTTTGCAGTTACTAGCACTTCAAATTGGTTCAGAAGTTTCGTACTCGGAACTTGGCTCTCAACTAGGATTAGATTACAAAACTGTAGAAAGATACATTAGTCTGCTAGAAAAGGCTTTTGTAGTTTTTAGGCTATCAGCTTATTCAACAAACAAACGTAGAGAAGTTAGTAAAAACAAAAAAATCTATTTTTACGATTTAGGCATTAGAAATACCATTATAGATAACTTTAATTCTGTGAGTCTTAGAACTGATATTGGTCAACTTTGGGAAAACTTTTTAATGGTTGAAAGAATGAAATACCGTGAGTACAACAACATTTACGCAAAACAGTATTTTTGGAGAACTTACGACAGTAGTGAAATTGACCTAGTAGAGGATAGGGATACAAAGCTTTATGGATATGAGTTTAAATGGAAGAAAAGTATAGGGCGCGCTCCACAAAGCTGGCAAGAATACAAAAATTCTGAGTATATGGTGGTGCACCAAGGAAATTTTAGTAATTTTGTGTTTAGCTAAAGCAATTGTGTTTAATTAATTAGGGCTCCCCTTGGTTGACATGTTTACTTCGGGTGAAGTTGAGTTTGGACATACAGCAAGGCAATTTGAGGTATTTGCGGAATGTTTGGGAGTTAAAATCAACAGGTAAGAATTTAAGCAAGATTTGTTTTTAGTGGTTTCGTAACATGATTGCTCATGAAACTGTACGTGTCCACATACTAGCAAGGCTAGAACAGTCTTAAAAAACCTACGATCACGGCTGAGTGCATACGGCAAGCGCAACACCGCCACTTCCATCACCCACATACCAGAAATCCACGTAGATGTTAGTGTTTGGTATTTGTTCATCCCAAACAACCTGTACTGTGGGTTGGCGCCTTTGTGCAATCTCGCGTTGTACTCTGTTCACAGTATCGTTTAGGACGATCAAATTCACCCAAGCATCATCCATATCGCTACCGCTACTCTTCATAAACACCCAGTGATTGCCGACACGCACCCATTCACCCAGCTTAAGCACATATACTGGTGCGTCTTCGCTTACTAAGCTTCGCACGTAAGTGCTCAGATCTGCCGTGGTGAAGTGACCGTTTGCCTTCTTCGCCATTCTCATCTGCGTTCTTTCGTCCATTGTAGTGCTCCTCTTATAGTTTGAGTTGTAAGTGTTAAGTGATTTTTGGATTATAGCAAATAGGTTACTGAAAGCATGAAAAAACGCCTTGGGGTTGTGTGCTGTGATGGATGTTAGCTTTGATGCTATGCACACTACCTTACGGCGTCTTTCGCGCTAATGCGAAGGCGAGCTGGATTTACCAGGAAACCGTCGTGTTCGCGCCGATCAGCGTAATTACCAGGAACGAAACGAGCCAGGAGAGAATCAAGGTACCAATGAAGATGAAAGGTGAGTACACGCTCAAACTGTACAGTCTGGGGTACTGTTCGGCCAACGCTTTTTCAATCTTCTCTTTACTCAAGAACGGCTCATTGGATTCACGAAGAATCCTTCTTCTTGCCTTTGCCATCGGAATGCTCATTAGCGCCACGTATACGAACGTAATAGCGACTGTAGCGAATACCGAGACAAAGCACGATACGAATATAGCTGTGGGTACTACTGCCAAAAGGTTCATGTCAACTCCTTGTTTGTTAGGGAATATGTTCTCATTATACAGCTAATAGTACACCGCGTCAAACACTATAGGATAGTGCACTACACTAATGGACTAGCTTCTTCTTTAAGATGCATTGTTGCTTTTCATTGAAAAAAGCTTTATAGATAGAATATCAAAACTGGCGACAAAATCGCCAAAGGAAAGTGATATGAAGATTCCCGACCCTGATGAAGTGGTCAAGATTGTACATGACCAGGAACGCGCTGAGGATTACTGATAATGAATATGACAAATATCGTGAAGAATTCCGCAGTAAAGTATCAGAAATAGATACAAGACTAGCCATGCTTCAAGAAGCAGAAGACAACTACTACATAACCGCTAAATACTTGCTGGAGCTGGCAAATCGGGCATACGAGCTGTTTGTAAGTTCGGAAGTTGAAGAAAAAAGGCAACTTTTGAAACTGGTACTTCAGAACCTCAGGATAGAAGGTGATAAAGTGTGCTACGAAGCGGTAAAACCCTTTGATTCAATACTCGTTTCTGCAAATAGTCAATCTTGGCTCGCG
>CAZILK010000033.1:0-4606 GCA_964540135.1 uncultured Candidatus Saccharibacteria bacterium | reverse complement strand
CCGCCACCGCCACAACCAGTACAGGTTCCCGCAATGGTAACATTACCATCGAAGAAAGAGTCTCCATCAACTTCTAGGTCGTCCTGAATAAGTAAATCATTAGCAGCGTTAAGTGAATGGTTGGTGGCTGAAGTGCCGAGACGAGAGTAACTTGTTGGGGTAATAGATCCGACTTGCAACACGGAAGCCAAAGAAGTCACTCCGGCGTTAGTTAGAGTAAACAAAGAAGTACCGCCCACTTGGGCATCCAGCAAGAGTTTGTTGCCAGAAGAGGAAACTTCGGTTTCCGTAGCGTTAATAAGCAAGGCAGTGTAGCCAGTGGTAGAAGTAGTATCTAGATTAATGGTTGGGGTAACGGCTAAGCCCACAGCTGGCAGGGTGGAGCCAGCGTTGTAGACTTGAGTGCCACTGCCAAAAGTACCGCGGATATTGGCTGCTATCCACTGACCTGTGACAGTTGGAGAGCCATGGGAGGGGCTGAATTCAGGGTTAACGTCAAACATGCGCAAAGTGGTTTGAGGCGTTGCAGAAGACGGGTTGTAGGTTGGACTTACAGCTACATAGGCTTGGGCATAGTTCCCAGAGTCAATCCAAGCGCCTTGGTTGTTGGTAAAGGTAAACCAGTCGGTTGCTGAACCGTTATTCAAGAAGCTGGATTGGGAAATACCAGAATAGGTCATGATAATCTGGGCACCGGCAGCAGGACCTAAGGTCAAGTTGTTGTTGATGAAGGCATTGCCGTCAATATTAGTATCTCCTCCGCTTGGGTCAAGAGTTAAATCCCCAGAGGAAGACATAAGCAAGTCCGCGTAGTTGGCAGCGCTACCGTTGGAATCGTTGTAAGTTAGACGAAGGTTATTCCCACCTGCTGAGTTAATCTCTAATGCGCGATCTGGAGCAGTTGTCCCGATTCCAACATTGCCATCAGCACGAACGTATAGACCTTGAGTACTGCCATTATTAGAGGTTACGGAAAGAGCATATTGGGAAGAAGATGAAGACTGTACATCAATCAACACACCATTAGCACTACTACTAGTTGCGTCTGCGGCTATTAAGTTACCAGTTCCTGCGCCAGAAATGTTCAACACTGCACCAGAAGCACTAGCATAACTTTGGGTTAACTGCAAAATCTTTCCTGTGTCAGTACAGGAGTCTGCGCCACCAGCGCCTCCGTCGGAAACAGTACAGTTTGAGGAAAGAGTTGCTAGGTCACCAGAAACAGTGAGAGCTAGTGCACCAGAAGTATTATTAGCAATGTCATTTCTTGCAACGTTGAAATATTTACCTGTTTCTGTAATTGTAGTCCCGGAATTGTATGTATTTGTAATATTACCAACCCCTAGATATGTACCAGTGAATGCGGTACCAGAAGAATAGGCACTGTTACCAATTAAGATACCATTACCTGCACCATTAACAGCACCTAAACTTATCCCCTCATGTGTTCCACTACCACCTAATGTGTTTATAACTATACCATCACCTCCACCTGCATAATAAATACCCGTAGTGCTGCTTCCTGCGCTCTGGCTATCAACATACAAACCATATGCAACGTCTGAGTTTGAAGATGCGGTAGTACCTATTCTTACACCATAATAAGTTTGAGTACCTGCAGAAGAAGTTCCTGCCACATTTTGTATACGTATCCCGTATGTATCCATACTACCACCTGAGCCATTAGCAGTAACGGTTGGTGCAATATTAATTCCAGCAACCACATTGGTACCGGCTGTGTTCGTAGAAGCATTTGTAAATGCTAAGTTGACCAAATTTCCAATAGAGCCTCCACCTGCAGTCTGATTGTAACTAGCCCCAGTGACACTTAAGGCACCACCAGTAGTAAGAGCGGCCCCTAATGTAGAGGTCTGAGCATAACCAGTAGTTAGGCCAGTTGCAGAAATAGCAGAGATCGTTCCTGTTGTTGCAGAGTTAGCAGTTAAGACTGAAAGACCAGTTCCAGTGTAAACACCGATGGTTGCGATGTTAATACCGTTACCAGCTGTAGCTGCACCCATGTTTAGATCAATGAGTTCACCGTTGGTGGTAAGAGCTGTGTTAGCAGAAATAACGAGACCAGTTCCAGAAGTTAATCCAGTAGCTGTGATGACTTGAAGAGTTCCAGTGGTTGCAGCTGTTGCGGAGAGTTGTAAGATTCCAGCTCCTGTGTAGACACCAGTGTTAGTGAGGGCCATTTGAGCTCCGGTAGTGATATTGTCTGAAACTGTGAGAGTATCGCCATCATAAGTAAAGCTTGATGCATAATCAAAGTCGGTACCACCAGCATTGGTAAATGGAATTTGGTTATCTGTGCCAAAGGAAATTGAGGAAGTACCACAAGCTGCGCCTGCAGCAGAAACTGTACCATCAGCTGCAACCTGAACACAACGGGTACCTACACCTGCTAAGGAGTCTACTTCCAGAGTTCCTTCAATGTAGGCATCTTCACCATTAAGAGAAGTGTCAGGAGTACCATTACCGACTTTGAGGTTACCGGTTAGGATGTTGAACAGACCTGTGCCAGTAGCTGTAGTAGCAGTGATGTCTCCACTTGTTGCAGTAGCAAGGGCCAGAGTACCAGAGGTATTGGTCCAAGAGGAAGAGCCGCCAGAAGCAATGGTTAAGACACCGGTAGAGTTACCAATGTTCGTAGCAGCGGTACCAGTAGCATTGATGTTGGTTGTACCAGTGATGGTTAAGCCACCAGTGCCTTGGAGAAGACCACTACCAGCGTTGACACCCACACCTACGACCGCGCCGCTAGCTGAAACGTTGAAGTTGGTACCAGCGATAGCATTGGCACCAATGTTGATGGCGTTGTCAATGTTGGCAGCAGATGCATCAATAGCGTCTACGACTCCTCCGTTCACTCCACTTGAGGTGATGAGGATGGCATCAGTTAAGGTAGCAGCGGTGGTTTCAGCGTTATCTATGAGGATGAGGTTTTCTGTAACAGCGTTAGCAGCATCATTAGCGTTAGTTAGAACAATACCTCTTTGAGTTCCTGAGGAAGTTTGGTTGGTAACAGTAGTAGCAAAGAGATCTACTGCCGTAGTTCCAGTAATGGTGCTGGTTAGGTTAACGTTTTCAGTACCTGCGAATGTTAGATCTACATCAGTGTTAAAGGTAGAGGTGCCATTCGCAGTAATGGTACCTGTGAAGGTGGTGTTGTTAGCAAAGGTCTTATCCCCTGCAAAGGTTTGGGTGGTAGTAGAGACACCTCCAGGGAAGGAAGCGCTAGCTGGCTGGAGGGTGAGAGCTTGGCCGGCAAGAGAGGCCCCGTTAGCGTTTGGTGAAGAACCAAAGGCAGCCAGAGTCACATCTCCTGTGTTAGTACCACTAGATGAGCCAGAGAAGTTAGAACTAGCCAAAGCACCGTCACAAGACAGAGCACCACTAGTAGTGATGGTACAACCAGTTGAACCAAAGCCACCAGCAAAGAGGATGGAACCAGTTGAAGTGCTACCAATAGAGACAGTACCTGCACCCTTGGCATCAATGGTTAAGTTTTCATCTGTTCCTGAGGAGATAGCAGCAATTGCTACACCGCCAGCTGCTGCAGCAGAAGTGATCTTAACACCTGTGGCAGAAGAAGCAGTGTTAGTATCTACTTGGAAAGCATAGTTAGTACCAGTTCTAGCAACAGTGAGAGCTGTGGCAGACTGGACAGTGGTGCTTTGAGCTCCGGTGTTAGTGATGCCTGTGACAGCAGTAATCGCACCTGTGGCATTCACAGTGAAAGCGTTAGCTGTGCCAGCTGTTAAGGTACCACCAGCATCAAGGTTACCAGAACTATCCACATCAAAGTTAGTGAAATCAATGGCAGCTGTGGTACCAGTGATGTTGTTGTCTCCAATAGAGAGAGCGTTAGTGTAGTCAGTGTCAGTAATAGTAATAGCTGTGGTTTCGGCAGTTGCAGCACCAAGGGTAATAGCACCATTCTCTGAGAGTTGGAATAAGGTGACTGCAGCATCATCTTGAACTAAGATTGGTGAACCTGTGTTCTGCGATTGATCAATAACAATGTTAATACCATTGCCGGTGTAGGCATTAGCATCAAACCCATCCATAGTGATCTGGAGAGCATCGCCAGAGAAAGTACCACCAGTTGCTTGGTTAACTGTGAGTTGTAATAGATCTCCTGTCACTGCACCAGTGGTGGTTTCAGTGATTACTACCGCTGTGTTGGAAGCGGTTTCAATACTGTTGCCGCCAGTGTATGCGTCTTGCAAAGTCACAGTACCAGTACCACAAGCTGCGCCTGCAGCAGAAACTGTACCATCAGCTGCAACCTGAACACAACGGGTACCTACACCTGCTAAGGAGTCTACTTCCAGAGTTCCTTCAATGTAGGCATCTTCACCATTAAGAGAAGTGTCAGGAGTACCATTACCGACTTTGAGGTTACCGGTTAGGATGTTGAACAGACCTGTGCCAGTAGCTGTAGTAGCAGTGATGTCTCCACTTGTTGCAGTAGCAAGGGCCAGAGTACCAGAGGTATTGGTCCAAGAGGAAGAGCCGCCAGAAGCAATGGTTAAGACACCGGTAGAGTTACCAATGTTAGTTGCAGCAGTTCCTGTTGCATTGATGTTAGTAGTACCAG
>CAZILK010000032.1:0-4676 GCA_964540135.1 uncultured Candidatus Saccharibacteria bacterium | reverse complement strand
TGTTTTGGAATCTGACTCATTAAGTCTTTTTCTATCTTTACTGGGTCTGTGTTCTTAGTTAATCCAAGTCTTTGAGAAACACGTGTTACATGTGTATCCACAACTATGCCTTCCGCTATACCCCACACTTCCTGCATAATTACATTAGCAGACTTTCTTGCAACTCCGGGAATTGTTACAAGCTCTTCCATTGTACGGGGCAACTTACCATCAAAATCAGAGATAACTTTTCTTGCCATCTTAATAAGCCGGTCAGCCTTACCAACATGAAAGTTAACACCTCTAATATCTGCGGTTAACTCAGTTAGGTTAGCGTTTGCAAAGTCCTCCCAAGACATATATTTCTTAAACAGTTTTGCTGTTATCTCATTCACTTTCTTATCAGTAGTTTGAGCTGAAAGCGCTACTGCAATTGATAACTGCATTTCATTTGCATGAACTAGTTCAGTTTTTGGATTGGGGTAGTGCTCTGAGATTAATTTGGCTAGATCTGATGATTCCATAGAAATAGTATTACACCCAGCCTAGTCTAAAACAATCCCAGTTGGTCTTTATTTATTGCTTCGTTTGCTTGTTTTGCGGGTTCAAATCCAAGTCTTTTGATGATTGATTTAAAATTGTATTTAAATAAAACTTCTTTTACTCTCCCTTTATTAAATTGCGAAAATTCAAGCTTTGAAAGATCGGCACCAATTGCTAAATCTTTTTGAAGTAGTACTAATTTTTTACATTTATAAGCGGATTCTTTACCATCAATTAGTTTTTTTAAAACATTTGCTGAAAACTTTTCAGGACGTGATTCCACAGCTGCATAGATATCATCAAGACCACCAAATTCTTGAATTAAATCTTTAGCTGTTTTCTCACCAATACCAGCAACTCCAGGAATATTATCACTTGGATCTCCCTTTAATGCTTTGTAGTCAGCAACTCTATTTACTCCAAAACCCATTCTGGTGTTTACTTGGTCAGGTCCAATCCATTCAACAAACCCATCTTTAACAGGTAGCATAACAAACACGTTTGCCCCTACAAGTTGCCATAAATCACGATCATTGGATAAAATTAAGATCTCAAGATCAATTTTGCCGTCCTCACTATCAATCTTTTTAAAATTCTCAACAAGTGTTGCTATAACATCATCTGCTTCATACCCTTTAACATCAATCTGCTCAATCCCAAAAGCATCAAGGATCTCAAAGACTCCAGGTATTTGAACCGAAAGATCTTCATCCATAGGCTTTCTATGCGCTTTATAGTCTTCAAAATCATCAAGCCTTAGTAGTCTTTCTTTACTCTCAACAGCGCACACAATGTAGTTTGGTTTAATTTCATCAAGTGCACTAACAAGCATGGAGGTTACACCATATATTGCATTTGTGGGATTACCTTCACTATCTTTAAAATTCTTAGGAATTGCGTGGTAGGCTCTATGTAAAAAATTAAAAGTATCAATTATTAACAGGCGTTTCATTTTTTGTATGAACTTTTCTTGGTAACTCTACTAGATCACGAAACTCATCTTCATAGATAGTCTCTTTTTCAAGTAGTACTTGAGCTACCTTTTTAAGGGTATCAAGTCTACTAGTTAAGATCTCAAGAGCACTTGCATAACTTGTATCTATGAGAAGCTTAATCTCTTTATCTATTTTTGCAGCAACCTCATCGCTATACCCCGGACTATCTCCCATTTCTCTTGCTACCCATATATCTTGATTACGTCCCTCATACGATATTGGCCCTAGAGCACTCATGCCGAATTCCGTTACCATTTTTCTTGCAAGTTTTGTAGCTTTGTCGATGTCATCAGACGCACCAATTGTTGTTTCACCAAAGATAACTTCTTCTGCAGCACGGCCACCAAGCATTGTTGAGATAATAGATAGAAGTCTAGTTTTTGTTTCGTTATACCTATCCCGTTCTGGTGGATAGCTTGTGTGTCCAAGGGAGCCTCCACGAGAAATGATTGAAACTCTATAAACAGGATCCATATCAGGAACAAATGCGGATACAACAGCATGCCCTGCTTCGTGGAATGCGACTACTTCTCTTTCCTGAGGAGTTAACATAGTCTTTCTCTCAGACCCTAGTGTTACTTTAAGAGCTGCTTCATCAACGTCACCATGATCAATTACATCTTTATTTGTACGGGCTGCAAGTATTGCAGCCTCATTAAGCATGTTCTCAATATCAGCTCCACTAAATCCAACTGTTTTTTTAGCAATCTCCTCAACAACAACATCTGCTGCAAAGGGTTTTCCTCGCATATGTATTTTTATAATCTCAACCCTATCTGCAAGATCTGGAAGTGAAATTGAAATTCGTCTATCAAATCTTCCTGGTCTAATAAGAGCTGGATCAAGCATATCCGGTCTATTAGTAGCAGCAAGCACGATAACATCTGTTCGTGTATCAAAACCATCCATCTCAACAAGTATTTGATTTAGTGTTTGTTCACGTTCATCATGTCCTCCACCAATTCCCATACCTCTTTGCCTACCAATTGCGTCTATCTCATCAATAAATATTAATGCTGGTTGTTTTGAAGTTGCTGTTGCAAAGAGGTCTCTTACTCTTGAAGAGCCGACACCAACAAGCATTTCCATAAACTCACTTCCTGCAGCACTATAAAAAGGCACATTAGCTTCCCCTGCAATTGCACGTGCTAGAAGTGTCTTACCAACTCCTGATGGGCCAACAAGTAACACTCCTTTTGGAATACGGGCTCCAAGTTTACGAAATTTCTCAGGACTTTTTAAAAATTCAACAATCTCTTTAAGTTCAGTTTTAGCTTCACTGTTTCCAGCAACATCATCGAAATTTACTTTTTGATTATCTTTTTCAAACATCTTGGCGCGTGATTTTCCAAAAGCAGACATCTCTCCTCCCGCCATTCGCATTTGTTTAAAAATGAAAAACAAAATTAGTAACGGTAGCCCAAATAACATTGCGGATGAAAGAATACTTTCAAAGTTAAGCTTCTGTTCAACATTCATAGTGCCTGAGATCTTTGATAAGTCAGTACTAGTATTAGCAGCAAGCTCATCAAACGAAACAGATTTTTCTTTTTTGGAACTGAATTTTTTTCCATCTTTTAGAGTGATCAGAACACTACCATCTGATATTTCAATATCTTTTACTTTACCTTGATTAATTAAAGATAATGTTTCATTTATTGGTTTTTCGGAACTTGCTGTTCCGTTATCAAAAGCACCAAAAAGAAGAAGCACTCCCGCGAATAAAAAAACATAAAAGAAAACGTTGCTGAAAATATTTTGCTTAGGGTTTTGAGATGAAGAAAATGGATTTTGATCAAATTTTAACTTAGCTAAGACTTTCTTTTTGGTATCTTTATCAGTAGAATTTACTTTTTTAACAGGATTTTTACCGGTGGTTTTTGCCATAGCTTGGACATTATACACAAAATTTACGATTTAAGCAGGTGCATGGCTTCTTTAACCTCATCTAGAGTCTCACTTGCTATGGCTCGGACCTTTTTGTTACCTGCATCAAGAAGTTCGTAAACTTCGTCTTTTCGCCCTTCATAATAGGTGTATCGCTCACGCATTGGGGAAAGCATGGTATCAAGGGCTATAAATAGCTTTGCTTTAACCTCAACATCTCCAACTGCACCCTTTAAGTATCTTTCTTTTAAGTCTAGAACTTCATCAGTATTGGGATTAAAGGCATCGTGATACATAAATACCGGATTTCCCTCAACTTTTCCTGGATCTGTTGGATGAATACGAGTTGGATCAGTGTACATCTTATTAATCTTCTCTTTTAGACTCTCAGTGGTCTCATTTAGATATATGGTGTTATTGAGGGATTTTGACATCTTGGCATTGCCATCTATCCCAACAAGTCTTGCAACACGCCCAACATGTGCTGCAGGTTCTTTAAGTACTGGTTTAAATGTTGAGTTAAATTTACGAACAATTTCTTTTGTTAACTCAAGATGAGGTAATTGATCTTCCCCGATTGGAACAAGATCAGCTTTTGCAGCTAGTATGTCTGCTGCCATAAGAACTGGGAAATTTAGAAAGCCAAGTGAGTAATTTTCACCAAGCTTTTTATCGCGAATTTCATCTTTAATAGTTGGATTTCGAAGAACCCTGGTATATGAAACAAGGGTTGTAAAAATATATGCAAGTTCACAAATCTCAGGGACTGCTGAATCTGCGAAAAAAGTAACTTTATTTGGATCAAGCCCTACAGCAAGATTGCCAAGCACCACATCAAAAGTCCCATCAGCAACAAGAGAGGTGTCTTCAATATATTTTGGATAAGCAAGAGCATGGAGATCAGCTGCAATTATGAAAGTTTCATAGTCATCTTGAAATTTAAGTCTATTTTCAAGTGAGCCTACATAATGCCCTACATGCAGTTTTCCAGTTGTATTATCTCCAGTTAAAATTCTTTTTTTCATTTAGATCCTCCTAACATAAGAACTCCGGGAATACCGATTGCTGAATCATTGCCATTACCTATAAAGTAAACGGCTATTAAAACAATTAACAATGCGGAAAACACAAAGATTGCGTTTAACGCGAGTTTCAATCTCTTTTTAGGTACGTCAGGTAGTTGTATGTCTTTTTTAACAGGTTTTGAGTATTTAAATGCTGGTTTTTGGAACTCCATACAATGATTTTACTTTAAAATAGAAATAGTTCCAG
>CAZILK010000031.1:0-5463 GCA_964540135.1 uncultured Candidatus Saccharibacteria bacterium | reverse complement strand
CAGGAAAAAGGTTCAGCTGCTTCATCAAACAGTAAGTCAGTTGCATTACACGCTGTCCAACTAGCAGCTGAGCAATCACCACCGGGGCAGTCCATAGTGAATTCAACTGAATCAACAGTACCTATTGATTCCGTAGCTGTGCCAGTTAGTGTAGGGGTATTGGTAGCTGTTGGATCGGGGGAAAGTGTAGTTAGAGATATACTTGGTGAGTCGTTATCAAAGACAAAGTTTGAGAATGTTGCATCTCCCTGATCACCTCCTGAGGTGTTTGATCCAAAGTATACTGTGTTTGGTGCCGTTCCAAAGGATGCTGGAATAGAAGAGAGGGTTATTCTATCAGTTCCATCTACTGAAAGAGTCATAGCTGATCCGCCAGTATATGAAAGGGTAAGAGTGTATTCAGTGTTGGCTGCAACTGCTCCTGTTGCATTCCAAGTACTAGATGCAGCTGTACCTCCCATACTGTAAGCAAGAGTGAGAGTATTAGCTGAGTCCCAATAGAGATTAACAAAGTCATCTCCATCTCCTAAAAGACTCATGATATATGCAACATCACTGGTTGTCTCAGCAAATTTCACCATATCAGCAGCACTATGCCGTGGCCTGTAGTTAAAAGATACAAAACCTGTGGAAGTGCCAATGCTTGTAGCTTCAACTGAATTTGCAGTATATGTGTCCCGACCATCTACTCTTATCTCGTCAGTGTTTTCAGTGCTGTTTGCAAGAGAGGCGGGAGTGATGGTGAGCGAGACGTCAGTTAATGGGTAATAATAAAAGTCATCAAATAAACTCTGCCCTCCTTGCGCCGCAATCTTTAGCCATGGAGTAGAATGCGCAGCGCGAACTGTGGACTGATAATGAAGCCATGAGCTTGAGGAAAGGCTATGGTTGATAACTGTTGTCAACGAACTTTGTTGAATTAATCTGTCCCCATAAGATTCGGTAACATAACCATCACCACCTTCCTCTTTTCCCCAAATGCCAAAACCATAGAACTTTCCAGCTGTTGACGCAATTGCCTGCTCAATATATTCCCCGGAATCAGCTGATAAACTCAAAGCAGATTCTGTATGAAAATCTATTGAAGCTTGACTAGCTTCAACGCTATCAACATTGTAATTACTCCATCCCGTTGGTATCCATGGCGTACCTGAACCAGTTTGAAATGAAGGATTATTCACAAGATTTGAAAGCACCTCCACCTGGTGCCAATAACACGTTCCGCTTGATGCTGTGTTTATGAGCTGGACTTGATTTTGTTCCGCTGCTGGGGACTCCCAGGTAAAGATATAGGCATCGGGGTCAGCACGAGTGGAACCAGTAGTTCCATTGAGATGTGAGATTTCAGTAGTACCGTCAGCCCTAGTGATTTTCACTTGTGGCGAACATGATCCATCTGAATGACCTAAAGCGCGAAGTACATAATCACCTCCATTTGTAGCAGTAAAACTGCTGCTAATACCTTGATTAGCGCCACTTGAGGTGTATTTATATCCTCCAGTAAATATCTTTTCGTTAGTTGCGAGAGCTGAGATAGTTGGTGAGTCAGATTTGACCGAAAATGCATCTACATACACAGTCTTGCCAGACTTGACTTGTACACCGTAATCTCTGGATTCATTTGCTCCGGTTACAGAGCCTGATAATTGATACCAGTTATTTCCAGCATGAGTAAAAGTAGTTGCGATCGCACTTCCGTTGTAATAAAGCTCAATGTCACTATCGGTCACTTCATTCCCATCAGTGTAAGCATATGCTTCCAGATTGTAAGTTCCCGTATTTCCTACGTTTAGTGTTTGAGTGAGATTATAATTATCTGAAGCAATAACTTTTGCACTTCCATTGCCTGAATACTTCGTATCTGTATCTCTAGTAGTTGTACCCAAGGCATTCATTCTGTTTGTTACAGTGGCAGCTTGGGTTGCATCAAGAACTGTCGAGTAAACGACAAATGCCTGCAAATTTCCACCCCAAAAGTTGGACGCACCACCGCCGTTCAGCTGGCCGATGTAAAGGGGATTAAAAGCGCTATACGCGGAAGATGTGATTGTGCCAACATGCGAACCATCTCGAAATACCAAGTAACCCGCGATGCCTAGAACTCCCGAAGTAGAGCCTCCGGTTAGGAATCGAAAACTAGCCTGTGCGCCATTAAAAAAATACTGAGCACCAGAGTTGTAAGGAATCAAACCAACCATAGCCGCACTAGTATTAAAAGAGCCGAATATATATCTGCTGCCGCTGGTACCGTTGGAGTAGCGGACTAGATAAGTCCAGTTATGGCTAGTAGGTGTAATCCCGGTTGTGAGGTAAGTTGAACTAGCATTAAATGTCCAGCCGGTTGTGGTGTCAAAAGTTGGTGCCACCCCAGGTGCTGCATTGTATGTGCCTGGATTTGCAAGATTCGTATAACTTCCAGAAAGATCAACTGCTCCTTTTGGTTGATAGGCTGCCACCACTGTCTCACCAGCCAACTCCCACCAATTTGTATTCCACCCTGACAAATCTGACTCAAAGCCTGTGTTACTCGCGATTTCTGGAACAAAAGCACTCCAGCTATCAGTTGCAGGAGTTCCGTTCAGCATAAATCCACCGGTATTGGTGGTCGATGTATAAAGTAGATTGGATGAGTGCGGGTGACTCCACGCATTACCTGTTCCCGTAGTCAAAGCTCCTGTTGAGGAATTTGTTGGCAGTGCAAATACTACATCCCAGCTTCCCGTTACCAGTGTTGGGTCTTGAGAAGTTATTCCGTTACCATTGTTTTGATCAGAGTCATATATCTTTGCTATCTCATCCCCATTACCCACATCAACACCATGAGTGCCATCAAAAAGAGGCCGACGATAGATTGTAAGTCCTTCTATAATAGCACTAGCACGATTAACTGCAGTTGATGGATAACTTCCTATCTGCAGTCCTTGAACTAAATCCATGGTAACCCCAGAACCTACAGACCCTCCATAGCTATGACTATCATTTATTGAAATTGAGAAAGCTGAGCCATTAAGAGTATTTTTAGCGTCCCATCTCGCTACAATCTGATATGTAGTCCCAGCCGTCCAAGAAGAAATATCAACAGAATGAGACACTCCACTTGTACCCAAAAAAATCGATAAGTTGTCGTCGGCATCTTTTGCAAGCCGTAAGTTATTAATATTTGGCTCAAGAATTGCATGATACTTCCCATCATTTCCATTCCATTCCGGTGTAATCCAAAAGACCAAACTGCCCTGATTTAAATCTAGATATTGATAAAACTCGCCACTAATCTGCCCGCCTTTGTCAGTAGGTCCAATCAATACATCGCCTTTACCAGGATCAGTGTCACCCTGTACAAGCACTCCTGCTGTAAATGGACCTGGTGCATCTCTCTTCGCCATACCTGGAGTGAATGTAGCTGCAAATACCGGGATAACGGCTGATGTAAACATGTGAAGAATTAGCGCAAAAGCAATAAACTTTCTTTGAATAGTTCTACAAGTTTTAAGTTTAAATATCTTGAGTAATTTTATACGTAATTTAATCACAATACACCTAATAAAGAACGCAATTTTGCGCCTCAAATACTAATTAAATTGTACTACACTGCAGTACAAAAAGAATATGCATGACTAAGTTATATCAAGAGGATTACAATATATGTGAAGCGATTCTTAAAAAGCCATTTCTGAAAAACTAGTTATTTCGTAATGCTAGTAATTGGTGACCCCAAGGGGAATCGAACCCCTGTTAACAGGATGAAAACCTGACGTCCTAACCACTAGACGATGGGGCCAAATGGCTTAATTTTTCAAAAAAGTCGTCTATATAATACTAAACGACAAGCGAAATTATACCATAACTTGTTAAAAGGACCATTTCTACAGGTCTTTTGGGATCTATTCTAGCTTATTTTTAAACTTGGCTTTACTTGCTAGAATAACACCATGCAAGCGTTTATCACATCGATTTTACTACCAATTCAGCTTTTCTTAATATCAATCTTACCTGTACCTTCCTTTACTGAAGGGGTAACCTTACAACCAAGATCTTTTCTTCCTCATCAAGCGACCAACAGCAATGAAAAGACTGTTTCAAGCCTAATATATAGGGGTTTATTTAAATATGATATTTACGGCACCATAGTCCCGGATCTTGCAGAAACCTGGAAAACGTCAGCAGATGGTATTTCCTATACTGTAACAATAAAAAAAGGTCAAAAGTGGTCTGATGGAAGCCCCATCACTTCAAATGATTTAATATACACAGCTTTTAACTTGCCTCAACTTAGAGACGTAGCAACAGATAAAATAGATGATACGTCAGTTAGATATACCCTGCCAAATAAATATGCTCCATTTCTAAATCTTCTAACAGCACCTATTATGAAAAACGAATCTATTAAAAACGACGATCCGCTTATGCCAATCTCAAGCGGAACATACAAAGTAATTGGTGTTAAAAAGCAAGGACAAGAAGTTAAAGAAGTAATTCTACTTAATACAACAAAAAGTCCTAACTTTAAAAAGCTTGTGTTCAAGTTTTATACAAATGATGAAGAGTTATTAATAGGAGCAAAGCTTGGTGAAGTTGACGGTTTTATCTATCCTGAAAACCTAGAGCTGGCTAATTTTAAAAACTACAAATTCCCTCTTCAAGGAGTCTACTACTCAATCTACTTTAATCTAACTGATGAGACTATGAGTGATAAAGAGCTACGTCAAAAGCTTGAAAAAGTATTACCAAAAGACAAGATAGTTTCAAATTACGGTATTCCTGTACAAGGTCCAATAAGCAGAAACGCTTTTACAGACACGGGTCTTAACTTTAACCCGTATGATGAAACGTACACCGATGATTTATCTTTGACACCTAAGCTAGTACTCACAATACCAGATCTGCCGGAACACGAATCAATGGCACGACTTATTCGCGATCTATGGGTAGATAAACTGGACCTTGATGTTGAAATTAAAAAAGTAGATCCAAGTAAAATTGCAAATGAAATAGTTAAACCAAGAAAATTTCAGATGCTTTTATACGGTCAAGAAACAAGCAGAGATCCAGATAGATATGTTACATGGCACTCAACACAAAGAAAGTTCCCAGGCCTTAATTTAAGTGGTTTTGAACAAGTACGTGCTGATCGTGCTCTTGAAGAAGGTAGAAATAATACCTCAAGTCAAAAAAGAGCTGTTCACTATAACCAGTTTCAAAAGGTAGTTCATGAAGAAACACCTGCAATTTTTCTTTACCATCCGTATATAAACTATTTTATAACAAGCTACATTGACGATGTTGGTGAAAAATACACTTTTTCATATGCTGATAGGTTTCTTGATATAAATGCGTGGGTCCGGAAAATAACTAACTAAATAATGGTAAAATGACCTTTGTTTTAGTATGGTGACTGTAGTTCAGTGGTAGAACGCCGCCCTGTGGAGGCGGATGTCGTGGGTTCGATCCCCATCAGTCACCCCA
>CAZILK010000030.1:0-6284 GCA_964540135.1 uncultured Candidatus Saccharibacteria bacterium | reverse complement strand
GCTTGAATAATCCTGAGTGCCTGCTTGAAGCGTATGTTATTATTTTAAGCAGTGTTAGCTAATACAAAACCTGTCCTTGCAGAAGAAAATCTGAACTATATTGAAGAGAATGTACTTAAAGTGTGTGAGGGGAATTCAAATATCACCATTTTAAGTTTTAAGGGTACCGGTATTCCGTTTCAGTTAAAACAAGTTTTCAAATTTAGGGGTATTGATAGACTGATTGTTTGGTTAGACTTTGATCAAACTACTATTTCGACATTACTTCTAAATTCACTTGAATACCTAATCAGTAATTACGAAAAAGAACTAACTCCCCCCTCCCTTTCAATTCTTAAAGAGCTCATCAATAAGATCGCTATCACCGAGGCTGAATACATTGGATTCTTAAAATACCTGATTTCTGAGGAACATAAAAAGTTAACTATTGTGATGGAAAGCTTTGGGGATTTATATAAACCAAAATTTGAAACCCAGCGAACTCTTGCATTAAATATTAGTAGACTTAGCCTCTCATATCTGTCTGTTATATATCTATCTAGTCGAGAGTTCGACGATAAAGATAAAACAGTCCTTGGAGAATTATGGGGATATTTTTCAGCAAATATACTTTGGGGTAAAGAATTTGCATTTAGCAATAAATCAGCGAGTATTCAACTTCAAGACAAAGACTTTACAACAGCATTTAAACACAAGCTTGAGGATTTTGTGTACAACGATCCAACACTATATAAATATTGTGAGGTTAGAGCACAAAGAGATAAAGCATTCCAAGAAGACTTTGTGAATACAACTGATGTGAAAAAACTATATAAACTAATTGGTGAAGAGTGGCTTGACTGGAGATACAAAGAGATAGTTATGGATCTTAAGCTTCAAACGGTAGAAGAACTTAAAACTAAAAAGTTATCGACATCAGAGTTTTGCATTAATACCGGTCTTGTAAGTAACGGGGACAACGAAATTGTCTTCTTCCACCCTCTTTTTGAGCATTTTATAAAACACAGACTTGATATAACTCTTCTTAAAAAATCTAATAAAACTATTAGTGAATACTTAACAGGACAAGAGCTCAAAGTATTTAATTTACTTGTGAGTAAAAAAGATGAGGTTGTATCAAGAGATGATATTGCAAAAACCATGTGGGATGATGACTGGAACGATAAATACAGCGACTGGAGCATAGATAAAGTAATATCTAATATTAAGAAGAAACTTTTTGAAAACAATGAAACTCAGACAATAAAAACATTTAAGGGCGAGGGTTTTCAGCTGCTGCTTGCATAAAAGCTATTCGTTTTCTTTCAAGCTCTTCTATATGTGCCTTGACATCTTCTTCGTTTACACTCATATCAAATTCAGGCTGAATAGTTGTTGTAAAAGACGAAGGTTTAGAACCTTTCACAACCCAATCTTTACATACTCTTGCGACTCTTTCTTCTTCTATTGAAGAGACATCGGAGAAATTTCTACCTTCAGGTAACATGATTCTCATAGAGTAAATTACAATAGCCATAGCCTCAGACATTGATTTTGGTCCATCCCATCTTTCATACGAGAGTCCGCCTCCAACCTGGTCACGTCCTGGTTGCCATACCCCTACAAATTTTCTTGGATAGAAAGTATGCATTACTTGAAGAGTATTTTTGACAAAATCTCGAACCTGCCCAAGCTTAGGGTCATCAATCGCAACTTTAACCCCTCCTTTGTTTACATATTTTCTATTCCACACAAATTCCGCATGCCCAATACTATTTGGTAAAACCAAATCATGATATTTTTCAAATGCTTCTGCCAAGACAGGTGATATCATCCCTGAGAGTGGTGTAGACATAAACATTTGTACGGCGGCTATTGCTGGATCCTGTGCCATAGCACGTGCAAACTCGTCTTGCATCTGATAACGTACACTTTCTTTAAGCGCTAATTGAGTTTCTTCATCTGTACACACAATTGGATAGTCATTATTAACAATTCTCTGGCCAGTCCTAAACAAAGCGTTATACCAAAGATCCTCTGGAGTACACTCACCTAGTTGATACATTCCTGCAAGATGTGTCCTACGCTCTGAAACAACGCGTACAAGTCGTGAGATAGTTGTACCAAGTTTATAAGGCATTAACCCGTCTGGAACCTCAAAGTGTCCTTCAAGTAGCGAGGCATAAAGGAGTACTCCAGACAGCGAATCATAATTGATTTCATGGTTTACAATGCCTATATACTTCTCCTCCTTATATTGCCTACTTTTACTCGTACCTTTAATAGCATCTCTGAGAGTGTCAGTTGGATCATTTACATATGCGTTAAGTTCCCCAGACTTTTTAATAAGCGAAACACTTAGGGCTTCTGAGCTAGTCAGACCATTAAATCTCAAGAAATTAGCTGGACTTGGATCTTGGTCTAGAGATTTAATGATATGTTGTAGCTTCTCTCTCATATACAGACGTACAGCCTCCCTGGTTTCTAACGAGTACTCTTCTGTGTATGTTGGAATTGATATAGCAGGTTCTATATTAGGATCTGGTTCCCCTAGAGCCACAAGCAGCGACTCTATTCCCTCCCGCCAGTTTTTTTGCATCTCATCAACATTAATAATATCTAGCCTTCGACCATTTATTACTACTTCGGTTGAGAATTTCTTCGATGTTACTTCTCCCTGGATATTAGCAAGTAGTCTTTCATAGATTCCGCTTGTGACATACAGGTCTGTATCAGAACTCCTGTCCAAAGGAACACTACCTTCGTTATCAACAACATAACCTCCAACCTCAATACCCACTTGCACTGCCGAGCCGCCAAGAACAGCTGTTTCACCTTCTTTTAAGTTACTGTTAATAACATCCAGCGAGTCTACCCCGATTAAACCCTCTATCAATTCAAGTGAAACAGGATCCCCCGAAAAATAATAAGGAAGACCGATCACATGTTCATTGCTGCCAGCTGTCATATATCAATTCTCCTATCTTTACACCTCTAATACAACCTATAAACACCCATTCAGGATCGTTCAAGCATAAGATCCTATAGGTTATTAGAATGCACTCAGTATTAATTTACTAAATAAAATGTTATGCCTACCTTTATAGATGGAGAAATTGAACACGAACAAGCATTAGTAACAACAGCTAACGCTGTTCATTCTGAACTTCAAGCTGCTGAAGTTCGAAATAGTCTATCTACATTTAAAATAATTAATTGTGAGGGCCCCACAACCTCTGTTTATGGAGATTACACACCGTATTACGATTTGATTATTCCAGATCCTGCAAGTCAGCTTAAAGCTATATTTATTTCAGGAGGCGAGATCACGTACCTTGCTGAGAAAACTCCAGGCAACTTGAAAAACGCTAAAGAATACGATTTACCAAAAATATACGAAGCTATTATGAATGCTAGACCTGATGCCCATAAACGCCGTGGAGGTAACTACGACTCAAGCGCGCCTTGTACTATTAGTATGTTTGGGACGCACATCGATACAATACGGGATACAGGAACAACAAGTGCGGATGAGTTCATTGAAAAGCTTATAGCTGCTAACGAGATGGTCTTAAAAGCAAGAGAAGCAAGAGAGATTCATTTTTTCCGTAAAAACTCGGATGAAAATCCTTTTCAAAGAGCAGCACGATTGAGAAAAGAAAAAGAAGCGGAACTAAACGCTAACCAGAACAACACACCATAGAAAAAGAAGTACGGTTAATCTATAATCAACTTAATGCCCCGCAAGAAAAGCTCTTTAGAAGCTGTAGACAAGAAACAAGAATCTCTAAAAAAAGACGCAACTTCTCTAGCCGACCTTGAAAAGATTGCAAATAACCTTCGTAAAGAAGTTATTAACATGCTTGTTGAGGCAGGTTCTGGACACTGCGCAGGTCCCTTGGGACTTGCTGATATTATTACTGTTTTATACTTTCACATATTAAATGTAAACCCTGCAAATCCTCACGACCCAAATCGCGATCGATTTGTACTAGCTGCCGGCCACACCTGCCCTATTCTATATGCAGCTCTTGCTTATAAAGGCTATTTTCCAAAGTCTCATCTTACAAAACTGCGTAAATTAAACTCTCTCCTTCAAGGACATCCACATAATCTTGTGACACCAGGGATTGAAACATCAAGCGGACCATTAGGACAGGGACTATCCCAAGCAATTGGCATGGCAATATCAGCAAAGTTAAACGAAAGTCCTTACCGAGTTTACTGTTTATCAAGCGATGGGGATTTAAACGAAGGCCAAACATGGGAAGCTGCCATGTTTTTAGGAAATAAGAGACTTAACAACTTAACTTGGATTATTGACCGCAATAATATTCAAATAGATGGGTTTACTGAGGATACTATGGCGATTGAACCATTAAGAGAGAAGCTTGAAGCGTTTAATTTTCATGTAATTGAGATAGATGGGCATAATTTTGAAGAAATTATTGGAGCACTAAATAAGTCGAGGGCGATTTTTGAACGCCCAACTGCTATAATTGCTCATACCATCCCGGGTTACGGGGTTGATTTTATGGAGTATAAATTTGAATGGCACGGTAAGCCTCCTAGTGTTTCTCAGGCCCAGGCAGCTTTAAAGCAGCTTAGGTCGCTTAACGGGCGGATTGTATGTGACTATGACTAAATCAAAAAGTGCAAACTCTAGCGCTAACTTTCTCCCTATTGTTGCAATAGTAGTACTTATTCTTGCAGCAGGTTTTTTACTAACAAAAGACGATCTTGATCTTCCATGGCAAAAATCAAATAAAATCAAGGCTCAGCATTTAGTTAACTTCCCACGAGAAGTACCAACACTCCAAGAACTTGAGAAGATGAGGGTTGTTGTGAAATCTCAAAAAGAACTTGATGATTTGTTAAAAAAGATTGATCCAACAGGATCGACCAGAGTAACAGAAAATATTAATTTTGACCGTGATTATGTACTTGTTGCCACCACTGAAACTCTAGATAGAGATGGTACGGAGATGAAAATCAATAAAATTTATATTGAAAAAGAGGGCGAGCGATTAAAAGCAATGATCCTTCTCAAAAATCCAGGTGATACATGCGAAACACAAGAGGTATCAAATATTGTAATTGATATGGTTAAGATTAAAAAAACAGACTTAGAAATTACTTTTGACCGTGAACAACAAACTGTTGAGTGCGGTGATATCGAACCTAAAAAAGATGAAACAACAAACTCAGAAGAAACTACTAAGGACGGTGAAAAAACACCTCCAGTAACAAATGACTAAAAAGTAAACTATGACTGCCCAAAAAGAGATACGAGATGGAATAGGCGAAGGACTGCTTCAGGCAGGTATTGATAACATAGATGTTGTAGCTCTTGCTGCTGACTTAACTAAATCAATTGGCTTTAATCTCTTCAAAGATAGATTCCCTGAAAGATTCTTTCAAACAGGTGTCGCTGAACAAAACATGGCAGGTATAGCAGCGGGACTGGCACTTAGCGGCAAAATTCCATTTACCGGTAGCTTTGCAGTATTTAGCCCTGGAAGAAATTGGGATCAACTCAGAGTTTCAATCTGCCTCTCTCAAGCTAATGTGAAAATAATTGGATCTCATGCTGGTTTTTCAAACGCACCTGATGGTGCATCTCATCAAGCACTTGAAGATATAGCGTTAACAAGAGTACTTCCAAACTTAACAATTATTGTCCCAGCAGACCCAAAGCAAGCGTCAGAGAGTGTTATAGAGTCTGCTAAACACAAAGGTCCTGTATATATCAGAAGTTTTAAAGGTAAAACCCCTACACTTATTCCAGACACATCAGTGTTTGAAATTGGGAAAGCACAGGTACTAACAGAGGGACACGATCTAACAATTATTACCAATGGCCTTATATTAAACGAGGTGCTAATCGCAGCTAAGAATTTGCAAGAGAATTACAAAATTCATGTAGAAGTAATTAATTGCCACACTGTTAAACCTCTTGATATGAAAACAATTCTAGCTTCCGCTTTAAAAACACGTAAAGT
Organism: uncultured Candidatus Saccharibacteria bacterium; assembly: GCA_964540135.1. Lineage (GTDB taxonomy): Bacteria > Patescibacteriota > WWE3 > UBA101185 > UBA10185 > CAZCAQ01. The sequence continues at coordinate 303 of CAZILK010000030.1, read as the reverse complement.
TCTAACAGTTGAAGAACATCAGATTGCTGGAGGACTTGGTAGTGCTATTGCCGAACAACTCTGCGAACAACCGATTCTTATGAAAATAATGGGAGTACAAGACTTTTTTGGTGAATCAGGGACAAGAGCACAGCTTTTAGAAAAACACGGTTTAAGCCACATACATATAGAACTTGAAGCCAAAAACCTTTATCATAAGTAAAGAGAGCCTATTCTCAAACTGCCTATGTCAAAAATTAACTTGCTAACAATCGGGGATGTTGCTATCGATCAATTCATGGAAATAGAAAACGCTACACTTGG
>CAZILK010000029.1:0-6959 GCA_964540135.1 uncultured Candidatus Saccharibacteria bacterium | reverse complement strand
AACCCCTGTTACCAGGATGAGAACCTGGCGTCCTAACCGCTAGACGATGGGGCCAGTAATCAGGCTTTGTGAGCTAGTTTTCCTGACTTCAAGCCAGGGAATTATACCAAAGAATGCTATAATTTAACTAATGAATAAAAACCTGACCATTTCATTCATTGTGCTTGGCGTAGTTTCAATACTATCAGTATTATCTTACTCAACCTTCACAAATACAAAGAAATTTGATTTTTCAAACCTGAATAAACCGCAGGTTGTAAAAGGCGCGTCAACTGATGGTAGTTCTGCATTCTTTGTACCTATTCCATCTGAAACAATAGAAATAAGTACTAATGTTTCAAACAATTCAAAGTCTCGTGTACTTGAGTCTTCAAAGACACAAGATAGCCTAGTCTCTTTTTACAAAAACTTCTTTGCATCAGAAGGTTTCTCCCTCACAAATGAGTCCGAGAATGAGGGTTTTTATAACCTAGGGTTTGAAAGAGGCAGTAGTAAAACAGAGCTCACTTTAACAAAATCTACCGATGGGACTGTATTAATCAGTTCACAAGAGTTCTTCTAAATTAAGATCTATTCTGTCATTAGACTTACTTATTTTTATTAGTGGTGTAATTATGTCTTCTTGAGTTGTTTCTACGTATTCCTCAAGCTCTAGCACTAATACCTTGCTTCCATCAGACGCCGTTTTAAATGTTAAGTATGCTACATAGCTAGTATGCCTGGTTATCTCTTCGTCTCCTTCTAGAAATGATTTAGCATACTCATAGGAACTTGTATGACTCCAGCTTAATGCGATCACGGGATGACTCCGATCTTTAACACTAGATGAAATGGATAATACTGCCACACTTACTTTATGCTTGCGGTCCCCGTCATATATGTGTTGGAACATGGCGTTGATTTGTTCCTGAGGATGCTCGTTAGTACCGGGAATGCTTAGTGTCGAGTTGTCTATTACATATAACGATGTCCCACCATTAAACACCGATTCTTTGTTTCTTTGTTCGAGAAAGTTTTCAACTGTATTAATAATATCTTGTCTTGGGACTTCGTCTTGGTTTATAACCATACTTAATCTTTTTTACCAACCATAAAGACAGCTCTCCAAGGTTGATACACACTTACAAATGTATCACTGTGGAGTATCTCATCTTCTTTTGTAACTGTTCTTGTAAACGCAGCCTTTGCTCCCCAAGTCGCATGTTCGGTTTGAAGTGTTGTACCCTTTGGTAGTGTTGGATCATCTATATATAGTGCTTCGGCTGGAGCAATTTGATCTGTCAAAGTTGGTTTTGATAATTCCACTTTTCTACCGTCTTTTGTTCCATAAAAATTAAATGTGAGTGTCTTAGCTTTAGTATCTGATGTTGTTTCTATCAGAACAAAGTTATCAGTGTCGTTTCTAAACTGGAAATCAAGACTTGGCTGGAAGATTGAAGCGTCAAAGCCTGGAGCGCTATCTTGTTCATAGTAATAAACCCTGTATGCATGTGGGTTTCTTGTAACTACTTCAAGACCTGTATTAAGGACTGCTCTAAAAAGTGTAGTTGAGGTTTGGCACACACCACCTCCATCACCAAGAACTGTTCTGCCGTTTTGAATTATGTATGCTGTTGCATACCCTGTTTTTGCACTTATATCCCCAACTGTTTTATTAAAAGAAAAGAGTTGTCCCGGTGCAACTAGTGCCCCGTTAATTCTTTCACTTGCAAGAAGTAGGTTTGTTTCACGACCAGGAATTGAACCAAGATAAGTAGAAGTACCAGAACCAATTAGTTCTTTGATACCGTATTTAGAAACATCATGTGATTTATCAATTTCAACTGTTGCTAAACTAATTTTATTTTCTACCTCACTATTAAAGAGTGCTCTTTCAAAGTCTTCTAAGAACTTTGTTTTGTCTAGTTCTTCTCCACCTTCAATTAGTTCAAACTTAGTAACTACATTTTTATCGTTCTTTGTTATCTTTCCTCTTGGGGATTTATATACCATTGCATTAGCAGCAACTGTTATATCCGAGACTTTAGTTAAATCAAGCTTTGGTTCAAGTTCGCTATTTGAATCACTTCTCACAAACTTAATATATTTCAGAAGCTGGCTCTTGGATGGACTGTATTTCTGCTCGTCATGTTCAATTGTAATTTCTTTTAAGAGTATGGATTCAACTTTAGGTTTTACTGATTCAAGATCGCTTGTTGTTATATCAGGGATCGATTTTGTAACAGGGATATCGGCAAGTTTAAAATTTAAAGTGTCAAAGTTTTTTCGAAGAGTTTCTTTAAGCTTTTTAATCTCAATAACACTTCCTTCTTTTTCAGGATTAATAGAGAGATTTCCCTCACTATCTAGTTTGAAACTAGCATTTTCTTTCGGAACATTTACTGTTCCATCAATCTTTGCTGTAAAGTTTTGAAAGGCTTGTTCATCAAAGGTATATGTTGGCTTAAGAACAACCTTCCCAAAAAGCCCGCCAAGTTTGTTTTTAAAATCCACTCCAAAGTTACCAGTACGACCTATGTTTGCAGCATTTTGGATTGTTTTGTCCCAGTCATAGGTTAAAGATATTTCATTAAGTGTTGTTTCGTATGTGAAGTTCTTAAATCCGAAAAATATTTTAGTTTCAGGGTTTGGGGTTTGAGAGGTAAGTACAGTTTTAGCATCTTTAATTGAAAGTCCGCCAATTCTAACCCCACCAACATAGATACCAGGAATTAGTCGTTGTGCGAAATATAGATGGTAAGTTATGAAGAATGTGTTTATAGATATAAACACGACTAAGAGTATTTTTAAGCTGAGTTTAATTCCCTGGTGCTGCATTGTGAGGTCTAATTGATGTGCGTCTTTGAAGTGGGCGAGGACCCCCTTGTGAAATTAAAAACTTCTTAGGATTTTCGCACATATCAATGGCATCATCTGCAGTATCAAATAGTTTACTAGAGGCTGATTTTCCAAAAGCTACGACTTCAGTTCTAACTCCTTGGCTTTGAGCGTATTCAAGCAGTTCAACATAGTCCCCATCTCCAGAAGCTAGAATTAAAACATCAATTTTATTAAGCATTCGAATCACATCCATACAAAGCCCTACATCCCAGTCTCCTTTTTTAGAACCATCGTAAAATGTCTGAAGTACCTTCTCTCTGACCTCGTAACCTCTTTTACTTAGAGCTTCAAAGAACTCAGCCTCAGCACCAACATCTGCCTTAATAACGTACGCAAAGGCACGAATGAGCTTACGGCCAGCCAAGGAGTCGTTTAAGATAGCTCCAAAGTCGACTTTAGCTTGGAACAAATTCTTAGCTGAATAGTACATGTTTTGGACATCAACGAATACAGCAACTCTTTGTTCTTTGTGTTTTAAATTTTGTTTGTTACCTATTGGTTTAAGCATATTTAGCCTCTTTTCCTCTAAATTCCTTCTAACTTGTCTATTTTAGTACAAAAACGTATCTTTTGGGATAGGTAAGTCCCGGGGCCTTATAGGCGAGTCAAGTAAACTTGTTTGACTATAAAAGTAAGTTCTAATTAATACTCTGTGAGGTATAATGCTGGCAAATGAACTATAAAGATATGTTTACAGAGTTGGATATTATCTCAGACGAAACACATGGGGCAGTAAAGTTGGGACTCACTGAAAGATTTGAAGCTGATAGAAAAACTAAGATATCCAATAACTTTGTTAGTCAGGTGGAAACTCTTGATGCCAAGGTACTCAAAAAAGTAATAGAAATCCTAAATAGTAAACTTCCTCCTATGCAAAACGAGGAGAAAATACTAGGGTTAGCAACAAGCGGTATACCTATGGCTACCGCACTAGCACTTCAAAGAGGTAGTAAATTTAATTTCTCATCTTCGGGAAAGTTCGGAGACTTTAAAAGTGCATTTTCATATACAGAGGCCCATCGCGATGAAAAATTACACTATTTCTACGGAATAAAAAGTGGGGACAAGGTAATAATAGCTGAGGATGAAGTATCTTCAGGTTTGGGGTTATTGCACTTAATAAAAGCGCTTCAAGCATACAATGTTAATATACTAGCTGTTTGTACTGTTATTGAAGTAGTTAATTTTAACGCAAGAGAGGTGCTTAAAGAGAAGACAGGTACGGACCTGATCTCTCTAATTAAAGTTAAGCTTTCATAAGCAACTTCTAACATCTACAGCTGTGTAGAGCTGGTACGTGTTATGAGGCTTGTAATAAATCCTCACACATTTCTCTTAGTTCTGGGATATCCAACTTAACAGTATCCCATACAACTTTAAAATCAATTTCATTATAATTATGAATCAACTTATTTCGCATTGTAATAGCACTTCGAAAAGGAAAGTCTGGATGTAGGGTTCTAAAATCCTCGTCTAGTTTGCTTGCGGCTTCGCCGATTACTTCAATATTGCGAATAATTGCATCAACCATCATCTGATTATCTACTAAGCTTTCATAAGTTACATTAGTGATATAGCTAGTAATTTGATTGCAAGATTTAAGGATATCCTCAATATATATGAGATTATCTTTTTTCATAAACGGTTTTTAAATCTTTCATTATATAAGGTTTAAGCCGCATCTTTATGTTGTTTCTAAATATTAAATCTACTGGTTTGTTAAAAAAATCCTCCAATATATTTTCAATTTTGGCATGCGTTAAGTAACCTACTGGTTTATTGTATTCGACTAATAGGTCTACATCACTGTCCGGTTGTTCTTGATTCCTAGCATAAGATCCAAATAATCCAAGATAAACAATACCGTTTTGCTCGCAAATGCGTTTAAGCTGTGGGGATGTAAATTGCTCTTCCATGGTCGTATTATACTAAAATAACCCTCAAATTTCGACACATCCTAAGATTATGCGTAATTCAAGGATCAGGTTGTTAGTTGTCATTGGTTTTAAACTCATCCCGCCTCGCGAGCTGTAAATTTACAACTCAATATACTTCAGTAGTGCTACAATCATCTCATGGAAAATAAAGACCAAAATATTACAGATAGAAGTAATAATAGCAATACACCTTCGTTCCTGGATAACGTTTTTGCAAGAAAGTTTTCGTACTTATCTATGCGCGGGTTTTTTGGCAAAGGAGCGCAGGACTCCGTAAATAAAATAGCACCCTTACTTGGCTTTGTGGCAATCGTTTCTATTGTATTAACCTTTCTTGCACTATTTTTAATCTTTAGCACAAGATAACAATCCTATAGTTAACTAGACTAGCCAATCAAACACCTTGTAGCATGCTCCGTTATATCGAGCCAATTTAGTAATTTTTCTCTTTAACAATAAATACAAATTCTAGTCTTTAATACTAAGTGTTTGCTAAAATATATACATGAAATTTATCCTAATATACGGGCCACCAGCAGCAGGAAAGTTAACCATTGCAAAAGAACTGCAGACGCTTACAGGTTACCAGCTGCTCCATAACCACCTGGTTGTAGATTTAGTAGAAGCCATAGACACTGAAAGAAGTGCTGAATTTTTCAGCCTGCATGACAAAATACTTACAGATGTAATAAACTTTGCGATCAAAAAAGATAAAAATATTATAAACACTTTCGTTTATGCTCACGGAACAAGGGACGACGACTTTATGAGAAATGTAAAAGAGGCAGTTACTGCAAACGGTGGGGAGATATACTTTATTCAAATTATGTGTTCAAAAGACAAGCTAATTGAAAGAGTTGTAGAACCTTCTAGAAAAAGCTTTGGCAAAATAAGTAATGCAGACAAGCTAGCCGGATTGCTAGAACAATATGATTTAGAAACACCGTTTGAAGATACTTTCTTAACTATAAACAATTCTGATAAGACAGCCGTTGAGGTTGCAAATGAAATTATAAGAGCAGTAGGAGAGTGAAAAACTAACACCAGCTGTTAGCAATAGCATTTTTAGCATCCTCCACTACGGAGAGCAAATTATATCCACCTACTTTAGTATGTATAATTAGTCTATGGCTAATGTATACGTATTCTTTGGTCCACCAAGCTCCGGAAAATCTTATTTAGGAGCAATATTTGCAAAAAAACATAATTTTGCCTTTTACGAAGCGGATGATGATTATCTACTGGAGTACAGAGAAAGAGTTAAGATTTCAGAAGTAGAAAAACAAAAAGTCTATAACGAATTTTATACAAAAGTAATCTCAAGAATTAAGGAATTACTTAAGCAAGGCACTTCAGTAGTTGTAGCTTCAGCTCTAGGTAAGAATAGCAATCGTAAAAGATTCTTTGAAGAACTTGAAGCTATAGTAACTTTTATTCTAGTAAAATCTGAAACAAATATACTCACAGAAAATGCTATTAAAAGAGAATTTCCTAACCTAGAAAGTAAAGACATTTCAGATAAAGAGAAAAAGTCTCTTAGTGAGCATTTATTAGATAAAATTAGCAAATTTGAGGAACCGGATTTCGAGTGTACCGTTATTCACAATGATTACACAGATAAAAGTATAGAAGCACTTTCTAATATTAAATTGTAACTATCTTTTGTTAAATTAAAGCTAGTCATCTTCTAGTACTGTATGCTTAATGAAGTCAAAGGTTACAAATTCGTATCGGCTAGCGAGCCAAAAAAACAAAAAAGCTAGATACAGTTTGTTTTAAACTCAGTCTTCAGATATTCTATGAAGTAAGTTTATTCACGATACAATTCAATATTCCTAGCTGTGTAGGTCCATTAAGATTTAGATATAATCATGTGAATTTCTTGTAAAGCTGTAAACAATATTTTAAAATAACTACAATGAGTAAACTAATTACATGTCTCTGGTTTGCCAACAATGATGGAGAAGAAGCAGTAAACTACTATACAGATACTTTTAATTCAGCTCCTGGTGAACATACTGCAAAGCCTGGAGACATCACAAAATCACCTAAGGCATCCGAAGAAGTTTCAGGTAGACCTGCGGGATCTGTTCTGACAGCTGAATGCGAACTTGATGGAATCAGCTTCATGTTTCTTAATGG
>CAZILK010000028.1:0-7285 GCA_964540135.1 uncultured Candidatus Saccharibacteria bacterium | reverse complement strand
TGACTGCAAAAACGCCAACTGTTTTAGCAAATAGGCTTACTCCTTCTTTCTTTTTCCCGTCAATAAATAATAGAAGTGGTTGATAGAAAAATACGAATGCCATTACCGTAACTGAGAGAGTTAACACTGATAAAAAAACAATGGGAGCAAAAAACGTATCGGGTTTGTTTCTTAACGGTTGGGTACCAAAAGTCATGATAGCAACAAGAACTATTATATATCCTGTAGCACTAAGTGCATTTATGATAGGGTTTTTAGTCATGTACAGATTATATCAAAACTTTTCCATCAAGGTGACTGCAAGAGATTGGTAGGAGAAAACTAGCTAGTTTGTTTTTTTACTTTGTAAAACAGCATCTGCTCTGTCTTTAAACTTATATCTTATATATTCTTTTAGCCAATCTGAGTATTCTTCGTCAAAAGCATCAAGTAATCCGTACTCAAAATCAATAAGTTCTAGTGCTACGTTGTAGTATGAAATTTTATCTGGCTCTTCAAACTTCAATAGTTTATCCGGCATCTCAATAACTGAGTGGACGATATGATCTGCAATACGTCTATCAAATTGAATATCTCTCACTATTGCTGCTGTCTGTACTATTAAAATAAATTTATCTTTTACAGTCATATACTATTTATTACCTCTGTGCTTATATTAAGATCCTACTAAGTGCTTGGGAAGAATCAAATCAGAAAGCTACGGTTACAACGTATGATTTACGATTAGCTTTTTGTTACCCGTGTACCCAGTGATCCAGCAAGACCAACAAAATACTCCTTAAGCTCGCCCAAAGATAGAGGCAGTATCATGCGCGGTAAGTATTCAAACTGCTCAACCTTTAATAAATCTGCAGCTAGAAGTATTAAATCATAATCTCGATTGAACTTTTTGTTGGCAAGACCGTGTAACTCATAAATAGAGTATTCCTTCAAAAGGTAAAACAAATCTACAAAATCTTTTACATCAAAGCGTTGACTAACTGTTACGCACTTATTCACAGCAATATCTTTCTTCGAATTTACTTTCAATCCCTCTACATCTACCAGTTCTTCAATATTTAAGTAAGGATAATAAGCAAAATCTACTTTCAATTCATAATCATTGGAGTATTTCAGAAAGAACAAATAAGTGTTTTCAACCTGTCTGCTTGTGTATGTAATGTGAAGCTTGTCTGCCCAACCTTGAACAACTGCATTAAGCTGAAAGGAATCAAGCTTTTCATTTGAAAAAAAGTCCAAATCATCAGAGTATCTGTGATTTAAATAAAACGCACTTAATGCGGTACCACCTGTAAAGTATAGTTTCTCTCTCAAGAAAACATTTGAGGCAAGCAGTTCAAGAACGGTGCTTTGTTGAGGAGTTAACAAGGCAGAATACTGAGTTGTCATTTTTTACCCCAAATTAGTATTTCAAAAAGTCTTTTTTGGAGAGGAAATAGCTGAAGCTTGTGCCAGTTTTTTTGAACCTCGGATCTGCTTATCTTTTCTCCATTTTTTGGGCCATAGTTTATGTTGCGTTCAAGTATCTTTGCGCGTCCGGAAGGGGTTTTTTGTAGTTCTTTCTCATCGTAGTCCCACAGTGGATTCATACGCATATTTTAGCATTTTTGGGAACGAATCCAACCAGAGGTGAGAAAGGTCTTATTATTAGCTATGTTCGAGTTCCACACTTGTCCACGATCCTATTAATAACATTGTGAGGATAAGGGGTAAACTGATGTGCAGGCACGATTTAAATTGCGCTGACTAGCTAGCGAGGTGGTATGAGTCTAGAACAGTGCTGGTTCATACAGATGACCCATTCTCCAGTGGTTGATGCAGTAAATTATCTTAATCTATGCTCGATTAACCTTCGCTTGAGAGTGTGCCGTGTTTGCTAGTCCGTTTTAGGATGCAAGTAAAATAAAATATCAGGTTTTTCAGCAATGTCATCGTAGCTGACACCTACAGTTGATCTTTCGAACCCAGTTTTTAAGAGGATTGCCATTGATGCTTGGTTTTCTAAGTACTTTCTATCGCCGTCACTTCTGTCAATCACATAAGCTACAAGAAACACGTGCGGATGGTTTTTTTGAAAGTCCTGAACTGCTTTGTTCACCGCTATACCCATCTGTCCACTTGCAGCATCGCGTCGCTTAGCGTATTCAATTACATGTACTTTTGCATCTCTGTCTGGAATTATTCCAATTTTTGCTAATTGATCAATTCTATTTGGTATATCGGGGAAAATCCGAATATAGCCTTGTACACGTTGTACCTCCTCTTCAGTTACTATGGTGGGGTTACCTCTAATTGCTATAAGCTTGTGAGGTTGCCCGTTCCTATCAACACCATTCATCATAGCTATTATTTCATCGTGTGTAGGTGGCGTGTATACAAACGGGGGATCTCCAAATGGGCCTCCGCGGTCTCCGTGAGGGTCTGGGAAAAACTTAATAGAACGATCTGACTCAGGTGTTCCTGCCGGTCTAAAGTCAAACGAATGATTTCGTACACTTTCAAACCAAAAGATTTTAGCTGGATCGCTTTCCATTTGTGTAAGTATGTTTACATCGTCTTGGTTATTCGGATCAAAAGGCTTGAGAATATCATCTAAGTTATTAGCCCTCTCATTTTTATTAGCCTCGAATACCATGGTCTGAATTATACAGCAGTTTTTCTGCTAGGTACTACAAAGAGCTTTGTTAAACTATTGAAAATTTATGTTTAAAGACCTATAAGAATGTTTTATAGTAACTTCTTGATCTGCTCTGTTAGGATGTGTTGAGGATTTTCTTTGACGAACGTTTCTACATCTTCCCATGAATAAGATTCGTGTTCTTCTGCGTTTAAACTGACGGTATCCGTTTTAGCCATAGCGGTGTAACCGATATATAGAAAGTATAAGTTTTCTTGTGTTTGTAAGCGTGAATTCACAATGATGGGCTTTATATCTTCAATCTCAAGTCCTGTTTCTTCCCTAACTTCTCTTAGAATGGCGTGCTCATGTGTTTCGTTAAACCGGGCTCTTCCCCCGGGGATGTCGATATCTCCTGGTCTTGAAGTATCCTTACCATGTCTTTTAAGAAGGAGAAATTTATTCTTATCACCTGGGTGAAGTACTATTACTTTTTGAACAAAGATAATCTTATTCATCTCATCTTTTTACACATATCTATTTTAAGATTAATATTGGTGTAATGGTAGGTTTAAACTGTGCAGTACTTTTTTGAGCAAAATATTTAACTCCAAGGTTAAAAGGATATTGTATTGCTAAACGGTTCAATTATAATTTATCAAGATATGTATAAAAAGAGAAACTCGTACACGCTGTATAGCCTGCACATCATTCCTTTTATTCTAGTAATTATTCTTGTTGGTGTTGGATTATGGCTGGTCTCCGCACCAGATCAAAATGTACATGGAGTAGAGTCTCTAAGATCTAATATAGGAACCTGGGAAGCTGGAGATGTGCTAATTAGGCAAAATAAGCTTCCGAAGCGCGAGCGTGTGCTGGTAACAACACTCGACTTTGATATGAATGCAAACCTACCTTTAAAAATCAGTAAAACTCAGATAAAGAATGGACGTGCGTCAAAAACAGTATCTACCATAGAAACTTATCAACTTGAGTTGTTAAGTGAACAGAGCACTGTTTTGGAAAAACACTCTTTTATTATTCCTAATAAACTAATTGCTGAATCAGAAGTGGGAGATACGGTTGTTCCCGAAGAAATTTTAATGAAAAAGATTTCTTTCGCAGAGTCTATGATTTGGCATCCAGCTGCTAAGGCTGTGCGAATAGTAGATACAAATGGTAACATCGTTGCTAGCCAAACATTAAGTAATTCTCAAATACTTGAAAATACACCAAAATTTAAAACACTGAAATTATCAAAATCTGCAACCAATACAAAGAGCACTTCAATGGGAAACAGTGCTACCGATGAGGAGGTTCCAACAGAAACTGTAGATGTTGTGTTTATTGGCGATGATTATAATCAAGAGGAGCTTGCCACTTTCCATGAAGTTGTTAATAGTTATGTATCGACATTGCTTACTTATGAACCTATTAACACACGTGCTCATTAGTTTTCCTTTCATTTTATCGATAATCTTGAAGACCTTGGGTGTACCACCACGGAACCATTATATAGCTATGAACTGTGGTGCAACACGGAGAAGATTAAAGAAGCAGTAACAAATGCTGGTGTAGAAGCAGATAAGATAACAGTAATATACAACGGCTACATGGATCCTAGATCGCATGTAGCAAACGCAATGGTCGGATCTGAAGGAGTTTTAATTGATTGTTGTGTTAGAATCAGCGGTAACGCAGCAACTCCAAAGATTTTTGTTCATGAATTTGGCCACCTATTTGGTAATTTGAGAGATGAGTATGTATATGACATTGGTGAACAGGAGCTGGATAATACCTTGAATCCTAATTGCTATAAAGGCAATCCTGCGGTTGTGTTTCCAGAGGCTTGGGTTGGTATAGTAGGATCACAAGATTATTTTTCTGGCTGTTCTGCGCCAAACTGGTATCGCTCTAGCATCACAAGCATAATGGACACTATGAGTCATGTAAGTTTTAATGCTTGGGGTCAAAAACAGTTGAACAGCAATATAGATATATTCTCTGGATCTTTTTCTGATACTGTGGCGCCGGTAGGGCAGCTCATCGGACCCGAAAACGGTTCTGTAGTATCTTACATCATGTCTTTCATCTACAATGTTAGTGATAACAATGGTGTTGCTTATATACAACTTTGGAGAGATGGTGTGCATGTTCATACTGAATACTCTGGAGTTAAACGAGGGACTTTCCACTGGCCATTAGATGAAGAGACTAACGGCACACATATTTATCAGTTAAAAGCGTTCGATACATCAGGCAATGTCTGGGAATCTCCACCAGTTAGTTTAGTAGTAGATAAAGTGTATGAAACTACTAAACCTACAGTCAGCATCGTGTCTCCTAAAAGAGGTGCCTCAGTCACAGGTCTCGTAAATATCCAAGTGGATGCAAATGATAATTCTGGACATATAAAGTCGGTAGTTTTTTTTGGCGGTGGTGTGGAACTAGGTGCTGATACAACTGAACCGTTTAATATGTTGTGGGACACTAGTTTAGCAAAGATAGGAACAAACAAAATTGTGGTATCTGCCCTTGATCCATCAGGTAATTTCCGTACTGTTGACCGCGATGTAAAAGTAAAAAGTGCTCCTGATACTCAACCGCCCGTTGTCTTGATTGAACAACCGCTAAACAATACAAGTGTACCGACTTCAGGGAGAGTAAAGATTGTGTCAACTACATCTGATAATGTAAGGGTAATCACTATAAAGATTATTGTGAATGGAAAAATATTAAAGAAGTGCGATAGATCCACTCAGTGTGCTGTGAGTATTAATGTAAGCCAGTTGGTTGCAGGTTTGAACTCAATAAGGATTGAGGCCTCAGATATTGCTAAAAACATTGGAACAGCTGAGATCACAATAAACAAGAATTAGTACCATCTTGTGAAACCTATCAACTTGATGGATTGTACTTCATTCTGACTCTTGAGGTGGGATGAGTTTAGAACATTTCAGTAATTTACATAAACATACTTGTTTTTTTGAAGTAGAACTTATGTAGTAGTTAGCTTTTCTATTCTTTCTATTGGATCTCGGACCTCATGAAATGCCAAATCTCCGCGTCTTCCATAAGTTCGTATTCTTTCAAACTCTCCCCATATTCTTTTTTGACCAACTTGTGTGAGCTCCCAGTTAGAGGCTGTTACTACTCCCTCTGATCCTTGGAAATCCACATCGTACGCTAGTTGTATAAAACGCGTGTTAGGGCAAAATTTTCTCAGAGTTAAATATCCCCTACCAGCTGCGTAAGATTGAAATACAAAAGCAATTCTTGATGCGTTTGAAAAATCCTTCAACTTTAATGCTTCAACGACATTTGCATGCGTATTAGTGGAACTTCCTTCCACAGTGAATTCTATTTGTGGGTAATTGCCTTGGTTTAACATATCTAGAATTAATTGTGATTCTGGCACTGGTTTTTCAGGGGTAGCTCCTCCTGTGATAATTACATTTCTTGTCGCACCTGCATCCAAAAATTCTCTAATCACAGGTACGGCTCGGTGTACATATTTTCTAGTTCCATATATAAAGAGCAAATCGCAAGATTCAATAGGATCATTTTTTCTAAAACATAAATCTGTAAGTAACTGTTTAGCTAGTTCAGATAGTGGCGGAACTTCTGGCTCCCTACTTACTTCACGTATTTTATGATCTTGAGGTGTTTCATTCATGATATCGTGTGATTTTATCCTATAGGATAAGTTTCTTCAAACTAATCAGTACTGTACATTTTTAATGGCTCCCCTTAATGCATAATACACGAATAGAGGGGTGGGTTAGGGAATTTTTGATAGGTTAGCCGAAACACTAGATGCGAAACAGAAATAATGGTGCTATTTTACTTTTATTGTAATATTTATATATTAATTTAAATAAATCCGTACAATAAAAATGCATAAAGGTGCACCTATTTCAGGCGAGCTTATTCCGCTTGCTGCTAGTTATTATACAGAAGTAACAAGGGTTGAAGGGGGCTCTAGTCGGAAACAGCTGGTTGTAAAAGTTTCACAAAGTCAACTTGAGAGAGGTTCAAATGAGGAGGAGAAGGAATTTTACAACAGAAGGTATCAAGAGGCCCGCTCCATAATTGAGTGGGCGCGTGAATCGGAACGTGATGTTATAGAATTTATCTCCCAAAGAGTTCCTGAGCTACAAATGCCCCAAGAAGAATGGTTTATTTTCTCTGCAGACGATGGATTTCCTTTAAGTGGTAGGATTCAAGAGGAAATTAAAGGCAAACGCTTAAAGGATTATGGGCTGGAGAATCTAAATGAACAACAAATTAATATTTTAACGCGTCTGTTAAAAGCTAATTTAGATTGCTATGAGCAAAAGGGGTGTAATTTAGACATTTATGGCTCCAGTAATGATGAGGAAAATTACTTGAGAATTAAACAGCTAGTCTTTGGCATGTTAAGGCGTTCAGTGAACTTGTTAGTAACGGAAAGTGGTAATATCGCATTAATTGATCTAAGATTTACGAATATGGGTAAGCACGTAGAAGCTGTTAAACATATTAGGACTAAGGCAGACTTAGCATATCTCCAACGTTTGAGTCAAAGAATAATAAACTAAAAGTGTCATTCTATTTCGTTGATCAGTCATTTTTGGCTCGCGAAGTGGGATGAGTTCGTAACGGTTGGGGGTGCCTGAATGTAATAAT
>CAZILK010000027.1:0-7993 GCA_964540135.1 uncultured Candidatus Saccharibacteria bacterium | reverse complement strand
ACAAGGCATCGGTAGCGGAAGCTGTCGATGGATCACCTCCTTTCTAAGGAATAAATTTCATGACTCGAACACTTTTCGAAGTTTCGGTCTGATATTCTGTGGTCGTCATCAATTATTTCGATAATATGATGCTTCTCAAAAGACTAGGTAGTCGGTTAACATTTCAGTCACTGTACAGTTGTGAAAATTCTAAACACCCGCAGGGGTGTTTTTTTATTACTATTGACATAATTTTCTATATTTAGTATAGTTTCAAGTTGCCTATTAAGTTTTTTGGCAATTTTCTGACAATTTCAAAGGAGAAAAATAGAAATGAAGAAATTCGGATGGTACTTTTTGTTCTCAACCCTCGGGGCATTCGTTGTTCTGGGTTGGTGGGTAAGTAATTCTAAACCTGTTAATGGGGGTAGTCCCACCACGAGCTCTAAGACGTCTGCGCCAAGTTCGGTGCCGGTCAAAACCTCTTCGATCAGCAAT
This sequence comes from uncultured Candidatus Saccharibacteria bacterium, assembly GCA_964540135.1. GTDB lineage: Bacteria > Patescibacteriota > WWE3 > UBA101185 > UBA10185 > CAZCAQ01. The sequence continues at coordinate 7,516 of CAZILK010000027.1, read as the reverse complement.
GGTGCGTTGGACGGCTTTATCGACCAGAGTCTTCCCGCAAGTTGGCACATAACCGCAAAAGAAGTGGTTAAGGGTGATGTTGGTAGAATAGACTTCGTTGCGGGTCTGATGCTCGGAAAACTTGAGAACTCCTTGAGTTCTTATTCCTCTATACCAGAAGTTAAGAGGCTAAAGGAGCAGTTCTCTGGCAAGATGTTCATTACCTATTACACAACTCAAGGCGGTGGGGCATCTAAAATGTTAGGGCGGAGTCAGAGTGATGTGGAAAAGTATTCTAACTCTGCATTACTAGAGATATGTTTGTTCCCTGAAGAGTTTAGGAACGAGAACAAGACTAAGGCCGGGATACTCCATTACGATCAGGAGTGGAGGGCGGTGATCATGGGAGCAATCAAGTTGGATGAATCTTGGTTCTCTGGGTTTAGTCTCCATGAATTATTTCATGCGCTCAAACATCGAACTGGTGAACCATCTTCTGTAGCCAAAGCCTTGTCCGATGATTGGATAGAGGAAGAGTTGCAAGCTCATGAACTGGAAAGAAAAGTACTTGATAAAGCGACCAAAGGAAAATATCTTGCAGCTATGCACAGGGTCGTAGTAAACAAGAGTAGTTTTCGTGACCCAGAAATGTTGAGTTCTAGCTGGACTGTTGAAGAAGTGAATTCGATAAATTCACTCTTTGCGAAACCAAGTTGGGATGAAGCTAACTTACGAGCGGCGCAGTACCAGTTTGATCTGGGAATGCTTTGGCTTGCCGAGAGATTCGAAGGTAAGGATCTTAGAAAAAGGCAGATAGAATATTACCGAGGAATGTATTCTAGAACGTACTCTTGATAGTATGTTTGTATACAGTATGATAGACCGTTGTTACGACGGTCTATTTTTTATTTAGGCCAGTTTGAGAATAAACTAAAGCCAGCTTGAACATCCATTTGTCATACTAATTTTACAAAACAAATGGAGGTTAGTATGAAAGTAAAAAGTGTAATGCTTATAGTCTTAGCGTTTGGTTTGGTCGTCACGTCTATGAGTCAGGGTATAAAACCCGTCAGTCGAGTGAGAGCTTATAATGGAACCTATTCTGGTGGACCATATTCAGGTTCGGTTGGGTATTCGACTTTGTATCGGGATAACCAAGATAATGGTTCAAAGAGTGGGTGTAGAGGAGAAGGTTGCGGTCGTCATCCTGGGGTAGATATTGCTACTAGCTCTGGTACAGAAGTGCTTGCTGCATTTTCAGGGACAGTAATGATTTCTAGGTGTGATACTGCGTGGGGTGGGTTGATTGTAATAAAAAGTAATCACCCGCAAAGGCCATGGGAAACAATTTTTCATGCTTATGCTCATCTTAAGCTTCGCACTTACCAAAATGGCTTACCAGTTAATGTCGGTGATTATGTTAACTCTGGTACAGTCATAGCGCGAAGTGGTGGAGGGGCAAGCGATCCATGTCGAGGAAACTCATCCGGCTCACATTTACATTTCCAGATTGATAAAGATGATGGAAATCCTGAACCTTACTATCCCAGTCAAAGTTTGCTGAATACCAAAGATGATGCATTTTTTGTCGCTGGGAAAACCTACAATCCTATGTTGATGGTCGGAGGTGGCTATCGATGGAAGTTTAACCAAAGCGGAAACCGTGAATTGTGGGATCTGTATAACTTTCAGTCTTGGGGTGTAGCAGATAACGCATTATGGGTGGATGCAGGCTTTGATCCATATATCAGGCGAGGGAGTTTAACTAATTGCGGACTATCAAAGCCATGTAGTAGTTTTCTTTCAGCAGAGGCCAGTGATTACAAATCTATTTACTTAGACCTGTTTAATACTTGCTCTGTGATTGGGGGTGGAAAAATATATTTCACTACCAAAGAAGAAAATTTTTGGAGTGAAGATAAAACTATTTTTTACTATCCTCCTGTGAATGGAAATTACAACTCGGTCATTTATGCTGGAACAAATCCTAAGTGGACCAGTGTAATTACAGGACTGCGAATTGATCCAAGCGAGAGCTGTAATGCTTATGGATTTGATCCTACGTATTATGGTGAAATCGCACTGGTGCCTTAATACTAAGGGTGCTTTTAAAAAAAGCACTCTTTTTAATTTTCTGATATCCAGTTATAATAAGCACAGTAAAAATTAAATTCTATTATGTCTGAAGTTTATCTATATACCTTTGGTGGTGTAGCAATTGTAAGTCTTATTTCTTTGATTGGAGTTTTTACTTTGGCTTTGAATCAAGCAAGACTTTCTCGAGCGCTTCACTATTTAATTAGCTTCTCCGCAGGAGCATTACTGGGTGACGTGTTTATTCACATGATCCCAGAGCTTAGTGAAAAAGGATTCACATCCTTAATTGGAATATATTTTTTAGTTGGAATAGTGATTTTTTTCCTTCTAGAAAAATTTATTCTTTGGCACCATTCTCATGGTGAGCATGAAGAAAGTATGCATTCTGCGACTTACTTAACTATCTTTGGTGATGCGTTGCATAATTTTTTAGATGGGTTAGTTATTGCAGCAAGCTTTTTAGTTAGCATTCCTTTAGGTATAGCAGCTACCATCGCTGTAATTTTTCATGAAATTCCACAAGAGATTGGTCAGTTCGCCATATTAATTCATGGTGGATGGAGTAAGGCAAAGGCTTTGTTGTACAATTTTGCTTCTGCTCTTACATCATTCGTGGGCGCTTTGTTCGTGCTAATATTTGCTCAGGAACTAGAGGAGGCGCCAGCGTTTTTATTGGCAATTGCAGCTGCTAGTTTTATATACATAGCCATGAGTGATATCATTCCCGAACTCAATAAAGAGAAGTCTCCAAAAAGATCGTTTTGGCAGATTATTGCCTTTGTATTTGGTGTGATTGTTATGGCATTACTACTTAAGTTGGAGTAGCTTGTGTTATAATTAGTTAAACTAATTATTACGTATGATAACCAAGCCAGTTATAAAAGATAATCACAGGTGGTTTATTTGGACAATTGTCTTTTTAATAGTCTCAGGTGTTTCACTTACAAGTTATATAATGATAAGTGAGATTAATATGGACACAGAGATTATTGAAAGCAACTCTGCTTACAGATAAACAAAAAACCCCAAGAAAAACTTGGGGTTTTTTGTTTGTGATCCAACTTGATTTATTAATCAAATTATGCTATACTTATACTAGTTAGTTCGAGGCTTAGGCAAAATAACTAAGCATAGAAACCAAAATAAAAATACAAATGAATAACTTTTCCTCATACTTCCCAGTCTCGGAGGCTTTTGGTTCTTTAGAGTTTCCTACTTTTAAGAAATTATTATGGTCTGTTCATGATCATATTCTTCCTCATGAGCGGAACAATTATCACCCACATATCTTAAGCCATCGGGTATTAGCTTTGCTATCCATTTTAGTAATTACTATCAAGATAGCTAGTGTTACCTATGTGGCTATGGGCCCTGCAGCAATTTCTGAGGCCGCTGCCATAACCAACGAAACAATCATTAGTTTAGCTAATGAAGCAAGAGTCCAAAATGGCTTAGGTGAATTAACACCTAATGCCTTACTTTCAAAAGCAGCGCAAAATAAAGCTAATGATATGTTAGCTAAACAATATTTTGCACACAATACTCCTGACGGTGCAACCCCTTGGAGTTTTATTAAAGCAGTTGGGTATAGTTATACTACAGCAGGTGAAAATTTGGCAATTGATTTCACTGAAGCAGAAAATATTCAGTCTGCTTGGATGAATAGTCCTGGACATAGGGCAAATATTTTAAACAAAAACTTCCAAGAAATTGGTATTGGCATTTCTAAAGGAACCTTTGATAACCATCAGACTACAATTGTAGTTCAGATGTTTGGTACACCATTAGTAGAGCAGGTTGCTTTGCAGGAACAGCCAACAGTTGTGGCTCCTGCACCAGCGCAAGTCGCTGTGCCAACGCCTGAAGTTGTACAACCTTCTACTCCAGCTACCATACCAACAAATACTTCACCAGTTCTTGAGCCTACATCCAACAAATCAGAGCCAGTAGTAAATGTGGAAGCAAGTAAACCGATTGTACAGCCGATTGAAATTTTAGAAACTAAGACACAGAGACAGGGGAGTCAACTCTATCTAGAAGTGCAGACTTCTAGTGGTGTAGTTAAGTTGTTAGCTTTCTTTGGGCAAAAGAGTATTATGCTTGATCCAATCTCTGATACTTTGTGGAGAGGTTCAATTCCGATTAATTCTATCGGCCAGTATGATAAGCTAACCGTTCAAGCCCAAGACATAAATGGAGCTTTGCATCAAAAACCAATCGCAGAGTTTAGCCAAGAATTAACCAACTTAAATAATGGAAATGTAGAGGGCGCCCAGGTAACAATTTTTGGTGCGACATTTAATCCGAAAATTTGGGAACAAAAAACTTTATTATTAATCTTAGCTGGGTTAATTACAGCACTTATAATTGCGATTGCAGTGAAGCGTCATGTACAGCATTTGAGTCTGATTGCCAACACATCATTCGTTGCGATGTTGATAGCAATGCTCTTACTAGTTTAAAACTTTTTATGGAGGTAAGGGAGGTGATCCCGTATCTAATATAAAACACCCTACAGGGTGTTTTATATTTAGGTAATATTAGATTAACTAGTTCTCTCGCCTAGGCGGTGGTGGGCGTGCCAGGAATCGAACCTGGGACCTCGTCATTATCAGTGACGCGCTCTAACCATCTGAGCTACACGCCCAGACGACAAAACTAGTTGAACTGTATTTATAGGCCAATGGTCAGATTCTAAATCTACAAGCTGATATTAGATGAGCCTTATAAGCTGACCAATGCTAAAATACTTGATTATTTTAGCAAAAACTTTCAAAAGAATCAATGCTTAGGGGGCCTCTGGAATGACTACACCGCTGGCTCCAAAATCTAGAAAACCACCCATCCATAATAGTGAGGCAACTATTAGTAGTAGTCCAACAATTCTCCACCAAGAGTAAGTCCCTGCTAATGGGTATGGAAGCCATTGGTCTGCAAAGTCAACCTTGCCGACTTGGTTAGTAATCCAAACGGTGTACTTCATAAATAGTACCCCCAAGATAATAAATAGTGGTCCAAGAATAAATCTCATAGATATATTATACCAAAGAAAAAACACCACAAGTGGTGTTCTTTCTTTGGTGGACCTCAGCGGACTCGGTCACCTCACGCTGCTCTCCTCAACACATTCTCCGCCTGTCGGTGGATCATTGTGTTTCGTCGAGTGACGCTGCGGCGACCCCCGACGCTTTTAACCTGCAGCCCTGCAGCTTAAAAGCTGTTTTCGAGTCCTCTACATATAACCATAGAAAAAACCTGAAACAAGTTCAGGCTTTTTCTATGGTGGCCCGTTACGAGACGCATCTCGAACTTTTTCAGATCTCGCTAAAAAAATATTTCAGCATTTTACCGACTTAGCCAATTCTAAAGACGCTTCTGAAGAGGAAGAAGTTGAACCCGAGATGCCGAAGAATTATCGGTATCTGGTTGAGTGGCGCAGACGCCAAATCGAGAGCAAGTTGTATTTTTAAAGAGTATTAAAGTTAGGTTAGTAGAATTGTATAGATCACGAAAGCCGGAAAAATTATACCTAGGATGTCTAATTCTGGTTACTGTCATTAGATGTTCTTTTCATTTTAGAAATCAACTCTGATAGCCTTCCTTCATCATGTGGTCCCGCCAAAGCGTTCAAAAGTTTATCAGTAGCTTGATATCCTTCCAAATCTTCTATTTCTCCGAATGTCATTTTGAGAGTGATTAACGTAGCGGTCATCGTGCTTTCCAGTTGGTGTAAATTGTTTGCGGAAAAATGGAAACCTGCGAATTTATTCCAATCAAAATCTCTGTTGAAAACATCAACTGATTCCAATACAGCGGCGTAAGAACAATGGGTGTATTGCGATAAGCCTCTATAAATATCAGTCATAATTTCTTTAGGAGATATATCATTATCTTTCACTGCAGGAATATCTCCGTTTATGACGAACTCACTCAAGATTTCTCTAGCAGTTCCATTGTCTATAATTTTCCCACTGAACCACTGATTTAGATACTTTTTACTCTTATCCAGATGAAAGACTTTAATGATATCTAGACTTTCATTTATTGACCTCGCTAGTTCCATCGCGTCATGATTGAACCCATTGGAAACCAGCAGAAAAGCGGCCTGCCAAGTTTGGCAAACTTTTCCATAAATTAAGTAAGCAGCGCATATCACTGTTTGTTCAGTGACATCCGCTATATGCGGCTTCAACCGTTTTACCTGTTCAATAACAGAGGCATATATTTTGTTAATTTCGACTATCCAGGCATCAACTTTTTGCTTGTCGCGAATTTTTTGCTGTTCAGGATAACTAGGGTTTTGTTGTATGAATCTATTCGCCGTTCCCGATTTAAGCCCTTTTAAATGACCTTCTATTAGATCTTTTATTTCATCGTTAAAGTTCAAGATTTTTGATTTAATTAATTTCATTTTACGCCTCTCTCAAATATCTCGCAATTGACGTAACTACTTTATTTAGCTATATTTAGCAATCTAGTAATAATCAAGCTATCAGACTTTCCTGCGAAGGGAAAGGAGCGCCTGATGCTGCCAGATTTCAAATTTTTCGGAGGGAATATGAATAAAACAATGCTTGGTGTCGAGATCCTCCAAAATCCCCAGGATATTGAGGTTTTGAATAGCACCATAAGTTACATCGACTACGTGGCCGCTCGATGGAGCCCACCAAAGACAACTTCATTCTATATCGAAGAAGAGCTTCTCGAACGTCTGGATGTGTTTATTAAAAATAAACACACTTCCAAGATGGAATTGATAGCTCTAGCTGTCTTCGAATTCATAGCTCTGAATCGAGGTGGTAAGGAAAAATTCACTGCTCATTCCACCAATAGGCGCTACAAGTTTTCTGTACGTATCCCATCGGCGATTCATCGTCAACTTTGCCATCACGCCATTGAGCTTAATGTTTCTGCTGGCGAAGTCATAAACACGTCGATCCGTTGTTTGCTTGAAAGATACAAGTGACTACCACAGCATCAGTAGCTTACTTTATAGGACCACGTTGTAATGACGTGGCCTTTTTTATATGTAAGAATTTAGGATTAATGAGTAATCGTTTGGATCCGATCTCCTAGGTCTAATTTTTCCGGCTTTCGGAGTTTGGAAAATGTCTCTAGGCTGAAGGCATGGCTAGCCAAGTCAGATAATTAATTATAGATAAGGAGACCTACCGATGAGTGTCATCTCTCAAGAGGAGTCCTATGTGACGGTTGATTGCAAAGAATGCAACTTCAACCTTCTGCTCGTTCATAGCCATGACGAGCTAAGCAAAGAGACTTTCCGCGATCAAGATTAACGATCGCTGATTCGACCCACCCGGTAGAGGTCCATCAATTTTGAGAAATCAAAAAAGCGCGCATTCGCGCACTCTTTGATATTTTTAGTGGTGGACCTCAGCGGACTCGAACCGCTCACCTCCTCGGTGCAAACGAGGCGCTC
>CAZILK010000026.1:0-8085 GCA_964540135.1 uncultured Candidatus Saccharibacteria bacterium | reverse complement strand
GACGCCAGGTTCTCATCCTGGTAACAGGGGTTCGATTCCCCTTGGGGTCACCATAGAAGTAGGGGAGTTTTTGTAACTCTCGTTTAATTTGACCATACTGGCTAACCTCGGTGTTCCATCTTTAAGTTGAAAATAAGTGGGGACCTCCTCAAAAAGTAATCCAAACAGGGAAGCCCGAATAAATGGATCTTCAGGCGTAGTGAGTAATTCCTGTAGGTGTTCCATGTAGTATCTTGCGTGGTATAGTATTTTTTCCATATTTAGTTGTTCCGTATCATTTTTGTTTCGATCTAGCTGTATAGATTGTTTTTTTGTTTGTAATTCCTCAATATCTTTTTCAAGTAAATCTTTTACTGTTTTCGAGTCCGTATTTTTGAAATCATTTAGCAATTTTTTAATTTCCGAGTCAATTCTCAGTATTTCCTCATTCTTTCTTAGTGCAATATCCGTATGCAGTTCTTCGCGCTTTAACCATTCTGCTCTTATCGTTTCGAGTAATTTCTCCTTGAACTCAGCAGTAAACTCTACCGAATTGCAGAATTTATCAACTAATTCATGTACATCCTTTCTCAAAATTCTAAACAATTTGTGACCTCTGCTACAGTGATATGCCTCATAGTATTTATATTTTCCTTTTGATGCGCTTCCCAATAGGGAACCTCCACAAGTAGGACAAACTATTTGGTCTTTGTACGGATACAGTGGATTTCTTTTATTCTTGGGCATTTTGGTTAGCATTTTTACACCTTTGTGTATTTCATACGTTCCATCTAGTTTTTTTTCGATAAACACCCTTCCCTCGTTAAGCTTATTATAATCATCTATTGTGATAGTTCCTGCAAACTGAGCCTTAATTGGTATGTTGTTGGTCCAAATTTCACAGTTAATTCCTGCATACACATACTGGCTATATATCTTTTTTAGTTTTTCTACAGTTAATTTCTTCCCTCCTCCTTTTCCTATTAACTGTCTCTTGTTGTGTTTATCATGACGCAAAAAAGTTCTGGATGTATATCCATTTTCATTTACAATATCCACTACCTCTTTATGAGATAAATTACCCTTTAACCCTAAATCTTGCATTAGTCTCAAAAACTTATATTCTTCGTTATCCCCGTTAGCTAAAATTTTTCGTTTACCTGCGTTTGTATATACCTCTATTAGTTTAAGTCCATAAGGTGCTTCTCTCATCCAGTAACCCATTTGTGTATAGTTGATTTCTGCCCCTATCATTCTGCGTTTTATTACTTTTCCTTCACTTAGAGCTTCTTCCGTTTTTAATACTAATGCTTTTCTACTCGGGTTTTCCATAGCCCATTTGTACTCCTTTTTTAGTCCAAGGTGTGCTAGGGTATTTATTTCTCTATTCTGAATAAATCCTTCTGCATCAAGCAAAGTAATACCTAACTCCTTTAACTCTTCATCAATTTTGTCGAACATAGATATTCCAGCTCTGGTAACTCTATCTACCTTTGCCACCAACATGTATTTGAACTCGCCAAGGTGATTTTGTTTAATATCATCAATTATGTGTGCAAATGGTTGGTCGCTATAGTCCTGCGATGTAGCCGAGTAAACAACTTCATATTCTTTAGTGCAAACAGTGTTCAAGTTTGACTCTAAAAGTTTAAGCATAAGATCTTGTTCATGTAAACTTTCCCCATCTGTTTGTTTATCAGATGATAGCCTTTTTACTTTGCATGATGTACTTGTTTCGTTAACCATATTATTTATATTTTAAGATAATATTATCTATTATTAAATTTGCTAAAATTTTTAGGCGTTCAGATTCGGATAATTTATGCAAACGGGGAGATTGGATTTTTGAGGTGGTTATAACATCAACACCGTATACTTTTTGATGAATAGACTTCTCATTTTTTATTTTTTGGTTTACATAAGTAACATTTGCATTATCCATATTTAGTTTCCTAAATTTGAAACGGACCAATACATCAACTCTTAGTCCGCATTAATGGATAATGCGCAAATCTTCAGACTCTTAAATTCTTTTACTCTTGAAAATTCTTAAAAACTATAACTCGTAAAACATTCAACGGAAGCATTATATCAAAAACTGTTTACTATTTCAATAACTTTTCACTTCAATAGGTTAAAAACATAGTCTAGAAGCTTTGAAAATGCCCTTCTAAGCTATTTTTGTACCAAAGTAGGTATTATTTCCCGTATACTAAAGTTTTTATAATAAGCTTGCTTAACTTGATCATTTCTAATAAATATAGAAGTGGCAGCGTCTGAAAAAACTTTGGAACTTTCATAACCACATAGCTTGCTATCGTATTTAGCACTTGTTGCTAAAGGCCAATTACCTATATCAGAATACTCGATTAATTTATTCCATAGGCCTCCATCCTCGCCATCTGTTGTATCAAGATATAACTCTAATTTGACTGCATTAGAACCTGTGTTATAAATTACAAACTTTACACCAATCCACTGTCCTTTTGGAAAACTGTTACCATAGTCTTTCCAAATATTGGGTGGAATCTCAGAAGGAACATTAACACTGTACGCCTTCTCGTGAATCAATTCTTTCTGAAAGTTGTACCTACCATCGTACAAAACCCTAGCGTAATAAGTTTGTCCAAAACATGGGTTTTCATTACCTACTCTTTGATGTTCACTTCTAGCTCCTATAACTAATCCTTGAGAACTTACTTTTTGAAACTCTTCGGAGCGCTTCATATAAACGGTTATTTCAACGTCACCCCATTTAATTCTATTGTCTTTGTCATAAACATACATTCTAGGTGACTCCCCTGCAATAAATGCGACACCATTACCGTCAATTGTTGTATTGCCGTTACCACGGGAGGTTAAGAAAGAGTCAAAGGGATCATTTTGTCCACTTCTAATAGTCCTGGTTTGTGTATTATTGCCCCAAATAGACTGCCAGGAATTTCCACCAACTTTACTTTCATAAAGATATAAAATTCCAAAAGAATCCTTTGTATTTACAACCTGTTGTTTGGTTGTGGCAACAATAATATTATTCTTTTTGTCCACCTTTTTATTATAAGCTAAGTAGATAACAGAAAAAATTATGATAATAAAGATAACTGATAATTTTCTCATTGAAACAAGTTTAGCATCTTCTTAAGAAATGTATTCCTCGTAGGACTAACATATAATTCTAGCTGTGATGGGACTGCGGGCGTGTAACTCACATCCATTTTAGAGATATTATTACTTTTATCAAAATCACTTAAAGTATATGTTTTAAGGTTTTCAGCTTCCAAATGATCTATCAATTTTTTGAAATCTTCTAGAGGATACCCCGCCCTATCTGTAGAAGTAGCATGAATTCTATGGAAAGTTATAAAAAGAGTTTGATTATATTTCTTTGCATCATCAATTGCATATATTAATTCTTCTAAAGGTGTAGGTATAGAACCGTATTCTTTTTCCACTGCACCATCTGCTGATATTGTTTTGACACCCATAGGGTCTCCAAATGGATAAGATTCTGGTGTATTTATAGTAGTTCTAGCAAATTTATAATATTTAGAAACTATAGATTTTATCGTAGCGTTTGTAGCACCATTTGGGTATATATACCAATTTTGAGCACTATCTAGTTGATTTTGCTTCAAAAATTGAATGTTCTGCAACAAATCAATTTCAAATCCAGACAACTTGTCTGAATTATAGTAGTTTTCTAAAGCATTTCTATGGCTATATGAATGACTAAGTATATTCCAACCATAGATATCCTGATATTTCTTCAAATATTCAAGCGTAAGATATCCATTAGTCCTATCAACCACACGTTCCCCAATTACGGCAATATTACCCTTCATATCTTTTTCGTACATATAATCAACTGCTGGTTCAATTGAGCTAAGGCCATCGTCAAAAACTATGATAATTTTTGGCTCTAGCTGTGCAGAAGTGGCTTTTATATAGTTGAATTGTATATCTGAACTTTCGGCTATCTGAGAAGAAGCTTTTACAGATATAAATACTATCCCAGACCAGTCAAAACTCTTATTTGTCAGCGTCCATCCACCATGAGTACTTCGCTTTTCACCTTTTCCTATAGATACAGCAATAGTCTCTCCCTCGTATTCCAATCGGTACGAGTTAAGCAAATTTATAGTAGCAGAGTTGTTATACCTATCAGTAAGTATCAATTTCAGATCATGTAAGGCATTTCTATTTATTATTTTCAAATCTAGTAGTAAGTTTTTATCCTCTAAGCTTAGAGTGGTTGGAAAAACTTTGGACACAGTTGTTTTATCGTTTGATGTTTTTACATCAAAGTTTCCGACAATATGGGTGATGTCGTGCTCGGTATCAGGGATAGAATTATTTGTTACAACAACTCCCATAGATTTTGATTCAGTAGTTGTGATTTTAACATCGTATGTATTTGCTCTTGTATTAATTCTTATTGTTTTGTCTGGAGCTAAATCCCATGATAATTGTGGATCAGGTTCCCCCAGTTGTATGAGTGTTATATATCTTACATTTGTCCCTTGTTTCCTAAAATCTAGCATATAACATGGTACATAGCGCTCATATTCAAAAGAACATATACCTTTAGGAGTATCTGGATCATTGTAATATGTATTTAATTCATAATCTGTTGTATAAATTTCTCGAACGGAAGCTACTACTTTCCCTGTTGAATCCTTCGCATACACAACGTTGTCTTGTTTTTCAATAGAAAGATCCGGTGCTAAATGAAAAATTTGATCATAAGTGTGCGTTTTTTGTGAACTTAGGTCGTCTACGACTAATACTATTTTATCCCCCAGTAGAGATATGGCACGTCTATGATTCACACCTTCATATAATGAATGTTCCGCTGTTTGTGTAACTACACCATTTTGTTCTGTAAACTGTCCTTTTGTAGTTGCACCCTCCTCCTGATCTTTGTTATCTACAACAACTGTGTTATGTGCCAAAGTACCATGAAAATAATTTCGAAATAGACCATCTTCATATGTATATAAGCCTGAATCTGGCATAATAGATCTTCCTTCCCCAAAAAGTGAGAAACTCAATGAATCTAAATCACTGTGTTTTGTCCTGTATTTCCCGATATCGAAAATAAGTTGTGTTGTATTCACATAGTTTTTACTGTTTCCCCATCCAGAACGCATTATAACCTGCCCAGACTTTGGATAAGTAATATTGAGTTCACTTGGTTTTTTACCTTCTTTTCCCTGTGTTAATACATATTTGAACTCAGGATATTCATTAGAGATTTCTTTGTATATTCCGTTTAATCTGATTTTTCTATCTAGGGATGCCCCCAGTAGAGGTACGTGCAAATCTGGTTGTAAGATATATGTCGCATAGTTGATCATTTGATCTAATCTACGTTTGTAATCAGCACTAATGTCAATCCCATATTTCTTAGAATATTTGTAAATGTCCCAATATTTTTCCAGAATATAGAATTGATAATAAGGCGAGTTTTCTGTTAAAACGCCATCTTCATCAACTAAATATTTTAGACTCTCATCAAGTCTTTCCTTGGCAACATTAGCAAATTGAAAAGATTCTGGTAGATCTGGGAAGTTTACTCCAATAGTCAATAAAGCCATCGCCTCAGTAATACCGTGGTTATTATCAGGTTGAAAATGGTTCTTATCTAATAGGAATTTCCCATGCTTGTTAATTGAATCTAACAACTTATCACTTAGTTCAGGAGTGAGATAATTATATTCTCTTAATTTCCACCAAGTATTTACCAGGGTTAGGGCCCTATAAGATACTGCGTGATAATCTTCCCAAATGTATTTACCCGTATCCTCGTTTGCAAAATAAGAGTTAAGAATCTCTACTAACTTATCTTTGTATTTCACATCGCCAGTCTCACGCCAAGCATTAAGTAAATATCGTGTTTCCCTTAAGCTATAGTATATAAAACGCCAATACCTTTCATCGTAGGGATTTTCTTCCCACATAGACGGGTCTTCTGTATTTATATTTACTTCATTGTATCTAGGTAATTCCCACTTATTGTCAATCAGTTGGTCTGCAACACTAATATTAGTATCATCAATGAATGAGTATGGGACCTCCTTACCCAAAGCACTAATAGGATAAGTATAGTATATTTTTTCCCATACAATAGGTGTATCGCTGTCTTTACATACATAACCACCTTTAACCAAAACACGCTCTTGCATGTTCACACAGTCCTTAAAAGAAACCAGTATCTTTTCAGGTGTAAACCTATTTTCTAGATAGCCTTTTATGCTTGAAAGATAATATTTAGAAAGAACAGTAACAAAAATAATTAGTACAACAAGTCCAAATATGATTTCTCTTTTTTTTATGCTCGTGACCATACCATTTTCCTTATTGTAAGAGCTGAGTAGAAAATCAGCCAAGAAATTACTAAAGTTGAAAATAAACTCATTAAAGGTCTGTATATCCATTTATGGCTAGATTTATCTTCAAGTTTGTATGCGAGACCAAACATGAAACCTACAAATATAATTCCTGATAGATACAAAACTGCAGAAAACAAGTCACCATTAATTGGTAAATAAATCAGATGTCGGAAAGAAATAAAAGGCCCCATTAATACAAATAATATGTGTAAATAGTAGACCAAAGCAGCAGGTAAAGGCTTTTTCCAATAGAAACTTCCCGTAAAAAATAGATTTCGAATAAAACTTTTTTTCCACCTAACTTGTTGTTTAAGGATTCTCTTAAAAGTATCAGGAACTATTGTCCATGATTTTGCGGATTTACAATAGACAACTTTCCAATTTTTAAGTGGATAATTAATCTTCGTAATAAATTCTGAATCCTTATACTTGTCTTTTAGCCTCTTGCCTATGGTTTTGTTTCCTAATACGAAGCCCGTCATTGTTCTATCAGTTGCAAACTTGAATTCTTGTCCTAAAAAACTATCGTTTTCCCAAGCAGGAATAAAATTATAAATTGCCTCCTTACGAAATACTGCAAGTGGTCCTGATACACATGTCACACTACCAAAAATACTCTCAAATGCTTTTCTAATGGAAAACTGACCTTCCATCCAAGAATCTTGAACTTTGGTAAATATATTCTGATCCCCATTGAGTGCACGCCCATGACCACTAACTGCGCCAACATCATGAAAATTCTCGAATATTTTAACAATCTTTTTTATAGCATCGGGTTCCCAAAGAGAATCACTATCTGTGTGAGCAAATATTTCCCCTTTAGCAATACCCATAGCCTTGCCTAAAGCTCTCTTTTTTCCAACATTTTTTTCTAAATTGATTAGTACAATCTTTCCTTCGCGTGCGTATTCTTTCAAAATATTCAGAGTATTGTCTGTACTACCATCGTTTACAACTATAACCTCCTTGTTCTGATAGGTTTGTCTGAGCATGGAGTCCACACAACGAGCAATATTTTCTTCTTCGTCCTTAACTGCAACCATACAACTTACCATATAATTTTTAACTGTATTCACACCACTTTTTTCATTTTTAAGTGCTATTAGATAAGGATCTTTATAGATATAAAAAGCAGATAAAAATGTTGCCCAAGTCACTGTGGTGACAGTAAGTCCATATATACCCAAAAAAGCAACAACACTGTCATCCCTAAAAAAATATTTTCCTAGAAGTACTAGCAAAATAGCAATAATAACGAATAGCTCTACGAGTCTATGCCTATATGATTTATGGTGATGTTTCTTACCTGCCGATGCCAACATAGTTAATCCCACAACTAACTATAGCATCACGCTCTAAACAATTTCTTCCATCTACGATAGCTTTTATTCCAGCTTTGGAAAAATCTTCAGCAGATATTTTTCTGAACAAGTCGTGACCAGTGGCTATAACAACCATATCTTTATCCTTTAAGGCATCTTCTAATGTTTTAGTTGTAGATTTATCTAAAACAAATGGGTCGTATATATCTGGTTTTATTCCAATCTTCTCTAGTTCTTCAATTATTTCAAAGGCGGGGCTTTCACGGCAATCGTCTATGTTGGCTTTGTACGCTAACCCTAAGACGAGGACTTTAGCTTTAGAAACAGGAATATTCAGTTTATTCAATTCTGTTTCCAGTAAATGCACTGTAAATCTAGGCATAGAATTGTTA
>CAZILK010000025.1:0-9526 GCA_964540135.1 uncultured Candidatus Saccharibacteria bacterium | reverse complement strand
GAACCACCGACCTTGAAGTTAACAGCTTCCTGCTCTGCCGCTGAGCTACAGGGGAATACGCCTCCTTTTAGGTAGCCTGTTTTTTTGTGGTGCTGTAACACCTTTAGGCTATCCTAAGATTATAACCGCCAAATACTACCACAGCAAAATAGCTTGTTCAACGAACTAGACTTGAGCTTGTGGGGTAGTTGGTGTTTCTAAAGCTGGTATCCTGTAAATAGCTGCAGCCCCAATAGCAAGAGTCATAAATGAGAACCACATACTTACTGGGATCTGAATACCTGCAAAACTTGCAATAAATTGAACAGTCCAAGGAAGAGTTATTGCGTGTATTCCAAGCTTATACCCTTGAGTGTAGGTAATTCTTTTTTTGAGAGCCGCGCCAATACCCATTAAGATAAGAGCTATAAAGATGAGATAAAGCAGCTTTCCTGTTGTATTAACAAGTAGGATTAAAATACCTACGAAGAACGGGATATACTTCACATACATATTAAGCTGAGTTTCAACCATTCCTGTCAATTCTGTTACCTTTGCTTTATCAATCATACCGTTAGGTACCGTGTCCATAGACTCAAACTTTACACTACCATCGGTATCCTCCATGTATACAAATGAGTTTTTGGTTACAAGAACTGCTGTATCGTAATCATAGAATTTATCAACCATCCCTGCTTTATCAAAAACTACTAAGTTCTTTGGAAAGCGCTCGCTGCTTTTGGTTGTACCTGAGTGTAAAAACTCAAGCCATTTTGCAGGAACCTCAATTGCATAAGGCTCTGGTTTATTTATAAACCACTCGTTATCTTTTCCTGTAATAACAAGATCGTCTGGATAGATAGTTGCAACCTCTGCAGGGATACTATTTAAGACCTCTTTAACTTGCGGGAAGGTATTAATATAGAACTTTGCAGTCGAGAGTGTTGAAAACAGCACTCCAAGAACAAGCAGATACTTAAGAGAAAACCCAAGTGAGGTTTTTAGAACCTCAGCATAGTAGGCAATAGAAGATATACTTTTATAATAGATATAGAAGAAAGCTTGTATTAATTTCATGTCTAGATTTTAGCATATTGACTGTTAATTAAACGGGATGGTACTGATATAATTACATTATGAGGTATCTAAAGATAGTTCCATTTCTATTAATAACAGTTATCTTTACATACCTTTTTATCCAGTTTGATTTTTCCACTTCTGTTCGTGCTCAAGGTGTAACTGTAAACGTTACGGAATATATTGCAAATACAAGTTTTCCAACACACTCACTAAGCACAGGAGAGGTCGTTTCTTATTCTGGTGCGGGTGTGGGGGATGGTACACCAGTAAGACAGTTTAAAAATAATAACTGGGAGCAGTTTTTTATCAAACCTGATGGACTATATCGCCGTGAGGATACCTCATGGGCACCAGCGACAGGTAACCAACAAGCAGCATGTGATAATGGCAACAAAGTAATTTATACACTAGACGCTTCTCCAACTTGTGTTCAAGCAGGCGGTACTGCACTAACTGACGGTGCAAAGTGGTTGCCAACAAATGTTACTGTCGGTGAGGTTTATACACAACAAACCCACAACATTCTCCCTATTGATTCTGGAATTCCATACCCTGGAGATGCCGGTTACAACATTTCTTCCAAAGCCGATTTAAAGGTCTGCACAATTG
Organism: uncultured Candidatus Saccharibacteria bacterium; assembly: GCA_964540135.1. GTDB lineage: Bacteria > Patescibacteriota > WWE3 > UBA101185 > UBA10185 > CAZCAQ01. The sequence continues at coordinate 7,858 of CAZILK010000025.1, read as the reverse complement.
ATCCAAGCTATAGTATTGCCTCAACATACCCTGCCTGTGGTCGCGCGCCTCAGCTCAAAGTAACAGGCTATTTTGATACCGGTCAGTACGAATTTTGCTCAGGAGCTACAAACCCCCAACCCGTTATCACAATTGCAGGTACTGCAGGGGCTGGAGCAGGTGACGGCTTTGTCTATATGAAAGGCTGTGGGCTTGTAGGCTTTTCAGATGCAGGCTCTAAAATTGGTCTTGTCGATGGTTGTGGTATTGATGCCAATGATATAGAGCCTGGAACACCCAAATGCACTGCAGGTTATGAGGGGCCGATTCTTCAAGAACAACTGTCATGTAACCTAGCAGGTGACTCACTAGTTGGTAGTCCGATCACTATGTCTGGATATATAAGGCACGCTTCGTGGGTTGAGGACGTTGATCCGGTAACTGGTAAAATTAGCCAGGTAGAAGGACTTCCAATTTATGGAGCTGTTGTCACTAATTTTAGTGGCGATCCTTGCACCGTTAGTAGACATGTAGATGGCAATATTGTTAATAATACAAATGAAGTTAGTACTTCAAGTAATGGTAAATATACATTAACTCTTCAAGCAACTAAAAATGTTAAAGATAATTTCATAGTTTTTTCATGTAACGGCAGAGTTAAAGATATTTATCGTTGCGATTTAACAAAAGACACTGACGGTGTAATTGACTTAAATGTAAATGAAATTTGTTCTGGAACCGTTATGAATGCTGACGCTAAGGGAGTCGCATCAAATAAACATTTACTAGTAACGCCATACGGACTTCCTAACGAGCTTGATTATGTAAACGAAGATGCGTTTTCAATTTGTCTTGAGACTCCGCCGGCAAATCCGAAAATTACATATGCAACCGAAGTGGTAGTTGAAGATAAGCATAAATTTGCACTTGATATTTTAAGTGCCAAAGATGTTGATGATGTATATGTCGATGGTTTAACTGATCCTGATCCAAACTGTGATCCCGCAAGTCCGGGACCCGGATTTGTAAGGTGTATGCCTCAGGACTTTATAATCGAGAAAAAAGAAGAATCGTTTCAAGGTGTTGGTGAGTTTAGTGATTTTGGAATAGATCAGCATAAGCCAACAGCAAACAGAGCATTTGGGGTGTGTGGTAACTTTTTACAATACACAAAACCAAGATTGGATTCTGAACGGGATGATGAAGATAAAATTTTACCCTCATGTGAGTGGCATTGGGCATCTAAAAATGTTGTGAGTCCGGGAAATATTTTTGATGACAGAGGACCTATCGAAGATCGCAATCTTGTTACTGGAAATAATATTCCAGTTTTATTCTCATCTCCTCTTAAGTGGATTGAATATGCATATAAAGTTGATTTAAATCAACCGGTTTGTACAGCTCTTGAAAATAACCAAAAAGTTGAGGTGAAGCTTGGCCAGATTAAAACCCCGTGGAGTGATAAGACCATGTTTGAAGAAACTGGTATTTCTTTTGCTGGAAAAGCTTATGAAAAACAATACTACCCACATCCTTGCTTTTTACTCACTTACAATGCGTTAAAAGCTTCAGCACAGAAGGGTCTTTCTGAAAACACGAGGGACTCACCTTTAACTGAGGATGGTGATGAGCGAGATGTTATGATTAAAGATGATCCAGGACAGCGACCCTATGCTGCAAAGCCTGTAATTGAGTTTCCAGCAGCAAGACTTGGGAGGCTTGGAGAGTGTGCAGAGGCAGGACCGGGAGAGTCTGTTACAGATCCAGCAACTGGGGTATGTAACAACAACGAAGAAGGCGGTATCGCAAACTTTTTAGCTCTTCCAAATGATCCAAGCTCAACACTTGTGGATACTGGGCAGAACACTTACAACTATGAGAGTTCGTACAATGATGGAGAAGATCAAGAATGTGCACGAATCGGTTTTCCTGTTGTTAACATGTGCTTGTGTGCTTCTAAAGAACATGCAAATGCAGAATGTCCAAATCCATTTAATAGAATTTCTTATCCTGGAATAATTGAGACTGTTCCACAAATACCTTACAACACTTACAGTGGTGGGTACGCCTATTCATACGAACGAGAAGGTATAGCAACTTATTTTGGTGATGATGTCAATCTAGCCGACGCAATAGCCGGTTTTATAAGTAAGATTGTTTTGTCAATCTTTGGCGTTAGTAAACAAAACGCACAGTACGGTGGGGAATGTCTTGCATACTCATGGAGTGATCCTTTACCTGGAGGATGTCCAGCCGATCCAGGTACTTGCGGTAATGGACCGTGTGAATGTCAGGACGCTTGTGCTGTTGGAACTGACTCATGTGACGCATCTTTATGCCGGGCAGGGAGGACACCTCCTGCAGGGGCAGTATGTACACATCAAATAAAGAATGCTCCACCAACAAGCTACGGTGATCCTACAGGGTCTGGGTGTGAGGGAGATATTACAACTGTCGCAGAATATAAATACGGTACATCGCAAACACGAAGTGGGCCACTTGAGAAAAACGTTTATGATGCGTTTTCATTCCCCGGGAATAAAAATTCATGCATTGGCGGTGGGCGTGTTTCTGTTGAAAAAGATAAAGAGTTGATCGAAAACACAACGATTGGTTTCATTTATGAAACTGATAACTTTCAAGATTACGCGTGTAAAGCAGGAGATTTTCACGATACCTCAGGTTTACCAAGGTATGGGGGGAGAATTTTAGCACCAATGGGTGTTATTAAGCAGGTAGGAACGCCTGAGAACCCAACAGGGGCTACAACACCGCCTGGTGTTTGTAACGCCTTTAACTGTTTTGCAGACGGTGTTGTTGATTTTACAAGCTCAGCCGAGTGTGCAGCAAGAGCTTTAAATAGTCATATTAGTTTAAATAAAGGTACTTGGTATGTTGTAGATAGGTATGGACCATATTGCCATAACGAAGTAAGCGGTATGCCGTTTGCGCGTAATTTAGTGGACTTTATTGATAAATACGCGCCTTCCACTATGGGGCGTTCATGTAAAGCATTGCCACCTAAAACAGCAAGGCCGGGTGACTCAAATGCTGCGTGTCCTGCATATAGTCCTTCTGAACCGCTAAGAAACCCGAATAACCCAATTTTTGATTATTATAGAGGCGCTTTAGTTACATGCGGGCTTACTACTCTTAGATGGCCTTCTGGCGTTACTGCTGCAGGGCTTAAAACAACACTCACTACTCAAAACCCAAACTACTGGGGAACCTCACTCAACCAAGCTCCCGCAGGACAGTTAGATATCGTACTGCGTGTTGCTGAGAAATATAGTATAAATCCATACCTACTTATTGGTATTTGGGGAACTGAGAGCTCGTTTAGTGTAGGTAAGCCGTCCTGTAATGTTACCCCACCACAAGCACTTTAAGTTGGTTTTCTAAGAGTTATTTGTTTGACACATGCCCACACATAGACTACTATCTATGCGTGCAAAAAGTAGCTAGTAAAACCAAATCAACCTTAATAGATAACTCTAAAGCTATGCCCTTAGATGGAGCTGGGCAAGGTGATGTCGAAATAAAGCCTTGTACTAGCTGTTTTAAATCACTTGGTATTGATTCGCGGATGGATATTTATTCATTTCTAAAGAAAATGGGTAGTGCTAGTGTGACGACTATTACAAGTCGTGTAAAGCTGACACAGCCTACTGTTTCTTATCACTTGCATCAGATGCAAACACAAGGTCTTTTAACCAGTGTTAAAAGGGGTAAAGAAGTTTTATACAGTATTAATTTTGCATGTCCAGTTTATAAAAAGGAGTGTGTGTTAAAACACGTAAATCTAACAAATGAGTCTTGAAATTAAAAATCTAAAAGTAAGTGCGGGGGAAGTTCAAATATTAAAGGGAGTTGATCTTGTTGTTGAAAAGGGTTCAACTACAGTACTAATGGGACCAAACGGTAGCGGTAAATCAACACTCGCTCAGGTTATAATGGGACATCCCTCCTATTCAATCGATGAAGGTCAGGTTATTTTTAATAATGTTGAATTAAATGAAATCGAGACTCATTTAAGAAGTGAACAAGGCATATTTTTATCATTCCAATATCCAAGTGAGGTACCTGGCGTTAACGTTTCAAACTATTTGAGAATGCTTTATAACATCCACCACAAAGTAAACCTGAGTCCTGTTAAATTTAGAACAATACTTAAAGAAAAAATGGAGTTCTTAGAAATGTCAGAAGATTTCACCTCACGATTTTTAAACGAAGGATTTTCAGGTGGTGAGAAGAAGAGAATGGAAATGCTCCAAATGCTTGTAATTGAGCCTGCATTTGCAATTCTTGATGAAACAGACAGTGGGCTTGATGTTGATGCATTAAAGCTTGTTGGTAAAACAATCAACTATCTCAAAGAAAAAACCGGTATGAGTATTCTTTTAATCACACACTACACCAGAATATTAAAATACATCCAAACTGATAAAGTCTTCATTATGCAAAATGGTAGAACTATTACCAGTGGCGATGCTTCTTTAGCTCATGAGCTTGAGGAGAAAGGTTTTAAATAATGGGTCGAAAGCAAATGGATCCGGCAGAAATGCTGGATAAAAAAAAGACTGCTCAAATTTCCATAAATAAAAACTATAAAGAAAAATATGGTTTTAATGTCAAAGAAGAGTTTGTGTTCAAGGCAGAAAAAGGACTTAACGAAGCAGTTGTTTCTCAAATCTCGCAACTTAAGGAAGAACCAGAATGGATGAAAAGCTTTAGACTAAATGCCTACAGGGTATTTACTCAAAAACCAATGCCAAACTGGGGTGCTGATTTATCTGAAATTGATTTTAATTCCATTTACTACTATTTAAAACCAATCGATGAGGTTGAAAAGACTTGGGATGATGTTCCAGAGCAGATGAAAAATACATTTGAAAGGCTTGGTGTTCCTCAGGCTGAAAGAGAATTCTTAGCAGGCGTTAAAGCACAATTTGATTCAGAAGTAATTTACGGTTCCCTCATGCAAGAACTAACTGATATTGGGGTAATATTTATGGGAACTGATGAGGCTTTAAAAAAATACCCTCAATATTTTGAAGAATATTTCTCAAAAGTAATTCCTGTTACTGATAATAAGTTCGCAGCATTAAACAGTGCTGTTTGGTCCGGTGGTTCCTTTGTTTATGTTCCAAAAGGAGTTAAAGTATCAAGACCTCTTCAAGCATATTTTAGAATTAATGCTAAAAACTTTGGACAGTTTGAACGAACTTTAATAATTGTTGATGAAGGAGCCGAGGTATCTTATGTTGAGGGCTGTTTTACTGCTGGACATAGTATATCCACTCAGTTAGGAACAAAGAAGATCGAAGAAATAATAGAAGGGGATACAGTTTTAACTCACAACAACAACTATAGTAAAGTTTATAATACTCAAAAAAGAAAGTACTCTGGAGAACTCTACACCCTGACAATAACTGGCTTTCCTTCAGAAACTATTCAAGCAACGGAAGAACATCCTTTTCTTGTTGCAAGAAGACAAAACAAAAACGAACGAAATACCAAATTTGTTTTGGAATGGCTACCTGCAAACAATATCTCAATAAAAGACTATGTAGCCCTTCCAATAAATAGGAAAGTTGATGAGTTGGAGAATGTGACCTTTTCAGTAAAAAATAGAAAAGAGTTTGAGAATGTTGAGGTGGGAATATCTGAGCAGTTAGGCAGGCTTATTGGTTATTACCTGGCGGAGGGAAGTGTGGAGGATAGGGGTTATTTGCGCTTTTCTTTTTCATCAGAAGAGAGAGACTATATTGATGATGTAAAAGGTTTAGTTAAAAGTGTGTTTGGCTTAGAAAAATCACACGAGTTCCATTATTCCGATCGGAAAGGTGTGGAGCTTGTCTTTTCATCAACAAAGCTCGCAAGAATATTCAAAGAATTTGGTATATCATCGAACTCCAAAGCATTGCCGGCATGGGCTCTTAACTTACCTCTAAATATCCAAAAAGAAATCATAGCTGGATATTACAGAGGTGATGGCAATTATTACAAATCAGAATTAAAAGAAGGCTTAAAGGAATTGTTTAGACTATCTACTGTTTCAAAACAGCTTGCAGTTCAAATGCGAGATATGTTGTTTAGATTTAACATTGTAGCCTCTCTAAACAAAAGGGATCGCTCTGGAGAACACAGACAAGACATGTACACTGTAGCTATTGGCGGTGAGTTCTTACATCTGTTCTCAGAGTTAGTTGGTGCTGAGATTATCCCAATTAACCTGAATGGTCATAAGAGAGCAACTCCTTACTACATTGATGAAAAGTATGCTTATATGCCAGTCAAGTCTATAGAAAAGAAGATAGTCGATAATATTGATGTGTACAACTTTAGTGTAGAAGATGATGAGTCGTATGTTGTGAATGGTGTAGCAGTTCATAACTGCACCGCGCCTGTATATTCATCAAACTCTCTTCACTCGGCTGTTGTTGAAGTCATAGTTAAAAAAGGTGCGAGGTGTCGGTATACAACAATTCAAAACTGGTCATCTAATGTTTATAACCTTGTTACCAAAAGAGCACGTGTTGAAGAAGGTGCAACTATGGAGTGGATTGACGGAAATTTAGGGTCTAAAGCGACTATGAAGTACCCGAGCTGTTATCTAGTTGGTGATGGTGCGAGAGGTGAAGTGTTGTCTATTGCTTATGCAGGGCAAAACCAGCATCAAGATGCTGGAGCTAAAATGGTACATCTTGCTCCAAACACATCTTCTCTAATTGTTTCAAAATCAGTCAGTGCTTATGGCGGAAGAACAAGCTACAGAGGACTAGTACATGTTTCGCCAACAGCTACTAATGCAAAAAGCAGGGTTGAATGCGACGCTTTAATTTTAGATGAAGATTCAGCATCTGATACCTTTCCTGTTATGAAGATAAACGAAAGTGGAGCGAACATTGAACACGAAGCAACTGTTAGTAAGATTGGTGAGGAAAAGATATTTTATTTAATGAGTAGAGGGCTAACTGAAGCACAAGCCATGAGTCTTATTGTGTCTGGATTTATCGAACCTATTGTTAAACAGCTTCCACTTGAATATGCTGTTGAACTAAATAGATTAATTGAGCTTGAGATGGAAGGATCGGTAGGTTAGTTATGAAATCAGTTTTATTACAACCTACTTCCCAAACAATAATTGTAGATACTGATATTCAGTATGTACTAGATATTAATAAAGCTTGCGAAGCACACATAGTTTTTGTACTTGCTAAAGAAGGTGTGAGTGCAGAAATTCTAGGACTGTATAACCTAACTCAAGACATACCTATTAATATTATTATAGAAACAGTTCACAGTGTTCCAAATACTACATGTACAACCGAGGTTAAAGGCTGTTTGTATGATAATGCAGTTTCAAGTTTTGAGGGAAGAATAATAATTAAAAAAGAAGCTCAACAAACAGCTTCGTATCTTGAACACAATGTATTGGTTCTTGGGCAAAATACAAAAAATGAATCAAGACCAGTTCTTCAAATTGATGCTAATGACGTAAAAGCTTCTCACGGTGCAACAACAGGAAGAATTGATCCTCTACAACTTTTTTACCTACAGTCCAGAGGAATGTCACCAGATGAAGCTGGGAAAACAATTGTAGCTGGTTTTTTTAACAGTATTCTAAGTAGAATTTTAGATGATAAAATTCGTGAAAAGATTCAAACTAATATTAAAATTGAGAAATTACTATGATTAATATACAAGACATAAAAAAAGACTTCCCAATATTTTCCAGAACTTTAAACGGTTCTACTATAACTTATCTTGACAATGCAGCAACAACTCATAAACCAGTTCAAGTTGTGAATGCCGAATTTGATTACTATTTTAATTACAATGCTAATGTTAGTCGTGGTGTGTATACCCTTGCTGA
>CAZILK010000024.1:0-10421 GCA_964540135.1 uncultured Candidatus Saccharibacteria bacterium | reverse complement strand
TTTATTCAATTCTGTTTCCAGTAAATGCACTGTAAATCTAGGCATAGAATTGTTAATTTCTCTCGATAAAGATAATAGTTTATGGTCAAATCCAACACTAGAGTGCGCATACTCTATCAAGTAATAAGGGTCTACAGCTATACAATGTCCGCCCACACCACATCCGGGAAAATGGGGCATAAAAGAATAAGGCTTTGTTGATGCCCCTTCAATAACATTAACAATATCTATACCTAATTTTGAGAAAGACATTGCTAATTCGTTTACAAATGCAATATTTACATCCCTAAAACAATTTTCCACTATTTTCACTGCTTCTGCCTCTTTGATAGTGTTCATTGGCCTAATTGGTGCTGAAATTATAGATGTATAAAACTGCATAGACATATCAAGGCCTTGTTTGCTAGTACTACCGACAACGCGAGAAATATTGCTCACATCATATTTTTCATCTCCGGGATTTATTCTTTCAGGACAATGTGCTAAATGGAAATCAACACCACATTTAAGTCTGGAACCACTCTCTAATATTGGTAAAACAGTGTCTTCACTAACTCCTGGGTTAACTGTGGATTCTAAGATAACAAGTTGACCCTTGTTCACGTGTTTAGCTACCTCCTGACAAGAGTTTATAACTGGGGTTAAATCTGGTTTGTGATCTTTATGAACGGGTGTCGGGACACAAATTACTACAATTGTGGCGTCATTTATAGCGCTAAAATCTGTCGTAGCTACCATATTAGTGTTTTTTATCTTCTCTACGATGTTTTTATCTACAAAAGGAACTTCCTTTTTATTTATAGTATCAACCTTTTCCTTACTTATATCTATGCCTATTACAGGGTATCCTTTTTCGGCTGCAAGCAACGCTAGCGGAAGTCCCACATAGCCTAAGCCTACAACAACTATTCTTTGGTTTTTAATGTCTATTTTCATATAATTTTATCTTTCTTGGCAGGAACAACGCCATTATATACCCTTATTTTTATGGGTCAAATGCGATAGGGATGTTATTTGTGATTCCACCAAGTGCTAAATCTAGCGAAAATTCCCAAAACCATACCAACAAAAATACTAAGTATACCTACCAAAATAGTGCTGGTGTTTCCCTCACTATTAAACATTATTATAAAACCACCAATCGCAAATACCCAAGCTATTAATTTCATCTTTTTCCACTTTTTTGATGTCTGCTCTATCGTTGTAGCACTTATGGGGCTACCACAATTGGGACACGCAGGTGCGTTAGAAGAAACTTCTTTACTACAATCAGGACATTTTATTAAGGCCATATACAACCTTTCAAATAAATAATTAATGTCCGTTAATGCTGTCAACACAAAGGGACAACCTTTACGGATGTTCCTTAGCGACCAGCTTTAGACCCTAATAAAGGTTGCCCCTTAATGGATCTAAAGCCTTTTAAGCCTTTGTTTATAGCTGGTCGCTAAAGATTTAGTTTTATAGTTGGATTATAGTTGAGTTACTGTGGTTGCGCAATTTAATTGTAGCTAAAGGGTTAATAATAGTAATCTTATATTTTCTTGGGTTTAGGTTATAATTATAACCCAAATCGTAGAAATCCTAAGTGTGGGCATTAATTTGTTGTACTTGCCTTAAAAATACGCTTTGATAGCTAGTTGTTAACGATAATAGATTTGATAATCTACTAAGCCTTTTTGAACTTTTTCGTTTTCCGTCTAAACCTAGCGAGAAATACATATTATCTATCTTCTTTTTGTTGCTCCTATATATAGCAGTATGCAAACTTTTCCTTGATTTTGAATAATGTTGAAGCATATACCTCAACTTATAACAGTTTCTGCACATAAACGGTTTTGTAGTGAAATCTGGGCTATAAAGCTTTCTTACATAAGCATTACAACCCCCACAATTTAGATAAAATCTAACTCCATTGTAATTTGTATGGCTAAAACAGAGGGATACAGGAACTCTTACAAATTTATCTTTGTATTTCATAATTACATTGGTATCACAATGATGTTCCCAAATCTCTTTTTTAAGCTCACTTTTGATCAATTTAGTAAGGCCATCTATTTTCCTTTTGTTTTGGATCTCACGACCTAACATATATACAACATCAGATACATTGATCTGCATGCAGTTTTCTACAAATTTACTATATGAAAACATAGGGTTTATTAATTAAATTCCTAATTTATATGGTAATTGTCTGGTTATTTTTGTCAAAAATTTTGCACCCTATAATATCTTGGTGTAGTGTGTATTTGTGACTATAACAGATGAAAATGCCTTAAACATATATACTGATGGATCTTCCTACTCTAAGCCAAGGATAGGAGGCTTCGCTGTACGTTTTGTTTGGGTAAATGAGAACGGCAACGACGAGCAGTATAACGATATACCGCAAGGACTAACGGGAGCTACGAACCAACAAATGGAACTGCAGGCATGCATACACGCCTTAAGACTTGTATATAAAGGTAAAATACCGATCGATGCATCTAAGGTTGCTAAAATAGCATTTTATACAGATTCCAAGTACATAACAGAAAATATTAATCGTGCAATTTATGAATGGTCGCGAAACCATTGGATTAAACGAGATGGGAATCCTGTCATAAATACGCCTCAATGGAAAGAATTAGTTGGATTAGTATCCAAAGTTGGAAAACGTGTGGAATTTAGCTGGATAAAGGGGCATAGTAAGGACCAAAATAACAAGGCTGTGGATAAAATGGCAAAAGAATCCGCCAAATCAAGAACAAAAAAGCGCATCAGCATAGTTAATGTAAGAAGAAAGAAATCCACAAAAAGTACAGAAATAGGTAGCGTAAAAATGCAAAGTCAAAAATGCACAATCTATATTATCCAAGACGAATATTTACGATTACAAAAGATGTATCGATATAGATTTGAAGTAACATCAAAAAGTAACCCTTTTTATAGATGTGTGGATTTTGCATATTCAAACATTCTTCTGAACGCAGGACATAAATATTTTGTGTTATTCAATAATAATCAAAATGCACCCCGAATTATCAAAATGTATAAAGAATTGCCAAAATAAATGTAACTTTTGTAAAGATTCCTCTAATTCTGGACATAAACAGATGAAAGTACTATACCTTAAACATGGGAATCCTAAATAGAGCAGTTGAAAGTGTTACTTTTGACGACATTATTGCGTTCTGTAATACGGGCATACCTGAAGGTATACAACTTGATTACAAAAAGATATTACCAAAAAATATTGCAAAACATCTTGCCTCCTTTTCGAACACTAGAGGAGGGTTGTTAATAATAGGTGTTGAGGAAAATAGAACCACAGGAGTTCCTGAAAAGTGGGAGGGTGTAGCTTTCGATGCAAAACAAATTGAGCAAATACATCAGAATGCTGCAAATGTTAAACCGAAACCTAACTATGTTGTGCATACTGCAAAAAAAGATACAAAGGCTTTTATTTTAGTTAGAGTTATGGAAGGAGAAGCACCTCCATATTATATCGAAAATGATGCAAATATATGGGTTAGAACCGGAAATATAAGTAATCCTATATCCTTAGGCACTCCTGATTGGGTTGAACTTCTTTTTAAGAAGCGAGATAAGGCAGATCAGCTTCGAAAAGCGAAGTTAGAAAGAGCGCGAAAACTTTATAAATACGGACTAATTAAAGAAGACTTAGAAAGAAAGGCACTTATTGAAGAAGCAAAACATAAGGGTGATGAATCACACAAAACATATTTTCAGCAAAACTTAGGAACTAATGTAATAATGTCGGAAGTTTTTTTAACCCCCTACTATCCAAGCAGTCCTATAACGACTCCGAGACAACTTTTAGATAACTTAGGTAATCTCACAATTGATCGCCTTGGCCAGTCTTTCCCTAATTTGAATTCTAAACCAATACCTGAAGGAATTTATTATTTTAGTCATAACTACAGGGGTTACATAGAATGCCAAGCAATATATGCAGATGGATCTATGTACAACAATATGGATGTCCTAGAGGTATCCGAAGAAAAGCGAATAATATACATTTCCTATTTATTGGGACAAGTTGCACGTGTACTTTTGTCCTCCAAAAAACTATATGAATTATATGGTTATCAAGGGATTTTATATCTAAACATTTACATAAAAGATTTAAGTAAGGTTTCTTTTAGACAAATCGATCTAAATGGATTTTTCTTAAGGAATGACGTTACACCACTATTTCCGGAATATGAATGGTCTGCCGAGCTAGATACTAGTCAATTATTTAATTCTGATACTCTTAAATCTTTTTTATATGAGTTTATGCAAGATTTATATTGGAGATTTGGCTATAGGAATTTTGAGAGAACTTTATTTGATAAATTTCTTGAAAAAAACAATATTAAAATTTGATTATTTCTAAATAGCCTATATACCCTATATACCCTAGTTCTATACAATATAAGGTATTAACTGACTAAACATAAACCTCGCTATTACGCCAAGAAGTACTAGTAATTCCTATACCCTCAAGTGTTGAACTAATTTTTTGTAGTGATAGAATTAAGGTGTTCCAGTCTTTTTTCACTGCGTTCACCATAATATCAACATTCCCACCTACTCAAAGGGTTATAGGCAAGTATTAGGGTTCTAAGTGACCGTTTGGGGTTGCCCTTATTTATCATAGTTTTTTATTTGAATACGCTAATTTTGGTTGTCGGTTCTAGACCGCTTGGGTATATGGCAAATCCCAATGTTCTAACTAGTCTTATTCTATGACTATTGGGTTATTTTTTGTTCTTAGTGGCTAGATAAGATTGAAAATAATTGGTTTTTAATATCTTCTTTATTAAAATTCCCATGATTCTCGAATCTAAGCAGTGGCAGGGGTGCATCCTGTAGAATACGATTTACTTCTTCGTCTCGGAGCATCCGGCTCTCATAGTTGTGTGTCCTATCATCCAGCTCAATCGCTAATAGCGGTTTAATGTAACTTTTATCGCAAATTACAAAATCCACCGACTTCTCATCAATATGCCTAAACGCACCTCGCCAACTTTGACCTTTAATTTTATGGTCAAGCAACGTTATTAGGTGTACCTGTGGAAAAACATAATAGTTGGAACCCACTATTTCAGTAACTAAATCAAAAAATTCATGCTCCGCTCTTGAGAGCAAAAAATCTTTTCTCAAATATTTGTATCGTGATTTTTCCTCTACCTCGTCTTTAAAATGATAAGAAAGGAAACCTAGAACGAGACCTAAAACTAAAACTACTCCCGCAAATAGATATAAATTCCCCATGAATTAATGATGCTATCTTTTATAAGTCTTTTCAAGGTGTCGTTAGTTTAAGTATATTCGTCGATCTTTAAGTAAAAACTTTGATTTCATTAGATTTAGAATTTCCCTTCGTTCGTCTGTGGATCCTACTTTCAATATGTGTTTGGCAAACGAAGTTACATCAATTTTTTGATTTAATTCTGGGATCTGATCCGAATGATCGTTAAGTATTAGGTTTCCAAATGTTTGATATCTCTCGAATTCTTGCTTTATTTTTCTCCCCATTTCTTTTGAATCGAGCTTTACGGTATCTACAATCTCAATTAGTTGCGATACCAATTCATCTTCTGTAATGTACGGTTGGTGACATTCTCTATCGTCTTTGGGTCTTCCACAGTGATAGTAAACATGTCTTCTCTTTGTTCCGTCCAATAAATTCCTGTATTTTTCTTCGGCAACAATTATTGAGCCGCACTCACCACAATGAATCATCCTAGTAAATGCAAAGTTTTTTGATCGCCATTTTGCTTTTTCTGGTATTTCCAATCGTTCTTGAACTTTATCAAATATATCCTTAGATATTAATGGTTCATGTTTTCCTTTGTACCAAGTGCCACTTCCAACTGGATACTCAAATTGCCCGTAATAAAACGGATTTTTAAGTATTTTATATACCATACTTAGCGTAATATCTTTTCCATTTCGTGTTTTAAAGTTCTTTTCTTTATAAAGCATTTTTCTCGCAGATCTTCCGCTCATCCCTACTAACGCAATTAGCTCAAAGAGTTCCTTCATAAGTGGCCCTCTTATTGGGTCGATTACAATGTCCTTTACTCCATCAATTGCTCTGCTGTGATAACCAAGCGGAGGCATACAGGGTCGCCAACCTATTTCACACTTGTTTCTAATACCTCGTTTTACATTTAACCCTCTGTTGTCATTTTCAAGTTTTGCTTGTGAACAAAGTATCATTAGTAAAAACTTTTCGTTTGGATTATTCGTAAATACTTGGGAATATGTTTTTATTTGGAGTAGTTTTCCGTTATCCATTAAATCAACCAAAGATCCTAAATCCCCCGCATTACGGGACATACGATCCGGTGCCCATGTCAGAATTGCGTTGAATTCTCCTTTTTTAACATCCTCAATCAGTTGATTGAAAACGGGTCTGGCACTAGAAACCTTAGCAGAATGACTCTCTTGCCTAATATCAACAACATTTAGCTTGTCTCGTTTGATAATTGCCGACATTTCCTTGATCTGGCTTTCAATAGACATTGCTTGACGTTCATCAGATTCAGAGCTTTTTCGTGCGTATAAGCAGTATTTTAGTTCTTGTTCCATATAAACACATTGATGACGCAACAAATAGTATAAGTCTAGTTGAAGTTTTTGTTGTAAAATGAGTCTATGATAAAAGCTATATGCTTCGACTTGGATGGCGTTTATTTCTTAAACGGCAAATCTAATTTTATAAAAGCACTTGTTGCACTCGGTGTCTCTGAAGACGAAGCTAAACGAGTATTTCTAAAATCTGATCAAATGAATAAGCAATACAAACTCGGGAAAATGACAGATGAGGAATTTTGGACTTGGGCTTTAAAGGAGTGGAACCTTAATCTGACTACAAAAGAGATAGTCGATCAACTCATTAGTGGTTACGAAACAAATGCACCTGCCGTTGAATACGTTAAACAGGTAAGAAATGCTGGGTATAAAACCGTAATTTGTTCTAATAATTTCCCAGCTCGTATAAACGGCTTACAACAAAGATTTGGTTTTTTAGACGATTTTGATGTTATTGTTCTTTCTTATGAAGTTGGCGTTGATAAACCCAATAAAGAAATTTTCCAGGATTTAATTGCCAAATCAAGTGTACAACCTAACCAAGTAGTTTACTCTGATGACGACGAGTCAAAAATGGATGGCGCTAAAGAGTTAGGAATTAACACCTTTTTATATACTAACTTTGAAGCTTTTGTTAAGCATTTAGAAAATTTAGGAGTTAAAATATGAAACCTGCAGCAGAAGAACTAAAAGATAAACTTAGAAAATTTAACCTAATGGGATATGCTGATGAAAGCGTTAAATATGAGGATAACGGTAAAAACGGCAAAGTACTTGTTAGAACAGATGGTCAATGGAAATATGAAGACGAATTTTACGGTGGCGAACCATACTCAGGAAATGAGACTTTGTGGTTTGATGGCAAGGATGTTTTCAGATGCGTTTATTGGGGCAAGGTTGCAGAAGGCATTAACTTTTCAGACATATATGCATTCTTGCGTAGAGCATTAAAAGAAGAACCCACAGGAAAATGTGTTCACCGAGGCCCTGAAATATTTGAAGAAGGAAATCTGAAATACACAAATGAATGCCAAGGTGACATTGAGGAATTTGTACAAACTGAACGTATTTTTATAGACAATAAAGAGGTTTACAAAGCTTATTTTATAGGGGGACGTGTAAACGTTCAGAAGTAATTCATGAAATCTGTTGTTATATGCGGAAGTCGAAGATTCCTAAAGGAAATTCGCGAATTTGAACAAAAACTAAGAGTCAAAGGTATTACTGTATTCCCACCAATTTTAAACATGAACGCAAGTATTAAAGATCTGCCTGATGACCTAAAGAGATACGCATTTCTTGGACTAACATGGCATCATATTGAATTTATTCGTAAGGCCGATGTTGTTTTTATTTACAATAAAGATGGGTACATGGGAAATAGTTCAACACTTGAAATGGGAGCTGCAGCTGCCTTAGGTAAACCAATTTATTCGCTTGAGGATGAGAAGGAAGAAGCCTGTCGCAGAGTATTGATTGATGAAATTATTGACTCGGCAGAAACTTTAGTTGATCGACTTGGGTAAAAGTATGACTAAAATTTGTGATAACAAAAGTGTTGGAATGCTTATTTACAAAGGTGATGATTTGCTATTAATTGAACGTATGAAATTCCCATTTGGATTTGCTCCTCCTGCCGGTCATGTTGATGATAAAGGAACATTTGAAAACGCCGCTAAAGAAGAAGTGGAAGAGGAAGTAGGTTTAGTTCCAACAAATATGGAGCTCATCAAAGAAGGTAGAAAAGAGAACCCCTGTCGAAGAGAAGGTGGTACTTGGCATTACTGGAAAATTTATAAAGTTGATACTGAAGGGGACATAAAACCAAGCGAAGACGAAACAAAGCAAGCGGGTTGGTTTTCTAAGAACCAAATTGAAGAATTAGCCAATAGAACCGAAGAATATCGCGCAGGAAAAGTAAGTGAAGACGATTGGCAAAAAACTCCAGGCATTGAACCAGTTTGGTATGAATGGTTTAAAGAACTTGGAATTATCTAACTAGTAGGCTGGCGTAAGCGTCCTGTGATAGGGCTTCTTTCCTTTTGCGGATCCTTGCGATTTATTCCAAAGCATACTATCAATATGAGATGATGTCACAAAAGGAAATTTCTGTTTTAAGGCCTCTTTCATATTCTCAACCGCCCAAATTGCAGATGCTCTTATTTCTATTTCCTCATAAGAGTTAGCCGCAATCAATTCCATATTATCTACTTTATGTGCAAGTGAATCCGTATAAACAAGAATTCCCATATTCCTTAGGATTTGAGGCACTTTATAATCTGCAAAAGCCGTTAATTTGTCGATATTCGTTAATCCTTTTTCTCCAAATGAAATTAAAATGTCATGGATCATTTTTGAGTTAAGTTGTGCACGTTTATAAAAAGCCACAGCAGTTCCGTTATTAGTGCTTGTATCATCAAAACAAGGAAAGTTGTCGACAAGAAGCTGCACAAGTTTATAGGCGTCATATTCTGCAATATCAAGTAAACTCTTTATTGAATTACCGTATTTTTGTTCAACAACTTTTCCAAAATTGCGTATATTATTTAAACGCTCTGATAGCATAGGTATAACTACATTGCCCTTAAGAATTCCTCTTAATTTACCCAAAGACATATCAGCAAGCTCATCGGGGGATAATAGGTCAGAGTTTCTTACAAGTTCGTTTTCTAAACTACGAAATAAAGCAATTGCGCCATCTAAATTATCATCCTGAATTGTCCATTTTTCCTCGCCTGCTTTAGCCCAAAAGCAAAAGTTTACGGTGTTAAATAAAAAAGTAAGAGCAATTAATTGGTCTTTTGACCATTTATTCTTTGCAAGGCTTATTTCGGAAACCTGTAAATCTTTTTCAGTGACTGTGTCTATAACGGAATTAATAGCATCGTTATCAATTTTAATATTAGTAATTTGCGGGAGGAAGTTTTTTGTAGTTTCTAGTACGTTCAGCATATACCCCATATTACAGCAATAAGTGCAAATACGTAATGATATAATTTTCCTATGAGTAAACGTCTTCCATACTATGAAATCTCTGGCACATATGCCGAAGTTGGAGAATTCCTAGGCACCACCTTCAGACAAAGTATTCAAGAATCAATAGCCAAAAGGAAAAAAGATATTCAAAACTACGAATCCTACTTAACAAAATCACAACAATGTTTTGATATTACAAAACAGTACTTTCCAAATTTGATAATTGAAACAGAAGGTATAGCCAAGGGTGCCGATGTCCCGGTGATTGATTACTTCTTTATAAATAATCGCGAAGTATATGATGAAGCAGAAGCATACGATAAAATGCATGCAGCAAATCCAGATCACTGCACTGTTGTATCAGGTTTTGACATAAATAACGTAAAACTCACTGTAGGTCATAACGAGGACTGGTCGAAAGATGCACAAGATCAAATCTATATACTAAAAGCTACAATTGGAGAAACAACTTTTATTGGTTTAAATTACAACGTTACAGTTCCAGGGGTCTCGGCATCAATTAATAATTACGGTCTAATTCAGTGTGTAAACGATTTGAATCAAAAAAATACAAAAATTGGTGTTCCCAAAAACTATTTAGCCAGAGCAATCTTGGAATTAAATATGCTCGATCAGGCAGAAGCGTTAATACGCAAAACTAATAGAGCATCTGGATTTAATCATGTATTAGCTGAAAACAGAGAGGTAAGAAACATTGAAATTGCTGGTGATATTGTTGGCGTTGAAAGTGTTCACAAAAAGCCATACGTGCACACGAATCATTATCTTGTTAATAGCCTACAGGAATACGAAAAGTTTCACACTAAAAGCTCTGAAGAACGCTACAGAAGAGCAAA
>CAZILK010000023.1:0-11916 GCA_964540135.1 uncultured Candidatus Saccharibacteria bacterium | reverse complement strand
AGATTATATATTTTCACAAGATCATGAAGAGTAACTGCAACACCTGTTAAAAGTATTGGGACTATCCAATCAATAAGTGAGATGTGAACCGTTTCAAATGTTTTATTAAGCGGTGTATAAATTATAATTAGTGTTGCAATGATAGAGATTGTTGAGGCTATGGCTAGATATTTGTTTACAAACAAAGTTCTCCCAAAAACAAGTTTCCTAAATGATCTAAAACTAAATGCGGTACCTATCTCAACTGTGATTAGAGCAACAAGAGCAACGGTCTGCGCTGTCTCTTGAGATTCGTGAAACATATTTCTTGAAATGAAATATGCGGATGCCGTTAACAAAAACATTATGAATCCGGTAACAACAACAAGCTTTATAAGTGTACTATTTAGAATCTGAGCATTCCTGTGAGGTTGATCGGTCATAATATCGCGCGATGTAGGATTTAACCCAAGTGTTAATGCTGGAAGGTTATCAGTAACCAGATTCATAAACAGAATTTGAATGGAAGTTATTAATGGGATTGACCAACCAAGATATGGAGCAACTATAACACCAACAATAAGAAGAGAGATCTCTGCAAAATTACAACTCAATTGATAAGTTACAAATTTTCTTATGTTATTAAAAACTGCTCTACCCTCAGCAACTGCATCTATAATTGTTGCGAAGTTATCATCTTTTAAAGTCAGATCAGCAACAGATCTTGAAACATCAGTACCGTTTTTCCCCATAGCTATTCCAACATGTGCTTCTTTTAAAGCAGGTGCGTCATTAACACCATCGCCAGTCATTGCAACAATTTCATCACTATCTTTTAACGCTTTAACAATCCTGATTTTATGCTCAGGTTTAACTCTCGCATACACTTGAGTTGTCTTAACAGCTATCATAAGTTCCTCATCAGATAGTTGATCTATATCTTTACCCTCTAAAACCTCGCTCCCGAGCCCAATTTGTTTTGCAACAGCGAGAGCTGTTGGTTTACTATCCCCTGTTATCATACAGACTTTTATTCCCGCTTTGTTTGCTGTAATTACTGCCTGAGCTACTTCCTCGCGAGGCGGGTCTGCCATACTCACGATACCAAGTAGTGTTAGTTTTTCTTCCGTATAACTATTACCCTCAATCCCTTGTTCTTTATATGCGACGGCAAGAGTTCGATAAGTGTTTGATGCCATTTCGTGTTGAAGATTTTCAAAAGTAGTTCTTGCTTCAGATGTTAATGGGACAACTTTAGAGTCTTTTATATAAGTGGTGCACTTTTCAAGAAGTATTTCTGGAGCTCCTTTAGCATATACTATACCACTACCATCTACCTCAACTAACACTGACATCATCTTTCTTTCAGAACTAAATGGTCTTTCTTCTACTCTCTCACTTGGGATGTTTTCTTTGAAAAGACCTGTTTTAACACCAAGAATTAAAAGAGCTGCTTCGGTTGGTGTTCCTAGTGCTTTGTACTCGCTATCTTCACCAGTACGTTCAATCTCTGCATCATTACATAAAACTGAAGCTTGAATAAGCTTTTGGAGTGTTGGCTCATCGGTCATATTTATTGGCTGTTTATTTTGAAGAATATTTCCATGTCCTGTGTAGCCAGTGCCCTCAACATCATATAGATTGTTACCCGTGAAGATAAACTTTACAGTCATCTCTCCTTTTGTAATTGTTCCTGTTTTATCACTACAAATGATTGTCGTCTCTCCAAGAGTCTCAATAATACTCATTCTGTTAACAATGGCATTTTTCACAGCCATCCGTTTTGCACCAACAGCAAGTGTTGTTGCAAGTACTACAGGAAGTCCTTCAGGAAAAGCTGAGACTGACATCGCGACTACCGCAATTAAGATGTTAACTAAAACTGCCGTTTCAAGACTTTCGGCACGAAAAAGCATCAGAACTCCTGTTAAACAAGAAGAAACGAGTGCCAGTATCACCATATATTTAGTTATTTTATTAATCTTATTTTGAAGCGGGAGTTCTTTTTCAGCAGTGTTAATTAGGTGAGCAATCTTACCAAACTTGGTATTCATCCCAGTATGCAGTACCTGAGCAACACATCTTCCGTTTACAATGTATGTACCCATAAAGATTTTGTTGTCCTCACCATTTTTGTCGGCAGAAGTTATCTTTGCAATCTCTTTTGACTCTCCAGTTAACACAGCTTCGTTTACTCTTAATTCGTGATCTTCAAGAACTTCGCAGTCAGCTGGTATTTTCTCCCCATTTCCAAGAATAACTATATCTCCAGGCACAAGTTCGCGTGAAGGTAACTCTATTCTTTTCCCATCCCTGACAACATTTGATACTGGGAGAATCATTTTTTTAAGCGAATTGATTGCTTCTTCCGCTTTAAATTCCTGAATAAAACCAATTGCAACAACCGCAACGATAACTGCAAGAACTGTATAACCTGTAACTGACTTGCCTACTGCAAAAGAAATGATGGCAGAAACAAGGAGCATATATACAACGGAATTCTTTTTAACCTGTCTAAACAGTATTCTAAGAGGACTTACTTGGCCGGTCTCGGTAATCTCATTGAAACCGTACTCCTTAATTTTCAGTTTGGCATCTTCGGAACTGAGGCCGGAAAGACTTGCAGGCATTATATATAGTTTAGCAGGACTTGCGGTTTTACTAAACTATTGAACTGACAGCTTTATTACCAAATATTATACCGTCTTTAAAGTTTAAATCCGGCCAATAATGTTTTATCTGATGGACAATATAGTCCCCGGATACTTTTTCCGGGAGAATCACGTAATCCGCACCAAGTTCTTTTAAGGTTTTAGCATGAGAAGCATCGGTTGCACGAAGGATAACTTTTGCTTTGGTATTGTGTTCACGAACAAGGCTAAGGAGTAGCTGATTATCAGAAAGGTCTGAGGCGGTACAAATAACAAGCTTTGCCGACTCAAGATGCAAAGACTCAACAACCTCAGGATCCCCAATATCTCCATACACCGCGTAAATATCTTTATTGATGAGATCACTAATAATAGTTGGGTTAAAATCCATAACAATAAACGGGATATTATTTTGGTGAAGATAGGTTATTATCGGAGTTCCGACTCTGTGAGCACCGATAACAATAATATGCTCAGTAAGCTCTTTCTCTAGCTTATGTTCAAAATAATGCCCTTTGCCTTTTTTTTCAAATAAGGCGACAAACGGCGATGTAACACGATAGATATTTTTGGAAAATGATATGAGAACCGATGAAATAGTTATTGAAAGTACCGCAACAACAGACATGATTGATACTGTTACAGGTGAGATGAGGCCTGCTTTAACACCAACAAGCAGAACTATCAAAGAAAATTCTGAAATCTGAGAAAGATTTAATGATGTCTGAAAAAGAGTATGTTTTCTAAAACCAAACCGGCTAAGAAGAGCCATGTATATCACCGGCTTAACAAGCAAAGCATACAGTGTAAATATAATTATAATTGGAAGGGATGCGCTTAGATCACGGAGATCAGCAGTTGAACCAAGGTATACAAAAAACAACGCTAAAAAGAAATCTCGCATAGGTTTAATCTTTGCCTCTATTTGAATATGATACGGGGACGAAGCTAAAGCTACACCTGCAAGAAAAGCTCCTATCTCAACTGAAAACCCAGCAATAACTGCAAGACTAGTAAATGCAAAACACCATGCCATTGAGGTTATAAATAACAGCTCACTTGACCGAGCTGTATATTCAAAAAGTTTACTTAGAAGGTATTTGGATAAGACAAAGGTGAGAAAAAATAACCCAAGTGCTTTAAAGGCAAGTGTGGCTAACGGAAGAGCACTATTAAGACCAGAGGCTGAGCTGCTAACTGAAATCAGCATCAAAACAACAATCGCAACAAGGTCTTCGACTAAAAGCATACCGATTGATAACTTGCCAAAAAGAGACGATAGATCTCTATTCTCAAGAAGCATCTTGATAACAACCACTGTTGATGAAAAAGCAAGTCCGAGACCTAAATATAACCCCTCTATATCGGCAAAACCGAGTAGTTTGGCAATACCAAAGCCCAGAAGTGTCGATAGTGCAATCTGACCTAGAGCTGCAACAAAAATAGGCTTACCAAGAGCTTTAAGTTCATTTAATTTAAGCTCCATACCTATTAAAAACAAGACGAAAGCAATACCAATCTCAGGCAATACCTCAAACACCGGAGAGTGCCCAAGATCAAACAAGCGAATGGCTGACAATAAAAGGCCGGTTGATAGGTAAGCTACCACTAAAGGTAGTTTTATTTTAAAAACAAAAAGTCCTATTCCAGAGGCAAGGATCAACACTAGGGCAAGCTGGTAAAAGATGTTCTCCATAACTATTAATAATTATATGGTGTTGCGAGTAAAGTAACAATGCAAAGAACTTGCAGTAACAAATCTACAACCGCGTAAGTTGGAGCATATGTTTAAACCAAGTATAATAACTGTAAGTTATGAATAAACACTTGAAAGCTGCCATCTACATTGCAGATCTTCTTGATAATAAATTCAAGGTTTTTAATTTTAGATTCGGAATAGATCCGCTTCTTGGTTTAATTCCTGGCGGTGGTGATCTAGTGTCTCTATTACTTTCTCTATATATTGTTTGGATTGGATTTAATGCAAAAATTCCAACCGCTAAGCTTATTGAAATGGTTATTAACACAATTGTGGATTTTGTAATAGGACTTATACCAGTACTTGGAGATATTGCTGACTTTACTTTCAAGCCTAATATTCGCAATCTAAATATATTAAAACAACATGTTCCAGCAGATATAATCGAAGGTGAGGTTGTTGAATAAAGTTTGCTAAGAAGTTTTTTGGATAGACTTCTGTTAAACCGACGGATGAAAGTTGTTTCTACTCCAGTTCCACAATACCGCATGCATATCAACCGGGGATAACTCAGAGCTCTCTAGTAATTCTTCCCAAACTCTGGCTACAGCTTCTGGTGTTTCTATTTTGTCAGTTAAGCCAAGATGGTAAGTACTTTGAATTATATGCGTATCAGGAATTATAGAAAGTTTATTCATATTAGTAAGTTTTAAATCGGTAAAGTGAGTTAAAATATATAACCAATAGTTGGAGAGCTTTATCCCTCGTAAAAATGGAAATTTAGCTTTGTCCCCAGTTTGTAGATTGGTTAGTATTTTAACAACATCATACTCACCTTCTTTAAGAAGCAGCCTTGGATCACTGTCATAATACTTATATAGAGTGTTACTAATTCTAATCCAAATGTCAGTGTGTTTATTGGGTTGAATACCAAGCTTATGTTTAACCAAGCTTGCACGAATACCTTCTAAAGATCTATCAACCAGCTTTTCTGGATAAAATACATAATTTGTTTCTGGGTCATTAAAAGTATTTAGTGCGGATTGCCACATTGCAGGCGAGCTTCTTTGAAAGTTTAAACAAACGGGCAAAGTAAAATAGATATAGTTTAAACGACTAGATTTATCAAGACCTGGATTTACTTCATGTTGCGCAAGTGTTGGTATCTCTCCATCTCTAAAAAGTTTATGTAAGTTAATTACTTTAGTAAGTAACCCACTCCGTTTGTCTGAATTCCTCATTGTAAGATTTATTATACCAATACTCTTTCAAGATGAACTAAAAACGGCGATGATTACCACGGCCTTTAAATAACAGGCTATATAAGCCTGTGAATGTCAGCATTGATATCACAACGTATTACCTAAATTCTATTGATATTGTCCTACCCGATAATTGTTAAAGTCGACTGTACGAATTATCGGGTTAATATACATCTGAGGGTGTTGGTTGTTCTGATTTTTACTTTTATTTATTAAATCTCAAAGTCTAGTGTTAAAGGCAGGTGGTCAGATACACCAGACTGCAGGACTTCGAGCTTAGTAGCCTTAATACCTTTTGAAACAAAAATATAATCAACAACGTTTCTTTTTTCTGAAGATAACTCGTTGGTTTTGGGTCTGGTCGTATTAATATTGTAAGTATTCAAGAGATTCTCAAAATCACCGTTAAATAACTTGATAGAATCTGTATCAGGAAACAAGTTAAAATCCCCACATATAATTGAAGGGTAGCTTACTGCTAGTGCTGTTTCCTTTATTTGTTGACATGCTTTGAGGGTTTTTTCATTTCCAAGTTTATTTTTTGACCAGATACCGTGGTAATTTAAAACTCTTAGTTTTTTACCGCCCTCAAGATCTAAATCAACAACTTGTACTCCTCTATAATCTTCTTCTGGCCAGTTGTCCCAATTTGTTACATATGTAAAATGATTTTGAAGAAAGATATTCTGACCTTTTACTATCCTATATCTGGTTCTCAGTAAATTGCCGAACTCAACATCTCCACCATGACTGAAATCAAACGATTCTTGCCCATGAAACTTATTCATATAGAATCGATTTAATACCCAAATCGGCGCAAAAAAACCTTCATCAAGTCCTGAATAAGTGTTAATGGTTTCGTAAGACACCAGTTCAGGGTCAGACTTCCCTTCTGTTGAACGAGTAATTTCTTGAAAACATGCAATGTCTACTTTGTTATGCTCTAGGAAATCCTTAAGCCTCTCGTTATTTTTCTCAAACTGACATACGTTAAGACAAAGCAATTTCACGGGAACATTATACATTATAGGACAGATATTAAGCTAACCGAACACGACGGGTGTTAAAATACACATGTGAAGAGACTTATAAACACCAAAGATTGGGGACACTCAAACTACGAGGCATATTTAGATATAGATGGAGACTTTACACACTTTAAAGACAACGCTACTGGGGTATCTGTGATTTGTATCGATACAGATGAAAAAGTTGTTTTAATGAGTAGTGAACCTCTCGGTGGACATATTGAACCAGGGGAAAGTATAGAGGATGCTTTAAAAAGAGAGGCTCTTGAAGAAGGTGGTATTGAGCTTGAGAAATGGAAGTTCTTTGGCTTTTATGAAATAACTCTCAAAGAGAAAGCCGATCAAATATATAAAGAAAAATATCCAAAAGTTGGGTATATTCTGTTTTTTCTAGCTAGAGGCCGTAAAATAATTGAGCCATATGGTGACGACGTAACAGATCCTCAGAGTTTTGAAATAGCTAGCGTTTTAAATTCAACTAAGTTTCCACACGATATGCTGCAAGAAGGATTGAAATTATATCCAGAGTATTTGAATGACTAGTCAAAACTAATTAAAACAACGATGGCAGAAGCTGTTTGTAGCGCTGTATCTTTTCCTGCTTAGTCATCATTGCGTATCGTGGAGAAGACGATGGCAGTGTAACCAAAGTTAGCTCAGGTTTTTTTTGTAAAAGCTCACTAAATTGTTTTCTAAACATTTTTTCAACATATTTGCTTGTGAGATAGATCTTTCCTACAGGGTGATTGGTAAGTATTGAGGTTATTCCAGCGATATTGTAGGTAATATTAAAAAGATTTATATCTAAATTACTATTATTCTTTCTCTCACAGGAATAAATTATATCTGTAAGAGCCATTTCAAGATCAATAAATAGTTGCTGTTGTTTCTCCTTAGTGTCAAAGATCTTACCGTAAACAGCCTCCATTATCGGCCAGAATTGATTGCGGCCGTTTGCGTAAAACCAAGCATATGGATTTGCCGGTTTAGTCACAAAACTTCCCACCATCAGGTAGTTTGTTTTTTCTGGTACAAAATCCCCGAAAGGATGTATCTCTAACATTAGACTAGTACAGCTTAGTTCCTATCTCAGCTGGACTGTTTATATTTATATTATTATGCAATAAACGGGTATTCTTTTGAGTAGAGGCTAGAACCCTAAGGTAACTTTACTTCGCATTCAAAACTATAACCCTACCGTTAAAAATTCTTGTGAATGTTTTGGAATCAATTATTGAATCTTCTTCATACTTTTTATAGCCAGATGGATTATGAGCTAGAAAAGTTTTGGGCATCCCATTTTGAAGTTCAACCGCTGTTACTAAAATAAGATGCCCGTAGGTTTTACCTTTATAACCTTCTTTAAAATAAGAGCCATCATCTTCTAATTCAGACCTGCTTGGTACTCTTACAGAAGCGATTACATAATTTCCATTTACTATTTCTTCTGCTACATTGTGTATAGCTAGAGATTGTCTTAAAAACCCATGCATTCCATGCCTTTGTGCAAGTTCAAGTAATGGTTTATGAAACCATCCAAGATCAACGAACTTGCCTTCAGCATCATGCAGCTTGTATCCCCCAAGTTCTAAACCTTCTTGTATTAAATCCCACATTGTTTTATTTTGCGATCTTTCAAGTGAATCCAAAACCATTTTTATACAAGCAATTCCGCATACTCTACTATTCCAGAAATAAAAGTCTACTTTAGTTGGGTAACCCTGCAAGCCGAATGTAGCTGGCTCCACACTAATCTTATTAATATCCTTTTCGGTGGTTAGTTTGGCAAATTGAGAAATGTAGGGTACCTTCTTTGTGGAGGACCTATACAAGCCGTCTTTAACATTCTTTAGACTGCGTATTGCTTGGATCCTATTTGCAGTCAAAAGAACCAAATGTCTTATATGCTTTATACAAAGATTCATAAGTTTCAGTTTTTAGTTTAGCATGAGAAAATACACATATGCAGACAGTGATTAATGGTCTACTAACATACTATGAGGCACATGGGGATATGAGCAAGCCGTGTCTTCTAGTCCTACATGGTTGGCAACGAAGCTCAAGAGACTGGAAGCATGTGGCAGAAACACTCTCAAGTAGTTATTACGTTATCCTACTTGATTTACCAGGCTTTGGCGGTACAGCACATCCTCAGGCCACCTTTGGAACTTATGATTATGCGGACTTTGTAGAAGCCTTCACAAAAAAGTTGGAAATTAATACCTTTAGTTTGATGGGGCACTCTTTTGGAGGCCGGGTTGGAATAGTCATCGGCTCAAAGACCACCTTACTTAAAAAGTTAATACTTGTCGATAGTGCAGGAACTGAGAAAATGCATCCTTTATACAAGCTGCTTCTATCACTTATAAAACCTTTATTCAAAGTACTACCTAAACCAATCGTTAATAGACTAAAGATGTTGATTAGTAGTACTGATTATCTAAAGGCAGGGGAGATGAAAGAAATATTCAAAAAAGTAATTGCTGAAGATTTGAGCCATTTACTGGATGACATAAATGTCCCGACATTAGTTATTTGGGGAAATGAGGATAAGATCCTTCCCGTAAGTACTACAAAACTTTTTAGGAAAAGAATAAAAGACTGCAGGGTTCGCATAGTGTGGGGTGCCGGACATCATCCTCATGTTGAGAAGGAAGAAGTGTTTGTTGAGATTGTAACGGAGTTTTTAAATGCTTAATAAACTCTTTCCTTTAAAGTTGCAGCTACATGTACTACAACTTGAGGGCTACAATATCAGAAGATTTGTAGTCTGGATCACAAATAACCTCTTTGTCCGAAGCCTTGAACAAAAGAAGCCGCTAGTCTGGACTCAGAAAGTAAAACTGCTACATGTAGTAGCACTCGTGTATATAGCTATAATAAATATCGTCTTTTTCATAATGTTTTCATGGACTGGCTTACTAGTGTCTTTAATACTATCTACACAACCATACTTGTTTATTGTGTTAAGTGTCCTCTCGTTAAAACCGTATGAATACTTAAACCGACTACGAATCAGAAAGATAATAAAGGATAAGATAGTCAGATTGAAATCTGCAGGTCTAGTTGTTATTGGTATTACAGGCTCCTTTGGAAAAACAACAACAAAGGAGTTCTTGTACGAGATATTAAAAAGTGAATTTAGAGTACTCAAAACTCCTGAGAGCTACAATACATTGTTTGGTATATACAAGGTTGTGGATCTTGAGCTTTCGGAAGATTATGATTTTTTTATTTGCGAAATGGGAGCGTACTGCCGAGGTGAGATTGCGGAACTATGTGACGTGATACTTCCTGATCATGGAATATTAACTGGCATAAATGAGCAACATCTGGAAAGATTTGGATCGATTGAAAATACTATAAAAGCTAAGTTTGAACTAATACAAGCAATACCACCTAAAGGTTACAAGATACTAAATGCAGATAATGAAAATGTTATAAACAATTACAAAGCATTCGTGAGTGATCCTATATTTTATGGTGAAAAGTCAGAAGACAATTATTACGCAAACGTGGTTTATTCCTCAGGTAACCGGTCTTTAGATCTTTATGTAAATAAACATAAGATTGAGTTATCAAATGTCAAAGTTATAGGCAGAGGGAATATATCAAATTTACTAGCTAGTGCAGTAATGGCGCACAAGCTAGGAGTAAGTGTGGAAAAGATAAAAGCTGCAATTGAACGTATTAACCCTGTTCCACACAGGCTAGAGGTAAAAGAACTACCGGATATGACTTTGATTGACGATGCGTACAGTAGTAATGTGGAGGGATTTAAAGTAGCGTTGGAGTTTTTAGCTTCTTACTCAACAAGAGCAAAGGTTATTGTTACTCCTGGAATTGTTGAGCTAGGAGAAGAAACAGAATCGCACCATAAAGTGCTGGGAGAGATGACTAATAAAGTGTGTGATTATGTTATGTTAGTAGGAGATAGCAATAGAACTCAAGCTCTTGCAAGTACTATAGATGGGGCAAAGATAAGAAAGTTAAAATCTATAAGTGAATTGAAAACAACACTTGCTTCACTAAACCTAGAAAATCCTGTTGTACTTATTGAAAACGACTTGCCGGAAAATTACTAATCACCCAAGCTTTGGAGCTTTTAGATTAGATTTAAAATCCTTTAATATATTGCTTGAAAAAGTTGTTGTTTTACTCGATTTTATTGCTCTAATTTCAACAGCAACATCAACTAGTTTATCTATCATTTTTGCAAAAGTTAGGCTTGTTGCTTCCCACAAATAGAAACTCATACTTCCAGGAATAGTATTTATCTCAATTAGGTAATACTGGCCAGTAGACTCATTTAGTAAAAAATCTATGCGAGCAAGTCCACCTGCATTTAAAGCATTGAATGCTTTCTTGGCACTTTCTTGTATTATTTTTCTTGATTCTGCAGAAATCTTGGCTGGTATTTCTCTCTTGGTTGTAGCCATACCTTCTGAGTTACCACCATCTCCAACATATTTATCCTCATAGCTTAAGAAATCACTAGCTGCAAAAACCTCTTCACACTCTGATACCTCTACCTCTTTCCCAGAGATGCCAATAACAGATACGTTTATTTCTTTAAACCCCTCTATCCCTGTTTCAACAATAACTTTCCTATCAAACGCGAATGCAACATCAATTGCGTTATCTAGTTCCTTTTTGTTTTTAGCTTTGGTAATTCCGATACTTGATCCTGAGTTCGCAGGTTTTACAAACATTGGATATGTTAACCTGCTCTCACACTCAGATAGCAGAGTATCTTTGGTGTTCTCCCAATCTGTTTTGTAAAAAAACACATATGGAGCAACACTAATATTACTCTGGAGTAAAATTTCTTTCATAACTACTTTATCCATCCCGATACTAGACCCTAAGATATCCGATCCCACATAAGGTATTTCCAATACATCAAGTAGTCCCTGAATCGCTCCATTTTCACCAAGACCTCCGTGAAAACACGGGAATGCGATATCTACTCTAACTTTGTTTTGTCGATTAAAAAAACCACTTTTCAAGATTAAATGCCCAGGTGTGTTTACATCTATTGTTACTTTCTGATTAATAGCTACTATGCTATCAAGATCTTTAAATGTTTCTGCATTAAAAAGATTTTCTCCTGTGAACCACTGCCCTGCTTTTGAAATGTATACGGGAATAAGATTGTATTTGGATTTATCTGCGTTATTTAGTACTTGTAACCCTGTGATAACTGAGACTTCGTGTTCTGGGGATATTCCCCCAAACATCACAACTAAAGTTTTCTTGTCTTTTGAAATAGTATTGTCCATAGTTTGTCTATTATA
>CAZILK010000022.1:0-12201 GCA_964540135.1 uncultured Candidatus Saccharibacteria bacterium | reverse complement strand
AGGACTCTGGGTTTTGGTCCCAGGTATTGGGGTTCGAGTCCCTGACCCCCAGCCAGACTAGCTCTTTTAAACATCTATAGCAATTGTTACACTATACATATGAACTTAACTTTAAATGTAATATTATTGATTGCATTCGTCGTGGGTATGGGCTTGATGTTAATAGCTAGAAAGAACTCCAGAAAGTAAGATTTTAACTAAGTAACAATCATTGAACTTAGCGATTAAGCTATCAAACCATATTTTTACTATATTTAAGATAAGTTTCCTCGTAAGTTAATGAGAAAGACTTCAAAAATTCATTATATCCTCAAGTACACTCACTCTAATATGTATAGCATTGACATTCAATGATATAATCGTCGCATGAACGAAAAACTACTTTCAATTAAAGAAACTTCGGAATATCTAAAAATACATTGGCAAACAGTGCGTAAGTATATAAAAGAAAAGAAACTTATTGCTATTAAGGTCGGTAGAAACGTAAGAATAACTAAATCAGAAGTTGATAGATTTATAAATCTTACCAGTTCCAGAGGTAGAAAAACAGAGATTGAGAGAAAGTACATTATCAGTAATAGAAAAGTAATAGAAAACAGGCTAATTGAATTAGATGCAAAAGTAACGTTCCATGCTCATATCATAGATCACTACTTGATACCAAACGATATTAGAAATCAACAAGAGCAGGCTGTATGGTTTAAAGGTGCTTCTGGATTCGGACTCAGAATAAGAGAAACAGATAATGATTACTCAGGAACTATAACGACTACAATGGTAGCAAAAAAACTTACCAAAGCTGGTGACCACGGTATCCATGAGGAGATTGAACTGCAAATAGATAGCTATGACAAAGCAAAAGAGTTTTTTCACTTACTAGGACTCAAAGAAAATGTGCTTGTTGATAAGGATAGAGTACTATACTCCTGGAAAGATCTTAAAATAAGTATCGATGAGGTAAAAAACGCAGGAGTTGGAATGGAAATTGAGTATAGAGGCAACAAATCTCAAAGTGAGGCTTTAACTATAATTATGGACTTTAGTAAAAAGCTTGGACTCACTGATAGTGAGCTATCTACGAAGGGTATAAGCTATATACCTTTCAGTAATGCTATATACTGAGAACACAGAACTTTGAACTTTACTACAGGTGTATAATCACTCTGTGAACCTACCAAAAGAATTTAAAGTACCAGATAATGTAAAAACGAAGACTTTTTGTTTAGGAAACTTACCACAAGAGACGTCTATCTAGATTATATCGCAGTTATGTCTAGTATAGATGTTATAAGGCAAACAAGAGGTGGTTCCTGGCCTACTACTGACTATACATTTGAGGATGATTTAATTAACTTAGGTTGGCACCAAAGAGAGTTTGAAAACAGATCTTCATTTACATACACGGTATTTACAACAGACAATGAGACCTGTTTAGGGTGTTTTTACTTCTACAATCCTGGATTCAGAGAAGAGATCGATACAGTTTACGATGTCGACATTAGCTTTTGGGTAACACAAGAGGCTTATAACAAAGGTTTGTACAAGAAGCTATATACTGAACTAAAGAATTTCATTGTTGGATGGCCCTTCAAAAACCCTTATTTCAGTAATGATATTATCCCTGAGTAGAATCTCTAACCTACTACCATCTCTTCAGTTAAAAAAGCCTCATACGGTAATTTGCAGTCTAAAATACTCAGATTTATTATAAATATACGGATGAAAATAAATAAAGAATGGCATTTGAATAACAAAATGCCTAAAAACCCCAATTTAGAACAGAGAATTAATTGGCATTATGAACATTCAAAGTATTGCGGCTGTCGAAAACCAACCGGTGGTCTATTGGAGGAACTGAAGAAAAGGAAACTTATTTAGTGAGTCTACTGAGTGCCGTTCTTAGCACTAGGTAGCTACACCATTGGCGTTTTTGAACATGTTGTACAATTAAGTTATGGAGAGAGTGGATTTATACAACCAAATTTCTAGAGAAATTGTAAAGAATTATAACTCCTACCTACACGTTGAGGATGTGAAAATACTTAACACATTGGAGACACCGGCACATTACACCATATCTCATGTAATTGATAAACCCGCAGCAGATAAGCTTCATCAGGTTGCACTAAAGCTTAAAGAATTAGACGCCTCACTCATTCTGTACACACCTGAAAACTATCATGTTACATTATTTTGGAGAGGACTAGAATCAAGGCTTGAGGAGAAAGTTCCTGAAATAGAACAAATAATAAAAAACACAAACTTTGAGTTTGATATACAGGAGCTACTATTTGGTCCGCTAGGTATTAGTGTAAAGTTTTATCCTAAAAATGAGGAATTCGTACGAGCTCGGACAGCTATACATAAGCTTACAAATACACCTATTTTGATCGATGAGCGTTTTGTAACTACATGGGTATCGCTGGCGGCCTATTCTCAAATTCCACATGAAATTGTTAAAAAGTATATTCAAGAGAACTCAAACATGGAATTCGGACCATATAAACCAGAAAGTTTTACACTCTATATATCAACAAATAAAGGCCTGGTAAATCCAAAAGTGGTTAAAGAGTTTAAATGTAAGTTACAGTAAAATAATTCAACTAACATACAGCTTGCATGTAAGGAGCTGATATCCTTAACGAATCTTTATCATTACTCTAACGTATTACTGACTAACCTCACGTATTATTCCCATTAGTAAGGTGTCTGTATAAATTTACAATATAAATGAGGAGGTGAAATTTAATATGTCAAAAATGATTTTTGGAGTATTCGCAAAAAAAGAGAATGCTGAGAATGCAATCAACGCTCTAGAAAACGATGGATTTGATCCAAAAGAAATTTCCATCATTATGAAGGATAGCGATGATGCAAAAGTAATCCAAAGTAATACAGGAGCAAAGATCGCTGAAGGAGCCGCATCAGGCGCAACAACAGGTGCAGTTATCGGCGGGCTTACAGGACTACTTGTAGGAATAGGTGCATTGGTAATACCTGGTATAGGAGGACTTCTTATCGCCGGACCATTAGTAGCCGAATTAGGGTTAACTGGTGCCGCAGCAAGTACAGTAGCAGGTGCTACGACAGGAGCTCTGGCTGGCGGACTAATAGGCGCATTAGTTAATCTTGGAATCCCAGAAGAGGATGCCAAGGTATACGAAGACAGTGTTAAAAGAGGAGCAATCTTAGTTGCTGTTCCTGACACATCTGGTAAGCACATGGAGGTAAGCGCTATCTTAACTGATAATAGTGCTGAACAAGTTAAAACTGTTGATCTTAAAGAAGATAGCAGTAAAGTAGGTCATAGGTATTCAGGATCACATCCTACGTCTCAGATGTAGAATATTCCTGTTGCAATAAGTAATTCAGATGGGCTAACTAGTGTTCATCTGAATTACTCATTTTCCCACAATACAAATAGGTAGGGCTATTAACTTATAGCTGTAATACGATTACAGTACTGTTGTATAATGGATTTGTGAAGTACGAATTCTCAGATTTATACATTAATATCTTAACTCTTTTTTCCGGTGTACTAAATAAAGAAATTAATAAGTATGAATCTTTCTGGCATGTTAGATCAAACTATTCTGATGAATGGTATAACTTTATAGTTCCGTGTACAAATGTTGATAATTTTGAGTGGGCTAAAGCACTGCAGATTCACCAAGATGAAGGTGCTAATGGTACTAAAGTATCTTTCTACATAAACGATGACCTCATTACTGACTATACAAATTTATTAATAAAGCATAATTATTCTTCAATTGGAGATGATACTTATATGTTGAAGGATATCGAGAATACCCTAGAAGTTAGATATCAAGCTCAAATACACCAACTCACAATCGAGCACTTAGAAGAGTACTTATCACTGTCAGATATATGCTTTCCTGAATGGACTAGTAACAGAGAGTACGGCAAGCATTTCTTTGATCTCTCGATTAACAATCCTTATAAAAATAAAGATCTAAAAACATTTATACTTCAGATTGATGGTAAACTAGTAGGATTTTCAAGTATAATAATTGATCTTGATGTAGGTCTTGCATATCTACATAACTCTGGGGTGCATCCTGATTATAGAAAGCTAGGCTATCACACTGCATTAATTAACTTCAGATGCAACTATGCTCTCAATTTAGGAATAAATCAGGTATATGCGATTGTTGAGGAGAAGAGCGAGTCATATAAGAATTTTGTAAAGCTAGGTTATAAAAAAACTGACAAATTTCACATGTTTTACAAAAAAGTTTAGCAAATTCCACAATCAAGCCTTCTAACATTAGCTAGTCCCACGCCAAAGTTCTGTAGTGTACAACTCGATATTTCAATAAAGTAAATATATAATGACCTGGATGACTAAAATTAGAGAACTTACTAAAGAAGATATAGATTTGATACTTGAGCTTGAAGCTCATTCTGCACCTCAAATGCCAGCCTACTTTGCTTATGATAGAAAAGACTTAGAAAACGACATCTTCTCAAGCAAAGGTAATAAAGCATTTGGAGCTTTTGATGGTAGCAGGTTAGTAGGCTGGGGTGCTTACGAGGTCACCAAAGATGGTGATTCAGAGAGCTGTATTTACCAAATGAGTTCACTTGTTGTAGATAAAGAATTCAGAAGAAAGGGTATTGGGCTTCAATTACTTGAAGTTAGAATGCAAGACATTCTTAAAAAGAAAGATGCTAAAGAGATATTTGTTACTACTTACCCTAAAAACTCTCCTACACTGATCATGTATCTAACTCATGGCTTTGTAATTTACGACTTCAAAAAGAATGCCTACGGAGAGGGTGCTGACAGAGTTTATTTGAAGTATGATGGTTTGGAATAAGTTTCTATTATCGAGATTAAATAACATCAGTAATACGATTTACGCTGCTGCTTCAAAAAAGAAGCCTTTTTCTTTTGTATGTAAGAAAGCTTTAAGCTCTTCCAAGAATGTATAGACTTCTACCGGTAACTTGGATAATCCGTTAAGTTTGCCGTCAAGCCATAAAGTGTAGTCCTCATACTTAACCTTACTATCGATATAATAGTTATTAGATGCAAGGAGAGTATTTATAACCGGTTGGATTTTATCCATGATGTAGACAAACTCTGCCTCGGCATTAAGCTTTTCTTCATACTGCTCTATTGTGGTATACAAATCTTTAAAATCTGACCATCTAATTTTAATGTTAGTTAGCGCAGCTTGTTCCCTAGTATGTTTACTAATACGTTGTTCATCACTAGCGTTATGAGCATCAGTATCTCCTGCATGTATCTCAACCAGATCGTGAGCGAGTGCATACTTAAAAACTTTTAGTAGATCAAGTTTCAAATTATATTTCTCAACAAAATACCAACAAGTAATAGCAAGCTTAAAGCTATGTTCTGAATCTGTTTCCATTTGACTTCTGCCTCTGATAGGAGCTTTTCGGTAGATTTGATCGAAATCATGTAAATAATCTATGAGTGAGACAAATCGAGTTACATTATCCATAAGCGTATTGTAGCACTGGAAAGGAAGAAGTATTTCTTGGAAAAGCTAGCTGAACAAAGTCTAATGCATTAAACAATTCAATGAGGATATAATTAATTTATGAAGAACACATACACAAAGGTCCTTATGGTCATTTCTTATGCATCAATGATTGTTGTTAATTTTCTAGCAAACAGCCTGCCTATAAATAATAGATCAACAGGTGAAATCTCAGATGCTTATCCAAATCTATTCACACCGGCTGGTTTTACCTTCTCAATATGGGGATTGATCTATCTTTTACTTGCAGGTTATATCTGCTACCAATTTTTTAAAAATAACGAGAAAACTGTAGTTCTTTTTCATAAAATCAATCCACTTTTCATTGGCACCTCTATTGCAAACATTGCATGGATACTTGCTTGGCACTATGACTATATCGGTATCTCAGTTCTTATTATGGCAGCTTTACTATACCTACTCATCAAAATGGCCAATATACTTCGAGTCGAGGAGTTCTCTTTTTC
This sequence comes from uncultured Candidatus Saccharibacteria bacterium, assembly GCA_964540135.1. GTDB lineage: Bacteria > Patescibacteriota > WWE3 > UBA101185 > UBA10185 > CAZCAQ01. Next base: position 6,203 of record CAZILK010000022.1, on the reverse strand, counting down.
TGAGAAGCTTTTTATACTAACACCTTTTAGTGTGTACTTTGGCTGGATTACAGTTGCTACTATTGCAAATATAACTGTTTTACTAGTTAGTATTAATTGGAATGGTTTAGGTATTTCAGATTCTGCCTGGACAATTGTAATTTTATTAATAGGTACTGTTATCGGAATTTTACGCATACTCAAAGATAGCAGTATACCATACGGCCTTGTGCTCATTTGGGCCTACCTTGGAATTCTACTAAAACATATGTCGGTAGACGGCTTTAGAGGCGAGTACCCAAATATAGTCGCAACAGTTGTTGTATGCCTGATACTTTATTCAATTTCTATCGGTAAATTGTTGTTAAGAAAATAATCTATACTTAAGTCATCATCACTCAGATTTGAACCAAATCTTATGCTACAGTGGGCTACATTAATATCTCGTTATAATAGTTTTTTCAAGCACTAACAAAAATTGAGAAAGTACGAGCGTATTGTTAAAATACTCCTATGTTAGCCAGTTTATTTGGACAAAACGAAATAAATCTAATCATTGATTTAATGCTGGCTTTATTTTCAGGTATAATCATTGGTTTTGAAAGAGAATCGCGGGGTAAAGATGCCGGTATAAGTACGCACACTTTAGTTATAACCGGAGCAATGGCGTACACGTTTATTTCTGGAGTTGTTGATCCAGCCTCAAAATCACGAATTGCAGCACAAATTGTTTCAGGGATAGGTTTTTTAGGTGCAGGACTTATACTAAAAGACGGGACAAGCGTGAGAAACCTAACTACAGCAGCTAGTGTTTGGGTATCGGGAGCAATCGGAATGGCCTATGGGTTTAATTACCATGTAATTGGAGTTATTCTTACAATTGCCTCAACCCTAATTCCTAGAATACCTCACTCTAAAAAAACCCGTTATCAGTAGAAAAAGCTAGCCAGAGTTTCTAAGAAATACCTAAAATAGATATGGTGATTAAATTGGTATATAATTCATCGATGCTTAAAGCAATATGTTTTGATTTAGACGGTGTTTACTTCTTAAACGGTAAATCTAATTTTATTAAATCTCTAGTAGACCTAGGCGTTACAGAAGATGAAGCTAAAAGAGTATTTTTAAAATCAGATCAAATGAACAAGCAGTACAAGCTTGGAACCATGACTGATGAAGAATAGTGGTCCTGGGCATTAAAGGAGTGGAACCTTGCCATGACTACCAAAGAAATAGTTGATTTACTTATAAACGGATATGAAACTAATGCTCCAGCTGTAGATTATGTTAAGAGCGTTAGAGAAGCAGGCTATAAAACTTTAGTATGCTCTAATAACTTTCCAGCTAGAATAAACGGTCTTAATGAGAGATATGGCTTTTTAAGCGATTTTGATGTTGTGACTTTGTCTTATGAGGTTGGGATAGCTAAACCAGATAAAATGATATTTCAAGAACTGATAACAAAAACAGGTTTGCAGGGAAATGAAATCTTCTATTCCGATGATGATGAGTCAAAAATGGAAGGTGCTAAAGAACTAGGTATAAATACTTTTCTCTACACTACTTTCGAAGCTTTTATTAAGCACTTAGAAAACCTTGGAGTTAAGCCATAATTCGATAGTTACCTTACTTGTGCGTAACCTAAGTCTTGAAGGCGTTTAAGACATTTAAAAACTCTTGAAGCATCAGCGTCCGAGTAACCTCTTCTAGTCATATACCCAATTAGTTTTTCTGTATCCCAAAATCTATCTGAATAAGGGTTACCTCTTGACTTCAGAGTATCGACATAGACTATACGACCATCACCAGTGAGTATAAAGTTTTGCGGCGTATCATCAAACAAAACAGGTGGGCTAACTTCAGTAATAAAATCATAAACTTCAGAAAACGTACTCAAAACCCCTTCCCATTCTTTCCCATCTGTTACAAGGTAACCTCGACCAGATGTACTTTCGCCTTCAACTTTCTCACGTATCGTAAAACCTGAGGCGCCTGCCGCGTAGAATGTAGGGAAATGTTCCGGGAATAATGTACCGTAGATTCTCTGGAGATAAAAAACATCTAGTGGGTTGGCCTCATTCCCATAATTGATAGCCATAACTTTCTTTTCATCTGCTAATCGTGCATTTTCTACAACAACACATTCTGCACCCTCTCCTATTACTACAGAGTCGCAGGATTCTATAAGGCTGTTCAGCTCTAGTTCACTAAGCTTTACACCACCTTCTACAGTATTTCTCACCTCAGCTATTAAAGCAGATTCTGGTACAGTTAAAAATTCAGGCATATCAACTATATTATATATTGTCTTAACTGCAATACAAACAATCGTTCACGCTGCAAAGTGTATATGTTTTAGCTCAGAACTCATCAGGAAAAGATTTTCTCATATCAATAACATATCTCTTAGCTATCTGCTTCTTTTTAAGGCTATCCCAAGCTTTATTAATATCCTTAATATCAATTATCTCAATTTCAGGCAAGATATTATTTTCAGCACTGTACTCAAGCATCTCAAGTGTTTCTGCAATACCACCGATTCCAGAACCAGCAATTGATTTTTGGCCACCAATTACAGATACGGAATGAAAACCTGGCATTGGTTCAATTGGTCCTACAAGACAAATAACACCATGAATATTTAGAAGATTAAGGTACCCGCTCAAGTCATGGGCTGTTGGAATAGTATCAAGGAGAAAATCAAACATGTGTGCTGCTTTTTCCATAGCATCATTCGAAGAAGATATAATTACTCCTGTTGCGCCGTACTCAGTTGCTGTCTTTGCTTTTTCTGGAGATGAGGTTATGACCCATACCTCAGCACCCATAGATACAGCGTATTTAACTCCCATATGCCCAAGACCTCCAAGTCCAATGATCCCAACCTTCATACCTGGTCCAATTTTCCAGTTTCTTAGTGGCGAGTAAGTTGTTATACCAGCACACAAAAGCGGAGCAGCATGCGCCATATCAAGTCCTTCTGGTACTGGTAGTACGAAATGTTCTGGAGCGACCATAAGTGTTGAGTACCCGCCTTTAGTATCGCTGCCATCAACTGGATCTGTTGAGCTATATGTCCAAATTGTTTCTTTAAAGCAACTGTTTTCAAAGCCTCTCTTGCAAGCATCGCATTCACCACAACTATTAACCATGCAGCCAACTGCAACACGATCACCAAGCTGAAATTTTGTAACTTTACTTCCAATCCTTGTTACAACACCAACAATCTCATGACCTGGAACGCAAGGATATTCTACCTCGCCCCAATCTCCACAAGCGGTGTGGATATCGCTATGACACACTCCACAGAAATGAATCTCAAATTCAACATCTGTTTCTGTTGGTTCACGGCGATCAAATTCATAAAACTCAAGTGGTTTATCAGAGGCTTTAGCTGCATAAGATTTTGCTTTCATGTCTGGTATTATTGCACAAACCAGTCGCAAAATGAATCTAATTTATCATCGAAAATCAAACTTGATGAGTGCTAATATATTAACGGACTAATTTAATTATGAAAAACAAACTAGATGTTATCGAAAAGCTTGCAGAGCTTGAGCATATACAATGGGCAAAATGGGCTGATCATATGCTTAAAAACATGACGGAAGAAAACATTAAGAGATGGCAGCGACAAGTAAAAACACCGTATCACGAACTTTCAGAGAAAGAAAAGGACAGTGATAGAAAATGGGCATTACGAGTGTTTGAGATTATGGAAAGTTCTTAAGTAGAACTAATTTCAAATTCATAAGAACATCACTGCTATTAAAGCAAATGAATAGACTAAAGGAAAAAACATGTCAAAAATAATAATAGTTAATGATTTAATGCAAACAGATTATAGCTATGAGTTAGTAGAACCAGTTGGCAAGAATTTTGATTCTAGATTTAAACCAGAACTGACTCCTAAAGAAATGCTTGAAATAGGTGTTTTTGGTGGTAAATATATGACTGACTGTAGAGATGAATTCCCTCAAGACTGGTTTACAAACGCAAAGCTTTGTCCTAAGTTTCATGACCCAAAGCTTAACTACTTTGGAGTCAATGCATCTCAACCTCTATGTGTATGGAAAGAAAAAGGTTGGATATTTGAAGAAGATCCAAGAGGCTGGTTTCAGTGGTACTGTAGGTACTATCTTGGAAGAAGAATACCTCCTGAGGATGAAAGACAGATTAAAAGATGGCTTGCGTTAAAAAGGCACATATCTCAGATTCAGAAAAATTGTAAACCTGGGGATCTATCTTGTAGACGAAAGCAACGCCAAGCAGTTCTTCACTGGGCATATGATAGTAGAAAGCTATAACCTTGGAGTCTCATAAAGCTGAGGACATCTTTTATCTGTAACACAATTTAACTTACACTGATATAATTATTCCAGATGTTTCTTAAACCATACACTATAACAGACTTTGGAAAAAACATTATTGTACTTCCCGAAGATGTAATCTACAAAGAAGTAGAGGGAATAACAAATAAAGACGTAGATACATACATATCGAACTTGTTTAAAACATTCTCAGCTGAAATTGCTGTTGCAACTTACTATCAAGTGATAGTGTGGGCTAGTGAAGGACAGTTGAATGCCGATGTCTGGACTTTTGATCTTAAAAGCTGGAATTACAATACAGATATAAATGTAAGAAATTTTACAAACATGGAGCTAGACACTAGCTACTCAATAGTTACAAATAGAGATGGACTTTTACTGCTTGCGGAAAATGAGAAAAGAAGACTACAGTTTACAAACATTAATGACTTCCTTTCGTCCTTTTCGAGTTAAATTTTATGAGAAAAATAATTGTTTTATCATTTATATCACTTGATGGGGTTATGCAGGCCCCAGGTGGTCCAGAAGAAGACACATCTAACAACTTTAAGCTTGGTGGCTGGGTTGTGCCGTATTTTGATGACTTTCTGGGCGAAGCTATGGGTGAGCAAATGAAGATGCCTTTTGACCTACTTCTTGGAAGAAAAACTTTTGAAATTTTTGAACCTTACTGGTCAGTTGAAAACAACGGAGATAATGAGATAAATAAAGCTACGAAATATGTGGTGTCAAATACTATCAAAGAACACACATGGCAAAAATCAGTATTTATAGGAGGAGATATACCAAGAAAGATCAATGAACTTAAAGCTTCAAAAGGTCTTGATCTACAAGTTCACGGTAGTGGAGAACTAATACAACTGTTAATGAAACATGATCTTGTAGATGAATTCTGGCTTAAAATATTTCCAATTACACTAGGCTCCGGTAAGAAGTTATTTGGGGACGGGACAATTCCCGCTAAGTATACTTTAACAGAATCTAAATCCTCACCAAATGGAGTTATTATAGCTTCGTTAAAAAGATCAGGTAGTTTAGAAACTGGAACTTTTGGCACCTAGCTATTTACTTACGCCACATCATCTGCGTTGCTATAATCAGTATATGAAATTACTCGGTCATGTTTACATTGCCTTAGAGTGTTTCCCTGAATTCAATAAAGAATTACTGGCTTTTGGAGCACTTCTTCCTGAAACTGTTTTTTATACTAAAAGGAAAGCATTATCCTATGAACAAATCCACGAAGGGGGACTTGAGCTATTCAATTACTGCATTAAGAGTAAACCAGAGTATACGAGTCTTGCGCTTGGATGCATGTCTCACAGCGTTATATACGGTGCTGATAAATTTAACGACCGGAAGTCTCTTGAAGCTCTTGGGTATTCTGAAGACGATATCCCAAAAATTGCAGACGCAGTAGGTCTTAGTGAAAAACTAGCAGTTTCACGCTCGCATAATCTATATGATTTAGCGCTCGATCGCTATATCTTTCTTAACTATCCTACTGTTTTAAAGGTAGTTGAATCTACAAGAACCCTTGATAAAGATAAAGTAAGTACAGTATTAGCTGACTGCTACAACGCATCTAAAAGTGATGTTCACGACAGCCTTGTTCATTTATGGGATAAATACGATTTAAGTTTATTAGAATCATATGAAGGTCTAGCAAAATTTTGGAAAATACTTGCAAGCGATCTTAAAGAAAAAGATCCAGTTGATATAGAAAAAACTGCAAAGCTGCTTGAGTACTTCTACACCAAACTTGTACCAGGCGCTCAAGTATTTCTAGATACCGTTGTTGATTCAACAAAGACTAGAATATACGAAGTGATAAAATATTGAATATATTTCCCGTATCATCAAATTTAATGTTATATAATGCTGATATGAAAA
>CAZILK010000021.1:0-13324 GCA_964540135.1 uncultured Candidatus Saccharibacteria bacterium | reverse complement strand
ACTGTAAATTTGCACATTCCCTATCTCAAGCCAGTCAGGTACTCTTGACAATACAGATTTTAAACACCATTATATGTGTATATGAGTAACACAAGCCTAAATAATAGAGCCGAAAGCGTTTCTACAAATGCAGAGGCACAACAAAGGGTATTTGAAATTCTCACAGCAATTCCCACAGCAGAAGAATTCTTTAATTATGTTGACGAGAATTTAATAAGACTCGATGCGGAAACAAGCTACAGAGAGCCTACTGACGAATCACCTGACTCTACATCTGCAGAAGCGAGAACAAGAGATCAGAGCTGCGACATTATTTACAAACACACTCTATCCAGCAAAAAGCCCGAATTGCAAATATCAGCTGTTGAAAGCACTGAGGTACAATTTCGTCAAGAGCCAACAGCCCTTACTATTACCATACGCAACGGCAATATAACTGTTCTCTTTGCGCAAGAACCTCGTACAGGTGGTGAATACAACAATAAAAGTTGTATCTACGCCACAATCAAACCAGACATGGAAAATCCAGGTGATGAAATTGTGGAGATTAATGCTAATGATGTAAAATTTAGTCCGGACATAGTAGATAATATGGAAAAGTTTATGCAGATGTTCGAATCTGACCTTGTAGCCTCACAAGTTCGCAGCAAAAATCGAACTTCATAACACCCTAACCCCAAATTCAAACCATCTTCATAATAAATCCCGGTGAATTAATAACTCAAACTCTTAAATCAGATTATACCTGTTAGCCATACTTGACAATACAAAATCCAAATATCACTATATACTCATATGACTAATACAGGCTTACCTACAGAAAATAGAACAAGAGGACCTTCAGAGGAAGATTTGGCTGTTAAAGAGAGGGTTTTAAATGCTATATACCAGCTTCCAAACCCAGAAGATATTTTAAAACATATTGGCTAACCTAGATCGCCTAGTATCAGATCTCAAAGACGGCGAACCTGTTGAAAAAAGGAACGTTACTATTACTGCATTGGCTACAAAAACAACTGAAGACGGAATTAATATAATCTATGAGAAGGGGCGTATACGAAGAGAGTCCGGGACTGGATTGCACGGAGCTCCGGTCGCCAGTGTGAAAGTGCAAGACGGTGACTCACTACTTTTAGTTAGTTTGCTGAACGGAACTACAACTGTTGATTGCTACGTACCAGGCCTTCATAAGGGCGAGAGTCAAGACAGTTTACGAGTACGCCTAGTACCTGACCACGAAGCTCAGGCGATGCGCACGAAAATTTGGTTTGCTTGTAGTGTAGTTGAACCTGCACTAGAAAAATTACTTACAACTACGGAAAGATTGGTGGATGTATACTATGCTGATTTGGAAACCACAGGTTCTGGTCCCACGACTTCGTTAAAACCATAATACATAAAAAGCGTTTCTGCAGTGTAGAAGAATTTATGGAGTTTATTGAAACTAAACCTGAGATAGCTATTTATCTGTTGAATTTCCCCGGCTACTTTGCCAATGTAACCACATATTATAGATTTATCCTGATTAATGCTAAAACTACCAACCACATCTATTACTACAACTAAATCAAGCGGGTCAAACATTCTTGACAGCACAGAGTCTAAATACCACAATATAAGTATATGAGTATCTCAAGCATACACGGCGACGGCGGAGATGGCGATAGAGTAGATCCTGCTATGGAAAATTGGATGGAAATATGCGCAATAGAAAATAGGATGATTAGCTCCCTTAATAAACTTCCCGCCAAAGAGACAATGGAACAACATATTCAAGCACGCTTAACTCCTAGAAATACCGATAAAGATGCGGAAGGACCAGACGGCTTTGTACACAAACTTCTTGGTAGAAAGTTTGAAGGAGCTCAGATAGTTTATGAACAAAAAACAAATTATGTTTCGCAGACTATTTCTGAAGATACATCCTCTCTTAGAGTTACGGTAGAGAATGGAATAACGGAGGTTACATGCATTGTAATATCCCCTACGGGTGAACTGGAAAGTGTTTACGTAAATATGAGTCCAACAAACGTAGAAACCGGGGAAAACAGTTACATTAAATTTAAATACAATGCTAGCGGTGAACCTCCCTACCAGCAGCTTGCCAATGCCATGGAACGCTATCTGAATATTCTTAATAGTGATGCGATAGCCTCTGGAGCTGTTAAGACAGTGTCTGCAGCTTCCTAACTACATTAAAGCACCATTATTTTGCCTTGAAGAATTGACCTTAACCTCAAAACAAAGTACAACAATACCATGCCGGAATTTCCCGAAGTTTACACAATTATTCAAGATTTAAAGAAGTATCTAACAGGAGCAACTATAACCGATGTCCAAACAATCGCGGGGTATAGCATTAAAGGTGAGGTAGAGAATCCTCAGAAAGCACTAGAAGGCTTAGAGATACTTAATGTTGTGCAGGCGGGCAAGCAGATAGTTTTTGAACTTAAGTCAGTTGATCTTGTTTTCCATCTGGCTATGACAGGTAAGCTATTAATTAGAAGCATTGGTTTTAAAGCCGATCCTCACACACGAATTGTTTTTACCCTTTTGAAAAACGGCAAGACTCTTGAACTAAGATTTATTGATGTTCGGATGTTTGGGAAAGCGCAACTACAAGATAAAAATGCAACTAAAAAGCTTATCAACAGCCTTGGCCCTTCCCCTCTTGATGAAAACCTCTCAGATAAATATTTTTATACAATACTAAGATCAAAAAAAACAACTATTAAAAACGTGCTCCTTGATCAGAATAAACTAGCAGGACTTGGGAATGTATACGCAACAGACGCTTTGTGGATTGCTAAGATTCACCCCACAAGACTTACTCAAAGCATAACTATGGAGGATGCAACTAATTTACTTGCAGCCTGTAGAGAAATCCTGGCAGAAGGAATTAAAAACAGAGGTTTAACAATTAGTGATTATGTCGATGCTCTTGGCAAACCAGGTAACCAACAAAACTTCTTTAGAGTGTATAGACAAGAAACCTGCAAAAGATGCAGTAGTAATATCCAAACTATAACAATGAACACAAGAACTACCTATTTTTGCCCTACCTGCCAGATATGAGAATTCTTGACCTTACTCTAACTAACTTTAGAAGCCACAAGCAGGCGCATTTTGACTTTGGTGGTAATAACACACTCATCGTTGGACCCAACGGCAGCGGTAAAACAAATATCCTTGAAGCTATCCATCTCCTCTCAACAACCAAGTCTATAAAGGCTGCGTATGACAGTGAGATGATTATGCACGGCTGTGAATACAGCAGGCTTGAAGGAACAAGTGGCCTACAAGACGATTCCCAAAAACTTGAGCTAGTCATAAAGTTAAATCCAAACTTTGAACATGGATCTACTAAAACAGTTAAATTAAATAGTGTTCCCAAAGCACTAAATAAGTTTGCAGGCAAACTCACAAGTGTCCTCTTCTCTCCCGATGAAATCTCAATGTTAACCGGCTCCCCTGCAGGAAGACGTAAGTACATTGATTCAATCTTTTTTCAAACAGACTTAGTATATAAAAAAGCTCATTCTGAATATCAAAAAGCTCTAAAAGGGAGAAATAAACTGCTTGAAACAATAAGAGAAACTGGTAAAGGTGCTAACCTTATCGAACTGTGGGAAGAAAAACTGGCACAAACAGCAGATACTATCCAGACCAAAAGAAAGCTCCTTTTTGACTTTTTCGCAACAGAAATAAAGCAATTTGAGAAGATGGTAAATGGTGAGAATGTAGAGATTAAAGTCGAACTCCTTCAAAGTATTGTTAGCACTAAAAGTTACTCAGAAACAAGGCAAAAAGAAACCTATGCCGGGAAGACTCTTTACGGACCTCATAGAGATGACTTCACTATCCTACTAAACGGTTACTCTGTTGCCCACTTTGGCTCAAGAGGTCAGCAAAGAGCTGTCCTGCTGGCCTTAAAACTGTGTGAGATTAACTTCATCCAAAAGTGTAACAATATTAGGCCGGTGCTTCTTCTTGATGATATCTTCTCTGAACTTGATGAAAATCACAGAAAGAATGTTATGAGTATACTAGGTCTTCAACAAACCATTATCACAACATCGGAACAGCTAGAGCTACCCAAAGAAAATCTACAAACAATCGAGCTAACGTTATAAACACTTACCTATAGATCTTATCTAACATATAATATAAGTATGCCTGCTCCACAGGAAGCCCGATACGACAAAGAGAGTAGTTCTACTGAAAACACTCTAATACAAATAAGGGATAATTTACGTGACTCTTTTACACGATTAAATTATGGTACTCACGAAAAAGGTTATGTAAAAGACGCAGCCGGCAACTTTGTCGAAGTCTCAACACCTCCTCACGCACAAATGCACGATGAAATAAAACACACATCTGTTGAGGTTTTTCCATCACAAGAAAATGTATCAAGCCTAGTTTTAGATCAGGGCGAAAGTAAAAGACCTATGATTATATTTAATTACAGAGAGCTTGGTGTTGTTGGTCTTACAGGTTTAAACTACACCAAAGCAGTTTATTTGCACGACAACGGAGATATAAGGCTTGAAATGAATACTCCCTTTGGAGGTGAGATACTTTATGTTGATTTTACAAATAAGACCTTAGATTTTGATGTAGTACACCCTCTTACCGAAAGATCTGATGAAACTAGAAGGTTTGCATTTGAAGAAATTGACAAGCTTTGGAAACAAAGTAGCCCAATAAGCGGTCAAACAAAGCTCTTTAGCCCATCTGAATTTGTACATTATGAATATATGATCCAGCAAATTGAGGAAGCTGATATCGTAATGGGTAATATGGCAAACGAACAAGATAAAAAAAGTAAGTAGCTCTTGATTTTGCGGTAAATATGCAATAATTAATGCGTGTATATTCCTGAGTATTCTATATCTCCAAGCATCCTTAAGAACATCGCAAATATTGAGTATGCCAAAGCAGTTGTTGAAAACACACCTATTCTAGATAATCTATCTCTCCAGCTTGCAAAACACGCAAAAATTGAGAAAGCTACGGCTCTTCTCCAAATCGAAGGACACAACTTCTCACCAGATCTGATTAAAAAAAGGGTCGATGGAGTGTTAGAAACCTCCCACATTGAAATTGAAAATATATTAAAAACTATAACTACAACACACGAGGTACTGGCTGAAGGAGATGTTGATATCGATACATTAAAAAGCCTCCATATGATATTGGCTGATAAGATACTTGTTGAAACAGGTAGTCTGAGAAATACGCCAGAGGTTGGTAAAGTACCATCAGAAGAAATTCTTGCAAAACTATATGATACTTTTGATTGGTTTTATTCTAAAGACGGCGCAGATACGCACCCGGTTCTTTCATGCAGCATACTACTCGCACAACTCCTTTTAATAAAACCGTTTAAAAAATTTAATCAGAGTCTACTATTCATTCTAGCTGAAGAACTTTTAGCACTTAGGGGATATACTCTAAAAAATTATGCCAGTTTTTGTGATTACTTCTTCTACCACATTAAAAAAGATACTTTAAACGAAGCGTTGGGTAATGGTGAGGATCTAACTAGCTGGCTTGAATTTGTAACTGAGGGTATGTCCAGTGTTTCATACAAAACAAAAGATGAAGTACTGTTATCTGCCAAAGATACAAAGCTTGCTAAAGCAACAGGCCTTGTAAAACTAACTGAAAGGCAAAATAGAATTGTTGAATATCTACAAGATTACGGGATACTTCGAAACAAAGACTTTAAACTTGTATTCCCTACTGTTTCAGAAGACTCGGTTTTAAGAGATTTAAAATCTCTCCAAGCAGAGGGTGTCGTTGTCAAAACAGGCAGTACCAAGAGTAGTAGTTATGTTTTAAAATAGTATAATAGCCTTGTGCAGATCACAAAATTTTCAAAATATTTAACTTCTCTTGATGGAACTTCCAAAAGACTTTTAATAACTGATATCCTAAAGGACCTAATACTAGAACTCGAACCTATTGAAACTCAGAATGCAGTTAATTTAACACTCGGCCAACTCTTTGCACCATTCAAAAATCTTAACTTTAATATTGCTGAAAAAATGATGATGCGAGCACTCGCTCAGGCATACAATACAACACCAGAAACTGTCGCAGAACTTTTTAAACAAACTGGCGATCTTGGAGACACGGCAGAAAAGTTGTCAAATCAAAAAAGCTCAACACTCTCAATAAATGAAACTCACCAAAAGCTTGTTGAGGTGGCGGAGATAGAGGGTACAGGCTCACAAGACAAAAAGATTGAAAAGCTAGCAAAACTCCTTAACAGGCTCGACAGTACATCCGCAAAATATGTTGTTAGGATTGTTCTTGGAACAACAAGACTAGGTTTCACAGCCCTTACTGTTATTGACGCACTCTCCCAGATTACAACAGGTAGTAAAAAGGACCGTGATGCAATTGAGGCCAGATATAATATACACCCAGACATTGGCTTTATAGCAGAGCTGGTCAAGGCAAGAGGCCTTGAGGCACTTGATAACATAGCTATTGAGGTAGGTGTTCCGATACTTTCTCAAAAACCACAAAGAGTAGCAAACCCAGAAGAAGTTCTTGAGAAAATGGAATCAAAAGAAGTTTATGTTGAATACAAGCTTGATGGAACTCGTGTTCAAATTCATTTTGATAGAAACAAAAAAGAACCTAAAACTACAACTAGCTTATTTGAAGACGGTAATGAAGATATTTTTATTAAAGCGTATACACGCAATCTTGATGAAACTATTCATCAATACCCAGATATCGTTGACGGGATTACCGCACAACTTAAAGCAACGAGTGTTATTCTTGATGGTGAGGCAATTGGCTTTGATAAAGAAACCGGTAAGTTTTTAGAATTTCAGCAAACCATTTCTCGTAAAAGAAAACACGGTATCTCAGAAACTGCAGTACAAATCCCTTTAAAATATGTTGTGTTTGATATTTTATATCTTGACGGTAAGTCACTTATCAAGCTGCCTCTTAGGGAAAGAAGAAAGATCTTACAAGAAATAGTAAAACCTGGAGACACGGTAATGCTTTCGCACGCAGTAATAACTGACTCAGCCGGTGTTATTAAACAAACCTTTGAAGAAGCGAAAAACAAAAACCTTGAAGGTCTTGTTATTAAAAACCCAGATAAAGGTTATGAAGCCGGAGCAAGATCTTTTGCATGGACAAAGCTTAAAAGAATTGAAGAAGAAGGCTATGAGCAAGGTGCTGCTGACTCAGTAGATTGTGTTGTCATGGGCTATAACACCGGAAAAGGAGTTAGAGCTGACTTTGGATTAGGAGCTTTCCTCGCAGGCATTTACGATCCTGTAACTCTTAGATATAAAACAGTTACTAAAGTCGGAACTGGACTTAAAGAAACAGATCTTGAAAACCTTAAGAAAATGGGTGATGCCATTTCTTCTAAAGACAAACCGGAATCATATGAAGTGGATAAGGACCTTGTTCCGGATGTGTGGATCTTACCTAAAATAGTTGTTGAACTAAGAGCTGATGAAATAACTATCTCCCCAAAACATACTTCGGGGTATGCACTCAGATTTCCAAGGCTTATGAAGTTTAGGCCTGACAAAAAACCTGAAGATTCAACTAGCCTTACAGAAATTGGAGAACTGTACTTACTACAAAAGAAGTAATTGATTGTGAAGCTAAACTAAAAGATAATAACTACATGGAAGAGGAAGTTAAACATCACACTGAGGATATTTTTACATACACCTTACCTCCTATCACGGGATTTATTACACTTTACGTAGAGAAAGAAAACCCAAGCGCACGGTTTCATGCAATCCAGTCAATAATCTTTGGTGTTTTATTCCTAGGATCCTACATACTGCTATCAATGTTCTTACCTTATTTTATTCAACATGTAGTTTTAACAATTGTTAAAACAGGATTCTTTGGAGTATGGCTATATCTTCTTTTTAGGTCATACAAAAATGAATATTTCGAACTCCCCTACATCGGTTCTCTTGCAAAAAAAGCTTTAGCAAATACACCTCACTACCCAAACAGTGTACAAGATATAAAACCAAATACTGCACCAGAAGAGAAACAAACTTTTTAACATGGAAAAATTAAGTGACTTACTCAAAGCAAGAACTGCCGGTTCTGTAAAACCTGACCGTCGTAATTCATACGAGTATCAAGCCTATGGAAACAGGTTAGCTGAAGAATTTGGGGACCTAAAACACAGAGCACTTTATATTAAGCTTGCAAAGTTTGAAAACAGAGTACTTCTTGAGAAAGCCAGAGAAGCTGCTGTTGCCAGTGACATCCTAAACAAAGGTAAGATATTTATGTGGAAACTAACTGAGCTTAAGAAGGCACTCGCGAAGACTGATAAATAATATATACTTTAAGTATGCTAAGAGCTTTTCTAAATCTGTACAGAATACCTCTTGTACTATCTTTAACACTTGCAGTAATACTTATAAGCTTCACAGTTGAAACAAGGCTTCTTCAGATTGTTTTAATTACTACCGGTTCAATTCTAGGTGCGTTCATTCTTGATTTAGACTATGTACTCCATGCCTACTTTTTAGAGCCAGATGCTGATTTTTCAAGGACTTTAAAAGCATACATTCAACACAAGGACTTTAAAAGTGCTATCAACTTTGTAATAACACATAAAGGAGACGTGACAGAAAAAACACTGAACAGTGGTCTATTCCAAGTAGTCCTTATTGCACTTCTGTTCTTTGTTATTTATTCAGATGTTAATGTGGGATTAAAGGCTTTCTTACTGGCAATTTACTTAAACTCTATCTATAAGTTTGTTGAGAATTACTACATTCACAAATCTTTTGATGATTGGTTTTGGTTTATGCAGGCCTCACCAAAAAAAGAGGTTGTGGCGTTGTGTGTTGTTGCTTTACTTTGCTTCTTTTTATACTTTATCTTTTATTTTTAATTACATGTACGGGTTAATACTTGTAACCTCACTTATTGCTTGCGCATTCCTCGCTCAAAAAACTGTTATACCTGAAAACAGAGATCTGTTTTGGAAACTTGTATTCTATATGCTTATTTGTGGTGTAATAGGCGCGAGGCTGTACCATGTTATCCATTTTGCAAGCTATTATATAGAAAATCCTGTCTTGATTATAAAGATATGGCACGGCGGTCTTGGGATAATCGGAGGACTTTTTGGAGCACTCATTGCCCTTGTGCTAGTCCTCGTACAGGAAAAAAAGACTCATACAAGTTTGTACTGGCTTGATATCTTTACTTTTTTCGCTCCCCTTGCACAGTCTGCCGGACGATTTGGCAATCTTGCAAATAGAGAGCTTCTCCCCTTTGCACTTTATGAGAGTATCGGATCAGCTACTATCTTTCTCTTCTTTTTGATTATGGCAAAGCTTAAGTTTAAAAAAACTCAGGGTTTTTATCTTGGTACTTATCTTATTTGCTACGGGATTCTCAGGCTTTTCCTTGAACCATTTAAACAAGACCCTTGGAAACTTGGTACTATTTACACAGCGCAAATCTTCTCAGTATTGTTTATAATACTAGGCACAGGAATACTTAACTATGTTTACACAAAAGATTAACTCAAAACAATTGATACTCTACCTACTTTGCATAGCAGGCATAATTGTTTCGATGTATCTGTCTTACACAAAAGTTACTTCCTCCTCCATAGTTTGTGGTTATGAAGGCTGTAACAAAGTACAGGCGAGTAAATACTCTGAAATTTTTGGTATCCCAATGGGCTTTTTTGGCATTGGATTCTACTTTGTCCTATTCGCTTTACTAAATAAGGGTAAAGCAAAACTTGCGAAGTATTTACTCCTATGGGGAATTGCTTATTCTTCATACCTAACTTACCTTGAGATCTTTGTTATCAAAGCAATCTGTGCTTGGTGTGTATCTTCATTTGTAATTATTATTCTTCTTAGTATTCTTGTTTTCACAAGTAAAGGTACACTGCCCGAAAATGCTCAAGAATCAAAATAAAATATACATCTCTTGTGATCATGGTGGTTTTGAACTCAAAACACTTTTTGTTGACCTGCTTCAAAAAGCTGGGTTTGAAGTTTTAGACTACGGTCCAAAATCTCTTAACCCTGGGGACGATTATCCTGATTTTATCGTACCTATGATAATTAATATGCAAAAAGATAAAAATTTCCCAGGTATTGTAATTTGTAAAAACGGGGTTGGGGTAAGTATTGCTGCCAATAAGTTTAAAGGCATCAGAGCAGGTCTTTGTTTTTCAAAAGAGCATGTTAGGACAGCTAGGAATGACGATAATATTAATGTTCTAGCTCTTCCCTCAGACTTCGTTAGTAAAAGCGAGGCTGTAGATATGCTACACGAATTTATGAATACGGGATTCTCAACAGAAGAGAGACATCATAGAAGAATTACAAAAATTAACAACTTAGGGTGCAAATGATTATTCCAACCATTCTTGAAGAATCTTTAGTTGGTTTAAAAACCAAGATAGAGATTTTTAATAATAAAGTTCCTTTCTTCCATATCGATATTGGTGATGGCCTATTTGTTAAATTTAAACCAGAGTTTACACCAGAGCAAGCAGTAGAGTTATTCCCCAAATTCATGTTTCAAATTCATTTAATGTGCTTGAACTCAGCGGACTATATTACAAAGAAATATTCAAATATTAAAACAGTGATTTTCCAAGCAGAAACGGAAGAGAATTATTTAAAAACAGCTGAGTATTTTAAAAGACTTGGTTATGAGGTTGGCCTATGTATTAATCTTGAAACCCCGCCTCCTGAATATTTTGAGAACATTGATTTTATCCAGTTCATGGCGGTCGTGCCTGGAGCACAGCATAATAAATTTGATGAAAAAGTTGTACAAAAGATATTCACTTTTCACAAACAGTTTCCAGATGTACCAATACAAGTAGACGGGGGTGTAAATAATTCAAATATACTCGACCTTAAAAAAGCAGGGGCTATAAATTTTGCTGTTGGTTCATATATACTTAAGTCAGAAAAACCTTTAGAAACATACGAAGAATTATGTGGGATATAAAACCAAAGAAAAATACTATAAAACAAATTGCTTTTCTTGGCGGTGCTAATTGGCAACCGCATGAGCAGCCATACATTGATACTTTTAATACAGCCAAGCTATTAACTGAAAACGGTTATGAAATATTTAATGGCGGCGGGCCTGGGGTTATGAAAGCTGCAACTCTTGGGGCACAGGCAGGAGGAGGAGATGTTATTGCAATTACATATCATCCAAACAAACCAAAGAGACACTACGAGGCAGTTGATTCTACAAATACTTTTAATCACGAGATAATTACGCTGGACTATTTTGACCGTACTAAAGTTATGCTTGAAACAACTGATGCGCATATCATATTCAACGGGAGTATTGGTACTCTTAGTGAACTTGGAATGACATGGGTATCATCTTGGATTCACTTTCCGGATAGCAAACCAATAATTCTTTTTGGAGACTTTTGGCAAGAATACATAGATGTTATTAAAAAACACATGGTGCTTGAAAAAGATGAAGAAAGTATGATGAAGATTTGTACAAGTGCAACTGAAGTAGTTACATACCTAAACGGTTTAAACGCTTAAGAACACTGGGTTTTCTTTTGTTAACTAAATTTACCCATCATCACCAGCGCCACTATTCAGGCATTGAAATCGAGACAATACCATCCCCAGCAGTTATAGTTGTTACCTCATTATCAAGATAATTGTATCTAAAACCATTTGGTGAGTCTGGATTTTCTGTCAGTACAATAACATCATCCAATTCAATTCTTACCGCCAGTATCTTACTCAGGTCTAGGTCATCAATAGGTCTTTTAGGAAAAAAGTGCACTGTGACAGGAGTCCCACCAGCATCCCCAGTAACAGTAAATACGTTGTTGTCGTACCCAAACACAAAGTCACTAGGTGACAACTCAACAGCTCTGTCAGGATCTGTTACATTTTGTGCGTTCTGCTCAAAAGCATGAATAAAAGCATCTTGTAGTTCTGGATTTCTGACATTGGCTACATTAAAGCCTAGGAGATTAAGCATGTTTAAACTAGGGTGCGCCTCTACAGCTTCCTGAGTCGCCCTTAGCTGCGCGTACGTTTCGGCATCGAAAGTTAAATAGCCGAACTGTCCATGTCTCTCTCCTGTCCCACTTTGCATACTAAGTATACTTAAAACAACCGGACGATCTGAGTTATGGCGGCCCTGCAAATGAAAAGCTGGGGCATTTCTAAACCTCTCCATCTCGTCACGACGTAGGTAGTGACTGCCTATTACGATAGGTTCTTTATTTACTTTATTTGTGAGTACGAATGCACTAAGCCCGTCATCTGCGTGGATAATATCGAGAGTATAACTGTCCGTTGACAAAACAATACCTTCACCATCTAAAAACATTATTGCTTCGGATAGAAACCTTTCAGATTTTTGAGCATCCTCAGTACTATATGAGCCATTAAAAATGATATCCAACATATATGCCTGTGTCGAACCAAAGTCTTTACGTTCTAAAAGTTGTAAGTTAGCGAGGTCTTCGTGAAGTTTTACGCCACCCTCACCATCCTGCACGACTAGACTAGTAAAGTTAGGATGCACCTCAACAGACAAAACATGCCCGCCTGCGTCAAACTCACGTTTAACTGTGTTTGGTGAGTAGTTGTTAGGGGTAGTTGCAAAGGAAAAAGCAACGCCGTTTTTTGCAACAGTCACAACAGGATTACTAGATGTACCAATTGCTGTTTGCATTGGTAATTCTTGTTCGCTAACACGTGTTCCAGTTCTTAATACAATGAGATTTGTTTCATTTGTTGCTGGTGTTATACGCTGAGCCTCAAATACTATCTCAAGATCAGTTAAATCCTCAAGGCTAAGGCTACCGCCAGTCTCACTTCTTAAAAATGGCAATATATTTGCTCGTGCTAAATCAAGAACAAGCTCTCTACGTCTTTCACTAAGTGTTGAAAATTTCTCAAACCCGATACCAACCAGTGTATCTTTGAGCATTGGCGAAACCTCAAACAGTGTATTGTATTGCTCTAGCACGACCCCTTTGTCTTCTTGTTTAAATCGATCTGTCACATCAAAATTAGGAAATCCATCCTCTTTAGAAGGTACTGGATCAGAATATACTACTTGTACAGACTCAGCTACACCGGAAGAATTGCTAATACTAGGGTTATTCACTGCGGTGCCTGGTAAAGCAATCGTAGCTAGCGCTTCGAAAGCAAGACCAGCTTTTTGTAAGTTATTTAATTTCATAATGTCATTATATGACTTATAGTACTTTGAGCTTGAATAATCCTGAGTGCCTGCTTGAAGCGTATGTTATTATTTTAAGCAGTGT
>CAZILK010000020.1:0-13754 GCA_964540135.1 uncultured Candidatus Saccharibacteria bacterium | reverse complement strand
AGAGCAAGAGAGGCAGGTGTGGCGGTGAGAGTACATGTAGGGGTTGCGCTAGCTGCATCTCTAAGGTCTACAGTTGCTGAATCACAATCACTTGAGATGCCGCTAGTTGTCGATGAGGCACAAGCATTATTTGAAGTCTGGTAATTAACACCGCTTGCAGTAGCGTAGTTATTTTCAACCTTAGCGACAAATCTGGCGCTCTTACTTGAGTTTGCATTTATAGTTCCAAGACTTAAAGTACAGTCTCCGCTGTTAGTATTGGCGCAGGTCCAAGGATCTGGGGAAGCATCGTAATTAGTGTAAGTTGGAATTGAGTCTGTTAGTGTAACGCCAGCAGCATTTGAAGTAGATGTATTTGCAACATTAATATTAAAGTAGATGAGATTACCAGATGTAAATGGCGAGGTTGCGGTAGTACTGGGATCATCAAAAGTTTTTGTAACAACTAAAGAACCGGAAGCAGTGCAGGATGTTGGGGCAGCTGCGGTTGCGACGGCACCAAAAGTGCTATCTCCAGGAGTGCAGGCAGTGCTTCTATAAACTCGTACCCTACAATCTCGACTAACTCTATCGTTCCAGCTTCCAGTCCAGGAAGTTCTGGCTGCATTGAACTGAGCTGACTGATTTATAGAATCTGAGTACTGCCAATTTGAACTGCTTGTTGCTTTGTGGCCAACAGCCATTTCAGTTGCACCTGCTGGCTTTGTCCAAGTACAAGTTTGTGTGGCACCATTTGCGCTACATGCCTGAGCATTTGTTGTAGTTACGCCAGCACAGGTTGAGCAAGCACTCAGAGGCATAGCACTACCATAAGCATGAGCTTCTTGTGTGCAGGCAGTGCTCTCACGAACTCTAACCATAAACTCGCGTGGTGCATTGTCAGTAAAATCTTTAGTCCACAAGCAAGAATTATCGTTTGTGCAACCTGGTGCTATACCACTCTCATAAGTGTAAGGACCTGCGGGAGAAGTAACCCGATAAGCTATAACAAAAGATGACGCACCTGTTGGTTTTGTCCAGCTTACACTCGCTCTATAGCCACCTCCAGTTAGACACTCTTTCGTAACTGTCACAGGAACGCCAGCACAGATGTTACTACAGTTTATAACTTTTCTGTCATTTGGATTGGAGGCGCATCTTTGTTCTGCACCTACCGGATTACCAGAGCACTTTTGGCCTGCATTATCAGCTACTACTGCTATAATCGTGTATTTCCCGGCAGCAGAGCATGTCCAGGCATTCGTATCAACAGTAAGACTGCTGAAGTCAGCACTAGGATTTTGAGAATATAACGTTGACCAAGCTGCATTAGCGGCCGGGGGATCTCCTGGTGCAATATAAGCTGAAAGAGTGTTACCTTGTCCTTCAGCATCCGACGCAGTCAAAGACCATTTGTTATTGGTTGAGTTAAGGGTAACTGTATCAGTACCGGATATGGATCCGTTTGGAAAAGCATTTGTAGTACAATTTTTTTGTTTGAAATCAAAACCAGTATTTGCGTTGGCGTCATCAGTTGCACAAAAAAAATAAGTCCATTCTGCGTCTGTATAAGCTGGGGGGTACAGGTAGTAAGCCTGCCTTGCAGGCGTTGAAGTGAGAGGTGAACCGGTATAACCGCAATTAATATCTTTGCAATCACCTCTTTGAAATGACGGCGTATCTACACGACCGTAATAATTTGTCGCTGTAGGATCAGCGTCTTTTCCAGCAACAACAGATGTCTCAACTTTACTGTCTTTACAGTATTTTCCTTTGGCTACAGTATAATAACCATTGCTGTTTGTAGTAACTGTGTTTCCCCATGCTTTTACCTTCGCACCGGAAATAGGTTGATCACTACAATTTAACACTCTTCCAGAAATTCTGTGATTTGCAACCTTATCGCCAGTATCACAAGCAGCCCCGTAACAAACGTTCCCTGGAGCACACTCCAAGCCTCCACATTGAGATGCAACTGTACATGAAATACCGCACTTGGAGTTATCAGGAGGCGCAGGAGGAGGAGGATCTCCTGGATTTACCCAACAATCAGAGTAACCGGCAACTTTTTCACACTTTTGCCCAACATCCACCTCGCACGTGCCGTTTGAACCCAGTATTGCAGCTGTGGTGGTGCAGTTTTCGGGATCTCCAGTGCAACCTACAATATAGTCAGTATTACCTATAACCTTCTTGCATTCATCGGCCATTGGCCAGGGCTGATCTATATAAGAACAAGAGTAAGAATCTATTACCAGAGCTTTGCCGCAGTATTTATCTGCGGCTTTTGCCTCAGAAACGATCGAAATGGAAATAAAATACAGAGTTATGGCTGCTATTTTAATTAAAAATTTTTGGTTTATGTTTGGTATCATTTTGACTTTAATTCAATAAGGTGGACTACCATCTGATCTGAATTAAATTTAACCACACTATTATTATCTATGATATTTAAAATTTCGTTTTCAGTAAGCCCTGAGTTTGTTATCGATTCCACCCACAGTCTGCCCTCATTAGTAGCAGGCTCTCCCGGAGAATTTGCAAGTAATTTCTCGCGAATTTCTTTTGTTGGGTAAGTGGAAAGCGGACTTACAAATAAAGAGTATACCGTTATTACATCTCCAGACTCTAAGACTCCACCAAGCTCCTTAACATTAAGTGGCTCGAACTTATCGCTACCTATCTTCTTAAAAGATAATATACCGACAAGAGGGAACTGAAGTGTTTTTCCACCTTTTGTTACTTCTAGATAGCCCCTATTGTTGCCTCTAGTTACACTTCTAACAGTTGCATCGTATACACCTAAATCAGAAAAAGAAACTCCTTCCCCTAACTCGAATACATGTTGAAAAGTAACACCTAAAACTTCATCTATGGGGCCTACTAAATCATTTGCTTTTGAGACAGATGGAACATTAAATTTAGATACTGCTTCTTTACCTATTGATTGAGAATTTTCGTATATTAAAAAAAATACAAGTGCAATAACAACAATCAAAAACAATAGAATTAAGGCAGGATAAATTCGATTTCTCACATGTATATATTACACCGAGTTTTAGAAATTAGTAAAGCTTGGCAAATGATTGTAGGGGGCTCAATAACCTATTGATTTCTTTGAGAATGGAGGGTTGCGGATGATAACCAACCACCTACACGACCACCAGCATTTAGATTTGCAATTATGGTATCAATATTTTCTTTTGCTGTTTCAACTCCATACAACATCCCCTTCCAAGTTAAATCGGACGGTGAATCGATATCCAGAACAAAAGAAGAGCTACCGCTAATGCTGACGGAGTAACGGCCAATTCCAACAAGCTTTGTAAGTTCTTGTGCTGGTATGAAAGTGCCATCAACCAGTAACTCACTATAGACTGTAGCCGTACTTGTTACAGGCAAACCAAAGTCATTGTAGTAACTTATATCTAAGTCAATCTTATGGGTTGTGTGAAAACTTTGACTATCTCCATCACCAACCATGAAAACAACATCATGTACCTGGCCACCTACAAAAGAAGCTGGGTAAAAAAAAGCAGTCTTAAAATAAGTATTAGTGCCGCGTTGAATTTCATGTTCCTCTCCAGGAATTAGACTTGTCTCTGCATTAGGATCAACAACTTTTGCACCTGATTTAATGGTGAATGCAGGCCATAAACCTGCGTATTTAGGTTCGTACTGAACTGCAGGGTTCAATTCCCAAGCACCGTTTACATTTAAGAACAGGGGAACTTCTCCTAAAAATACATAATTTCCTTCAGTTCTTAGGTTTGTTGTTAAGATAGGTACTTCATATCCAATACCATCAATCCCTGTTACCTCAAGAGTGTAGATACCTGATGGTATGACCTCAGCTCCTTCGCCTGCTGGAGGTGTTGCGGCTGCAGCTGGTATTGTAGGTACAGCAGTAGCCGTAGGAGCCTCAGGTGTTGGTTCCATAAGATTCCAAATACCATTGCCACCTAAAACTCCGATTAGGTTACCTTTTGGATCATAAGCTTTAAGAATATCTCCCTCTACACGCATTGTATGTACCCAACTAGGTTTAAAAGAGTTGAGAACTAGCCAATCTCCAAGAGGACCATCTTGTTCAACAATAGCTGCATTAAGAACTGTAGCCGGAATACCTCCCTCTGTAACACCTAGCCAGTAAATACGGCCATTAGCATAACCAAGAGCACCTTTTAATCCAGCAGGTGCTGGGTACCGACGAAATTCTCCTTCAAAAGTAACTTGCCTACCTGGAAGCAGGCCGCTTTCTGACAATAATGCAGCTTTTACACTTAAAGCTGAATCAAGTTGAGTTACACCATTTTCAGTTACAACGGGAGCAAAAAGTGTTCTATTTACCACTGAAACTAGCTCCCAAGCACCGCCGCCAGGTATTACAACCAGTTCAAAGTTATATCCCGGGTAACGGTCATTTGCTTTTTGTAAGTATTCTTCTACAAACAATCTGTCAGGACTACCTGGTACGCCTATCCTGTCTAAAGCAGCTGCACCTATATTCTCTTGAGATATAACTTGCACCCCTTGAATTCCAGAAAAGTATTCTGGAGGAGGTGTGACGACTGGTTCTGTCGCTGTAACAGGCTCGGGGGTAGAAGTTGCGGTAGCAAGTTCTATAACACCGCCTTCTGGAGGCAATGCGATGTCTGCAGGAGACTGCTCAGTAGGAGGAGTTTGCGGTGCAAGGGTTGGTTCATTAGCTGGTAAACCCGGGGCTTGAGGTTCTGAAGGTGCCGCAATACAACTAGCCAGACCAGCACTTACGCCTACCACACCAAGAAATTTTAAGATATTCTTCGATTCCATACAACCAACTCTACAATACTATAGGGCATAAATCAAGTACTGTTGTTTGAGTACTCATTGCTTGCCTTTATGGGCCCAGTACATATTGGCCATAAATAGGCTATCAAATGTGCCTGCATCAGTCCAGAATCCTCTTAATTCTGCGAATTTAAACTTATCTTTTTGAATATAGATATTATTGAGATCTGTTACCTCAAACTCATTTCTAGCGCTAGGGGAGAGGTTTTCAATATAGTTAAATACGTGTTTATCATAGATATATAGCCCTGTTTGCGCATATTCTGATTTTGGATGCTTTGGCTTTTCTTCTACTTTTAATACTTTTTTTGTTATCTTATCAAACACCGGAACTCCAAACCGATGAGCATTTTCTACCTTTTTAAAAAAGACGGTTGCACCATTCTTAAAGTTTTTTACTTCGCTTGAGATATCAGCGTCGGTAGTGTTATCTCCAAGTATTACAGTGATTGGTTCGTTGTCAGCAAAATCTTTTGCATATAAAATTGCATCAGCAATACCACTTCTAGTTCCATCCTGCACAGCATAGTTTACATCTTTAAGCCCGAATTCTTCACCATTACGAAGTACATTAACAAAATCTCCTGCATGCGGACCTCCTATAACAATTAGGATTTCAGAAATACCAGCACTAACTAAAGTTTGGATAGGGTAATAGATCATTGGCTTATCGTAGACGGGGAGAAGGTGTTTATTGGTCGCCCTAGTTAGGGGGTACAGCCTGCTGCCTGTGCCTCCGGCGCAAATCACACCTTTCATGCCACTATTATAACACTGAGACTACTAAAGCAACAGTCTTGTACGAGAAAAACAATTGCGCTAGATTAAATTAAAATGAAAGGCACTCTTCAAAAAGTAATCTTTTGCCATAAGCAAATATGGCGCAGTAATAAGCTCTATTTCACTCTATCCTACCTTATAGCTCTTCCTGTTGGTCTTGAAGGTTTCTTGTGGGCATATGGAAACAAACTCTTAATTGATATTTTAACTGCTGTTACAACCAAAGCTACAACTTTTGCTTTCACGTTACTTTACCCATATCTATTAATTATTGGGGTGTGGCTTGTTGTAAACAGTATTAACCAGATCTTTACGAGATATATTGGAGAGAGGTTATGGAGAAGGTTTTATGCAAACTTTCACATAGATATAACAACTAAGATCGACAAGATAGATTTACAGACTTTTGAAGACACTAAGTTTTTAGATACCCTCCAAAATACTCAAGACAATTTTAAAGCAATTCTTGATGTCTATCTTGGATCGGTAAGACTATCAACAGCAGTGGTTGGTGCAACTATAGCAATCGTCAGCCTTTCATTTATTCATCCATTAATCCCATTAACAATAGCGTTTTTGACAATTCTTGGAATATTTGCAAATCATGTTTATTTCATCAAAAGACAAAAGCTTGACAAAGAGATGACTCCAACTAGAAGACTTAGAGGTCAATTCTATAATTATTTCTTTAACCCATCAGCAATTTCTGAAATGCGACTTTACAATTTACAAACTAAACTTAGAACACGACTTGCGGACCTTGAAGAAACAATGATAACAAAATACACCGGTCTAGCAACGCGCTTTTTACCATTTAAAGCCATGACTGTACTTCTTGATATTGGGTTTATTCAAGTTGGCACTAGACTTTATATTTTTGCACTTGCACTAGTTGGAAAAATAACGATTGGGCAATTTGCATTTTATATAGGTCAGGTTGGAACGTTTACAAGCTCACTTAAAAACATTGGTAATAATGTAGATAATATTAATGAAGCATTAATAGGACTTGATTATTATTTTGAATTTGTAAAAGTACTGCCAGTTCTTGATTATTCTAATGCCACTAGTGAGGTGAAGGGGAAGGGGATTGAGATTGAATTTAAAAATGTTACATTTGCATATCCAGGAGTTCCAGATAGAAAAATCTTATCAAACTTTAGTTTAACTATTAGAAAAGGAGAGAAAGTTGCGATTATTGGACTTAATGGGGCAGGAAAAACAACACTCTTAAAGCTAGCACTAAGGCTTTATGATCCTGATGAGGGCGAGATTTTAATTAATGGGGTGAATGTTAAGAATATTAATATTTCAAATCTTTACAGCAGGATAGGTATCTTGCCGCAAAACTTTATGTCATATGAACTATCAGTTCGTGAGAATGTAGGTTATGGGAATGTAATAGAAATGGAAAACTCAGAAAAGATTACTGCTGCTTTAAAGCAAGCATCTGCATGGGATTTTGTGAAAGATTATCCGGATCAACTTGAACAAGTGCTTGGCAGAAAGTATGCAAGTAGCATCCAACCAAGTGTTGGGCAGTGGCAAAAAATAGCTCTTGCGAGAACTTTTTTTAGGAACGCAGATCTGTTAATTCTTGATGAACCAACAGCTTCAATTGATGCAAAATCCGAAGCTGAGATATTTGAGAAAGTTGAAACTCTTTCACAAGATAAAACGGTCGTGATTATCTCTCATAGATTTAGCACTGTCCGAAAAGCTGACATTATTAATGTAGTTGAAAATGGCTCAATAGTTGAGAAGGGAACTCATGAAGAGCTTATGGCTATGAACGGCACTTATGCCGAACTATTTACGCTCCAAGCTAAAGGGTATCAGTAAATTAAAATCCGCCAAACAGTTTTCTAAATCTGTTAACAATTTTTTGAAGCAGTGTTTCTGTTTTATTTAATCGTTCAGCTTGCTCTGCAATTCTTTTACTTTGTTCTTCTAGTTGCTGCTGCTGTTTTTTAAGCTCTTCTTTTAAATTACCTACCTCGTTATTCACAGGATCGTATGGGTCTGGTAAAAACTCGGGTACCTGGTCGTCAATAACCATGGGCTCTAGCGTATCAAGCTTGTCTTCGTAAATCAGCGGCTGTTCGGCTTGATTTATAACCTCGATTGAGAATGTTGCTGAGTCAAGTACTGTATAGTCATAGTTAATAGCCTCAACTCTTAGTTTTGTTTTACCCGGCCGTGTACCCTGAACTATAAAGTTTCTGCTATCACTGCAGTTTGGGTTGTTATTGGTCTCAGAACACAAATTATCTGCATCTTGGTAGATATTTAAAATAGCTCTTTCACCATCATTTGGCACCTCATCCCACTTAAACATAACTTCGTCTGCATCTATTTCTCTTTTTGTTCTTTTCTCAAGAGATGAATCATCAAGAAGAAGTCGTGCGGTAAAAAGGTATTTATCATTCGCATAGATCACTTTTGGATTGGCAGATAAATCAACAATCCAATCATCAGACACGTATACTTTAATAGTTTTAGCGGTTACTTTAATACCATCTACGTAAGCTACGACATATATCTGGGTTGAGCCTGTTTTTAATGCTTTTAAATCAGCCGTATTATTAGGACACGGAGCTTTTATACCGTGGGTACAACTAGTACCAGCAGTCCAAAGATCAAGCTTTAGTATTGAGGGGTCGCCAACCTCCCAGACAAATTTAACATTTGACTGATCAAGAACAGGTGTGCCGTTTTTATGTAAAAGGACATTAACACCGTAACCTGAGCTCTTAAGATCGACGTGTGTTCTTATTGACTCTTTAGAGGGTACAAGAGTGTAACCCATATAGGCTGGGGGTACGTCCTGAGCTCTAGAAAGACCGGTTAGAACAACGGCAAATACTAGGATTAGGGAGTGTTTTAATATATGCATATGCGAATAATAGCACTTAAGTAAAGAAGCAAAAAGGCGGGTATTTAGCCCGCCTTTTTAACTTCAAGTTGATGTAATTTCTAAAGTATTGTTAAGCTTGTTCCAACTTCATAGAAAGCGTCATCGTTTCCACCATCTGTTGTCATCTTACCAAGGTTATCGGTAGATTCTAAGACAACATTAAGTTCGTAACCTGTTGCTGCTTCAGAAGCAAATGTGTATACAGCAGGAGCTGTATTTGTTGGGTCAACTGGTAGTGTTGCGATGTATTTAACAAGACCTACTTTACCGGCAGGAATTGCATATCCAACATAACCTGTTCCGTCAACTGCTTGGGTTCCAGTAGCACTTGTTGATGCAGCTGCATCAATTAATGTCATTTCACCATCAGCAAGAGCAAGACTGATTGCTTTACTTAAGTTTTCAGCATCTTGAATTCTTTTTGCATCTCTTCCCTTAGCAAGAAGTTGAGCTGGGTTTATAACAATAACTACAACTCCAGCAAGAACAACTATAATTGCTATAACGACTAAAAGTTCTACTAATGTAAAACCTTTTTGATTATTTCTTTTGAATGTCATTTAATTTTTCACCTCCTTCTTTCTTTTATGCCAATCTTCATTTTAGTTAGTGGTCACTTGTGACCTCTAGATCGAGCTTGTAATTTTATAAATAGGTACAATGATTGAAATTATCAAAACAGCTACCATACCTCCGAGCATTAAGAGAATCATAGGCTCAAGTGCAGCCGAAAGCCCCTTAACGGCGTGATCAGTTTCACTATCATAGAAATTTGCAACTTGATTTAACATATCATCAAGTTTTCCGGTTTCTTCACCAACAGCTGTCATCTGCCCAATAAGTGCGGGGAATGACTTCTCAGTCTTTAAAAAGTCTGACAGAGAGCTACCTTTTTCAACATAACGAGCAGCACCTGCAGTTGCTTCACGAATCTTTGAGTTACCGGAAACATTGGAAACAATATTTAGTGCGTCAACAATTGGGATGGCTGCTGAAACAAGAAGAGCTAAGGTTCTTGTAAATTGAGCATATTCTTTGAGTTTTGTAATCTTACCAAAAACAGGGAAGCTAAAAATCAAATTAGCTTTGGTTTCTTTACCAACAGGAGATGCGAGAAACGATTTTAATGCAAAAATGCTTCCTGCTGCTCCTATTGCGACAACATACCAAAACTTAATAATAAAGTCAGACATATTAATCATGATTTTTGTAACAAGCGGAAGTTCTACATTCAAAGACTCGTACATGGTGGCAAGTCTTGGAATAACAAAAAACATCATCATGAAAAAAACACCAATCATTGCTGTAACAACAATGAACGGATAAATCATTGCGGTTTTAAATTTAGAATTAAGTTCTCGTTCCGCTTCCATTGTGGTTGCAAGACGAAGGAGTACTTCATCTAGTTTTCCTGAAGACTCACCGGCTTTAAGTAGCGCTTGAAAAGTAGGGGAGAAGACTTGAGGGTGTCTACCAAATGCAACAGAGAGTGAGGTACCGCCCTCAACATCTCTGAGGCACTCACTAAGTATCTTTCTAAGTCTTGGATTTGGTGTTTGCTGTAAAAGTACATCAAGAGTTTTTGATATTGGAAGTCCTGCGGTAACCATTGTTGCAAGCTGCCTTGCCATAGCAACAACATCACCACTTGGAACCCCTCTTACACCAACAATTTTATCCATAAAGGAGTCGGTTTTTTCACTAATGGTGACAACAAAAAGTCCTTGTTCTTTTAATAGAGTAATTGCGGACTGATTAGTCCTCGCATCTACTGAGCCTGTTTTAATTTCTCCAGCCCCATCACGGGCAGTGTATACATATAAGGGCATATTATTTTTTGTCTTCTGAGCCTAACATCCTTCGCAAAATATCAGGCTTTGATGTAATTCTAAGCGCTTCTGACCGATCAATCCAGCCTTTATTTACAAGTTCAGCTAAAGACTGATCAAGACTCATCATGCCAAGATGAAGGCTTGTTGAGATAACGTTATCTATTTGATAGGTTTTGCCTTCACGAATAAGGTTTTTAACTGACTCTGATCCGAGAAGCAGTTCTATTGCAGGAACCTGTCCTTTTTGATCAGAAGGTATGAGTCTCATTGAAACTATTGCTTCAACAATTTGGGAGAGCTGCACTCTTACAAGTTTTTGTTGTTCCTCCGGGAATGCATCAATAATTCTGTCTACTGTTTGAGCTGCGGAGTTTGTATGGAGAGTTGCAAAAACAAGGTGACCTGTTTCTGCAATTGTTATAGCTGATGAGATGGTATCAAAATCTCTCATCTCACCAATAAATACTATGTTTGGGTCTTGTCTTAAAACTGATTTTAATGCAACAGACCAAGAGTGAGTATCAAGATACATCTCTCTTTGTTCAATAACTGATTTTTTATTTACAAACATATATTCAATTGGATCTTCAATCGTAATAATGTGTTCTGATCTTGTCTCATTAATTTTATCAATCATGGATGCAATGGTTGTTGATTTACCTTGACCTGAAGGTCCTGTTACAAGAACAAGCCCTTGTTTTAACTCACACATATGAGTAAGAGCCGGTGGCAAATTTAACAACTCAAGAGAGGGGACTGTCATTGGAACAAGTCTTAGGGCTGCTGATGGATAGCCTCTTTGATAAAAAGCGTTTACTCTAAATCGTGATTTAGATCCAAGAGCAACTGAAAAATCAACTTCTTTATTTATATCCAAGAGATCTTTTTGTTCTTGTGTTAAAACCTGTGATAAAAAGTATTCAATATCCTCACTCTTCATTTTATCGTAATCAGGTAACCCACTTAGCCTACCGTTAATTCTAATAACCGGAGGCGTGTTCATTGTTAAATACAAATCAGATGCACCAACCTCAAATACTTTTTCAAGTAACTGTGTAACATTTAATGCCATAAATTTATCCTTTCGCAACTCTTAAAATTTCTTCAAGAGTTGTCTGGCCTTCCAAAGCCTTTAAATAACCATCTTGTAATAGTGTAAGCATGCCATCTTGGACTGCTTGCGCTGCAATTTCATTTTCTGCTTTTCGCTCCATGGTGAGTAAAGCAACAGCAGGGCTCATTTCCATAACTTCAAAAATTCCAGTTCGTCCTTTATAGCCTGTGTTTGCACATTTATCACATCCCTTACCTTTATAAAGGGTGATCTTACCGTCATGAATTTTTTTAATAGTTTCTGCTATATCTTTGTCTTTGTGCATAAGGATTTGAGAAGTTTCAATTGATCCAAGTACATCTTTAATAGAATCCATGATTTCATCAGGTGCAGTATATGTTTCTTTACAATCAAGACAAATCTTTCTAACAAGTCTTTGTGCTAAAACGGCATTAAGAGTAGAGGCTAACAAAAAGCTTTCCATCTTCATGTCTAATAGCCTTGGAACCGCGCCTGCTGCTGAGTTTGTGTGAAGTGTTGAAATAACAAGGTGACCTGTAAGAGCTGCATGTATTGCAAGTTCTGCAGTTTCAGAGTCTCTTATCTCTCCAACCATAACAATATTTGGGTCTTGTCTTAAAAAAGATCTAAGACCTGCTGCAAAGGTAAGTCCTGCCTGAGGGTTAACTTGAACTTGATTAACTCCGGGAACTCTAATTTCAACAGGGTCTTCAATGGTTACAATATTAACGCGAATAGTGTTTAATTTTGCAAGAGCGGACGCGAGAGTTACTGTTTTACCAGAACCTGTAGGCCCTGTTACTAAAATCATACCAGTTGGTTTAATGATTGCTTCTTCAAGACGCTTTAATGCAAGGCCACGAAGACCAAGATCTTTAAAGGTGAAGACAGCGCCTTCCTCTTTTAATAACCTAATAACTATTTTCTCACCATAAATTGTTGGGAGAGATGAGACTCTAAGGTCAGTTGATTTATTCCCGGAATTAACTCTAAACCGACCATCTTGTGGTATTCGTTTCTCATCAATCTTCATATTTGAAAGTATTTTTATACGGGCAATGATTGAGTCATGCATTTCTTTTGGAATGGATCTTTTTTCCTCAAGAATTCCGTCAATTCGATAGCGAAGTCTTGTCCCTTTTTCACCGGGTTCAAGATGCACATCAGATGCACCGGTTTTTACAGCTGTTTGAAGAATCATCTCAACAATACGCGCAATTGGTGCATCTCTTAGCGTTGCTTGATCATCAATTGTGCGGGAAGATTCATCAAGTTTTAAGGTTGTTTGAGAAATCTCCTCAAGTGCTGCACTAATTTCAGCGCCTATTGCTTTACCACTTTGCTCTTCAAGGATGTGTTCAATATCTTTTTGGGTGGAGATAGCGGGCACAACAGTATAGCCAGTCTTACGTTCAACAAACTCAATTGTTTGCAAATCAAGAGGATCAGCCATTGCAAGATGCAGCTTATTTCCTTCAAGAGAGTAGGGGACTGCATTAAATTTTTTGGCAAGAGCTGCTGGGATTAACTCAAGAAGTTCAGGGGCAATTTTTATAGCAGTTAGATCAATGAACTGAAGGTTATTAACCTCAGCTAAAGCTTTAACAAAATCAGAGTTACTTACAAAACCGCGCTCTTTAATAATAGTATCAACACTTTTGCCACTATTAACGTGTTCGAATTTAATGGCAGAAAGCTGATCTTGGGTTAAGAGCTTCTTTTCGTATAAAACATCTTCTATACCTTTAATAAGTGTACTTGTTTGCATAGGCAGTAATGCGATCTGTTAGCTTGTTTCAAAACAAACCAAATCACACTTAAAAAAATGATAGCAGGTTTTTAAAGCTTGGGGAATAATCTGAATGAGGTTTGCACCTAAACCTCAGACCAACTAAAATGATTTAGTGGCATCCTATTTAATAATAAGCAGTGCAAGTGCACTTGAAACTAATGCTATTGTAGAAGCAATAAGCATTACAAGCATCCCGACTTTTCAGGACATCTTAATACTCTCAAGTATTGATGGGAAAAGTATTGGAATAGATAGATCAAAAGAAGTTATTAAGTTTGTCCAAAAAAAACCGGCAAATGGGCCAATAAAACT
Source organism: uncultured Candidatus Saccharibacteria bacterium (assembly GCA_964540135.1). GTDB lineage: Bacteria > Patescibacteriota > WWE3 > UBA101185 > UBA10185 > CAZCAQ01. Next base: position 234 of record CAZILK010000020.1, on the reverse strand, counting down.
TGTAGTAATTAATCAAGCACACAGCCTAACAGTTGAGGCTCAAAATGCACTACTTAGGGTTCTTGAGGAACATCCGGACTACCTGCATCTTGTTTTGGTAGCACCGTCAGAGTCAGGGTTACTTGAGACAGTGCTATCTCGCTGCAAAAGGTTTGAACTCTCAAACACTGCCTTACCTCAAGATAAAAAGAAAGGGAAAGAAAAGGCTCTTATTTCAATAGAAGAACTGTACAT
>CAZILK010000019.1:0-14141 GCA_964540135.1 uncultured Candidatus Saccharibacteria bacterium | reverse complement strand
GGGTCCTGGGCAGTCACTTTTATTTCATTTTCACCAACACTTAAATTAGATACTGCCGTTGAGACTTTACAGACGGTGCTACCGGTACAGGTCTTTATACTCTTATTGTTAACAAAAACTTTCATGGTTCTGACTTTAACATTGTCTGTTGCGTAGGCAAGAATACTGACTGCCTTAGTGTTTGTTACCTGAGTATTGTTGAGTGGCTTGTCTATTAAAACAACAGGAGGAATAGTTTCTTTCGGCTGTACCACTTTTACAGGGATTGATCTTGTTCCAGAATTTGAAGCTAAATCAAATGCTCTGACCGTTATGCTATGATTTCCGAGACTTACTCCGGTAGTGTCCCACAAAAAGCTGTATGGGCTAGTATTATCTCTGCCGATGTACTGGCCATCTATAGAAAAAGTTACTGTTGAGATATAACCATAGTTATCAGTAGCATTTGCTTTTATCTCCACGATGCCAGAAACTTGCTGATCTCTTTTTGGCTCTAATATAGTTGGTGACGGAGGAGTAGTATCATTCTTTGCTTTTATCTCAACAACTGCGGGTTGTGTCTCAAGAACATTACCTTTAACATCAAATGCTTTAAGCTGATATGTATGCATCCCTATTGTTTCGTCCACTATCGGCCAAGCAAATCGGCTATCAGGGTTAAGATTATAGTCCGTATAAATAAAAACACCGTCACGCCATAACTGAATTTTAGCTATACCGTTATCATCGGAGAATGAGTGCTTAAAATCAACTATGTAGCCTGCTGAACTTCCACTTGTAGGAGAAAGCATAGTTCCTGTTGGAGGAACATCGTCAATTAAACTTCCAGCATACAAATCAATATAGTCATTTAAAGATTCTTGTGAAACACTGTTAAAAAAAGGACCAACCGTCTCCATCATGCTATTAACACTAGTCTTGTACCAATTTGGGTAAAGACATCTCTGGTCATAATCTCGTTGTCCCACTAAGCTGTCCCATGCAGGTGGAGGAGAGATAGTGGCATTACCTGCGTAACAATTTACGCGATTTATTGTATTGCTTGGGTTTTCGTTATCTGTATTAGAAATGAGATATTCGTCATCCAGATTGCCTAATAAATGACCAAGTTCGTGTACAAATACCGTGCTATCTGCTGAGGAGGGTATACGAATACAACAATCAATTGTAGCTCCCACCGGCCCAACCGTGGCATTTGCTCTAAAATATTGAGTAGTATTGTACACGATAACCAACTTATCAAGTGGAACACTGGCGTTTGTTGCAGTCTGGTATGCCGCATCGCTATCGCAGGTAAGAAATTGCGCATTCCAATAGTTTGAACCGCAACCGAGATCAGCCGTGCTATCTACTATGTGAAAAGCAAACTGCGATGCTCTTGTCTTGAAGGGCTCGTAATTAAATAGGACATTTATGTAGCCAGCTACTTCATCGTGAAAACCTACCAGGTCGCTTTCCGTTAAATAATCATCTCCAATAAAAACAATATCTACTTTATCTTGTGTATCACTATCCTGGTTTTCTGAAGGTTGTGTGTTTAGTAAAGCTTCCAGTTTTTCTGTTTGCATAGTTTTAAAACTAGGGGGATTGTTAAATTGCTTAACATTAGCAAGGTCGTATTCTGTAACTATTGCTCCCGTTGAGTCTACTATCTGGAGTCTTTTAGCATTCGCACTCCACTTAAGTGACTGAGCAAAGTCTATTTTAGGCATTAGTACTTCTGTCAAGCCTTGTGCCGGCTTAATATGCAGTGTCTCGGTTATCCTATTGGGTATAATAAATGCTTTCTTCTCAAGCACACGCCCATCAGACGATACCAACTGCATTACATAGTTATCCGTAAAGCTACGGTTTATCGAAAAATAGCCGTTTTTTACCTGTGCATCCGTAATCTTTATAGGTGTCTTGGAGTTCATATCATAGTTTATTGTAGCGACTAGAATTTTCTCCACCGGTGCAATCCTGTTACTTGCGATTTGATCTCTTCCTATATCTAAGTTGAACGTTGTAGTGCTTTTTGCACCTTCCACACTAGCGTTAGAAGCTGTGACTTGCTTTCCCACTACCATTACCGCAACTATTACAAGTAGGATTAGGAGCGGATAGTGCAGGGTATAGATTACTATAGAAGAAGAGCCTTTTTTAAATTTCCGCTCTGAATCTGTATTCGCAAAAGGCATAAATTAATTATAGTCTTCTTACCAAACTCAGGGCAAGTGGAATACAACTCTAGTGATGATTATCAACAAACACTAATGTATAATCACCTTATGAGCACCCATGAAAATACATCAGAATTTATACCAAGAAAACATCAATTTACATGTGTAGTAAATAAAAAGATTGATCCCGCAGTCTTAATGAATGCAATAGGGCATATGACTGCTGGTCTTATGGAACAACATAAGTCAGATACATCACGGATGAGATTTAGAGACTTTATTGATAAAGATAAAACCATACACCCCATGACATCTGAAAACGGCTTTATTGTACTTAGATCTGAAAACAGTAATCAGTTAAGGACTTTACGAAATGCTTTAATCTCTCAAGGTATAAAATATATGGATTTTACAGAAACAATGATTCCAGGAAACGCTGTAACCCAACAAGAAGAGTTTGATTCAAAATCAGAAGCAGAACTTGAGTATATTGGTGTTTGTTTTTTCACAGATATTGAAAAATCAAGAGAACTTACTAAAAAGTTTTCTTTGTATGTTTCTAAATAATTTATCGAACCTTCAGAGTTATGAGATACCAAATAGATACAAAGTATAAAGACATATGGCGTGAAGCATTTCAGCATCAAGATACTAGAAACGATAAAGGACATGCTTTTATTGTTACAACATACGCTCAAGATATATGTGACTCTGAGAATACTAATCCAGATATAGTAGTGCCCGCAGCAATTCTACATGATATTGGATGGAGCCTAGTACCTCACGATGAGCGTATGCTTGTTTTTACATATGGTGTAGATAAAGACAAAATGCTAAGCATTCGAATACAGCATCAGGATGAAGGTGTTAGGTTGGCACGGGAAATATTAAATAAAGTAGAGTATCCAAGTAATTTTATTGAAGAAATACTGGAAATTATCTCACAGCATGACACAAGAACAGGATTTATTAATTCAAACGAAGGAGCAATGCGTGATGCAGACAAGTTATGGAGATTTGATGACTACGGTTTTCTTAATGACAATCAAAATGGAGGGTATGACTTCACAACAGACATAAATGCTCTTGAAAAGAAATTAATAGATAAAGATTTTCTATACTTTGATTCCAGTCGTGTGAGAGCAAACAGCATGTTAATGGATCTTAGAAAAAAGTATTTAGTAACCTCGTAACTCTAACCAGCCGTCTGAGCTATTAGCCCAACAAACTTCTCCTCGTCTATATCCTTTATTCCGCACATTTCTAGTGTTTTGCCGTCTACAAAACTGCCTTGTCCCCATGTCTCTATTGTTTTAAGATGCGAAGCATTGTGAGCAATAAGTCTCTGCAATGATCTAATGTAGATGGTATTATCTTAATAATGAACACTTCAAAAATAATCTATATAGTAATTGCACTTGTAGCTGTAGTTGGAATAAGTTTGTTCGTGCTTTCTCAAAACTCATCACAATCTGATTCCATGACGGGAAAAGACGGCACCTCACTACCTGAAGAAGCTGTACCAAATGAACCAAGCGATGCCACCATGCAAAAGGGTGAGAATACTATTGATAGCTCTTTGATGGCGGATGGCAGATCAGGAAGTACCGGATATATACCGTACAGTAAAACAGCTCTTGATAATGCTTCGAGTACTAGAAGAGTATTATTTTTCTACGCTACGTGGTGTCCCACCTGTATAGCAGCTAATACTAACTTCTCTCAAAATCTAGATAAAATTCCAAGTGACGTAACTTTGATTAAGGTCAATTACAACGATCCTCAAACTGATCAAGAAGAAAAAGATTTGGCTAAGAAATATGGAATTACTTACCAACATACTTTTGTTCAGATTGATAGTGAGGGTAACGAAATAACAAAATGGAACGGTGGGGAAATAGAAGAGTTACTTAATAATATTAAGTAACCTGTGGTTTCTTTCTGTTCTATTTTGTATAGTTTGTTTTAGATAGTTTCAAGTAACAGAGTTAGTTAACAAAATATGATCTTATTAATTGCGTTCGCATTTTTAGCAGGAATTATAACAGTACTATCTCCATGCATTTTACCTATATTACCTATTATTCTCACATCAAGTATTGGTGGAGTTAATACTGGGAAATCACGACCCTTAGGAGTAGTGTTTGGATTCATTTTAAGCTTCACTTTTTTCACACTATTTCTATCAACTATTGTTCGGTTAAGCGGTATATCCGCTGAGACACTCAGGCTTGTTTCAGTACTAGTAGTTGCCGGGTTTGGAATATCTCTTCTTGTTCCACAGTTTCAGGTATTTGTTGAAAGACTGTTTTCAAGATTTGCAACATTTATGCCAAAGAACCAAGGAAGAACAGGCTTTAGTGGTGGGATCCTGATTGGGCTTTCTGTTGGGCTTTTGTGGACTCCTTGTGTTGGGCCAATCCTTGCATCAGTTATTTCTCTTGCAATAACAGGTACTGTTACCTTTGATGCATTTTTAATTACACTGGCCTATTCACTTGGAACTGCAATTCCAATGTTTTTAATAATGCTTGGGGGACAAAATGCATTAAGACGTGTTCCATGGCTACTTACAAACTTAGGTAAAATTCAAAAAGCTTTTGGAATTCTTATGATCTTAACTGCTGTTGGAATATTCTTTAACTTTGACCGTAAGTTTCAGACCTTTATCTTGACTGCATTCCCTCAATACGGCACAGGACTTACTAAGCTTGAAGATAACGATGCGATCAGAAAAGCTCTTGATAAAAAAGCAAACTTTGAAATGAAGCAAGAAAATTTAGGTAAGCCATCTTTTAGTCTGCTTGAACCAAAAGGTGTTAAAGCCCCAGAGCTTGTACCTGGCGGTACCTGGTTTAACAGCGAACCACTTACACTTGAGGAGTTAAAAGGAAAGGTAGTTATTATAGATTTCTGGACTTACTCATGTATTAATTGCCAAAGAACTTTTCCTTATCTTCGTAATTGGCATGAAAAATACAAAGATAAAGGGCTTGTGATTATTGGTGTACACGCACCAGAATTTGAGTTTGAGAAAAGTGAAAAGAATGTTTTAGAAGCAATCAATGATTTTGAACTGAAGTACCCAGTAGTTCTTGATAATGAGTTTTCAACCTGGAGAGCATATAATAATCGATATTGGCCCGCAAAATACATTATTGATAAAGAAGGGTATGTTAGGTATCACCACTTTGGTGAAGGAGCTTATAATGAATCAGAGAAAGTAATTCAGGAACTCCTTATGGAGGCAGGAGCAACAGATGTTACTTCTTCTATTAATAACCCAACATATCAAATTAACTCCAGAACACCTGAGATATATTTAGGCTATGGCCGTATTAACCATTTTGTTTCACCTGAGCGTATAAAAGAAAATACACTCGGAGTATATACAAAACCAAGCAGTCTTGGTGAAAACGAAATGGCATACGAAGGTAACTGGAATATAATGGAGGAATACGCGAACCCAGAGCAAGACGCAAAACTGCACCTTAATTTCGATGCCAAAGAAGTATTTTTAGTTATGAGAACCAAAGGAGAACCTTCAAAGGTAAAAGTTTATCTTGATGATAAGCTTCAGTATTTTGGAGCAGATAATATTAACGGAACAGTAACTGTTGAAAAAGACACCTTATATAAACTTATAAACTTACCAACACCTGGAAAACATAATTTGCGACTAGAGTTTGAAGATAGCAATACAGAGGTATATGCATTTACGTTTGGTTAGGCCATATGACTACTAGAGCATTTGCAGTTTAAGGATAATATGTATAAATTAGACACTGAAATGAATAACTTTGAAAAAGAATTAGAGTTTGCAAAAAGTCTTGCTATTGAGTCTCAAGAGATAGCTTTAAAGTACTTTGGTTTCGATGTAGAAAGTACCTATAAAGACGACAATACTCCACTTACAATAGCAGATACAGAGATTAATAACCTGGTAATCAAGAGAATAAATGAAGAATATCCTGATCACAGTGTTTATGGAGAAGAATCCAGTAATAAAAAAGGAGAATCAAACTATTTATGGGTTTGTGATCCAATAGATGGGACTATGGCTTTTGCTTGCGGGTTGCCTATATTTGTCTTTTCACTTGCACTGATTGATCAATCAACTGGTTTACCTGTTTTGGGAGTAATTAATGATCCGATCATGAAGACTATGTACTGGGCAAATATAGGCGGTGGAGCTTATAGGAACGGAAAAAGTATAAAAGTATCAGATTCTAAAGTACTAAAGAATACATATCTAAGTACGGGTGGGTCTGGAAGAGCTGTTGGTTTTACAAATCTTCCGCTTATTAAAACATTAAGTGAGATGAAGTGTGCCGTGATGAAATACCCCTCTTTTATTTATGGAGGTATTCAAGTTGCAAATGGAAAGTATGTTGGCGCAGTATTTTATGCTGGTGCTGGATATGACGTAGCTGCTTTAAAAGTCATTACAGAAGAGGCGGGCGGTAAAGTTACAGACCTAGATGGTAATGAAAGACGATACGATGGAGATGGGTTAGGATGCATCGTGTCTAACAGAGTGTTGCACAACGAGCTTTTAGGAATAGTCCAGTCAGGGAAGCTCTAGCTTTCCCCCATCGTATAGACTGTTCTACCTTTATTCAGCTGAACCAAATACAGCAATTTGGTTGACTATACTAAAAGAAAAGGGTATAATCGATTTATGATTATACCCAGAAAGCTGCAAAAAGTAATTTTAAAGGATCTCAAAGAAGCCCATAAAGGTATAGTAATTTATGGTGCTAGGCAGGTAGGAAAAACAACATTAGCCAATCAAATCTTGACTGAGCTTTCTTTGAAAACGCTATATCTAAACGGTGATCAATTCGGTGATTGGAGAAATATATTAGAAAGCAGAGAGCTTTCTAAATATAAACTTTTACTTACAGGGTACGAGGCCCTATTTATAGATGAAGCCCAAAGAGTACCTAATATTGGGATAAGTTTGAAAATTATTTTAGACAACTTCCCAGATTTAGTAGTTCTTGTTACAGGATCATCCTCTTTAGACCTTGCGAGTAAGATCTCAGAACCTCTAACAGGTAGAGTCTATATTTATAAATTAAACACACTATCATATTCAGAACTATCTCAGATATATACTCCTATAGAATTAAGAAGTGTTTTAGAGGAACGATTAATCTTTGGTTCATATCCACAAGCAGTAACATTGGAAGGAATGGATGCTAAGATCAGCTACTTATCTAATCTAACTAACTCGTATCTTTACAAAGATCTGTTAGAGTTTGGTGATATTAGGAATTCATCCAAGATCGCAGATCTTCTTAAATTGTTATCCTTTCAAATTGGTAGCCAGGTTTCTATTGCAGAGCTTGGCAAATCTCTAGAATTGAACCGAAATACTGTAGACCGTTATATAGACCTGCTAGAGCAGTCCTTTGTCATATACAGACTAAGTGGTTTTTCAAGAAATCTTCGAAAAGAAGCATCAAAAATGGATAAAATCTATTTTTATGATCTTGGAGTTCGAAACACAATTATGGGAAACCTCAGTTTAGTCGGAACCCGCGATGATATAGGAAAATTATGGGAAAACTTTTTGATTAATGAAAGAATTAAAAACACTAAATTAGCGTCCCCATTAACAAGCTTTTACTACTGGAGACTGTCCAGTGGCGCTGAACTTGATCTGGTAGAAGAATCACAAGGTAAGCTCAACGGTTATGAATTCAAGTGGGGTACAAAAACAGTAAAAGCTCCTGAATCTTGGATAAAAGGATACGAAAATAGTACTTTTTCAAATTTTAATAAAGATAACTTTGAAGAATTTATTTTGAATTAAAATCGATATAACTTAGTTGGCTGCACTACTTCCGTTTTATCCAGATCCACGAGGCCTTTACCAAGCCATAAAATATAACTATGTCTGTAGTTTTGAGAATGCAAGGCTACACTGCTCAACATAGGCATTAGGATAGCTTTAAAAATTATTACATCAGAAACGGGTGGTAAAGTTACGGATCTAGACCGCTATGAAAAAATATATGATGAGGACAGTAGGTTGTATTGTGTCTACTGGATCCTTACATAGCGAGTTTTTAGGATTGTCCTATCAGGAAACGCTAGCTTCATTTATTAGTATAAAGCTTAGTCCTAATTCCGAGCTTATCGAGCAGACAGAAAAGTGTCGCATTCTAATTTAAGTAGCGACTTGGTCCGGCAACCCACTCAAAACACTGTTATGTGTTCATCTTTAAACTTATATAGTTTTGCTGGCCTAAAGCTCTGACCTCTCAAAATATTGGTTGTTTCTTCAATAATATCTTTTGCAATAATAGTTTTTCGAAAGTTTCTTTTATCCATCTTTTCACTCAGAATTATTTCATACACTTCTTGCACTTCGGTAAGCGTAAATTCTTTGGGAAGCAGTGAGTAAGCTATGTTTGAGTACCCTAGCTTAGACTTTAGTCTTTGATTTGCTTTGTTCACAACTTCCTTATGATCAAATGCCATCTCAGGTAGCTTTGATACTTGCACCCATTTTATATCCTTGTAGTACCCAGGATCCTCTAGGCTTATTTCATTAGGACTTGGTATTAAAGCAAAATAGGCAATACTGATTGACCGCTGTCTTTTATCTCTGTTTGGATCCCCAAAAGTGTAGAGTTGTTCTAAATACACGTTTTTAAGTCCGGTTTTCTTAGCAAGAATCCTTGAAATAGCTTCTTCTGGTGTTTCATTCTCACCTATCAATCCACCTGGTACAGCCCATTTATCCTTATAAATACCGTCATTTATTTGTATAAGAAGCACGTTTAATTTGCCTTCGGCAATATTAAAGATAACAGCGTCTACAGCTACGAGTATTGGGTTAGTGCTTTGCGACTTCATGCCTTTATAGTATCAGCAATCCATAGTGTTGACAATACACTAAGAGAAGGGTATATTGTCGTACATACACTAAGTATTAATTTTAAGGAGAAAAACAATGCTAGCTATTTTTGATGTAAATAATACTGCTGTAACATTACTTAATTACGATATGAGTTACGTAGAACTCTTTGGAACTATTTTTACAGGGTGGTCTGTATATCTAGCTGCTAAAAACAAACTCTTAACGTGGCCGATTGGTATTTTAGGTACAGTTTTATATCTTTTTCTCTTTTTTCAAATCAATCTGTACGCCGACTTAATTGAACAGATTTATTATTTCGTTACAGGATTTTGGGGATGGTGGTTATGGACTCATCCAAGAAAAGCTGAAGAAAAGTCGGCTGACAATGAACTGAAGATTTCCATAAACACAAAGAGAGAAACTATAGTTGAGTGGGGAGTTATTATTCTTGGATCGCTAGCACTAGGTAGTTTCATTTCAAGTCTACACAACATGTTACCCTCACTTTTTACTGATGTTGCGTCTTATCCATATATTGATGCTTTCACAACCGTTCTTAGTTTTGTCGCAGCCTATCTATTAATGAAAAGAAGATTAGACAACTGGTATATGTGGATTATTGTGGATGTAGTTGGCATCTGGCTATATTTTGCAAAAGGCGTGCCTTTGCTATCACTTTTGTATTTTGCATTTTTAGCTAATGCTATAGTTGGTCATTTTAAATGGGCAAAGACTATTAAGTCATATGAAAAGATATAAGACAGGTTTAGTAATTGGAAAATTTCTGCCACTCCATAAAGGGCATATCGCCTTGATGCAGGAAGCTTCCCGAAATAGTGATCAGCTCACTATTATAGTCTGCCATACAAGTACATACACTATTCCAGCCAAAATAAGAAAGCAGTGGATTGAGAATGAATTTCCAAATGCAGATGTAAGAATCCTGAAGCATGGAAAACGCTTAGACTCAACATCAACTAGCGTTTCAAAAGAGTGGGCTGAAGTAACCTCACGTTTTCTGGGTTTCACGCCAGAAGTTGTATATTCCTCAGAAGAATACGCAGTAGAATACGCAAAATGGCTTGGTTCTAAACATGAGATGTTTGATCTTAATCGTGGTATTGTTCCTATTTGTGCCACACAAATAAGGGAAGATCCATACGAACATTGGGATATGTTAAATAGCGATGTAAAAGCTTTTTACGCAATAAGAATTGTAGTACTGGGTGCAGAGTCTACAGGCACGACAACACTAGCTAAAGATCTTGCTAAAAGTTTAAATACAGTCTGGGTTCCTGAGTACGGTAGGATTTACAGTGAGGGAAAGCTCCATTCCAAAAACTCACTTCAGTGGAATGAAGACGAATTTGTTCATATTGCTCAAATGCAAAATGCTCTAGAGGATAAGCTTGCTGGGAAATGTGAAAAGTTTCTTATTTGCGACACTGACTCTTTTGCCACATCCATTTGGTACACGAGGTATTTAAATAAAAGATCAAGCAAAGTCGAGGAACTTTCACAGGGCAGAAACTATTCTTTATATGTTCTTACTGGAGATGAAATACCATTTGTACAAGATGGTACTAGAGATGGGGAACATATAAGACATACAATGCATACTTGTTTTGAACAAAGACTCAAAGAAACTGGCAAAAACTATGTAGTTGTTAGGGGATCTAGAGAAGAACGTCTTAAAAAGGCTCTAGCTTATGTGCTAGACACACTAACCATTGACGGTTAAATCGCAGTCAATAAATATTTAAAACCCAGAAATTGTAATTCGCGCACTCTGTCTAGTTTTCACTGTTGCTATTTGAATACTACGCAACCAATCTACTTAACCATTTTTAAGGTTAGGTGCAGGTGAATCTGGAGTGAGAAAGTGTTATGCAGGAGATACCTTTAAGTTCTTCTGCCCCGTCAGTAACGATAGTTAGCATCTTGTTCCCTCCACTTAGAGTATCCTATATAATCAACATTATTATGATAAAAATAAATGATCCTGAGGTGCTTCGTGTACCTGTCAAAGTCAACGGTGAGGTTTTAGTAGAAATACTAAATTTGCCACGTGTGTATCTTCCCTCGGGAATTAAAACGAACATAGGAATTACGGATAGCAAGAATATGTTGGTACGAGAAAGCGTGCGAGAGATGTTAAAGAATGCATTAAATGAATTGCCCAAGGGTCACGGTTTTGTGTTTATAGAGGGATACAGAAGTTATTACATGCAAAAAGGACTTTTTGAGAAGGAATGTGCTCGTCAAAGTCAGTTGAATCCTAATATGAGTACTGAAGAAATAAGCAGATGCGCAACACAGTACGTTTCAAATCCCGATGTTTATTCACCGCATATCACAGGCAGCGCGATTGATTTGGCAATTGTTGATGAAAGGAAGGAAATGCTTGATATGGGTAATATGTTTGTATATAACGATTCGGCTAACTCAGATTACCAAGGTCTTACTAAGGAGCAAGTTGTTAACAGAGAATTGCTGAAGACCGTTATGGGAGGTGTAGGTTTTGTAAACTACCCATATGAATGGTGGCACTGGTCTTATGGTGATAAGTATTGGGGTTTCATCACTAATAACTCAGCCTTTTATGATGGGGTTAAACTCAACTGATACCTATCTTGCCCTTTTAGTACCTCATTTTCATCTTGGAGAGCAGAATACCTTAGTTGGATTCGCGACCGAAAAAGCACAGTCATTAGTTTAGCAACTGTTGTCTAAGGAAGGTTGGGAAAACTGAGAACATTTCTTTTGCTTCTTCATTAAATAGGAATGGTTGTACATCTTTAGCAAGAGCTTCGTAATCAGTTTCCTTTAATTTCTCCTCTAGAATTACTATTAACTTATTGTAATCAGCTGTTCCAAATTTAGCTTTAAGAAATATCTGATCTGGTTTAGTGTTTTGTAATAAAAACATAATGTCATAGAAATCTCTACCTTTTAATCTATTTCTTTGTGTAATAGTCCATAATTTTTGAGATAAAATTACATTTTTGGGAGTGATAAATATTTGTCTAAACACTTCGAACTTATTGAGAATGAAAGTGTCTGGAGAGTAATATACCCCTTGATCAAAAGTGTCTATTCGGATAAAAATCTTTTCCTCCTCGATAGGCGATAGACCTTGGTCAAATAGGATCCTAGGGAATCTTATAAGACAGTGAAATGCCTCTTTGTTTACAAATTTTATTTCGACAGTAAATCCTAGCTTTTCTAGCTCTTTCTTAATATATAAACCCAACTCTTCAAACTCCTTCTCAGTTAGTGTCTTATTATCAAAATCAATATCCTCGGAGAATCTTTTTAATCCGTGCGCGATACGTAAACACGTACCTCCTAAAAAAGATAACTTTAAACTCAGTTTATGTGAAAATATAATACCCAGGATATGATATTGGAGATACTCACGAATAATACCCCGATCAAATTTATGCAAAGACTCTGGAAACTGTTTTCTTATTTCACTAATATCAAGCATCTAAAAACTCCATGAATTTAACACATCTTTTCCCAAGCGCATTATTGTCAAATATGATTAAGAACTTTTCGAATGTTTCTAAGTCGAGGCTTTCAGTCAAAACATCTTTATTCCATCTTAAAGATTCAAAGTCTTCTAAAGAGTTAATATGCGAATTAAGGTACAAATAATCCAGTATTGCTTTTTCAATATTTGCTAGTTGTGCAGAATGACTATCAATTGTGATAGTTTTATATCCGAAGAACAGGCTAGAAGATACGCTTGAATACGAGAACTTCCCAAACGGCGTATCAAATACATTAGTTTTATTAGTCGTAACTGATGTAATAGTTTGTACTGCTTCAGGTAATACATTATAAAATGCTAGTGCTGTTTCCAAAGAAACGTATGAAGGTGTATAAAGTCTGTTGGCTATGAAGTAGTAATCTTTGTCGTGTGGCTCGTAGTCAGCAAAAACGTAGTTGTTATTTCTTAATCTCTTCACCAAACCCTTTGAATCCCAATCATAAAGGGTAGGAAGTCTGAAAGCAGGGTCAATGGAAACAACGTCTTTAAGCGAGAATACATAGAGATCCTCTAGTTTTGCTTTGATTTCGTAGTATTTCATTTCTAAAACATACGCATAAGCGTATGTATTAGAATCATTTTATACCAATCATATACCTAATGCAATATGTATAGCTCCTGTTTTTCCAGCTGCTTATAAATCAGCCCAAAATCAGGTTAATTCATACATTCACTAATGTACGGTGTTAAAATATTCTTATGTATAAGAAAGCATGTATTATGGAGAGCTCATGAGTAAACTAGGTACTAGAATTGCTGTAAAAACTGTTGTTTTGTCTGCACTAATCTTTATTTCCGTACTATTTATCCGGGATTTTGTAAAAGAAGGGTCAGTATTACCTAGCGTTTCTTTTTCCCAAGTAATAACTGAGTATAACCCCCTAGACCGTGATGGAGACGGAATGCCAAACACATGGGAAGAAACATATGGCTTAGATCCCGATGATGCGTCAGACGCAGTCCTTGATCCTGACAACGATGGGCTAACTAACTTAGATGAGTATTTGAATAACACAGATCCCACAAACAGCGACACTGATGGCGGATCTTTAATAGATGGTCTTGAAGTAGACCAAGGCAAAGACCCTCTAGATCCAGCAGATGATATAGATCCAGTTGAAGAGCCTGTAGTACCTGTCGATGATGGTGGTGGAGATGACGATGATGATAGTGATGAAGACAGCGACCGAGAAGAAGCCGATGAAGAAACTCCTGAACAAAGTGCAGTCAAGCAGCTGCCACAAGATGGGGATCTAGATAGCGATGGTCTTACTAACTCCGAAGAATTAACAATTTACTTCACAAATCCGTACTTGAGAGATACTGATTATGATGGTTTGACTGATTATGAAGAAATATTTGTCTTTTTTACCAATCCCAGCAACTTTGATACTGATGGGGGTGGGGTAGGTGATGGCGATGAAATTGCCAACAGAACTGATCCCAAAAACCCATCTGATGATTTTAAATATACGTTTTTCACATACATACTAAATGATAAAGAAAGTACCTTAAAAAGCAGTCAACCAAATAAATTCATTTGTGTTTC
>CAZILK010000018.1:0-18369 GCA_964540135.1 uncultured Candidatus Saccharibacteria bacterium | reverse complement strand
CAATACTTAAGGCTGATGTTAACCAGAAGTAAACACTTGGTATTAAAGAAGACGAATATGTATTAGCTTTAGACTAAGCTAGCTCGCTAGTTGTAGGTATTTACTATTCACATAATAATTTGTATATTTAATATATGGATGAAAGAAAAGAATTTATTGATAGTAACGGAGCAGGTTTAGCTTGCGAGCTTGTTACAGACGGGACAACAGTTCAATTCGCACTGTCTAGAGAAGGTGCTGGAGCTAAATTGGACAGAACGCTAGCACAGTTTCAAGTTACCGATGGGAGCGGGTCTTATAGATATGAGGTTGTGAAAGATGGCACAGCACCCCACGTTATTCAAGTGGTAAATGAGGATGAATCAAGGCACAAACTTGATTTGGGTGTCGATAGACCAGCACTTGCACGAATAGATAAGGCTTGCGGAATTGTTATTGATGGCACTGTAGATGATGAGGGTGTACATGCTTTCTTAGGTTCAGTGCAGCAGGTTATTCGCAAAGAACGAGCGGAGGTAGCAGTATCTGGACCGATTGGAGCATTAATTGCACGACTAAACACTGAGCTTGCGAAGCCTGAGTTGGACAATGAAACCAGGGAAGCTGTAATATTTGCTAGGCTGCAGCTCGAGACAATGCAAGTGACTGTGCACAATAGCGTAATTGGAGCAAGAGAAAATCTAAGATCCTCTGGAAATAGTCCGGAAATTGTTGACGACACCGATGCAGTTGCTAGATCAGCTCATATATACCCACTACTTATAAGTAATTTTTTAGGAAACCCAGAACTTGGTGGTCGTGGCGACCTATACAATACTAGTAGAAGCGCAGGTTTGCCTTATGATCGTGTAGAGTTAGTCTTAGATGTCCTGGGGTTTGGCACTGATTTAAAAGGATTTGGTGAGTTTGCAAGTAGATTACCTAGAGTCATAACCGCCCCTACTACTAACGAAGCTTATATACTAGACGGCTCTCGTACAATTGGACATTTTCTCTTGCAAAAAAATAATTACGGCATCTCTAGGTCAATGAGAATCACTCAATTTGATGGTAGTAACCAGCCAATGCTGGCACCTGTAGTCAGAAGGATTCCAGGAGCCATTTCTGGTACTACTAGAATAGATACCAGTGCAACAGTAGTGATAGATCAAAAGTTAGCCATTGACGCAGTGTTACAAGAAATTCATGAAGGTCTTCGTCCGGAGACGAAGTTGGAAATGCCAGAATTTAAGGGTAAAGGTATACTTTTAAACTAGCTTTGTGCGAGGTATTTTATTGTCTTGCAAAACCACGTAAGTAGTGTAGAATCCCCATACAGTCCACTTTTTGTGCTCAAGCGACTGATGTAATAAATTGCAGCACTCTCGCTTTTACCTACAGTAAAGGCTAATTCTCACACATATGTCTAAAGCTTCTAAAATACATAAAACTGACTCAAGCATGGGTCAATATTTAACCGATGATTCGATTATTTTAAAAAATTTCATACCTGGCGAGTTCGTTGAAGGAACCGTTGTTAACGTTCGGGTTGGTGAGGTACTTGTTGATGTTGGAGCCAAATCCGAGGGTATTGTTTATGGCGAAGAGCTAGGTTCTCCCGATGAGTACATGAATCTTAAGCCTGGAGATAAAGTTCTTGTAACTGTTATCCAGAGTGAAAGTGATCAAGGCTATTTTGTTCTCTCTTTAAGAAGAGCAGAGAGGGAGAAGAAATGGAAAGAACTTGTTGATGCACATCGTGATCAAACTGTCATGGATGTTACAGTTCTTGAATACAATAAAGGCGGACTGTTGGTTGATTGTGCTGGTGTAATAGGCTTTGTGCCACTTTCACATCTTGATAGAGTACATTTTGCCAACGATCTTGCAAAGTATGCTGCAGGTAGTGAGGCTGAGCTAAAGTCATCCCTTAAAGTACTTTCAGGTAAAACACTTAAGGTAAAAATTATTGAACTTGATAAAGTAAAAAACAGACTCGTATTCTCTGAAAAAGACGCTCTTCCTACATACAGTGATGAAGCTAAGAAAGAAAAGCTAGCTACAGTTAAAGAGGGAGATGTGTTAAGCGGAATTGTTACAGGACTTATGCCTTTTGGAATTTTCGTTGATCTAGATGGTATTGAAGGCCTTGTTCACATCAGTGAAATTGCTTGGGAAAAAGTAAACAATCCTGGTGATTACTATGCTGTTGGCTCACCAATTACTGTAAAGGTACTAGGCATTAGTGAGGATTCAGGCGGTAAACTTGCACTATCTGTTAAGAGATTATCTGAAAACCCATGGGAAAAAGTAGATCAGAAATATCCTATTGGTTCTGTTGTTGAAGGTAAAGTTACAAAAATAGTTCCATTTGGAGCTTTTGTAACGCTTGAAAAAGGGCTTGATGCTCTTCTTCACATCTCAGAAAGTGCTGCTCCTGTTAAAGAAGGTGAAACTGTTAAAGCTGTTGTAACAATGGCTGATGGCAGTGGTCAAAAGCTTGCTTTGAGTACAAAAAAATTACAACCAAGTGAGTAAGGAAGGAATCATAAATGCCTTTGGACAGGTTAACTGATAGAGCTAAAAAAGTATTGCTTGAAGCTGAATCTACAGCTGCAAAAAGAGCTGGGAAAGTAAAGAAAAACTCAACTAGCAAAAAATCAAAGAAAGTGAGCCCTGTTGTAACAGTTATTGCGTCAGATGTATTTACAGCCTTAAAAGACTCTCAAGGTGTTTCAGCAAAAATCATAGCAACAGTTAAAGATATAGTTTTTCCAAAAGCAAAAAGAATTGATCTTGATAGGTTAGTAAAAGAAGCCTATTTTCAAGCTCTGAAGTTCCAGCACACTTATGTAGGCTCGGAACATATCTTACTTGCACTCCTTAAGATGGTTGGTTCAAAGCAAATTGATAAAGTCAGAGATGAGATTTTACAACTCAGTGCGTTCCCTTCAAACTTAAAAAACTCGGAGCTTGAGGCAAAAACACCACTTCTCTCACTCTACGGTGAAAATGCAACATACCTTTCCTATCTTTCAACCGAGGAGTTTATATATAGGGAAGAGCTAAACGGTATCATCTCAATCCTCATGCAAAAACAAAACCCCAACCCGCTTATTGTTGGTGAGACCGGTGTTGGTAAAGAGTCCTTAATAGGCCTTTTGATTAGAAGAATCAATTCTCTTGATGTACCGCCAAAGCTTCTTGGTTATCAAGTTCTTGATTTTGACTTAATTCAGTTCATTGCAAGCGCTTTTAATAAAGGGATAAATGTAGAACAAAGCATCTCTTTGTTGTTAGAAGAGGTAAAGAATGTAGGTCGAGTAATACTTCACATCAAAAATTTCCAGAACATCTTCATACCAACAAATTCTGGTCTTGCTGTTCCTTTAATCTATTCTTTGTTTAAATCTGGTCTTGGAAATCTAGGCATTAAGGTAATTGCAACGATGGATTACACCATATATGAGAAGCTTTCAACAGAAAACGCTTCGCTATTAAGTAACTTCAGTATCCTTGAGTTAAATGAGCCAAGTGAAAAGCAAATCCTTCGAGTTATGCAGTCTAGGGCAAAACAGCTTGAGGAATACCATAATATAAAAATACCACCAACAGTTGTAGCTCATGCCTATAAAAAAGCAAAAGCAATGGATGTGGATATAAAATTCCCTCAGCGGGGTATCGATCTTCTCGATAAAGCGTGCACCAAGCTCATTTTAAAAGAAAGCAAAGTACCTAATAGATATAAAAGCCTGATAGACGAAACTATAGTTCTTGCTGGCAAAATAGATACACATATCGAGTCGGGGGATTATTCTAAAGCATTAAAATACAGAAATAGTCTTGAGAAAATTGAAACCAAACTATCTACAGATGAAAAGGTAATGTTTTTAAGAAAAAAACTCACACTCACTACTGCAACAATCGATACAGCGGTTGAAGAAGAAGAGATCTCAAAGTCTATGCCAATCCCAATTGAGGACCTACGGTCTTTAAGTGTCAGGATAAAAAAGAAAATAATAGGACAGGACCTTGCAATTGATGTTGTTGTTAAAAGCTTGATTAGGTCAAAGCTTGGACTTAATAATAAAAAAAGACCAGTTGGCAATTTCTTGTTCTTAGGACCAACCGGTGTTGGAAAGACTGAACTTGCCAAGATACTTGCTGACGAAGCTTTTGGTAGCGGATCTTTAATCAGACTTGATATGAGTGATTTTGGTGAGAAACACACAGTAGCGCGTCTTGTAGGAGCTCCTCCTGGGTATGTTGGCTTTGGTGAAGGTGGGGAATTAACAAAGAAGATTGAACTTAAACCTCAAAGTGTTGTGTTGTTTGATGAGGTTGAAAAAGCTCATCCTGAAGTACTCAATATTCTTTTACAGATTATGGAAGAAGGACAGCTTGTTGATGCAGTTGGTACTACATTTAGTTTTAATGAGGCAATAATTATACTTACAAGCAACCTAGGAACTGAGATTCTTCATAGAAAAGATATAGGATTTGAAAACGACTTAAAAACCGAGTCAAATGTCGAGACAAGGCTTAATGCTAATCTTAAGAAGTTCTTAAAACCTGAGTTACTCAATAGATTTGATGAGATTATTGTATTTAGAAGACTATCAAAGCAAAGCCAGAACAAGATAATTGAACTCCTGATTAATGAGTTCAAGACAAGCCTTAAGCTTAAAAAAATCACACTTAACGTAACCCCGGCTGCTAAGGACTATTTACTCGCAGCAGGGTATTCACAAGAATTTGGTGCAAGAGCTTTAAGAAGAATACTTGAAAAAGAGCTTATAGATCGTGTTGCTGAGCATATGCTTGAGTCTGATTCTAAAGATAATGCTTCACTTAAGTTTGAAGCTGATGTTCATAAAGGCAAAATCGTAATATCATCTAAGTAATGAAAAAAGCAAAATCTCTTTTTATATGTCAAAAATGTAGCGCCGAATCTACTTCCTGGAGCGGTCAATGTGCCTCTTGTGGGGAGTGGAACACATTAGTGGAAACTGTCTCAGCCACATCAAAAATCGACAAAAAGGTGTACTCACTGGACCTTAATTCCCCTTCATTAAAGCAGCTATCTAAGATACCTTCAGAGAGTCTTAAGAGACTAAGCTCGGGTATAGCTGAGTTCGACCGTGTACTTGGGGGTGGGTTTGTACCAGGTCATGTCATACTCCTTGCCGGTGAACCTGGTATTGGTAAGAGTACTCTCATTACCCAGATAGCAAAAAGTATGACAAGTAAAAAAATTCTATATGTATGTGGTGAGGAAAGTCCAACACAAGTAAAAATCAGAGCCCAAAGAATGGGGTACTCTGGAGATAATTTATTTTTACTTGCAGAAACTTGCATTGATAATGTCGCTGAATTTATGCACGGACAAAGTGAAGGGAAGTCTGCTTTTGACCTTGTAGTTGTTGATTCAATTCAAACCATTTACACACAAGAACTAATGGGGATGGCAGGGTCAGTTGGTCAGATTAGAGAGGCTTCAAATAAAGTAATTCAAGTAGCTAAATCTCGCTCAATACCGTTAATACTCATTGGGCATGTCACAAAAGACGGCGCAATTGCAGGCCCAAAGGTCCTTGAGCATATGGTAGATACCGTTTTATATATTGAAGGAGATTTTCAGCATTTATTTCGTATATTAAAAACAACAAAAAATAGATTTGGTTCCGTTTCAGAAATAGGAGTGTTTGAGATGAAGCAGGAAGGTATGGTTGAGGTACCGAACCCTTCAGAACTATTTGTGTCTGAAAGGCTAGAAGCTGCTTCGGGCAGTTGTATATCTGTTGTCATGGAAGGTACAAGACCACTTCTATTTGAGGTACAGGCTTTAAGTATTGCGACCTCATTTGGCTACCCGAGAAGAACCGCAAGCGGGTTTAATGTTAATAGACTAAACGTCCTTCTAGCTATTCTTGAAAAAAGATGCGGCTTAAAGGTATCGACCTATGATGTCTATTTAAACATTGCCGGTGGCTATAAAGTATCTGAGTATTCGTGTGATTTAGCAGTTTGCCTTGCTGTTGCCTCATCAATCTTAAATGTTCCGCTTCAAAAAGAAGCAGTTGCATTCGGTGAATGCGGGTTATCGGGGGAAATTAAGAAAGTACCTTACCAGGATATTCGAAAAAAAGAAGCTAAGAAACTTGGCTTTAATGTTATAATTAACTCAGAATCTGTTAAATCGCTTAAAGATTCGATCAGTAAATTTTTAAAATAAGTGTAGTTTTGGAGTAGATTGAATGATAAAAAACAAGTACAACCAAGAGAAGATCGATTTAAATTCACAAGAAGTTTTGTAGCTAAGATAGTTTTAGGTTTAATTTTCTTTGTTTTAACCTTCATCATCTCCACGAATCTAATCTTCAAAGAATTCCCACTTTTTGGCATTCAGTTTTTAGGTGAATTACTCCTTGCATTCACACTTGGGGTTTTTGGCTTTCACACGGTGCCTTTGATTGCTGAAAAAGCTAGATACTGGATAGAAGCTTTCATTCAATCAGCAGTTTCCAATATTGTCTGGGACTTTTGGGAACAACAAAGTAGGAGAATGCAAACGGCTAAACGAAGACGTCAAAAAGAGAAACAGCTAGGAGATAAGAAAAAGCTTGCTGAGAAGTATGAGAATTCAGTGCTACTTGATACCTCAGTCTTAATAGATGGTCGAATTATAAATATTGCAAAAGTAGGTTTTTTTCCAGGACTTTCAGCTCTAATTTTAAATGTTGTAATAAATGAGCTCCATGCTCTGTCTGACAGTGCAGACGATCTAAAGAGGTTAAAGGGTAGGAGAGGGCTTGATAACATAGAAGCGCTTAAAAAGGTCGCACGGGTCAAGGTGGTTAAGGAGGAGCTTGGTAAAAGAGATACCCACGAAGTGGATAAAAGGCTTTTATCTTTTGCTAAAAAACTAAATCTGAGTGTTATGACCCTTGATTTTAATCTAAATAAAGTTGCAAAGACTCAAAATATCAAGGTTTTAAACCTAAACGAGCTTATGGAGTCAATTAAGCCAGAACTTATACCAGGTGAAAAGCTTAAAGTAAAAATTATTCAAAAAGGAAAAGAAAAGAATCAGGGTGTGGCCTATTTGCCCGATGGAACAATGATTGTTGTTGAAGACGGTAAGAATAAGGTAGGTGAGGAGGCTAGTGTTGAAGTCTCAAGGCTCATCCAATCACCTGCAGGTAAGATAATATTTGCAGTACTCGTGCCTCAGTTGAGCTGATTTTCTCAGCTATAAATCAAGATTAACAGTTAAAATAGGAATATGTGGGCAGAAACAAAAGACGCTCCACATGGAGCGACATAGGTGCGGCAACCGCAGAACGCCTTTTGTGTTGTGGCAAAGCCACAGGACGCTTCATCCTTTTGAGATGAATAATTCCGTACATGCTTCTGGACAGGGGAAGCATGATCTGTGTTAAAGGTTATAGATTTTCTAGAAATGAACAAGCGACACCCGTTGATCTTTGGACTCGATTTTCTTTTCTCTACTAGCAAAAGACGCAATCAATTCAACCGCCGTTTAGGTGATTATAGGGCTTGAGCCTGTCGATTAAAGCTATGACCTATAGCTACCCTCTGGCAATGATCCCATAGTGATTGACATACAGGGGGTTATAGGTTAAAATAGCACTACTTCGGACAAGAAACTCACCTGCCACAACCAAATATGGAAAAAAAGCTTTATAGAGTAAATATGGTACTTTTTGCGGTAATAGTAGTGTTTTTTGTCTTTGTCTTGCTTGTGCCTGCTGTCAGGGCTTAATAGATTCTATTAAGGGTTGTATAGATGGGCTGGGTTTGCACTTGTGCTTACGCGGCTCATCTATATTGCTTTTAATCATCTAAATGCTATGAAAACTATATCTGTGGTTTTACTAAAATCTGCTCTTTTTATACTACCCGGCATCTTAATGCTTTTTATTTACGAATTTGGTCTTTCTCTTGATAACTTTCCTAAAATAAAAGTAGGGACTAGCATGACTCAACTGGCTAACGGGAATAAGGCTAATACCACCGGAGTTATGGCTCCTGTTATACCGGAAATTTCGCCGTTTAAGAATTTACTTGATCCAATACACTCGAAACCTGTAAAACTGCAGGTTGATAAAGTAGGGCTTGATTTAGTCGTAGATCCCATTAGTGTTGAAGCAGACGGTACGCTTGGAGTGCCAAAGGACTGGTATTCAGCTGGTTGGTACAAGAAAAGTTCAAAACCAGGGCAACACGGTAATGTAATAATTGATGGACATTTTGATACAAACACTGGAGCCCCTGCTGCATTTTGGAATTTGAAAAATTTAAACATAAGTGATAAAGTAGTTGTGGTCGACGAGTTTGGGAAAAAACACGAGTACACCGTTGAAGAGATTGTTCATGTAGATATAAAACAAGAAGGTAGACTTGATATATTAAACAAATCTTCAGGAAAAACCCTAACTTTAATTACATGTGGCGGTATGTGGGATATTGCTGCCGGTACATATAATACAAGGCTTATAATTAAAGCGAAGATTATCGAAAGCCTAAAAGTTGCAGGTAAACCAGCATAAGATTATTATTAATCCTTGAAGCTGGGAGGTAGCTCGGGGCAGTGGCTATCTCCCGACTTTAAGATTTAATAAAAAATTAAATCCATTAACTATTTTCACAAAGAATATTATGCCAATAAAAACAACATCTAGTACTAATAACGTAGCTTCCGATAGTCCTAAAACCTATACTCCTCGTAATGGGGGCTATACAAATGGCAGGAGCTATCAACCATCACAAAGTCAAAATTCAACCCAGGGTAACGGGCAGCAAGCCTATCAACCAAGATCAAATGGGTAT
Source organism: uncultured Candidatus Saccharibacteria bacterium (assembly GCA_964540135.1). Taxonomy (GTDB): domain Bacteria; phylum Patescibacteriota; class WWE3; order UBA101185; family UBA10185; genus CAZCAQ01. The sequence continues at coordinate 9,537 of CAZILK010000018.1, read as the reverse complement.
TCAGAGAGTTCCTCTAGTTCTGAAAACAGTATAAAAGTCTCAGGGGTCCTTGAGATTCTTCCAGACTATGGTGTTTTAAGACAAAAACAGCAAGCTGATGACAATTTACCAAAAGACGTATATGTTAGTACCTCTCAAATCAAGAGTCTTGGTCTGCGAATGGGGGATCTAATAGACGGTTTTGCAAGGGCACCTCATGAAAATGAAAGATATCTTTCAATGCTTAAGATCGAGAAGATTGACGGTATGAGCCCGGAAGATGCTAGAAAGCGTCCTCTTTTTTCAAAACTCACACCTATTTTCCCAAACACTTGGCTTAAACTTGAAACCGAACCGCAAGTTTTATCGACAAGAATCATCGACCTGTTTGCCCCAATTGGAAAAGGACAACGAGCAATGATAGTTGCTCCACCAAAAGCCGGTAAAACCTGGCTTTTACAGGATATTGCAGCAGGAATAACTAAAAATTACCCAGAAATATATTTAATGGTTGTATTGATAGGGGAAAGACCTGAAGAAGTTACGCATATGGAGCGAAGTGTTAAAGGCGAGATGTTTTCTTCAAACTTTGATGAAACAGCTGAAGCACAAACTAAAGTTGCAGAAATTGCTCTTGAAAGAGCTAAAAGACTTGCAGAAAAAGGTGGCGATGTTGTCATACTTATGGATTCATTGACAAGGCTTGCACGTGCCTATAACCTAGCTGTTCCGCCATCAGGTAGAACATTATCAGGAGGTTTTGATCCTTCAGCTCTTTACCCACCAAAGCATTTTTTTGGTGCTGCAAGAAACCTTGAGGAAGGTGGAAGTTTAACAATTGTTGCAACGTCTTTAGTTGAAACAGGATCTAAGATGGACGATGTTATCTTTGAAGAGTTCAAGGGGACAGGCAATATGGAACTTAGACTTGACCGTAATTTACAAGAAAGAAGAATCTTCCCGGCAATTGATATAAAAGCAAGCGGTACAAGACACGAAGAGCTTTTATATGACAAAGCCAATGTTGAGTCAATTCTAAAACTTCGAAGAATGATTGACCTTCTTGGGGAGAATGAGAGTACAGAGCTCGTGCTTGAGCGTTTAAAGAAGACAAAGAGTAATAAAGACTTTTTGGAGACCCTACATAAAGGTGTTTAATCCTCTTTAAGGGCTTATACTTATAAAACTAATGAGTTCAAGAGTATCTTTTCCAAAACTACTCAAACGGATTCGAAGCAAACGGCAAGCTACTCCTGTTCATAAAGGTAAGAAGAGCTTTCTCTCAACTAGCTTAATTCACACGTTAAGAAGTTCCAAGTCATTAAGATTTACACAGCTGTCATTCAACGGATATAGCTTTGAATCACGATCTAGGATTGGAGCCTTGATAAGGCCAGTAACCAGCTTCACTAAAGTTTTCATCTCATACCTCATAAAAAAAATTAAAGACATCTTTACACTGATAAGAAGCTTGATAACGCTGTGGGGTAAGCTTGCTCGTAACTTTAAGACAAAGAGTGTCCAAAAGCTCATTTGGTCCAGAGGTAAACTTGGTAGACCGGTTATTAATTTTGTTGTCTTTACCTTTGCATTTCTAGTATTTACTGTTGGTAAAATCTTTAATAGCTCACCCCTTGTTAATAACCAGCCACTAAACAAAGACTATTTATCGGAGGTATCTGACATAATCCCACAACGAGAGGTTGCAACTACAACTGTACCGGAGAGTAGGAAAAGAACTGAATACTTCGCGTATACAGTACAACCGGGGGATACGCTATCCGGAATTGGTCAAAAATTTAAAATATCATCAGACGCTCTAAAGTATGTAAACAACCTTACAGATAGTTCTCTTCTAAAAGTTGGGAGTAGCATTTCTATTCCACCAGTCTCAGGCTTGATCCATAAGGTAGAGTCAGGGGATACGCTTGCATCTATTGCAAAAAAATATGATGTTCCAGAACAAGCAGTGGCTGATTTTAACTATATTTTAAATACATCCGAACTTGCAATGGGTACTGAGCTTGTTATTCCGGATGCTAAAATTCCTCAGCCTGTTTTTACACCCGTCTTCTCAACGATACCGCAGTTTCAAAACCCGGTTGTGGCGCCAAATCTTGCAGGTGGCTGGTGTATCTGGCCTACTTCATCACGTATAGTCACACAATACTTTAGCTGGTATCATAACGGTCTTGACATAGCTACACCCTGGGGAACTTACCCTCCAATCTATGCTTGTTCATCAGGTACTGTTACTAGAGCAGGTTGGGATCCATGGGGTCTTGGACTTCATGTCCAAATTGACCATGACAATGGTTTTACAACAGTCTATGGTCATATGAACAGAATTGATGTAGGCTACGGGCAAAGAGTGGAAAGAGGTGAAGGAATTGGTGTTATGGGTAGTACAGGTCGGTCAACTGGACCTCACGTCCACTTTATTATTAAATATGGTGGTGTACCTCAAAACCCACTGGATTATGTGAATTAATATGAAAAATACTGGCATGATAGATACAGCTGTAATAAAAGTCAAAGCAGGCGATGGCGGTAATGGTGCCGTTTCCTTTAGACGTGAAAAATATATTCCAAAAGGGGGTCCTGATGGTGGCGATGGCGGCAAAGGCGGATCAGTCATTGCCGTTTCTGATCATAACCTAGGAACTCTCATAGATTTTAGATCAAAAAAAACCTTTGAAGCGCCGAGTGGCGAGCGTGGTGGGAAAAAGAATATGCGCGGAGGGGATGGGGAGACTATTTATATAAAAATTCCTGTAGGTACCAGAATTTATGAAAAAACAGATTATGGCGATTTCCTAATCGCTGACGTTGTTAAGCACGGTGAACAAATAATTCTTGGAAGAGGTGGGGTTGGGGGAAAAGGAAACGATGCTTTTAAAAGCTCAACAAATAGAACACCTCTTCAATACACAAAAGGTCAGCTGGGAGAGGCAAAAGAAATAAGACTAGAAGTAAAGCTTATCGCTGATGTTGGCATTGTAGGTCTTCCTAACGCCGGTAAAAGCACTTTAATTAACAGTCTCACAAATGCAGGTGCTAAAATTGGTAATTATCCGTTTACAACATTGTCACCAAACCTAGGCGTTGGAAGAATTTTTGATAAAGATATAGTGTTTGCTGACATCCCAGGTTTAATTGAAGGAGCATCACTTGGAAAAGGACTTGGAGATGACTTTTTAAGACATATTGAAAGAACAAAAGTATTGATTCATATTATTGATCCTCTTGATGGGCTAGATATGGAGCATACAAACTCGTTCACAGTTGAAGGTATTGCAAAAAATACCTATGAAAACTACCTAAAAATTGAACAAGAGCTTAGTAGTTATAAAAATCCAATTACAAGAGAAAACCCGCTTGTAGGAAAACCTCAAATTATTTTAATAAATAAGACTGATATTCCTGATGTAGCTCAAAGTTTACCTTCTATTACAAAGCTTTTTGATTCTAAAGATAAATTTGTTGTTGGGGTTAGCGCTATAACAGGGGACGGGGTAAAAGCTATGTTTGAACTTGTTCATAAGTTACTAAGTGATGCAGAGGCACTAGAGCCAAAAGAAGAGGTTGTGCCAAAGATTACCAAACTCTATAATATTGCAGATCTGCCAAATAAAAGAATTGTGTTTTTTAAGAAGATGGCAAAGCCAAAGCCTAATTAGTTCAAAGCACGGGCCGTTAGCTTAGTTGGTAGAGCGCTTCCATGGCATGGAAGAGGTCAGCGGTTCGAATCCGCTACGGTCCACCATTTCTAAAATCAGCGAATTGCAGTTCAGACATCAATTATTATAAACCTGACTATTTAAGTAGATTGAGTATGTCTTCTTTGCTTTTTGGTTTGCCCTCAGAGCCTAGCAACCACAGCGCTTTATCAAGGACTAACCAGCTGTTATTAGTATCTATACATGCCCTATTCCACAAGTTTTTTACAAGATTAATGTTCTTTTGACTCATTTGGTCTGAGTCAATATAGCCAAGCAGGTAGGTTATCCTCACATCATGTACATCAACAGGGGGTAGTATGGTATCGATATCTGAATAGGTATAGTCAAAAGAATTCATCATTGTTCTCACAAAGAAATTACCGATCTTTGGACCGAATCCTCGAAAGTCTTTCAATCTTTTTAATACATCTTGGCAATATGCTGTATGTTCAAAGATCTTTCTAGGATCTCCGTCATAACCGTTTAATAAAGCTTCAGTATTGTGTACATATCTTCTTACTGCCTCGTTGATGTACCGTGGATGCAGGTATTCCCGCAAGGTTTTGGTTAAAGCATCCTCCTTTAAGTTACTAATAAAGTTGGGGGTAAAAAATAGGTTGTTTTCAAGGTAAAGTCTGTTTGCACCCTTGTATAGGATTTGAGATTTCATAGCGTAATCTAGCTGTAAAACGTAGAAAATAAAAAGCGATTTGTGTATGCCATCTAAGCCCTTAGGAATTAACTCTTCGGCGTTAACCTTTTTTATAAAAATACCTGCATTATTGTTGTATTGCGTTATAACTTTGATGACAAATTCTTGAGGTGTCATTCATACATTTTAACACTAAGCACTTGAGAACTAATTCCAACATAGTCCACCAACTTCTCTTTAGAGGGGTTTTTGAAGAGATGTTTCAATGTCATCGGTTAACTTAATTCGTTTCTAAGAGCTTAATTCAAACAATATGTCTGTCTAGCTATCTGTATTTTTGATAGCAATGTCGTTTAGTCTCAAAGAAAGGCTGTTTGCTTGTGCATCAGCTGTGATAAATACATACGCACGCAGAGAAGGTATCCCGTTTGCAGCTGCCATCATTGCTCGAGTGTTGCCGTCATGTATGGTCCATGTTAAATCATCACGAGATACAACAATTGGCGGTAATCTTCTAAAAACAATATTTGCATCCTCTTCATTTAAAGCCGCTTGAATATGGTTTTGTCTAGTGGTACTACCGTAGCTGCCGTGAGTACTAATCTCTGAAATATCTATATCAATAAGTTCTAAAGTACCTCCGTTTTTTACCCACTCTTCAATTTCCCATCCAAAGTGAGAGGATGTCCTATTAGGTAGGTTTCTGGTACCTACTCTTTTACGTGTGCGTTTTGTTGCTCCAAAAGTTAGTGCTTCGGATTTTGCATACATCTTGGCAACGACCGATGCTGTTTGAGAGTCTTCAATTTGTGAGGGCCAGTCAGACGGATTGGGTAACTTTTCTAGGAGTCCTTGTGATTCCTCACGCAGTATCTCGTATACCTCATCTAGATTTTTTGTTACTTCTAAGCGAGTCTGCTCAAGAGACGCCGTAAGTCTGCCTATATAGCCCGCGACACGTTCGAAACCTGTTGCGACTTGTTCACGGAGTGTGTCTACAGCATTAAGTATTTGTTCGCCTATTTGTTCGTCTCTTTGTTCTATAAATTCAGACTGATGGGTCATTAACAACCTCCTCCATTTTCTGTAATTCTGTTGTAAATGATTTTAGTTCAGAGTTTGTGTTTCTAAGCAATTCTTCAAAAGTCTCAGCCCTTTTTTCCAGATCTAATAAGGTGTTTTGCAAATCTCGCCCTTCTAGGATATCTTTTTTTGTCGATTTGCAAACTTTTTCAAACTGAATATATTCTTCTAGCAAAGCAACTTTGCATCTAAGCAGCGCTTCTATCCTGTTATTTATAAATGTCAGTCGTTGTTCAAGCGACATCGATGAGTACCTCATACTATTCTGTATAGTATTAAGTGTAACGGAAAATCGCAAGTGTTGTAATGTTAAAGTAATTGGCAGTGTTTAAGCAACTTGAAGTCCCGCATGTCTTTGGTAGTGATCGCCATTTTTAGAGTCATTAAATCCTTGGATGGTAGAATATAACCATGAGCTTGTTTAAAGTGGTTATTGGTATGCTGGAGGAGTATATCCTTATAGCTAAGCTTAAGAGTTATCGTGTTTTATTTAAAAAACCCGCTCATTGGTTAGTTGGATTTAAGAATCCTGTCATAGTTGTTCCTGGCTTTCACGAAACCTTTTGGTTTTTAAGAAAATTAATCGAATATTTTAATACAAAAGGTTATCCAATACATATAATCCCATCTTTTAATTCAACAGATAAGGTTGCTAGTCTTTCAAAGAAAGTGGGGGATTACATAAAAGAGAAAAACCTACAAAACGTAATTTTGTTAGCCCATTCAAAAGGAGGATTAGTTGCAAAGTACCTCCTAGCTAACGATGCCGTGGCTTCATCAAAGATTGATCGTGTTGTAGCTATCGCTACACCTTTTAACGGTAATCTGTTTGGTTATTTATATTTTGATAATCTTAACGAGTTGCTGCCAAACAGTACTTTGATTACAGGTTTGCGGGAAAATACATCGGTAAATCAGAAGATAATCAGCTTGTACCCGCTTTTTGACAACCATGTTCTTCCAAAAAGCAGCTCTATACTTACTGGTGCTCAGAATATTCAAATCCCAGTGATAGGACACACAGTTATTTTGGAAAGTTCTAAGACCTGCAAAGCACTAGATAGCTATTTTTAGGAGTAAAAGATTACCCTGCATCACTAGGATGCAGGGTAAATCACACATATTCGTTTCTTAATTACCGGATGGTGTTGATTGTACAGCTTCGTTAATATTAAGAGGTCTGTTGTTTATAGTCTCGTTATTATCAACTGTTCCTGGTTCTGTTAGCTGTTGTCCGGTGTTTCGTGTATTACTTACTGGTTTTGCGTTGTTTTGTAGTTCTTCTACTGTTGGTTTTTCATCGCTAGCTCCAGCTACTGCTTGAGATTCTTTGGCAAGTTTAATTTTCTCATCAAGCTTTGCGATTTCTTCAGTTAATTTTTTGTAGTCTGGGGTGTCTTTCGCTATTAGCTTTTGGACAGTTAAGAACTCTTGGCGCGCTCTTTCTAGCGAATTTAAGTTAACAAGTGCAAACCCAAGATTATAGTGTGCATTGGCGTAGTCGCTTTTTAAACTAACTGCTTGTGCGAACAGGTTACCTGCTGATAGGTAGTCTTTTTTAGCATAGTACGCACCTCCTGCAGCAACCCTAAGACTTGGGTTTGTTGGGTCAAGTCTAATCGCTGTGTTATATGCTTGAATCTCAAGATTGAAGGCATCTTTTGCAACCTCTCTAAGTGTTCCGTAAACAAATGCTCTTGTTTGCCAGTTTTCAACGCTCAGTGGGTTTAATCTCTCTGAGGTTGATTTAGTTGCTGATATTGACTGTACAAGTAGCTTTTGAATAGTTTGTTTGTCTTGATCGGTTATGTTTTTCTTGCCTTCTAGGTTACTGGCAAGAGCTATATTTATTCTTGCAAGTAAGTTTTGATAGGTGTCTCTTCTTGGATTATATGCTATTGCTTTTGCTACCTCGCCATAAGCTTCGCCGCCTCTTTTAGCGTCAAGAAAAGCAATTGCTTGGCGCATATGGTATTCACCCATGTAATTCTTGTACAAGAAGAATCCAGATATAGCGGTGAACGCAATGAGAGGCACTGCAACAACGTATTGGAATACTTCTTTGTTTGTTTTTACATTAGATTCATCATTACCAAGAATTGAGAATGACTTGGAGATGGACGTTATGCTAAGGCCAACCTTACTTGCTTTACTAGAGGAATTTAGTGCGAGGTTTGTTGTTTGTAACGCAGCTGTTAGGAATAAAACAAACATTATCGAAATTGTTCCGTAGGTAAAAAATAGTGAGACAATCGCGACAATTTGAATGCCTACTATTATGTTTGATAGATCGTTTTTATTCTTAAGCCCAAGTCTTAACATCGAGATAAGTAGTAGAGCAAAGATCGCGGTTCCAACAAGCCCTGTTGTAGAGACGATATTAAGTATTTCATTATATGGTTTATCAAATCTTAAATTCCAAGAATCTAGCATGTTTTGGGATGGGGATTTGTACCTTGTATAGTTTTGAGAGAAGGTTAATGGACCGGAACCCAAAACAGGGAAGTCTCGTAATGCGGATAGTGATACTCTCCATGATTCAGTAAGTGATAGTGTAACTTCAGGAGGATACTTAGGATTCTTGAATAGATCTTTAGTACCTGACATGTTTACTATCAAGACAAGCAGTAGTGCGAAGGAGCCAAGGACCGAGTAAAATGGATAGTTTGCTTTATTAAGAAGCTTTTTGGAGTGAAGTGCTAGCATAACAAGCACCGCTATTAAAAGTAGTAGTTGGTGCATTACATTTCCAAAAGCTATGACTGCAAAGAGATTTACAATCCCTGCTAAAGCAAGAAGTGATTTCTGCATGAAATTTTCAGTATAGGCAAGAAGCGGTATCAAGGTTGTAAGTCCTAAGGTGCTTAGAATTACAAGCGAAGCTCTTGATCCAGTAAGTGAGAAATTGATTTGCTGTAAAAATCCTGCTGAGATAATACCTGTATCAAAATAGATAAGCATCCCTGTAACGGCTGCAACAGAGACTCCTGAAATTAAAGCGTAAAGTATTCTTTTGATGTTTCTTTCGCTGACAACATTTGAGCTTACTGCGTAGTAGAAGAAAGCAAGAGTAATAATTGAGAATACACTTGGAAACCATCTGCCTGTAGCCCCGTAGATGCTTGCTACCTTACTTACAGAGAAGAAAGCGGATAGTGCAAAAGCTACAACAAGAAGTAGCAGACTAACATCTAGTTTAGATTTAACAACGGATACTTCTTTACTGACAATCATTTTAATTGCCCACATGATTAACATAGCTCCAGTTCCGACCGCTAGAAGATAGAGTTTATTAAACTCAAAGTATTCAACGGTAATTGGTAAGAAGAAGAAGGGAATTAAAAACGATAAAACTACTGGAAATATATTTAGTAATGCGTCTAGATTTTTTTGTTTCATATCATAAGAATACGTATTTATTTGAATTCTTGTCAATAAGTTTATTTCTCGTTACGGGAAATATTGCTGCTGTAGGATATAACGGAAAGGTATTTTTACTGAGTTGCGTACCAGTTAAACCACGTATCATTGAAAACTTTTGTATCAAGTTCGATGCTAAAACCTTTTCCAGGTTCAACTTTTTGTATCCAGTATTTACTTGCGGGGGAGTAGTCTTGGGTAAAAGTTATAACAATTTTAGAAAGAGGTTGTACTTTTTCGTATTTCACAAAAACAGTGTTTGAATTTCCGGGAATGAAATAAGATCCTGCATCTGCATTTTTACTTTGATTTTCAAGAAACAAAGCTCCTGGCATTAGTTTATACTTATCAAGACCTATTGGTATTACTCTTAACTCGGATGCGATAATGAGTAGAGCAGTAAAGACTATGAAATAGGCAAGTATCTTTGATCTCAGGCTTGGATTCTTAAGAGCGCTGAGTGTGTTTTGTTTTGCGTTAATCTCCTGGATCTTTTTTGCAATTTGACTGTTTTCTAAACCCTCATTCTTAAGCTTTTCAATAAGTATGAGTCTCTCAAGAGTCCAACTCGGGTAGTGACCCACAATGCTGCCTTGTGCGTTTTTGCGTCTCTCCATGTGCGGTAGAAGGCCTAATTTGGTGTAATATCTTAGTCTGTTATATGGGCTTGATTTGCCGAAA
>CAZILK010000017.1:13145-19542 GCA_964540135.1 uncultured Candidatus Saccharibacteria bacterium | reverse complement strand
TCAAGAAATTCATCTTGATAGTCATCTGGGTTTTTACCAAAACCATCGCCGTCTTTACCTATGTAATAGAATACTTCGCTATCCGGTCCACCAAGTTCTCCAATTGTGTCGCCTCTTTTCCACCAATTAGACTCTTTCCCAAGAGCAAAGATTCGCTCTCCCTCTTTTGCCTCAACACCGTACTTTAGAAAGATCTCTTTTAGAATCTTAATAGACTCAATGTCTTTTGGTGCATCTGCATCTCCAGCAAAAACAGTTGCATACATTTTATTAATATCAAGCCCAAGTTCTTCAACAAGAAATTCATATGCCCAAGGAAGTTGTTCGTTTTTAAAGTAGTCCCCAAGGCTCCAGTTACCAATCATGTGGAAAGCAACTGTATGCCTGTTTGTTGTACCCACATTGTCTAAATCTTCATAGAATCTTAAACATCTTTGAACATTAACAAGTCTTTTGCCTTGTGGGTGTGGCATTCCTGAGAGAAAAGGTACTAGTGGAAACATTCCAGAATTCACATATAGTAGTGTTGGGTCGTTTTGTGGAACAAGTGAAACATTGGGAATCAGCTGGTGATTCTTGGCTTTGTAAAAGGCTATGTACTTGTTTAAAATGTCTTGAGATTTCATAAAACAAAGTTATTTACACATTTAATTTTGCCAATGTCAAGTTATCTAATATAATGATTGTAATGATAAAACTGCCGTTTCGCCATTCCCAAAAACATAAGAATTTTGCGGTAGTTGAAATTAATTCAGATTGTATTAGATGTATGGTTTTTGAACCACCCCAGGACGCTGAAGGAACGTTTAAAGTACTTGGTGTATCAAGAATTGCACTAGATCCTGGTTTTGTCCGTGCTGGTCTAATACTGGATGAGGATCATGTTTCGACTTTCTTAAAAAGCGCAGTCCTTGATGCCGGAAAAGACATTGAAAACCTTTCTAAAGAGGTAATACTGTCAATTGGTGGAGAACTTTCTGTTTGTAATATTACAACAGTAAAGGTTACAAGGGATGGTCAGATTGGTATTAAGAAAAAAGAGATCGACAAGATCTATAAAGCAATCTCCCAAGCTTCTCTTGAGAATGCTTCAACTCTTTTTATGGAATCCACAGGAAATATTGATATAAAAATGGAAGCCGTTATCTCATCTGACGTTTATTTTAAACTCGATGGAGTTGTAGTCACTGATATTGAAGGGAAAAGAGGTTCGGAGCTAGAAATTGCTGTATTTTCTACCTTTTCTCCAAGTTTTAATATAACAGCACTTGAGCACGTGTGTAAAAAAGCAGGAGTTAAATTGATTGGTATTAGCCCTCAACTTTATGGTATTACCCTGATGCTTAAGAGATTAAAAGGTCAGTATTTTGACGGGGTTGTTGTTAATATGGGAAGTGATTATACAGAGGTTGGAGTTGTTTTTGGCGGAGGTCTTGTCGCCACAAAAACTCTATCTATAGGAAGCGAGCATTTTACAGCAGCTATTGCTTCAAAAGCAGGCATTTCGCAAAAAGAAGCAAAACTAAAAAAGACAAATTATCTACTTGGGAAGCTTGAGTCTTCTGAAGCCCTTGAGGTGCAAAGTATGACCAGTGATTTACTTGAACTTTGGCTTGATGGGATACAGGTTTTATTTGAAGAATTTAGCGGAGTTAAAACTTTCTCATCAAAGATCTATTTAACCGGAGAAGAAGCAAAAATGCCCGGGCTTTTAGATATGATTTCAAAAGAACCGTGGACAAAATCAATTCCATTCAAATCCCCTCCAGAGTATGCTTTAGTAGCATGCGAAGACTACCTCTTTATGCAGGATTTAACTGATAAATGTAGTGGAACTGAGTACGCCCCACTCGCTGGAATTTGCGATGTCTATTTATTTTTAGCAGGCATGGTAAATTAGACTGATGAATAAAATAGTTCTTGAGATTCACGACAACTTAGTGACTGCTCTTGAAAAGATAAAATTTATAGACGGGGCTTCTATTGAGGTGGAAATCCCTGAGGGAGCTGTAATCTTAGATAATGTTATTAATCTAAAAGTCTTGGCTCGAAAAGCATCTGATTTTAATAAAAGTCTTCATTTCCATACCACAGATACAATTGGTAAAACAATCATATCTTTAATGGAGGATGAAACAGAGAAAACTGAGGGTTTCATTACAAAACATATTAATCTTGAGACCGGGGATTCAAATGAAGAAATGCTATATGAGGAATCAACTGCAAGTGGCGGATTTTTCTTAACAAAAATCTTCAAAGGTTTTTCATTTAAATTACCCTTCGTAAAAATACTTCTCGTCAGTGTTCCGGTTCTAGCACTTCTTGGAGTTGGGTATTTTTTTCTAAACAAAAACCCTGTTGCAAATGTAAATATAGTTGTTAATTCACAACCCCTTACAAAAAGCTTCTCGATTAAGATTTCTAACTCTAAAACAACAAGTGTTGATAATAAAACATTAAGAGGAATCCAAAAAGAAACGACTATTGAAGAAACAACATCAATTGAAACTACAGGTGAGACATTTGAGGGCGAGAAAGCAGAAGGAGAGGTCAAACTTACAAATAAAACAACAGATAAAATTAAACTGAAAAAAGGGACTAAGCTTGAATACTCTAATGACGATGATGAGGATCTCGTTTTTTTATTAACAAGTGAGGTTGAGATACCGGCAAAAGTTGAAAATCCAGTAGATCCTGCTAACCCGACAATTCAGACCTTTACATTAGGTGAAAAATCAGCTGATGTTGAAGCCGAGGAAATCGGTACATCCTATAATATTGATAAAAATTCAAACCTAAGTGTCTCAGGTTACAAGAGCTCTGAACTAACCGCCAAAGCAACGGATGATTTTAGTGGAGGAAGTAGTAAGACTGTTAAGGTTGTTGCAAAAGAAGATATAGAAAAGCTTGGTAAAGATATTGCCCCGGCTCTAGTTGAAAAAAGCGAGCAAGCTTTAAAAGCAAAAGAAAACTCAACTGAAAAGTTCATTTCAGGAGCTATTAAAACAACTGTTTCAACTCAAACTTTTTCTGCAAAAGAGGGGGAAAAAGCCGATAAGCTCGAGCTTAAACAAAACGCTAAATCTATCGGACTCTTTTATTCAAAATCCGAACTTGATAGCTTGATAGATGGACTTGTTGATAAATTTATTCCAGATGGATTTAAACTTTATTCTAAAGACCGGGATGTTAGGGTTGAGGTTCTTGGGGAATCAGATAATTCAGTTTTAAATTCGGAAGAAGCTGATCTTCAGATAACTTTAAAAACCTTTGTTGTTCCAGATATTAATCCTGAGGATTTAAAGTCGCAGCTTGCAGGTCAAAGCCTCAAAGAGGCACAAAAGATTCTTGGAGGTATTAGAAATATTAAGACCTATGGCTTAAAGCTAGACGGCTCTATAGCTCTTCCGTTCTTTCAAAAAGTTCCTTCAGATACAGAAAAAATAATCTTAGAAATAGAACTCAATGATTAAGATTACAAAACAATTACAAAAAGAAAAGAATGAAGAGACTCTTTTGGGGATTGATTTTGGTGATACCAAAATAGGTCTTGCGTTTGGTAGAAACGGACTTGCTATGCCATTAAAAATTGTATCTGGGAAAAATAAAGATATTGCACTAAAAGAGATATGTCAGATTGCTGTTCAAAATCATATTACAAAAATAATTATTGGTTTACCAACCACCTATGATGGCAAAGAAACTCTTCAATCAAAAAAAGTAAGAGAGTTTACAAAAGTCTTAAAACATTTCTTAAAATTACCAAGTGAGTTTATGGAAGAATACGGTACATCTGGTGAGGCACTTGGATATTTAATGTCTACTGGAACTTCAAAAAATAGACGAGAGATGGACGATAGTGTCGCAGCAGCCCTTATTCTAAAACGCTATTATCATGAGAAAGAAGACAAGTAGTAAATTTCCTATAGTTTTGCCATCTTTACGTCTTTTGAGCCGCAGTTCATGCACTCAAAGTTTTCACCGGGTTTTAAACAAGCAGGGCAGAGATACATACCCTCTTTATATAGTAAATCCTCTTGTTTGCAGTGATTACATAAAAATACAACTTCATCTTGGGTTATATTTCCGCAATTTGTACAAGTGAAAAGTGTAGTGTTTTCTTGAGGTTTGATATCATTCATTAGTCAATGGTAGCAAAAAATCGAGGTCATTACACCATGATGTTTTGACGCGAAATTACTAATCTGATAACCTAAAACTACATGAATGCTTTTTTGTATTTCTATCTTATTTGTGGAATTGTTTACGCTGCATATGTTTATTTGTATTCATCAGAATCCTTTATCTGGGTACCATTAAATGTGATTTTAGGACCAGTTGTCGCTCTTTTTTTATTAATCCACGCGTTTGTATCGAATAAGCCCTTAAGACTGTAATGTATAAAAGTTTATTTAAAGACAAAAAAGTCATAATTTTTGATCTAAATGGTACTGTTGTTGACACGACACTTCATTGGGAGCGTGCGTTTTCGGATGTTATGAATGAACTTGGTGTTTACGATGACTATGCCGGAAGAGGTAAGGGATACTATATAGGATATAAGATTGAAAGACTCCTCAGTATTACAGGAGCCTCCTCAAAAGGTATTCCATTAACAGAACTTATAAAATTTGCAAACGAAGCATTCCTTAAAGGTTTTGAAGCTGATGAGGAAGTAGACGTTAGACTAGGGTTTCATGAACTAGTATTTGCAGTTCTTGAAAGAGGTATGCAAATCGCTCTTGTTTCAAATGCTGATAAGTATGTTGTTGATAGGATGTTAAAAAAACTTGCGCTTGATGAAACTTTTGATTTTGTAATTGCTGGGGATATGGTGAAAAAAAGAAAACCTGATCCAAGTATTCTAAATGCGGTTGCAACAAATTTCAAAGTAAAAAACAAAGAATGTCTAGTGTTTGAAGATTCGTATGTGGGAATAAATGCAGCCCACAAAGCCGGTATGGCAACAATTGCAATACTTGACCCAATGACTTCAACTGAGGATCCGGATTCATTTCCAGATACTGTTGCATTTTACACAACTGATTTTGAGGGAATTGCAGACAATATGGATGAAGATCCAAAGGATATTATTACAAGACAAATGAAACAACGAATTATAGATGAGGGTATAGTGCTACCTCCTGATCTTCAAAAAAAGCTAGATGCGATGTAGGATTAACGTTAAGCAGACATGAATTCAAAGACTACTTCGTCAACGCATGTATAGATCTGTCCGTTTTTGCATTTCTCAAGCATTCTCCATAGCTGTTTGTTATTGCCCTCAATAACAAGCTCGTAGTTGCCGTTTTTATCTTTTTCAAGTGAACAAGTTTTTAAACCAAGCCTTTTTGCAGCTAGTCTTGTATACAATCTATATAGAGGATTTTTGAATTTCCCTCTAACGTTAATTCGTAGTTTGTTGTAGTCTGTCATATGCGCCTGATTTTGTGAGGCCCTTAAATATATCAAACATATGGAGATTGTCAATAGTTTAATTGTGTGAGAAAAAAGGCGAGAAGCAATGTCCTTTGGGATCAATGCAACTCGCCCATACCGCGAACTACTTTTTCCTACGCTCCTCCTCCTCCTTTTTTTCCTCTGCATCTTGTTTACCCACTATGTGGGCAAAAATTAGACCCACAACTAAGGTTAAAAGAAAATAAACCCAAACCCAATTCTCCATATCGCTCTCCTCAAAAAATATGAAGTCGCAAACACGACTTCAGGTGATTAAGATGGTGAAAAACTAGCACGATGAGGTGTGATGCGTCAATAAGTTGTAATTCAAGCTAGTGTTTAACCTTGGAGCCTTTTTGACATATAATGCGTACTGCATGGAAAAATACGGTGCAAAGACTTACCACATCAAAACCTATGGTTGTCAGGCTAATATGGCTGATTCAAACTACATGGCAGGCGTTTTAGAGGCTCTAGGCATGGAATATTCGCCTGATCCCTTAAAATCCAGTGTCTTTATTGTTAACACATGCTCTGTAAGACAGAAAAGCGAGGATAAAGCCTATGGTATAGGCAAAGCAGTAAAAAGCAACGCCGATAAAGGTAGAATTAAGCCTTTTATAGTTCTAGCTGGCTGTATGGTTGGTTCTGCAACTGGGGAACGGCAAAGACTTGAGTTCGATGAGCTTAAAAAGAAGACTCCTTGGGTAGATAAGTATATTAATCCATCTCAGCTAAAAGAACTTCCAAACTTGCTCGTATCCTCAGGAATTTTAGGAGAGTGGGCAAAGTCTAGGATCTCATCCTCCGATGTTTTAGTAAAACCCGAAACAAAAGAAAAAGCTTTTGTGAATATTTCTTATGGATGTGATAATTTCTGTACTTTTTGTGTTGTTCCTTACGCCAGGGGTAAAGAAATCTCAAGACCAAAAGATGA
>CAZILK010000017.1:0-13045 GCA_964540135.1 uncultured Candidatus Saccharibacteria bacterium | reverse complement strand
AATGAATAGAAAGATAGATCTAAATAAAGAACAATTCACCATTCTCATAATAATGATAACTGAGGTTTTGGGTTTTACCTTGATTCTTCCTTTTTTACCTTTTTTTGCAATGGATTTTGGTGCAAATGTTTTTCAAATAGGAATAATTGCAGCCAGTTTTTCTTTTTTTCAGTTTTTTTCAGCACCAATTCTTGGTAGGTTGAGTGATCATTTTGGGAGAAAGCCACTGCTGTTAATTTCGCAGCTCTCAACTCTTGTTGGTTTTCTAATCCTTGCCTTTGCAGGAAACCTTTGGATGATCGTGCTGTCTCGTGTTATCGATGGGTTATTTGGTAGCAATTTTGTTATAGGGGAAGCTTATCTAAGTGATATATCTTCAAAAGAAGATCGAAGCAAGGCATTTGCGATAAGTGGTGTTGCCTTTGGGATTGGTTTTTTAATCGGCCCCGCGACCGGTGGAATTCTTGCTTTTTTAGGTATGCGTTATTTAGCTTTTTTTGCAGCAGGTATTGCACTTGTATCAATTATCCTAACAGCCACGATGCTGCGTGAAACTATCAAACCTGATTATAAAATGTCTCACCTGTTAACTCATGTTAAGTTTATTGATCTGCCCCAAGTGAAAAGATTTTTTAATAATCCGATTACTTCAAAAAAACTTACAGCATTTATTTTTTATATCTTCTCAAACACACTTTTTATAAGTGTGTTTGCGCTATTTGTGCAAAAGAAATTTGCACTAAATGCACGAGATGTTGGTTTTATCCTAGCTTATGTAGGTATAGTTTCCATTGCTTTAAAAGTTTTTATCATGCCGTTTGCACTTAAATATTTTTCGGAAAGAAGATTGACCGGAGTTGCCTTTCTCATCTACTTATTTGGAGTTTTATGGATGGCGGTTTCAGGTACATATGTTCAGTTTCTAGCAGGTATTTCTTTCTATATTTTAGGTACAGGCTTACTAAGACCGTTGCTTCTAGCCAACCTTTCTGTAAATACTTCAGCAAAAGAACAAGGATCTGTTCTTGGTATTACTACATCATTTGGTAGTATTGCTCAGATTGTAGGTCCCGCAATTGGCGGTACACTACTTCACTTCTTTGTGCCGCACAGTGTCTTAATATTAGTCTTTTTCGTATCATCAATAGCTTTTATTGTATTCTTAGCCGATGTTGGTAAAAAAAGAATATTTGAAGTTGCAGGAAGGATATAGATGCAAAATACAACGGCAATACTTATTGGTCCAACAAGTAGCGGGAAGACCGGAATTGCACTTGAGTTTTGTAAGAAGTTTGGCTTCCAAATAATATCAGCGGATTCCCGCCAAGCTTATAAATACATGGATGTGGGAACAGGCAAAGTTCCAATCAATTCAGAGTACAAATACAAGAAAGGTGAAGGATATTGGGAAGTAAATAATATAAAGATTTGGGGATATGATCTTGTTTCTCCCGGTGAGTACTTCTCTGCATATGATTTTAAAGAATTTGCGGCAAATAAAATAGCGGAAATGGGAAAGCTAGGATATAAAGCTTTAGTTGTCGGAGGGACTGGATTTTTTGTAGACGCTTTAACAGGGAAGGCAACTTTATCTCAGATTAAGCCTGATCTAAAGCTAAGAGCTTTGCTTGAAAAAAAATCTACTGAAGAATTATTAGCCCAGCTAAGTGAACTAAACCCTGAGGCTGTTAAATTAATTGATAAACAAAATCGAGTTAGACTTATAAGAGCAATTGAAAAGAGTCTATCTACTGATAAAAGTTTAAATCATGTATCTATCAAAGAAACAGTGTTTAAGATCATTGGTTTAACTGCTGATCGAGAACTTTTGTACTCCAGAGTTGATAGTTGGGCTGAGTCTATTTGGGGTAACCTCTTGTTTGATGAATTGAAGTTTTTAATAGATAGGGGATGGGAGAATACCCCTCAGTTACAAGGCCTTGTATATAAAACAGCGCTGGCATATTTACACGGTGAGATAGCTTCGGAAGATGGCTTGCAAAGAGTTAAGTTTGATCTGCATGCGTATATTAGAAGGCAACAAACTTGGTTTAAGAAAACACCGAACGTGAGATGGCTGGATTTGACTTCCACTAAAGAAAGTATTCTTTTTGAGCTTGAAAATGCCTATAATTAGGTCATGGATAAGCAAGTTTTGATCGCAATTAAGATAATGGTTGTTGCCTTACTTTTTGGACTGGGTCTATTTATACTTTACAGACTTAGCCAATTTATTGGCATGGTTTACACCTCTTTTTTGCTTGCTTTAGCTATTGAGCCGGTAGTTAAATTCTTTTCGGGAAAGATCGTATTCAATAAACCAGTACCACGAACTGTAGCTGTTTTCATCGCATACCTTCTTGTTATCGCGGTAGTATTTGGTGTTTTTACTATGATACTGCCTCCGGTTGTCACACAGCTGCAGGTGCTCTATACGGTCAAGCTTCCTTATATCGGCAGCATAAGGCAGCTTGTTGAAAGCTCTTCTGTAGATTTTGAAAAATTCTATTCTAATGCTTTTTTCTTAACAGTTTCTGTCTTTTCAAACTTTTTACTTATTATCACTGCGATGGTTGTTTCTTTATATATCTCAATTGAATGGTTGAACCTTAAAAAAAAGGTAGTAAAACTTACACCTAAAAAATACAGAACTGAGATTGAGGAGACACTTGTTGAGATCGAACAAAGTGTTGGTAATTGGGCAAAAGGTCAATTGATACTCATGCTTGTTATAGGCGTTGCTAGCATTACAGGTCTTCTGATTCTTGATGTTGATTATGCTTTGTCTCTTGGGTTGTTAAGTGGGCTGTTAGAGTTTGTACCACTCATTGGGCCGATTGTTACGGCAATTCTTGGATTTTTTATTGGGCTTTCAATCTCACCTGTTAAAGCAATTGCAATTGTAGCTCTTTTTATTTTAATCCAACAACTTGAGTCAAACCTGCTTGTACCAAAAGTCATGCACAAAGTTTCAGGGTTTAGCCCGCTTCTTGTGTTACTTGCAGTTCTTGTTGGTACCGAATTTTATGGAGTTATCGGTGCATTAATTGTTATACCAACCTTTATGATCGGCGCTATAATTGTAAAGCGAGCTTTAAAGTATAGTACTATTCTGGAAAGCGAATAAGCCAGATTCTGTTTAGTTAAACAAGAGTTTAACACTGCGGTCATTTATCTATGCTCCTCTTCTCACCTCGCCGAGCAGGCTAATAACGGTGAAGTCGGGATTGCTGCGGGTGGGATTGCCCGTTTCAATTTATCTCATGCCTTGCGGTTTAGAGTTAAATTCGTCACTGTTGCTCTCAAAAGATGTTACCATCCTCTGTCCTGTCAGACTTTCGTCTTAAGGCACCAGCGGTTGCGAATAGTGCTTCCGTCGGAGGTTACCCTCCGTCCCCTTGCTCTTTGCAGTCTGGACTTTCCTCCCGTTGTTACACGAGCGGCCGCCCTGCTTCCCAGAGCGATTATAACCCCAGATGTGAGATTTGTTAAATCATGTGCTAATATTTGGTAATGACAGAACAGATCGTCCTTGATCCGGAAAAATATCATGTTTTAACAGACTCAATGAGAAAAAAGCTTTTTGTACTTACTGCCATGTTCTTGCTTGTACTTTTACCAGCCTTTTTATATGCATACTATGCATTTGCAGTATCAAGACCGTCACAAAACGTGGATGAAGCTGAGTACGAAATAAATCAGGGTAGTTCTGTTGCAGAAATTGCTAAAAATTTAAGTGATAAAAATTTGATAAACTCTGAGTTTTTGTTCAAGCTCTATATTAAAGCAAATGATTTGCAAGGTAGTATCCAAGCAGGGGTATATAAAATTCCATCAGGTAGCTCTATTGCTGAGCTTGCAACAATCTTTCAGAAGGGCAAAAATGATAGATCCATTACCTTCATCGAAGGTTGGAGATCTGAGGAGTTTGCATATAAAGCCGCTCAAGAATTCAAAGAGGTTGACTATAAAGCATTTGTTGAAAGAGCAAAAGAACATGAAGGTTACCTGTTTCCAGATACCTATTCGTTTAATAGTGGGGTAAATGAGGACGCTATTATAGATAAGCTTCTAAATACATTCACTGAGAAAACAAAAGATGTGTTAACAGATGATGCATTAGCTCGCGTTGGGCTAACTCAAGAACAAGCAGTTATAACCGCATCAATAGTTGAAAGAGAGATACACAATGCGGAAGATCTGCCTATTGTGGCAGGTATTTTAATCAACAGGTTTAAAGAGGGAGAGCTTATAGGGGCTGATGCTACAACCCAATACGTTATGGGAAGTCGTGCTGCTTGTATCTTGATGGAGCAAGTTGATCGTGATCTCCCGTATTGTTACCTTGATGTTAAAAGTGCAGAAGAGTTTAATTGGTGGCCACAAAATATTCTCACTCCCGATCTTGAGTTTGAAAGCCCCTATAATACAAGAAAAGTACTTGGTTTTCCGCCACAACCTATTTCAAATCCAGGACTTAAATCTCTTGAAGCGGTCTTAAACTACATAGAGACAGATTACAGATTTTATTTAACAGATGCAGATGGAAATGCTCACTACGCTAGAACTCTTGAAGAGCATAACAAAAATATTGCTATGTATTTAAATTAATATCTTGCATTTGTTAGCAACAGCCTCGTCAAACATTATCGGCGCTTTGCAGTTTAATGCTATACAAATCCCATCTGTAAATTTAACATCGATATCAATCGTTTTACCGTTTGAAAAGACTCGCAAATAGGAATAGAAGACCTCATCCAAAAACATATACACATATAGACAGGCAAGCTTAGCGCCAAGGCTGCTTATTGTTCGTGAACATGTGTTATGAATAGCAGGTCTTGGTTGTTTCAGGCTTTGTTGTGAGATTAGGATACTATCAAGCGTTGGTTTACCCAGGCTTAAAGGGATGAAGGATTTACCGCTTATTGAGAAGAGATAAGCTGTGTATTTTTGTCTCTCTGTACTAGTATCGTTTACAATTGTTTTTAAATAAAATTCTTCCACTCTATTTTAGGGCGGGAAGCACTTTTGGGCGTATATTACTGGTTTAAATAGGTTTTTGCAATAGAACTTTAATTAAAGGTATAATTCAAGGTATGCCAGACTTAGTAAGCCCCTTGCCTGTTAGTACACACACTGATAACCCTTTCAGATACAGACCTTATTATATTATCGGTACGGTAGTGTTCGTTTGTATTGTGGCGGTGTTTGGTAGTCTCTGGTATTTAAGAACACTTACAGCTCGTACAAATCAGGAAGAGTCGCAGAACATTCAGACTAAAACAGTACCTACTATAAAAACCATGGACGGAAAGGTACTTTTTGTTGACGAGAGATTGTATCCCGGACTTGAAGTGACGCATGTTCTTCGCAACTCAGCCGGCACAGTCCAAGCACTTCTGAAAGCAGAAGACGCAATTTTAGAAGTTGCTGAAGGACATCAGGTTACAATTTACGGAGAAGAGGATACAATGGTTAAAGCTAAGTTTCCTGTGTTAAAAGTAGTTAAAGTTGTTATAAAATCAAAGTCCAAATGACACTGCTCGTATTTGATAAAGTTACAAAAGAATACAATGGGGTAAAGGCTCTAGATAACGTTTCATTTACAATGAATCCCGGAGAATTTGCATTTATTGTTGGGCCGTCTGGAGCTGGTAAATCAACTCTTATCAAAATGTTAATCAGAGAAGAGTATCCAACCTCAGGATTTATATATTTTCAAAGCCATAATATTTTTGATATTAAAAAAGAAGATCTGCCCGCATTAAGAAGAAAGATTGGTGTAGTATTTCAGGATTTTAAAGTTTTAAAATCAAAAACGGTTTTTGAAAATGTTGCTGTTGCTCTTGAGGTGGTTGATACCCCTGAAGCTGTTATACGCGAAGTCGTTCCAAATGTTCTAAGCCTTGTAGGGCTTTTGGACAAAATAAATAGCTACCCAACAACACTATCTGGCGGTGAGAAACAACGACTTGCAATTGCACGAGCGCTTGCACATGAGCCGGATCTTATTGTTGCTGATGAGCCAACAGGTATGATTGATCCAACAGCGTCAGAAGATGTTATGAATGTGTTTGAAAAAGTTAATTCACTTGGAACAACAATTCTTATGTCAACACATAATCAAGAAATAGTTAATAGTAGAAATAAACGTGTTATAAGACTTACAAAAGGTAAGCTTACTTCTGACAAGAGTGGGGGGTATAATGAGTAAACCATTCAACATTGCACTTCAATCTATAAAAAAAGACGCATTCTTAAGTATCTCTATTTTTGTAAGTATGACCATGACGTTTCTAGTTCTTGGAACTTTTATAACAACATTTGTCTTCACCCAAACAGCAATTAAAAGCTTAGAAAAAGAAGTTTTGGTATCAATATATTTTAAAGATGATTTCCCAGCAGACTCTATTTTAAAAACAAAAGAAAAATTACAAAAAGACATCCGAGTTTCTGAGGTTAAATATATTTCAAAAGAAGATGCGTTTAAAATCTTTACTGAATTAAACAAGGGCGATGAACTCCTTCTTGAGTCTGTCACTTCAAGTATCCTTCCCGCAAGCCTTGAGCTAAGAACCGTTAAGATTGGTGATATAGAGAAGATAGCAAGGGAATTAACCAAATATGAAGGCGTTGAGGATGTTAAGTTTTTTAAAGACGCAGTTAATAGATTTAAATTTTGGAGTTCTGTAATTAACACTGCAGGCCTAGTACTTGTGAGCGTGTTCTTATTCATCTCCTTTTCAATTATAGTTATTGCACTTAGGTTAACAATTAGTGCCAAGGGTACCGAAATATCAATCCTAAGACTTGTTGGAGCCTCAGAAGCCTATGTAAAAAAGCCACTTATAACTCAGGCTATAATTTATTCTCTAGGTTCAGCAGTAATTGCTGGAGTTGTGCTTTTCGCTGTCTTAAATATGTTTGTATTCCAAAATCTGTTTGTTCAAGATGAATTAACGCTTCTTTCAAATATACCAACCCTTAAACTCGGGTCATTTTTGTATACCGTAATACTAAGTCTTTTCTTGGTAATTTCGGCATTGATCCTTGGGTTTGTTGGTAGTACTGCTGCAATCAAAAAATATCTTAACTTATGAAATATTCAAAAAAGTTCAGTTTGCTTTTTGTTCTAATACTGTCTTTTGTAGTTGCAACGCATGCTTATGCATATTTTCCCTTAGCTATAGGCGCTCCGGAAGAAGACCAGACGGCTGAAGATAGAACAAAAGAGGAGGAAGAAGAAAAAGAAAAGATCGAAGATCTTAAAGATGAAATAGAAAAGTATGAAAAGAGGTTAAAAGATTTAGATAATAAAGAGAAAACCTTAGCAAACCAAATCGCGTCAATTGCTGATCAAGTAAAATTAACTCAACTCCAGATAGAAAATACCACAGCTCAAATCCTTCAGAAAGAGCGACAGATAGAAAGACTTGGTGGAGATATAGAAGAGACCAAGAGCAGAATCTCAAGACTCAAAGATTCGATGGCTTTTCAGCTTAAGGTGTTAAATTCAAGAATGAGAGAGCGCTATAAAACAAACGATGACAACCCGTTGTCTGTTTTGTTTGGTAGTAGTTTTGCATCAGCTATGGTTCAAAAATCCACCTATTTAAAAACAATGGAGTATAAAGACAAAGAGATCATTGCTGAGATGAAAAGAATTAGAGAAAACTTTGTTCTCCAAAAGAATTTGCTCGTTGAGAAAAAAGCTCAAGCTGAGGAGCTTAAAAAAGATATTGAAAGTGAAAAGGCAAAACAGGTTGCATATAATGCAACTCTTGAAGACCAGCTAACTGAGCAACAAAATTTACTAAAATTAACTCAAAACGATGAAGCTAAATATCAGAAGCTACTTGCCGAGGCTCAAAGAGAACTTGATCAAATAACAAATGCTGCTTCAGTATTAAAAAATACTGAACCAAGAGAGGTAAAAAGAGGCGAGCTGATTGGTATTCAGGGTAATACCGGGTATTCATTTGGGGATCACTTGCATTTTGGTGTATATAAATATGATTCATTTGAAGACATTGATGGCTGGAATTGGTATTACTCAAACTACGTTGATCCTAAAAAAGTCTTGAAAGAGAAAAACGTTTATTGGAATACAGGATGTGAGAGTGCAGAAACAAGATCTGTTGGGGATGGGGACTGGACATGGCCACTTGCTAGTCCAACAATTTCTCAGGGATTCGGGCATACATGTTATTCAAATTCCTATTATGGCGGTAAGCCTCACCCAGCTTATGATATGTATGGTCCAAATGGATCGTATGTATACGCGATTGAAGAGGGGGATGCCTACTTTTGTCGTAACTGTTTAGGTGACGGCGGTAACGGTGTCTTCATCTTCCACCCTAAAGGCTATATGTCTTTGTATTGGCATTTAAAATAGTTCTTACTTACCATATCTAGCTAAATTAGACAGACAGACATTTATTTTTTTAGTGCTCATGTTATTTTATTTTTGTGAGATTTTTAACAAATGTTTTTACTCTTTTAATATTCGCTCTTTATTTTGATTTCATACCTAGTTCATACTTACTATCTTCAAATGGTGAGGCACATATTAATTTCTATTACAAAGTTCCTGAGAACTACCTTCAAAATATAAGAGTAAGAGCGAAGTTCTATGAGGGTTCTGGTTTTATTTTAAATCCCGTTACCTCCACCTGGATTAATAGTGAAAGTTTTTGGACAGAACAGCCAGCTTTCGCATCCTCTACTAAAATAAAAACACTGGGTAATAGAGATATGTATAGTGTCAGCTTTTTAATGCAGGATACTAGGTCGGGCATCATTTACGAGACGCCTATTAAGAAGCTTTGGACCAGAAACAAGCTAAATACCACAGCTTCAAAGTTAAAACTTCCTAAAAGCTTTAGTAAACCTTAAATGTTAAAATATTCCCATGCTTAGATTTTTTAAGAGGTGGGGACCGGCCGTTCTGATATGTGCATTTCTATTTGCCTCGTCAGCAACACCTGGTGCCCAGGTTTCGTCAAATCAGACAGTTGATTTTGCAGCTCATAAATCCATCCATGTCATTGTGTATTCTCTTTTGTTTCTAAGCTTTTACAGAGGATCAAAGAGCATCCCTGTAGCTGCGGTTCTTGCGATACTATATGGTGCATCCGATGAGTTTCATCAGACTTTTGTGCCATCCAGAATGGGTTCAGTCAGAGATTTAGTAATTGATTCAGTATCTGTACTTGTTACAGCGGGATTTGTATGGAAATTCTTTCATCTTCTGCCAGTCAAACTTCAGAGTTGGCTGAAAGACTAGCAACTAAATTAAAACCAAAAGATGTTATAACCCTCCAAGGTGAACTGGGGGCCGGAAAGACTTTTTTCACATCTGTACTTGCAAAGTTTTTAGGCATAGCTGCTCGAGTACAGAGTCCAACCTATGTCCTTGTTAGAGAATACTATGATGCTAATGCATTAGGAGATATTAAAAAGATTTATCATGCTGACTTGTACCGCATGGAAAGTATAGAAGAGATTGAAGATATCGGTATCCTGACTTTTACTGAGGATCCAGAAGCTATAACACTTATTGAATGGCCGGAACTTATTTTAGATAAACTGCCTAAAAGAACAATCAATATAAATTTCGAAGCTATCGACGAAAATACAAGGAGAATACATGTACACAATCTGCATTGATACATCTGTTAAAGACTCAGTCACAGTGAGGCTAATTAAACAAGAAGAGGTCATTGAAGAATGTACAGGAAATATTGATGCAGCTCAAACAATTAAAGACTTAATTGAAAAGCACAGGATAAAAAAAGATGAAATAACTGAGTTCAAAGCTTTCCCTGGTCCCGGATCTTTTACTGGACTTAAAAAAGGAGTAACCATAGCCAATATTCTAAATTGGGCGTACGGTATAAAACCTAACCCAAATGATTTTGAGGTTCCAAACTACGGTAAGGAACCAAATATTCAAACAAACTGAGACAGGTGATATTTTTGCAAATTACCCTAAGGTGATAAAATACCTGTATGAATGTGCTTGTTACTGGAGCTGCGGGGTTTATTGGGAGTTATGTTGCCCGCGCGCTGATTAGAGCTGGGGTTAATGTTGTTGGTATTGATAATTTCAATGATTACTATTTAAGAGACTGCAAAGAGTTTAACCTAGATCTTGTTAGAGCATCTGCTGGAATACCTGCGGTTCACGAGAAGGAGCTTGTTGAAAAGGTAAGTGGCGCACTAAGTGACTTTTATCCAAACACAGGTATATCTAAAGGAGAGTTTAATTTCTATGAAGGAGACATTAGGGACTTTGCGTTTCTTGAAACCGTTTTTGGTAATCACAAAATAGACAAGGTTGTACATCTTGCTGCCATGGCAGGAGTACCGTTATCTGAGAAAAAACCAAGACTCTACACTGAAGTTAATATAGACGGTACAGTTAACTTACTTAATCTTTCAGTACAACATAATGTTTCGCGCTTTGTTTTTGGTTCCTCATCTTCTGTATATGGAAACAGAGAAGATAAAAAAGTTACTGAGGAGGATGATGTTTCAAAACCAGCATCAGTATATGGTGCAACTAAAGTTTCAGGAGAAGTACTATCACATTCTTTCTATAAAATGTTTGGTTTACCTATTACTATTGTTCGTATATTCGGGCCCATATACGGACCTTTACAAAGACCGTACGGCATGTTTCATCAACGAGCGGTTAACTATGTATTCAATGATAAAGAACTACAGATATACGGGAAGATGGGTTTAGATACTGCAAAAGATAGCACTTACATTGATGATGAGGTAAACGGTATCTTAGCTTGTTTGAATTGTGATTATCCGTTTGAGGTATTTAATATCGGGACATCAAACCCACTTCCAATAAAGACTTGGATTGATTCCATTGAAAAAGCTTTTGATAAAAAAGCTCTCTACAAAGTTGTAACTGTTGATAAGGGAGATGTTGTTTCAAGTGCGTCAATTGAAAAAGCTCAAAAAATGTTACCATATAATCCATCAATGGATATGTACGAAGGCGTTAAACGCCAAGTAGAAATTTTTAAATTGATGCCGAAGTGGTATCAAGAAATGGATGTTTAAATGGATAGGTTGGTTTCAATTGTAATTCCTTGCTACAACGAAGAAAAAAACATTAATAGAACATTTGATGCACTACTTGAGGTTTGTAAAAATCATTCATACAAATTTGAAATAATTGCTGTTAATGATGGGAGTAAGGATAGTACTTGGGATGTTATATCTGCGTATTGTAAAAACCATCCACAAATAAAAGGAATTAACTTAATGGGTAATTTTGGTCA
The DNA here is from genome assembly GCA_964540135.1 of uncultured Candidatus Saccharibacteria bacterium. Lineage (GTDB taxonomy): Bacteria > Patescibacteriota > WWE3 > UBA101185 > UBA10185 > CAZCAQ01. The sequence goes on along the minus strand of CAZILK010000017.1, from coordinate 1,739 downwards.
AAGCGCTGCTTATCAAGCTGGATTTGATGCATCAAAAGGAGAGTATGTTTTAACAATCTCAGCAGATCTTGAAATTCCAGTTTCAAATATAGTCCAGGTAATTGAGAAACTAGAAGAAGGATATGATTTTGTAAATACAAATAGAAAAGGAAGACATAGTGCTTTTTCTGATGAGAAAGGGGCAGGACAAGTTAAGAGTGGTGTTGCAAATAAGTTAATTACTAGAATATCACGTGTTGATATGCAGGATAGAGGGTCAGGACTTAAAGGTTTTAGAAGAGTAATTATTGATAATTTAAGATTATATGGTGAGATGCATAGATTTATTCCAGATTTTGTATCTATTTATAGACCTAAAATGATTGAATTTGATGTTGATTTCAAAGACAGAGATTTTGGGGAGTCAGCATACAAGGGAAGCAAAAGAACAATTAAAGTGCTCCTTGATCTTGTTACTCTTTGGTTCCTACTTTACTTTGCCAAAAAACCTTTCTACGCAATGCCTGGTAGGCTTTTTGGTTTTACAGGTGCTGTCCTTGCAGGTCTTGGTTTTATGACCGGAGTGTATCTAACAATACTTAAGTTTGTTTTCATGCAGCCTATTGGTAATAGACCTCTGTTAATTTTATCAATGATGCTAATTGTTGTTGGAGTCCAATCATTTATGCTTGGGCTGATTGGGGAGCTTATGATGAGAACATACTTTGAAGCAAGTGGTAGGAAAACCTATATTGTTAGGGAGAGTTTATAGATTGAAGAGCCTTTAAGGCAATGCTTTCGAGTACCTGCTGAGCAGTAGATAAGTTGTGTTTACTGTTTGCGTCTGCTCGTCAAATGTCCCAGCTCCAAGAGGTTCAAAAGTTGAAACTACGTTAGTGTTACCGATAGAGTGCTTAGCAGACGCTTTAACGACTCCAATTGTCGGTAGTCTGATGAATTCATGCCTACTTCTCATATTCCAGCAGGGAGTTAAGCTTATTAAATCTACTCCTTCAAGTAATGCAGGGATAGCCTCATCGGAAATTGGATAAAGTTCTGGATTTCCCATGGCGTTAAGAGATAAAACATAATGACCCTTTTGTTCTCTTCGAGTTTCAAGATCGGTGCCACGTACACTGAGTACAACTGAGGTTTCTGGTTTGCTGTAACCTTCAGTTTCCACATGAACTTTAAGAGTACCCAATGCAAAAACTCCGATTTCTCGGTGAACGTCATCTAGGTGAAGCCTGAGCGCACGTGCAATAGGCGCTCTGAAAGCTGCTACAGTTTCATCTACCATACGAACCCCTGCTTCTAGCCCGACATAAGCATTAATAAACTCTCCATTAAATATTGAAGGCGGCATGTGTGAAAATTAGCAAATCACTCTTTTTCTGTCAAGCCTATAGGTTAGCTTTCAAAGCTTTGAGCAATTTATAATCAGTCATTGCTCCATTGAGAGCTCTGTGCATGGTCGGCTCTGGTTGGATACCTAGAAACTTAGCTGCCACATTTAAGTTAGCGCGGGTGAGTGGCGTAGTACTTAGTTTTTGCCATACCATAGTGAAAGTATCCAGCATATGATAATCAAGTTTATATTTAACATTGTGTTTTGTGAATGCTTCATTTAAAAAACTCCAGTCAAACCAAATGTTATGTCCGCAGAGTATACATTCCTCGGTTTTCATGGCAAAAGTCTCTAGAGCCGCTTTGAGGTTATCAGCGCTTTCCCACTCCTCTTTGTTATAGCCATTTACTTT
>CAZILK010000016.1:16544-20281 GCA_964540135.1 uncultured Candidatus Saccharibacteria bacterium | reverse complement strand
TGTATTGTCAAGAGTACCTGACTGGCTTGAGATAGGGAATGTGCAAATTTACAGTTTAGGATTTGACAATACGAATAGAGGCTTCTAGAGTATAAAGCCATGACCTACCAAACAATAATCTTATTAAGTCCAAAGAGTGCTCCGGTAGCTGTTGATCAACGTAGGCAGTTGTGTGATGAAGATTGTCCTGGAGACGGACAACGCCCTGTTAAAGGTGATCAGCACGAGGGCTATGCAGAGGATCCTAACCATCAGGCAAGACATGAGGAGGGCGATCCTCACTCGCAGCACCGACCAAGCCATGGGCGAGATATTCAAGCTAGGTAACTTATTCAAGCTTAGTTTCAATAAACCCCATCAGTTCTTGTTTGAATCTCTCTTTATCAAACCTTTGAACGCGTCTTTTAATTTCAATCGGATCAAATACTTGTTTCCTGCAAGCATCATCAAATTCTTTCATTTTGACTATAAATTCATCAAGCGATAGATTATCAAAAAACATCCCATTTACACCCTCTTCGATGAATTCCAGCGGTCCTCCCGATCTGTGCGCAAGTACCGGAACGCCATGAGACATGGCTTCTATCGCTGATATACCAAAGTCTTCATCCACAACAGGAAAGATAAATCCGATACTGTTTGCCAGTAAATTGTGTTTTTCCTCATCAGGAGCCCTGCCTGCAAAAGTTATTGTGTGGCCTGCAATCTTTTTAAGCTTTGCTTCTTCTGGACCTGTTCCTATGATTGTTAGGGGTAACTCAAGAAGATTAAAAGCAAGAACTAAAAACTCGAAGTTTTTATAGGCTACAAGCCTTCCAAGGGCTGTGTAGTAGGGAGGCTCCATGTTATTGCGTGGCTTTGTTTTGTATGACCACTCAACTTCAACTGGTGGATAGATAACAACAGCATCTCTTTTATAAAATTTCTTAATTCTATTTGCTACCTCCATTGAGTTTGCAATTAGGTAATTTGGCCTTTGAGCTGCAGCAAAATCCCAAACCCTAAGCACATTATCAATAATTGCAACAAACGGCTTATAGTACCAAGTGTTACGCTTTGTTGTTTCAACAGAATATTTATATAAAAAACGTGGGGGAGTATGAATATATGCAAAGTGGGTTTGACCTGGTTTTGTAATAACGCCTTTTGGCCAAGCCGTACCATCTGAGATTATTAAATCAAAGTCTCTTAAATCAAAGTTTTCAAAAACAACAGGCATTAAAAAGGTTAAAAACTTGGAGAATTTAGTTAACAGCCTGCTTTTTGGATAATGAACAATACGTGAGGTTATAGTTTTGGGAAGGTTTTTTGGGTTATATGTTCCTGTAAACAGCTCTGCATCGGGAAAGAGCTCAAGAATTGCTTCTAGTGTTTTCTCAGCCCCGCCAAACTGCACTAAGTAGTCATGTATTAGAGCTACTTTTTTGTATTTCATAACCCCATTATAGCTTAAAAATTCACAAAATTATTAGGTTTCAAAGTGTTCACTGGATTTAATACCCGTTTAATCGCTGAATAAATATTGTGTTCGTACTTCTTGGTTTTCAAAAAGCCCTGTTATTCAAAGCCTGTACTGCAGCCTATATAGTGGGCTTGAACACATAAATGCTCCAACGACGGTTGAAATAATCTTATTGACATGACCTTCTTTTTTTGGGCATTATATATATATGTTAAGTAACCTGCCTGAAATAAATACTTACTCAGTTACTACGAAACGCTTTTCAAATGAAGGCTTTTCTCAGTTGCATATTTTAGTAGCTGTTTTAGCTCTTCTTGGTGGGTTAACTTTCTATAATTCAACTATTAAAAAACCTCAAACTAGCTCAAGAGATGCTCAAATTCTTGGGTCATCTCAAAGTATAAGAGAGAGTGCTAATAAAACAGGACTTGCAGTGACTGTGAGATCAACTGGACCTACCTGGGATTTCTATGAGTTTTTGTGTAATACATATGAAGAATGCGCCTCATCTCTTGAAGCAGGTTATCAGATGCCTGTTATCAGCGGAGGACAGACTGAAGGGCATGAGATATTGATTGAACCAAGCTCTGATTGGAAACAGTATTCTTATATAAAATATTATGTTAAAAACGCATGGGGATTAAATAGTTCTCAATTTTTGCCACTCGAGCCTGTAAACCTACCTGGAACTAAGATCCTTACATCGCCTGATGGTCAATCGTTTGTTATATCGTCTCTTGTAGAGCTCTCGTCTCTTGCAAACAACTCAGTAGTATTCTCAAATTAAGTGCCGATTAATTCTATTATTTGGCAGCATGTTAATGCTAGACTTGAAGTATGCAGATTATCAATAGGAGATCTTTTTTGTGGGATTATCTGTCTGATTACCAAAAAGGGTTAATTGTTGATGGTGAGATGCTTCTTGATCATCTGCATTTATTAAAAAAGAACATTTCGGACTACTCCTTTTTAGTTTTCCCTTTCTCAAAAGCCTACGAAGGCTTCTTAAAGAAGTTCTTTTTGGATATTGGTCTTATTAAACAAGACGAGTACTATAGTGACGATATAAGAATAGGGAGAATACTAAACCCTGGTAATCTAAGTAATACAAGAGGGTCGGTATATGAATCTTTATGTACACATGCAAAAGGCGGTAAAGATTTATCAGACATACTGTGGGAAGCATGGAAACTTGGTAGAAACGAAGTCTTTCACTACTTTCCTCATAATTTTAAGAAGCTTAACTATGAGGAATCTATTTCGCTCATCTCAAAAATAAATGCTGCTATGGAACTGGCTGTAACTAAGTGCGATTTAATACAAAACAATACTTCTGGTAGGTAGTTTGGGTGGCCACATTTGTGAAGTATAATACCCGTGTGTCTAATTCAAACTTAAAAGTTGCTATAGGGCTTAGTGGTGGTGTTGATTCTTCAGTTGCAGCCTACCTGCTTAAACAAGAGGGGTATGATGTTACCGGTGTTCATATGCAGTGTTGGGATTACGATACGCTTGGATGTAGCGGCAAGCAAGATAGAGCAGACGCTGTAGCTACAGCCTCGCTACTTAATATTCCGTTTAAAGCTCTTGATTACCAAAAAGAGTATCGTGATACAGTGCTTGCTTATTTCTTTTCTGAATACAAGGCCGGCAGAACACCAAATCCCGATGTTTTATGTAACAAAGAGATAAAGTTTGGTCTGTTTTTGAAATGGGCGCTTAGTGAAGGCTTTGACTTTGTTGCAACAGGGCATTACGCAACGAATACATTTGGAAATGATTTCTGGCAGCTAGGAGTTCCCAAAGATAAGAGTAAAGATCAAACTTACTTTCTATACGCTTTAAGACAAGAGCAACTAAAGCATATTCTTTTTCCATTAGGAGATACACTTAAGTCCAAAACACGTGAAATTGCTCTAAAGCTTGGTCTTCCGTCAGCTAACAAACCAGATAGCATGGGAATATGTTTTATAGGGAATGTTAATTTAAAAGACTTTTTAATTGAAAATGCAGATTTTGAGCTTAAAAAAGGGAATGTTTTAAGTACAGATGGAGAAGTAATTGGAGAACATGACGGAGCTCTATACTTTACAGTTGGGCAAAGGCATGGATTTACATTAACCAAGTATCAAGGCGTGCCTTTATACGTAGTATCAAAAAGTGTATTAACAAACGAAATTGTTGTCGGGACTATTGAGGACTGTATGGTGACCGAGTTTCATCTTGAGAGCTTGAACTGGATAGGTGACATCTATACCGGGTTACTTGAATGTGA
>CAZILK010000016.1:0-16444 GCA_964540135.1 uncultured Candidatus Saccharibacteria bacterium | reverse complement strand
ATCTTGAGAGCTTGAACTGGATAGGTGACATCTATACCGGGTTACTTGAATGTGAATGCCGGATAAGACATTTAGGTGAATTTCACCAGTGTAGTGTTCAAATAAGCACCAAACAAGTTGTACTCAATAACCCCGCTTTTGCTATTGCACCAGGACAGAGCAGTGTACTGTATAAAGACGGGGTAGTCCTTGGCGGGGGAATCATTTCTTAGCTTCAGTTTGTTGTAAAAGTAGCATCTTTGATTATAATTTTTTTCCTATCTGTCCGAATATTTGTTTTTATTGTAACTGTCTTCACCTCCTCAACATTTTGAAACTCATCTAGGCTTTTAACTTTAAGAGTGATGGCAGGTATTAAGTCGTCCCCAGTTATCATGAATGGAGCTTCATACTCCGCCCATTCGTTATCATTTAGTGAAAAAAGAGTAGTTAAGCTTTGGGACTGATAATCAACATCCTCAGGTATTAACTCTATAGTTGGAGCATTTATGAAGGTGTCGCCTAATTTTAACCCCGTAACTTCAATCTTTGTTGTTGGTGGTGAGTAGTCTAACTTTTGCCCCACTAAGGCAAACATAGAGAATGAAGTAGTCTCTGCCCAAATCTTTTTAGTTGTCATATCTATAGTACTGTTAAGTTCCTCCCACAAGCTATCAATTTCGTTAAAGTGAAGAATTTTGAGAGTTTGTTCATCTATATTTTGAAGTAGGCCTTCATAGCCGAATGTTAAGCGAGTAGGTTTGCCAATCTGTGTAACTTTACTGCCGAAGGTATCAAACAGATCAATTTTCACAGCGCTGTTTGGTGGTGTTGTGAGTTTATCATCAGTTCTATTTAGTGATTTAGAAGGCACTGAATTTAGAAAAGCTGAATACACGTGGTCGGTTTCAGGGAAGAGAATTTCTAGATTGAAAAACTGGTCAAGTGACTCTTCTCCTGATTTATAGCGGTCACTTGATTGAAGAGGATTTACCCAGAGATATGTGCTAGCTCCGGTCGTATGTGTACCGTTTGCATCGCTCCAAGTAAAGTTCTCCCAAGGATCGCTAGAAAGAAGTCCTTGCCAGCCAAAAGGATCTGTCTTGCCTTCAGGGATGTCGTCGAGAAAATCCCCAGTATCATTTAAGTCTTGTAGTACCGTAAAATGGAGATGCGGGCCGGTTGTATTTCCAGACATACCTACTTTTCCGATAACGTCTCCGTTTACCACTTCTGAACCTGAAGCGTAGTCCTCTGCGATCTCCTTTTGTAGATGGCCGTATATAGATTGAAGGCCGTTTTGATGTGTGATTTTTATATGGTGTCCCAGACCACCTTTTTGATAGTAGTACTGAGCGTGCCCACTCGCAGGAGTCTTAATGGGAGTTCCGTAGTTAAGTGCAAAGTCGATGCCATCATGCCCGCTGTAATACATGAATGGTTCACCTCCAATCTCCCCTAAGTAATTAGTTGTAGTTGTAGCCTGTTCTGCTGGTTCTGAATACAAGCTATATCCAAGGAGCGGGTAAGCGTGGTCAAAATAAGCAGAAATGGTATCTACAGACTCGTTTACATAAGACTCATCCCATAATTGGTTGAATACGCCGTTAATATTGTTTGCACGTGCCGGCATATTGTAGGCAAGCATGCCGTCTGCTGGTGTTATCGCAAACAATTTTGAATTTGGAGTAAACACCCAGGTGAGTGCTGTTGGGTCTTTGGTAAAAGGAGCATTTAAGTTTTGCCAGTTTTTTCCAAAATCATAGCTTACGTACGCACTTGTTTTCGAGCATGCATAGAGAGCTTTGCTAAAAGGGAAGTAACTTGTGCAGAAAGCTTGTTTGTTGTTCCAGAACGCATCTTTTTGCCAGGAATTGCCTCCATCTGTAGAATAAAACATCCCACTAAGTGTGTTTGAGCCTCCGAAAAATATATCTCCGGCTTTGGTTAGGTTTGTAAGCTTTGCCTCTTCTAGTCCTAAAACTATACTCCAAGTAACTCCGCCGTCCGTTGATTTATAAGTCTTTAGATCGCTACTAACATATATATCGTTACCAATAACTTGGAGCATGCTAATCTTTGGACCAAAAAAGCCGCTTCCTATAACCTGATTCCATGTCTCACCGTTATCCTGCGATAACCACAATCCATGGCTATAGGTCCCAAGAAGTAGGCTAGAACTAAAGCCGATAATCTTTGTTGTTGAAACTTCCGGACCCATGTGTGTCCAGGTAAGCCCGTGGTCATGTGAAACATACAGACCGGACACCGATTTATTTAGATCCAGATCTTTAACAAAATAGTAAGTAGCAGCATACAGTGCTTGTGTTTCTTTGTCGTAAAACAGATCAGTTATACCCCTTTTATTAAGCTTTTCGCCAACTTCATTCCAAACCTCTCCTAAATCTTTTGATACATATAGACCGTTGTATTTGTTTGTGACACCCCTTAAGTCAAGTTCGCCAACATATACTCCGAAGTGAGTATTAATTAGTGTTGATAAATAGGGCTTTGTGAGAGTAGTTTGTGTCCAATTACCTTCAGCAAAACAGTTGGTTACAATCCCCATAATAATGAATGTAGCTAAGCACGCAAGATATCTCACAAAACTATATTGAATAAATGCGAAAAGATCTCAATATGAGAACCTCTAATTAAAGTAGATTTACCTTGTATTAAAGGCAAAGTATCTTTATTCGTGCTATATTTAACAAGTTTATGGAGACTATATTGATTGATAAATTAAAAATTGCAAACCCTGACTTACAAAGAGCTCAAATAGAGGGACTTTTATATTTGTTACGTGAAAACGATGTCCTTACCACAGTCGATATGGTTAAGATTACTGGCCTTCCTAAATCTGTTATCAGTTCTTTCAAAAAGACTGTTGTTGATCTCCTTGATGCCTCTAGCGAACACTTCTCACTCAGTGAGGGCGGCAGGTTGGAATTTACAAAATACGCTTTCAGGCCATACGCATGGTGTATCTTTGACTTTGGTGAAAACATTGAGATACAGACTAGGTTTGAGGAACTGCGAAAGAAGTATTTTTTCCAAGCTAAAAGGGAATTTGATCAGTTTTTTGCGACACCAAAAACCTCGGTAGCCAAAGCCCTAGCAGTACAAGCAAAAACAGGTATAAAGGGAATGAAGATCGCGCTTATGGGGGATGATGATCTGTTAAGTATCTCAATACCTCTTATTTGCTCTGATTACAAAGAAATAGTTGTTTTTGATGTGGACCCAGACATTCTTGAGCAAATAAAGCACGCGGCAGCAGATCTTGGGTTTAAGAATGTAAGAACTGTACTTTATGATGCGAGAAATCCTATACCTGCAATTTATCAGAACTACTTTGATGTTGTTTTCACAGACCCTCCGTATACAAAAAGCGGTTTTGATTTGTTTTTAGACAGATGCATTGAGTTATCTTGCGTCAAAAAAGATTACAGTGGGAGCTACATTTTCATTTGTTATGGAATTGGTGTTAAAAACATTGAACAAGAAGTTAAACTAACCGAGTCTCTTAACATAAGAAACCTCTTTTTGGAAGATAAGGTCTTTAAGTTCAACAGATATACTGGGGCTGAGACTGTTGGGAGCAGTAGTAGTTTGTATATCTTAAGAACAACTCCGTTTACAGCAGTTGTGCAATCTCCTGTTACAACAAATATCTATACTTTTGAGAATGTTAAAGATGAGAAATTCCCATATGTCGATCACTATGTGTTCAAGCTTTTTGATGTTGACATGCCAACAATCAAATCAAAAACCAAATTAACCCAGATTACTGGGGAATTTTGTACTAAACACAGATTTAAAGTGGTGAATACCTTCATTACTCACTTTAAGCCTCACGGGTTTTCGTTGACCTATATTCTAGCTAACTCAAATCTAGTAATCCACACTTGGGACGAGTTTGGGAGCGTTCATGTAGATCTTATAACCTGCAGCCCAGTTTATAATGCCCAAAATCTCGCAAACAATTTAATGAAGCTTTTTGGTGCCAGAAATATTGAATATTACAAAGTTGCTTAAACAACCCCTTTATGTTATTTTGCTCACAATTAATTAAGGAGGTGACTTATTCGATGAAAAATTATTTTAAATTAGTTTTAGTTTTTGTTGTACTCGCTTCAACTTCTCTTACTAGTGTTGCGTTGGCAGGGCGGATAGGCGTTTATGACACCAATAACGATCGTAACCCTGAAATATGGGAAGGACTTCCTACACAAAAAGGAACCCTGCTTATAAACGGCGCATACCAACCTTTAAGAAACACAGCCCAGCCAAGATATCTAGCTTATGTTGTGCAAAGACATGGAACTTACGGGCCTGGTTTATATGACTTAAGAACCAATAAAGTACTTGTTGAAAAGTACTGTTCGCCAAGTGTATGGATTTGGTGGATCTCACCAACCGTATTACGCTACGAATGTGCTCACGGCAATGATGGAAGTCCTCAAAACATACGTGGTAGATTAGATGTGAGAGATTTCAATTAGAATTAATAAACGGGAGGGGTTTTTGTACCTCCCGTTTAGTTTAATTCTGTGCTATCTTAAGGTACTTATGTATTGACTTATATAGGTATGCTTGATATCTTTCCTATGCCCTCTAAGGGCTTTTTAGCACTTTGCCAATTAAATAAGTTGATAATATGCTTAATTTTCCCGCATATTTAAAAGTCCTTTCATGCTTTCGAGAGATGAAAGGCAAAAAGAATGATTCTTTGAGAATTTGATCCTGGTTCAGGACGAATGCTATCGGCGTGCCTAAGTCATGCAAGTCGAACGGACATTTATAAGTTTGCGGAGCAATCCAAAAACGAATTTTTGTTAGTGGCGAACGGCTGAGTAATACGTAGGAATCTACCTCAAACTCGGGAATAAGCCGGCGAAAGCTGGTCTAATGCCCGATGTGGTGGCAACATCAAAGCTTTTGCGGTTTGGGATGAGCCTGCGGCCTATCAGCTAGTTGGTGGGGTAAAAGCCTACCAAGGCTATGACGGGTACCGGATGTTAGCGCATGTACCGGCAGAAGGGCACTGAGACACGGGCCCTACTCCTACGGGAGGCAGCAGTGAGGAATATTGCACAATGGGCGAAAGCCTGATGCAGCGACGCCGATTGGGGGATGAAGGCCTTCGGGTTGTAAACTCCTGAAAATAGCACCGGCTAACTACGTGCCAGCAGCAGCGGTCATACGTAGGGTGCGAGCATTGTCCGGATTTACTGGGCGTAAAGAGTTCTGTAGGCGGTTTTGTAAGTCGAGTATTAAATCTTTCAGCTCAACTGGAAGTCTGTTTTCGAAACTACATAACTAGAGGTGGCTAGGGGTCAGCGGAACTTATGGTGGAGCAGTGAAATGCGTTGATATCATAGGGAACACCTAGGGGGAAGCCAGCTGACTGGGGCCATTCTGACGCTAAGAGACGAAAGCTAGAGTAGTGAAACGGATTAGATAGTCCGTGATTTATTAATTTATTAATAAATCAAAATGGTGTCCTTTTTAGTGGTGACACTAAAAATGCATCCAGCTATATCGGTGAATGCCTATACATTATGAGTTTTTACACGCTCGTATAGGTTAACCCCGAGGGAAGTTAGTTTAACTAACCCCGTAGAGACTATGAAGTTAGTATGATAGTTGGTGGTAACACCTCTGAAAGGAGGTAAAAATGAAACAATCACCTTTGTCTGATAAGTGTAAAGAAATTATGTTGGGATCTTTATTAGGCGATAGTTCTTTAACAGTCCAAAAACGATATATACATCCTCGTTTTTCTTTTAGGCACTCAACTAACCAAGAAAGTTATTTTTTTTGGAAAGCGAGTTCCTTAAAGGAGATAGCATCGGATAAATGCACTTGGCATCAAGGTAGTAATGAGAAACGTGATGGTTTTGGGTACGAAAAGCTGCGCTTTCAAAGCAAAGCTTTAAGTTCACTTGACGACATATTCGCCATTATTACTAAAAGAGGTAAGAAGCAAGTTACAAGAAAATGGTTAAATAAGTTAACCCCGCTTTCTTTAGCTATCTGGTGGTGTGACGATGGTTCCTTAATTGCAAATACCCGTAAAGGTGTACTTTGTACTGATGGATATTCACTTGAGGAGGTTGAGATTATAAAGAAGTACTTTAAAGTTGTTTGGGGTATTGAGACCAAAATCTCAACTACTTCTAAATCTAATTTTGCACAAAGAAGATATTACAGATTGTATTTATTTTCTAGAGTTGAATTAGAGAAACTTTTAAGGATAATACTTCCTTTTATACCTGTTAAGGAAATGCTTTATAAAGTCCTGATTCTTTACAAAGATTCTAATCTTCAAGAACGCTGGATTTCTGAAATTGTAGAAAAAACGAGTTTTGATGTAGAAGAGGTTAACGAAATCGTTAATCTAAGAAAATCAAAGCTTAAAGCTTTTCAGAAAATGATATAGTCCGATCCTCCCAGTAATGGGAGCATACATAATAAATGTATACACTATGACCCGTGTAATTCTAGCTGTAAACGATGCCTGCTAGATACTTGGTTTAACTGAGTGTCGAAGCTAACGCGTTAAGCAGGCCGCCTGGGGAGTACGGTCGCAAGACTAAAACTCAAAGGAATTGGCGGGGACCCGCACAAGCGGTGGAGCATGCTCTTTAATTCGTTGATAACCGAAGAACCTTACCAGGGCTTGACATGTAACTGCAAATCCAGTGAAAGCTGGACTCCTTCGAGGGTGTTACACAGGTGTTGCATGGCTGTCGTAAGTTCGTACCGTGAGGCGTACCCTTAAGTGGGTCAACGAACGAAACCCTTACTGCTAGTTGTATCACTCTAGCGGAACTGCCGTCGCAAGACGGAGGAAGGTGGGGATGACGTCAAGTCGGTATTGCCCTTACGCCCTGGGCTAGAAGCATGCTACAATGGCGCGTACAACGGGCTGCAATGCGGTAACGCAAAGCTAATCCTAAAAGCGCGTCCCAGTTCGGATTGAGGTCTGAAATTCGACCTCATGAAGTTGGAATCGCTAGTAATCGCTGGTCAGCTATACAGCGGTGAATACGTTCTCGGGTCTTGCACACACTGCCCGTCACGTCAACAAAGCTGGGGCTACCCTAAATCCTGCGTGTAGTGGGCTCAAGGTAGAATCAGTGATGAGGATGAAGTCGAATCTAAATACATGGAGCGACTTGCAGAAGTAATTCTGCAAACAAATCCGGCTTATAACGGTGGAGCCCTGTAATCTAACAGGGTGATATTCGTGGGAAGTCTCTATTCTAAATAGATGACCCCGTATCGACTGATTGTTTGAATTGTCGTAAATTACAAACATGAGATGTAAACCTATCACTCTTAACGAGGATATAAAGGAACATCATACGCCGGCTCCTATTGTAACTAAAGCATATCTTCTTGGAATATTGCACGATTCTACAGAAAGAAAATACACCTATAGAGTTTGTCAAAAATCTTTTGAGTTTATTCAATTTTTATCACAAGAAATCAAAAAGCTTGGAGCTAAAAGCTGGGTATACAAAGAAGGTAAAGACAGAAATCTGTTTGTTGTTGAGTTCTCCAAAAAGTTGCTCTGTGGTGTAGCAATCACATCTACAAAAGAGAAAATCGACTACATTCGAGGGTATTTTGATTCAGAAGGAAGTGTTCCCAGAAGTCTTATAAAAAGATATTACATATATTTTTCTCAAAAAGACTTCAAGGATCTAAACGACCTTCGAGAGCACATTTTATCTTTAGGGATAAAATGTGGAAGAATCCATATTCCGAGTAAGAAAGTAGATCCAAATTACTTCAGATTTTACATTTTATGTAGATCCTGGCAGTTATTTGGCGAGCTTGTTGGATCTTATCATCCAGATAAGCTTGGTTATGTTAGGATGAAGATATAGTCAGTACCATTAGTAATAGTGGAGAAATATGAACAAGGTAGCCGTAGGGGAATCTGCGGCTGGATCACCTCCTTTCTAGGGAGAAAAACTTACGTTTAGCCTGCCGAATCTTTTTCAGATGTATTTTGATAGCAATATCACTATGCGCAGATCTAAAAAAGCCGGCGCCGCGACACGTACCTTTACGAGGGAGTATTTCATAACTCGTGATTGTAAGCTGAACTCCTCACAGTCAGCTATGAAAAGGTTTGAAAGTGAGCCCTAAACTTTCACACGATCATTCTTTTTGCCTTTGGTTTCTTGAAAGCAAATGACAGTATATTATCAAAAACTAATTAAAACGACCTTTCGGGGTCGTTTTTTTATCTCTATTTGTTGTAGTATTAAGATATGCGAGCGTATTTCGAAGCATTTAAATTTAATGCACTAATTAAATCAACATATAAGCTTGAATTAGTGGGTTTTTTAATGAGACATCTTATTAGGATCGTCTTTTTAATATATTTTTGGTATGTACTAGGAAAAACAAATACCACAATTTTTGATGTAAAACAGCTTGTTTCTTACTTCTTAATTGGTATTGGGGTTTCAGAGATCACAATGTCAAACAACTTTACCTTTGGGAGAGATATTCAAAAGCAAATAAAACGCGGAGAGTTTACCAACAGTTTGATAAAACCAGTGCATTTAGTCAGGTATAGTTTCATATCTTTCTTGGGTCGCGATATCTTTACACTAGTTTATTCTGTCTTTGCAATAGCTTTGGGTATCGCCCTCTACCCGCCGACAAGTCCAATGAATATAGTTCTCTTTTTCACCATGTTTGTTTTTACTTTCACAATATCTTTATCTTTTAACATGCTTCTTGCGGTCCTTGGCTTTTATACACCTGAAGCTGGAAGCATTAAAAATGTACTTGTTCATTTAACAAGGATATTATCTGGAGCACTGATTCCATTAAGCTATTTTCCTAATACTTTAAAAACACTTACCGAGTTAACCCCATTTCCAGCTCTTGTGTATTACCCAGTTTATATGCTTCAAAATGGTTTTAAGGGTTATGAATCGATACAGATGTTTGTTGTTTCTTTGATCTGGGCTGTTCTACTTTTTGCTCTTGGAAATAGTTTGTGGAAAAAAGCTTTACGAAATTACGATGGGGTTGGGATTTAAATGAATTACTTTACACAAAGACTTAGGCTATTAAAGATTAATGCCATTAATACCTATCATATCCAAACAGCGTATTTTTTTGAGAATATCGCTGGTAGTGCCTCCACAATGTTCTACACACTTGTGATGCTTATTTTTATCAAAGCTATCTACACAAACGTTAAGTTATTTGCCGGTTACACTGAAAGTGAGATGCTTCTTCTGGTGTTTTTTATTCAGCTGAATTTTCATATTGGTTACATTTGGAGTGTTAGCAATATTAATTATTTAATCGAAAGTGTTCGAGTTGGGGAGCTTGATTTAATCTTAACAAAACCAGTACCTGCAATGTTTTATGTGACATTTAAAGATCTGAGTTTTGTAAATTTTCTAAAAGAAGGAGTTCCAAACCTACTTCTTTTAATCTTGGTAATTAACTGGCCTGAGTTTTCGCTAACTTTGGGAAATGTATCTTTTGCAGCAGCCATACTTATTTTGGGGCAAATATGTGCCCATTGTTTCAGATTCCTATTTGCATTACCGACATTTTTTACCGGTAATGCAGAGCAACTTTTTCGATTATCCTCTGTTGTAACGGATCCTCCTGAGATTCCGTATGATGGTATAACAGGAAATGTTAGGATTTTATTCACAACACTCATACCGGCACTTATAGCAAGTCAGATTTCAGTCTCAGTTTTTCTTGGAAAGTCAGATGCCTTAACAATGTTTGTATTTAGTCTTGGTGTTGCTGTAGTATTTTTAGTAATAAAGTCTATTGGGTGGAAGATAGCTCTTAGAAACTATACATCGGCATCTTCTTAACTATGAAAACAATTATTAATACTAAAAATTTATCAAAGCGCTTTAAAACACGAACAAATAAAAACGTTTTTACAGGAGTATTTAACCCTAAGTATATTTACACAGAGGCTGTGACTGACATCTCTTTTTTTGTAAGAGAGGGGGAATCACTTGCATTTCTTGGACCAAACGGAGCTGGTAAAACAACAACCACAAAGATGCTAACAGGTCTTATGTATCCGACAAGCGGGGAGATAGATGTAATGGGATATGTTCCTCAGGAGCGTAAAAAAGATTTTTTGATGCAGATAGGCCTTGTTATGGGTAACAAAACAGGACTTTCTTGGGATCTAACTGGGGAGCAGAATTTGAAGTTTATAAAACAGATTTATGAAATTGAAGATGCAACTTTTAAGAAAAGGATGAACGAGTTGTGCGATCTACTTGATACCACAAAACTTTTAACAAAGCAGGTTAGGAGATTGTCGCTTGGAGAGAGAATGAAGATGGAATTAATTGGGGCAATCATCCATCAACCAAAAATATTATTTCTTGATGAACCAACAATCGGTCTTGATATAACATCAAAAAAGAATATCAGGAATTTCTTGCGAGAAGTTCAAGAAAATCTAAATATTACCCTCTTGTTAACCAGCCACGACATGGATGATATAGAACAAGTATGCGATAGAGTTATTGTTATTAACAAAGGCCAGAAAGTGCATGATGGAGTACTGCATGACTTGATGGCGCAATATAATAAACAAAAATTTATTAAAGTGTACTTTGAGAAATTACCAAAAGATTTGAAAGACTTTGATTTTGCACAGATAGAAAGTATTTCGGATGACACAGTTACTTTTTCAATTGACAAACAGCTGTTATCAAAACTATTAGCTAAATTAACCTCGGAACACAGTGTTTTAGATATCGATATTATCTCTGTACCGCTTGAAGAAATAATCGAAGATATATTTAAGAAGACTGTTAACCCAACAAGTGTTATTTGATTCTCTTAATTAAAATTCAAGTGAGGCTAAAAACTCATCTCTATGTTTCTCAAAATCATTTGGTGAAGGGGGATTGAAGCTATCAAGAATGTAGAATTTGGTTCCCTTGCTGCCAAAGTATATTGAGCCACCGCCACTATTATCAATCGCATTTGCTCTGTAGCCTTCTATATTTCCAATTTGCACAGGATCAAAATAGGTTGCATCTATACAAACATTTTTGACTTTACAAAAGAATGCCCTTCTCCCTGACATATCGTACTTTGCCACTGTTAAAAAGAAATACCCGCCACCTGATTTTGCTGAGAACATAATACCCTCTGGATTACTTTTGTCTCCTCTGATTTCAACTTTCCAGCTTTCCGGTAGTGTGTATTTAACATCCGAAAGGGCGCGACCTTCGACTTCCTCTACCTGAGTTGGCTCTTCTTCAGGAATATCAACCTTTGGGCTAACCGGTTCGGCTGGTATTTCTTGGATTACAGGATCCGGGTCAGTAAGTGTGTTTATAGGTGTAGAAGTTTTACCAGCTCTCAATAAGATAAAAAGAACACTAAGTACGAGCAGTATTGTGAGTAGGATTATTACTATATTTTTCATAGATGTTATTGGTGGGTGATTCAGGACTCGAACCTGAGACCTCTCCCTTATCAGAGGAGTGCTCTAACCAGCTGAGCTAATCACCCTTTACCAAGGCCTTCTACTGGTACTTACTGCAACCGCAATATTAACATATTCAGATACTGCTTTAAATAGTGGGAATTTTAACATAAAATGCCTACGCGCTGATTAAAAACAGCATACTTTGGTGTGGAGGGATGCGAGAGTGGACTATTCGGCTCGCCTGGAAAGCGACGCACTTCGAAAGGGGTACGAGGGTTCGAATCCCTCTCCCTCCGCCATGCTAAAATGCATTTATGTTAATAAGAATCACCTATTTTGTTCATGGAACAACCACCGATAACATAAAAGAAATTTCTTCTGGTTGGTCAGATGTAGAACTGTCTGACAAAGGAATTCAACAATCTATAGATTTAAGAGATCAAATAAAAGGGAAAAAGTTTGATGCAGTGTTTTGTTCAGATCTAAAAAGGGCTGTGAAGTCTGCTGAATTAACTTTTAAGGATGAAGTTCCTATTTTTCAAGATAAACGATTGAGAGAATGTAATTATGGAAAATATAACGCGCAACCTTCTTCAATTGTTGAGCCTCTTCAAGAAAAATACATAATTGAACAGTTTCCTGATGGAGAAAGCTATGAAGACGTGAAGTTAAGAATGTCCGAATTTTTAGAATATCTGAGACATGGCTACGATGGGAAAAATATTGCTGTTGTTGCGCATAAAGCTCCACAACTCGCTTTGGATGTGTTATTAGCGGGAAAAACTTGGGAAGAGGCGTTTGCACAGGATTGGAGAAAAAGAAAAGCTTGGCAACCCGGTTGGGATTACACTATTTCATAAGCTAATTTGGAGAAAAAAGTTCCAAGTGCGTCCCACGCTCTCCGCCAACTAGCTGTATTTAGAGATGAGCATGTTTTTCCATACAATACCGACTAATATTACGCCAAATGGCGCAAATGCCATGCTTCCTAAAAAGATTGAAATAAAAACAACTACTATCACTAGGAGGATAAGTATAACCCAGTCTTTAGGCTTAGCTTTCTTAAAAAGTTCATTCATATAATCAGTATACACCAGTGTAAAAACATTAAGATGTAGATAAGAGTATAATATAGCCATGATAAAAGGATTTAATAAGAATATTGAAGAACTAACATTAAAAAATTTAAACTTCAGACGTGTTTTGTATACCGCTAAACACTCTCAACTAGTACTTATGAGTCTATTACCCAAGGAAGAGATTGGAGAAGAAGTGCATAAAGATGGAGATCAGTTTTTTCGATTTGAGAAAGGATCTGGAAAGGTAATTATCAATGAAACCGAGCATATTGTTGGTGATGGAGACGGGGTTATTGTTCCCGCAGGAGCAAAACATAATGTTATAAACACCTCAGCAACTAAAGAGTTAAAACTATACACGATTTACTCACCACCACATCACAAAGACGGTATTATCCGTAAAACAAAGCGGGATGCAGCTTTACATGAAGAAGAGTTCGATGGTATATGTTCAGAGAGCTAGGAGAGTTAGAGAACTTCTTGTAATTTTTAAATCGCATTTAGCTACCCTTATATCTAGAATCTTGGTATTCCACCCCTAAATTAAATTGAGTCCCAAATAAAACCCGCAGCTTCTTGAAGTTTGTTAAATATCACTGTTAGACTCGATATAACTTATATTGCAATCTTTATTACTTAAGTAAGTTTATCAATTTAATTAAAGTTTAATATGATTTATAAAAACAGATTTCTTCTGCACAAGAAGTATTTGCAGATGTTAAACACAATTAGAGCAGATGATGTACTGACTACCTTCGCAACACTTGATCTTGATGATGTTGGTAAAATCCACGGAGTTTGGGGAAGAGGCGGGGCTTCGTATGTCATTAAGTTATACGAAATCGAGCTTCTTGAGCTTGTAAAAAAGCTTAAATACGAAATCTTTGTTTATGCCAGGGGAGACGAGTTTGAGATCATTACAACAGCATTTACTGCTGACGAACTAAGCAAGATCCTTGAAAATTTTCGCGCCTCAGTACTAAAAAAGCACACTGGTAAGCACTTTGTGGAGGTTATGAAGAAACCCTCAAAGCATATCTATCGAGGGAGTAACTTTAGATTTACAGAGAAAACCAAAGCTTCAAATATTCTAGATTTATATAATAATGGCAAACTTTTCTTTCCTAATTTCTCAGCAGGTATTGTTCAAGGCACTTTTGAGAAAGACGAGAATATAGTCTCTGTAACTGATTCACTTCGCTTCTTTGCAACCATCGCACTAACTGAGGCGAAGCTCAATAAAGGAACCACAGTTATATATCCGAAATCAATTGAAGATGAATCAGCTTTTGGTAAAGAGTATCGATTTACCAGGGTAGAAACTAAAGTGAGGAAGTTTAAGAAAAAATTAAAACGTAATCTTACTATCGATGACCATCATATAAGTCTCATAAATTTTGATCACCTTATGACTAAAAACCCTTACGCTGGTTATAAAAAATATTTATTGATTGAGTTTTTATGGAAAGGGGAAGCGCTTGAGGAGCTTGCAAGAACAGGTTTTGACCTACGAGGCGGGACAGACGGCTACGGTTTTAAAGGCTTGATAAAACTCCTTGACCCTAATGCTCTTTACTATATTATCGCTCAAAATATGGACTCAGCTGTAAAAGTTTTAAATGCGCATAACTTAATTGAGCGTAATTCAAAGATGACAAGGTTCTTGGATAGAATGGAGGTCTACTTTAACAATAAAGTTACCGAAGAAGAACTAAGCGCTATTGTTGATGAAATTGGTATAAAAATAAACGAACAATTAGCAAGCTTTCCTCTTGATATACAGGCTGTAGTATTTATGACTTTTAAGAGAGCAAGTAAGGCTAGGAAAACATCAAGCTTTAGAAGTTATCTTGAGTATGTATCAAAGCTTGCAACTAGTGAGGATGAATTATGGAAGATTAGAACTAACCTAGGTAACGTAGTTGCTATGTTTAATCCTGAGCTTTTAGATAAGATTGTTGAATACCAAACAAAAAGAGCAGAAGTTAGCTACACAAAGCTAATTAGTGTGTAATATCTCATTGTTTGGTATAACACCTGTATGGCTAGCGAAGATATACCTCATGAGGCAATTTGGGATGCAGAGATTCAAACGCTATTCACTCAACCCCAGAACTTAGAAGTAAAGGGTAAGCATTTTGCAATGGCAGCAGTAGAACGACTGCTCCACAGTGGTCGGTTAAATTCACACGGTATCGAAACGTTCGCTAATGTATGGGACAGTCTTATTATTCAGAATCCACCAAAACATGTCTCTGTGATGCAAAGCCTTGAGGAGGCTCGTCAAGCTTTTGAGACAAAAGGATTAACTTCTTTGCCGCAAGATCGCGATGCATATATATATTATGGTTTTATGCACGGTGGTATGGAGTGTGGTTGGCATCACACAGTGATTGTTCAAGGTATTAGTCTTGGTTACAATCTATCTGGGTTTATTCTTGGTATCGAATACCCAAGTTTTAAGACTACAAGAGAACCGGTGTTTACTATGGAAGAGAAGTTAGCTATTTGGAACTACTTAGCCCCTGACGGAAGTATAATCTTTGCTATCCCACCTAGACCAGAGTACATCGACCCTGATTACTATTACGACTCGCTGATACGCAGATTGGGTTTGTGGAAAAATCCGCACATATTGTATGTGGGAAGCTCAGACGATCCGCCAAATATGGTAGAAGCACGTTTGAGGCGAGTTCATTCTCCAGTACTCTACAAAAAAGTAAGCTTGGCTAAAGGGTGGACACATATTTCCGAGCTTCTGCTCTGTTAAGCTTTTGGCTTGTGTGGGTGGTATAATCCACCTTGCTATGCAGGATTCTGAGGCAAAAATCAAAAGAGTAGTTGTAATAGGTGGTGGAACAGGCTCTTTTGTCGTCTTGACTGGGCTCAAGGCATATCCCCTTCAAATCACTGCGGTCATAACTACAATGGATTCTGGAGGCTCAACCGGTAGACTCAGAGACCAACTTGGTGTACTACCACCAGGGGATCTTAGACAAGCTCTGGTGGCCTTATCTGACTCTGAAAAGATATGGCGAGACCTTTTCACATACAGGTTTGAGACCGGAGACTTAGCTGGGCATAATTTTGGTAACATATTCATTTCTGCACTTGAGAAGATTACAGGCTCTTTTGAATCTGCGATTGAGCTTGCTGCATACATTTTAGATACAAAAGGAAATGTTGTACCTGTAACTACATCAACAAGTGAGATTTGTGCTGTTCTTAAAAACGGCAAAGTTATTAAAAGCGAAAAGCTCATAGATGATCCGGATCTACTTCCTTCACCAATTCAGGAGCTCTATTTAGATAAACCGGCTTTTCCAAACCCAAGAGCATTAAGAGCAATAAAACAAGCTGATTTCATTATTTTTGGTCCTGGGGATTTGTACACAAGTATTGTCCCAAACCTTCTAGTTAGCGATATAACACGAGTTATACGTAGTTCTAAAGCTAAAAAGATATATATTGCAAATCTTATGACAAAGAAAATGCATACCGCCAAGATGGGAGTTAAAGAGCACGTTGATATTATTGAGTCTTACTTAGGTTCAAAAATAGACTATGTGCTGTTAAACAAGGAGAGAATACCCGTTAAGCTGGCAAAGTGGTATAAAAAGACTGCTGACTCAGAACCTGTAATTGATAATATGAAGGCAGATTCCACATATAGAGTGATTAAAGGAGATTTTGTTAATAATGTGGCGTTTGAGCAAAGTGTTGCTGATCGGGTAAAAAGAAGTATTTTAAGACACGATTCAAAAAAATTAGCATCGGAGCTGTATAAGATATTTGTAAGTTAGATTTGGCTTTAGCTCAACTTAAATAGTGGGAAATTGTTGTTGACTTTCATTCTTAATACATGTATAAAAAGTGATACGGAATGGAATTTACCTTCTTAATTTATTAAGGCTCG
>CAZILK010000015.1:0-22890 GCA_964540135.1 uncultured Candidatus Saccharibacteria bacterium | reverse complement strand
TATAGTAGAATAACAAAGCTTAATATGACAACACTTAAACCAAAAGCAAACGATTATACCGCCGATCAGATCCAAGTCCTTGAAGGTCTTGAACCAGTACGTAAAAGGCCCGGTATGTATATCGGTTCAACCGATATTAACGGACTTAACCATCTTGTGACTGAAATCGTGAACAACTCAATGGATGAGGCAATAGGAGGGTACTGCGATCATATAAGGGTGGAGTTCTACGATGACGGTTCAGTTGCCGTATATGATAATGGTCGCGGTATTCCATACGGTATTAAAAAAGAATACGGAGTATCAGCGCTTGAGCTTGCTTACACCAAACTTCACGCCGGAGGTAAATTCGGGGGTGGGGGATACAAGGTTTCAAGTGGGCTTCACGGAGTTGGTGCTTCTGTTGTTAATGCACTTTCTGAATGGTGCAGAGTTATCGTTAAAAATGGTTCTGAAACAGTAATTCAGGAGTATGCAAATGGCGGGAAAGTAATCAGACCTGTTGAAAAGCTAAACATCAATAAGCCCGAAACTAAGGTTAAAGGCGGCAAGTGGACGATGGATTTAACAAAATGGGACTATCCAAACGGAACAATAGTCCAATTTAAACCAGATGCAACAATCTTTGAAACAGTAGATTTAAAAAATAAATTCTTTATTAATTCTTTTAGAGAATACGCCTTTTTAACAGCGGGGATTAAGTTTGAACTAATAGATTATAGAGACGATACTCACTATACCTTCTACTTTGAAGGTGGTATCAAGTCGTATCTCAACTCCTTAAATCGTAATAAGACTCTTTTAAACCCAACACCTTTTTATGTTAGCAAAGAGATAGATGGTATTACTGTTGAAGCAGCATTTCAATACAACGATACCTATAACGAAAGTATCCTGTGTTTTGCAAACCACATTAAAACAGCTGAAGGCGGAACACACTTAACTGGTTTTAAATCGTCCCTTACAAAGTCAATCAATGATTATGCAAGGCGAAAGTCTATGTTAAAAGATAAAGACGATAACTTTTCAGGCGAAGATTTAAGAGAAGGTCTTACTGCAATAATTTCAGTTAAACTTGCTTCAGATACACTTCAATTTGAAGGTCAAACAAAATCAAAGCTTGGTAATTCAAGTGTTAAACCTGCTGTTGAAACTGTTGTTAAAGAAGCTCTTGAGAACTTCCTTGAAGAGAATCCAAGAGACGGTCAAGCTATTGTTGAGAAAAACCTCTTAACGATGAGAGCGAGAATGGCTGCCAAGGCTGCCAGAGATACTGTTATTCGAAAATCAGCTCTTGAAGGTGGTAGTGTTTTGCCAGGAAAACTTGCAGACTGCTCAAACAAAGATCCTGAGAAAACTGAGATCTTCATTGTTGAGGGAGACTCAGCGGGTGGAAGTGCAAAGGCTGCACGCAATAGAGAAACACAAGCAATACTGCCAATCTTTGGTAAACCTCTTAATACCGAAAGAGCAAGGCTTGATAAGATTGTTGAATCCGATAAATTTAAATACCTGATCATGGCAATAGGTGCGGGAATTGGGGAGCACTATAATCCAAAGAGGCTCAGGTACAATAAAATAATCTTAATGTCAGATGCTGATGTGGATGGTATGCACATCTTAACCTTATACCTTACTTTCTTTTTTAGACATATGAGCGAGATGGTGGAAAACGGTCATATTTATGCAGCAATGCCGCCACTGTTTAAGGGAACTTGGGGCAAAAACAAGAAATATCTTTTTGATGAGACTGCATTAAATGAATTCTTAAGCTCACCTGAGGGATCAAAAGCAACAATTCAACGGTTTAAAGGACTTGGAGAAATGAACGCTGAAGAACTTTGGGAGACAACTATGAACCCACAAACAAGATACTTAAAACAAATCACCATGGAGGATGCTTCTAAAGCTGATGAAGTCTTCACAATGTTAATGGGCGATGAAGTAGCTCCTCGAAAGAGATTCATAATGACCCATGCTAAACAAGCTATGGTTGATATGTAACATGTTTTTAAAACGACCAGAAAACTCAGAAGTACAGAGAACACCAAGAGAGAGACTGATCGCCTGGAAAAACGGGGAGTTTACAGATGACGATGTCCCAGGCATTGGCGCTTATTTGAATAACTTATGGGGTCGCTTTATTCCAGAAGACTCGCCGAACGAAAGTATGTTGAAAACAGCGAATTTCAAAGGTCGAATCTCACTTAGCAAAATCCGCCCAAGAATTGAGCAACTTAGAAAAACTTCACCAGGACTTGTAGCAACTTTAGAAAAGTATTCTGAGGAAGCCCATATGGGTAAGTGCGAGACACCATATACAAGAGACTCGATCCCACACTTTGCAGACGCAGTATTACAATTGAATGACTTAGGTGTTGATAGCGCAACCTTAAGAAGATAGTTGAAAACATTATTTTCTCTTAGAGTGCTATAATCTCCCCATGAAAATTTATACAATCGGTCATCTTTCTCCTGATCTAGATACAGTCGCTTCAGCTTATGTTTATGCTAAGTTTTTAACTGAGGCTTCTTTATATCCAGATTGTGAAATAATCCCTCTTGTTTCTGAAGAGCCTAATCTTGAAACAAAGACAATCTTTGCAAAATTTAAAGCCGAACTTCCTAAAAAGATTACTGATATAGTGCTTTCGGATGAAGATCGGTTTATTTTAGTTGACCATAACGAAGAAGCCCAAAGACATCCACTGGTTGTGGGGGATAGGGTACTTGAGATAATTGATCATCACAAGATTAATATTAGTTTCACAACACCAATTAAAATTGATGTAAGACCACTTGCATCCACTTGTTCAATAGTTCATCTATTGTATAAAGTACATAATCTAAGTCCCGCAAAGACTGTTGAGGAACTTATCCTTGCAGCAATAATGTCTGATACCATGGGACTTAAGTCCCCGACAACAACAGGTACAGACTCAACACTTGCCCAGCAGATTGCTAATAAACACAGTATTGATATGGATGACTTAATCTTTGAGATCTTCAAAGCTAAATCTGATATCTCAGCTCTTTCAATTGAGGAGTTGATTAAAAAAGACTACAAGATCTTTGATTTTGGCGGTAAAAAAGTCTTTATTGGAACTGTTGAAACTGTTGAACCCAATAAAGTGCTTGAAAAACTTGGCAAGATTGTGGCTGGGCTTAACGAGCTTAAACCAAGTCTTGGTGTTTCACATGCTTTTTTATGTGTTACTGATATACTCAAGATCAATACCAAGGTGATTTATGAAACTGCAGAAGAGGGGAGTATTCTGGCAAAAGCATTTACTGCAATTTCTGAGGATAACGTATCTGATATAGGACCAAGAATAAGTAGGAAAAAAGAGATAGCACCTGAGATTGAAAAAGCACTAGCTTAAGAAATAAAAACTTAAGAGATTAGATTAAGAAATAGAATTAAAACAAAGAGGGCGGGTTTTAACCCGCCCTCTCTTAATCAAGCCTAACTACTCAGTCTAGTTATGCTCTTTTTTTCTTAAGAACTATACCGGCTGCGGAGGTAATAAAGCCTCCAAGTGTCATAGCAAGCCCAGCTCCTGTTTCTGGAAGTTCTGTAACTTCTACGTTTGAGTAACAGACAGTTGCACGATCAGAGTCTTTTTCGTTCTTGTCTTTGTAGACATATGCTCTGTTATCAACACACTTGTCAACGTTACCTTCAAACTCACTGCTTCTGACTTTAGCTTTGATGGTAAATGTTTTATCATCTCCAGCTTCAAA
This sequence comes from uncultured Candidatus Saccharibacteria bacterium, assembly GCA_964540135.1. Classification (GTDB taxonomy): domain Bacteria; phylum Patescibacteriota; class WWE3; order UBA101185; family UBA10185; genus CAZCAQ01. The sequence goes on along the minus strand of CAZILK010000015.1, from coordinate 19,146 downwards.
GTCATCCCAATATTCGGTTAAACCACCGCTTAGCTTTTCAAGTTCTTTTGGAAGCTTATCAAGCATCTTAAGATCGTCTATTGATTTGGTGTCTTCATCAGACTTATTTGTAACCTTAATCTTAAACTCGATAACATCGCCTTCTTCAACATCAGTAATCTTGTCTTCCCATCGATCATCGCCTTCTTTTCTTACCTTTTTACTGATACTGAGTTCGCTACCTTCTTTATCTTCTTCTTTTGGCTTTTCGTTATCTTTGATGTCAAAGTCAACGGTATCGCACTTTTCAAGACTTGAAGGGTCTTCACCTGTTGCTACAACACAAGCTGTGTTTTTCGAGTCAATTGCAGTTGTTACTGCGGTTGTATCGATTATCTTAACAGCGTAGTACAAAGTAACTGATTCGCCTTTTTCAAGACTTCCGATTGTATTTGTACATTTCTGACCCTCACAGCTCCATCCCTCACTAAGACTATCTGTCTTTGCCCCGTCAAAAGTTGTGTGTGCCGGTACATCATCGGTAACCTTAACATCAGTTAAGTCAGTCTCACCATCATTTGTTACAACAATCTTAAAGACGAGACTCTTAAGTGATTCATAAGGTGCACTACCTTCGCTCTTTGAAGAGTCTATTGTTTTGTCAATTGTAATTGAGCTTGCTTTAGGTCCTTCAAGATCTTTTAAGTCAAATGGAACTGTGCTGCATCTTTCATTTGGTAGCTCGGTTGTTACAACACAAGCTTTATTCTCTGATTTAACATCAGTATCTTTTATATCGTATGCATTAACCTTAACTGCGTAGAACACAGTCTTGGTAGCGCCAGATTCCATAGTTCCAATGTTTACTCTACACTCACTATTATCACAGTTCCACACATAGCTATTACCGCTATTAGCAGCGCGAGTTCCGGCTGCGTCGAATGAAGTGTATTCAGGAACATCATCTGTAACAACGACGTTTGTTAAGGTTGAGTTACCAGTATTTCTAACCGAAACCTTAAAGATTATCTTGTCGTTTGCTTCGTATTGATTCTTAGAACCTTCTATTGTTTTAACAATAGAGATTGATTTGGTTGGGTTAACAAGATCCTTAAGGTCAAAGGTAACCTTGCTACATTTTCTACCATCGATAGGTGTAGCAACAACACAAGCTTCGTTTTCAGACTTTACATCAGTATCGTAGATCGCATAGTTTTTAACTTTAACTACTAGGTAACCAGTCTTTGTAGCTCCGGCTGCCATTGATCCAAGATTTGATGTACAGGTTGTTGTGTTACAGGTCCAAGCAAAACCACCAAGTCCATTAGCTTCCATAGTTTTTGCACTATCAAAGCTTGTATATGCTGGTATCGGGTCTGTTACAACAACATTTGTTAAGTTTGTGGTACCTGTATTTTTAACAACTACCTTGAACTTAACGTATTCACCGGCAGCATAGATCTTAGGTGTACCTTCTATTGTTTTAACAATAGTAATTGATTTAGTAGGTGCTATTAAGTCTTTAAGATCAAAAGGTACTGTATCGCACTTTTCACCGGTTATTGAACTTGTTACTACACAAGCGGTGTTATCAGATTTAGCGTCTTGACCATACATTTCGTAGGTATTTACTTTAGCTGCAAAGTACACATCAAAGGTTTGATTAGCTTCAAGTGTTCCGATAGCTAAACTACAGTTTGTACCTGTACAGGTCCAAAGCTTTGAAACGCCGATTCCTGCGTTTAAGGTAGCTGTGGCTTGTGCATTAAAGGTTGTTAAAGCAGGTACAACATCTTTAAGAACTACATTCTCAAGCTTGGTGTTACCTGTATTTTTAACTCTGACATGAAAGGCAATTACGTCATTTGCTTTATAAGGAGCTGTTCCAACTGTTTTTGAGGCATCTATCATCTTGTCGATATAGATCGATTTAAGAATCAGTACGTCCTTAATATCAAAAGGAACCTCATCACATTTCTCAGCAAGTGAGGCAACGCTAGCACAGACTTTATTCTTTGATCTGATGTCGCCCTGAGTTGTATATGCTTTGACTTTAACTGCAAAGTACACAGTTTTACTTTCACCTACAGCAAGAGATAAGCTGCTATAAGTACAGGTTGTTGATGTACAACTCCAGTTTAAAGCTCCGCCATTTAACTGTTGGGTTTTAACAGAATCAAATTCTGTATATGCTGGGATGGTATCTGTTAATTTAATATTAACAAGGTTTGTGTTTCCAGTGTTTTTAACTGTTATACCAAAGGCAATAACATCTCCGGTTTTGTAAGGAGCTGTTCCTACTGTTTTTGATACGTCGATAAACTTATCAACAGTCATATTTGGTGTAGTACAAGTACCGGTATACCAAACAAAGGCGTCTTTTGCTAAACAAAAGCGTGGGGTACCTGAAGCATCCTTAACAAAGTATTGAGGCTCAAAGTGGTTAGCAACACCGTTGCCATTATCATCACCATTTGGTACGTTTTTAACATTTTGGTAGTGTCTGTAAATCATGTCACTGGTACAAGTTTTGTTAAAGATATCAAGTTGAATCATCTGACCGCATTTGTAGTTAGATCCAAGAGCAGACTTAACATCCGAAAGGCTAAGCTTGTTTCCACTTGGTAAGTTGTTTAATGAGTAGGTAGCAGCACTTGTTGCTCCGCAACCTTGACCTGTATTTCTTCCAGTATTACAAACATAAGCATGTGCCTTTTCATTACTGCCAGCTTGGCAGAAAGGGGTATACTCACCAACTGGTGAGACTTTGTTTGGGAAAGGGTTACAGTATCCTACAAGTTTAACTTCAGGATTTGGTTCTGTATTACGAACAATACAAGCTGTTCTTTCTTTAAGAGTCCAGAAAGCTGGTAAACGAGAGTCTGTAATAGATTTGACTGGTGGTACGAAAGTGTTCGCAATACCACAAATTATTACATGGCCAAATGACTCAGGTGTCTGAGCATTAGCTGTGTTGGCTGTAATTACTAAGGTAACTACTGCGACTATAGATATAAATACTTTTTTCATAATACCCTTTCGTAGCAAGGAAATTAATAATAACTACTCACTACTATAGGGCATTATAGTATAGAATAACCTATAGGTCAAGTGCTATAGGATAGGCAGGTGGTTTTCAAATGGGCAAATAGGCAGATATAAGCAGGTAATTGTACGGGAACTATAAAACTGATATTATAATCAGGCTATGGCTCCAATCAAAAGTATAAAACCTCTTGACGAGGCGGATTATAACACAAACCAATCTAAACTCATAAGAGCTGATATTTCAACCGAAATGAAGAAGGCCTACCTTGACTATGCGATGAGTGTTATTGTCTCAAGAGCGCTGCCAGATGTTCGTGACGGTCTTAAGCCTGTGCAGCGAAGGATTATATACTCGATGCAAGAGCAGGGGATGCTCCCATCAGGAAAGTTTTATAAATCAGCTACAGTTGTAGGTAATGTTTTGAGTAAATACCACCCTCACGGCGATTTATCTGTATATGACGCTCTTGTACGAATGGCACAAGATTTTACGCTCAGATACCCACTTGTTATCGGGCAGGGAAACTTTGGAAGCATAGATAATGATCCTGCAGCTGCGATGAGATATACCGAGGTTAAACTCTCAGTTATTGCTGAAAAAGTCTTTGAAGATATCAATAAAGATACCGTCAATATGCTTTTAAACGATTTGCAGAACGAAGAGCCTGAGGTTTTGCCCTCTGTAATACCTAATATGTTATTAAACGGAGCGCAAGGTATTGCTGTTGGTATGGCAACTCAGATCCCGCCACACAATTTATCAGAAATCATCCAAGGAATACTCATATTAATAGAAAAAGCCACAAATATAGGTGTAGACGCCACAATTAAAGACGAGCAAACTTTGTCTGCATTCGAGGGGCACAGCGATGGTACCTTTAAAGTTCTGGTCTCAAAAGTTGAATTTAGCTCCGAAGCTACTGTTGAAGACTTAACTGAGGTTATAAAAGGCCCTGATTTTCCAACCGGAGGCATAATTTATGATAAAAAAGAGATGCTTCAAATGTACGCAACAGGTAAGGGCAGGGTTGTAACAAGAGCAAAAGTTAATATAGAAGAGAATAAGAATAAGACTCAGATTGTTGTAACTGAGATTCCGTATCTTGTTAATAAAGCCGCATTAACTGAGAAGATTGCTGATCTTGTTAAAGATAAGAAGATTATTGGTATATCTGATATTAGAGACGAGTCTAATAGAGAAGGTATGAGGCTTGTTATTGAGCTAAAGCGCGACGCTGTACCTAAAAAGGTGGAAAACAGTCTATATAAGTATACCCAACTCCAAAACGCTTTTAATACAAATATGGTAGCTCTAGTACATGGAGAGCCAAAGCTACTAACACTTAAAAATATGCTTGAAGAGTTTGTGAAGCACAGACAAGAAATAGTTGTTAGAAGAACTATATTCTTACTCAAAAAAGCTAAAGCTCGCGAGCATATACTTCTTGGCTATAAAATAGCTCTTGATAACCTTGACGCTGTTATAAAGCACATTAGAAACTCAAAAGACCAAGAATCGGCAAAACAAGGCCTTATTACTATATTTTTAATGACAGAAATGCAAGCTCAAGCAGTCCTTGATCTGCAACTTAGGAGGCTTGCAGCCCTCGAGAGACAAAAGATTCTTGATGAACTTAACGAAATTACCAAGGCAATTCAAGGTTTTGAGGCACTTCTTAAGTCTCCAAAGAAGATTATTGGCGTTGTGAAAACTGAACTAATAGATATTGAAGCCAAATTTAAAGATGAAAGGCGCTCAAAAGTAGTCAGAGGTAAGGTTGGCGAGCTATCTGATGAAGATATTATCGTTAAAGAAAAATGTATTGTTACTATCTCGCAAAATGGCTACATCAAGCGAATGAAAGAAGATTCTTATAGAAAGCAGAGCAGGGGAGGCAAAGGTGTTACAGGACAAACACTTAAAGAGGAGGATGTTGTTGATACTATTAGAATTTGCGATACCCATGATACAGCACTTTTCTTTACCAGTCGTGGTAGAGTCTACAAGCTTAAAGTCTGGGACATCCCTGAAGCTTTAAGAGCAGCTAAAGGTACAGCTCTTGCTAACTTTTTAAACATTTCTCAAGGCGAGAAAGTAGAAGCATTTGTATCACTTACTGCCGAACAGCTTGAGAATAAAGGGCTTTATGTAATGCTTGGAACCCATAAAGGTGTTATTAAAAAAACACCGCTTGAGGAGTTTACCAATATTCGAAATAACGGTATTACAGCAATAAACCTATCTGAAGGCGATAATCTTGTCTGGGCAAAGGTAAGTAGTGGAAATGATTCAGTCCTTATTGTTACCTCTCAAGGACAAGCAATTAGATTTGATGAAAAGCAGGTAAGACCAATGGGTAGATCAGCAGGCGGAGTAACAGGGGTTAAATTTGCCAAAAAAGACGACTATCTTGTCGGACTTGAGCTTGTTGAACAAGCAAAAGATACTCAATACTTTGTTGTAACAGCAACTCAGAACGGGTATGGGAAAAAGACCTTGTTAAATGAATACAAACTCCAAAACAGAGGCGGGTCGGGCATTCTAACATACAAAGTAACTGATAAAACAGGTAAGGTAATCGCCGCTAAGATTGTTGGTAAAAAAGAAAAAGCTGATGCGCTTATAATCTCTGCCGCAGGTAAAGTCATTAGGCTTGATACTGAAGAGATACCGGTACTTGGCCGTGCAACTATTGGTGTTAGGCTTTTAAAAGTTGGCGCAGGGGATACAGTTTCATCGGTTGGGCTTATCTCACAAGAAGTGGAAGACGAAATCTCAGAGACTGCGTAGTCTTTATTTTACTAATGTTTAACTACGAATTAGATCTTCTTTCAAGAAATATTAAACTTGTTGCCGGTATTGACGAAGTGGGTAGAGGTTGTCTTGCAGGCCCGATGGCAATAGGGTGTGTTGTTTACAACTTAGAAACTCTCAAACACTTAATAGATAATGGTGATCAAGAATCTTTATGGATTAACGACGTTAAAGACTCAAAAAAGCTATCAGCTAAAAAAAGAGAATTTTTAGCTTACAAGATAAAAGAATTTGCCACATCAGTTACAGTTTTTCTCATTGATAACAAACAACTTGATGCAAAAGGTCTTAGCTGGGCAGAAAAGTTTGGCTTTGCACAAGCGTTAAAAGGAGTGGGGGATGTTGAGTTTGTTTTAACTGATGCTTTTCCGGTACTTACTTTTAATAAACACCTCCAATATAACTTAAAGGGAGGGGATAACTTAAGCTTTAGTATTGCCTCAGCATCCATTGTTGCAAAAGTTACAAGAGATGCATTGATGATTGAAGCGCATGAGAGTTTTCCAGAGTATTCCTTTGATAAGCACAAGGGCTATGGAACTAAACTGCACATGGATATGATTAACACGCATGGGATCTGTGATATTCATAGAAGGAGTTTTGAGCCTATTAAGTCTATGGTAAAGAACAAGGCTATTATATAAACAAAAGCCCGTGTTACCACGGGCTTTGATTTAGTTCTTACTGTGCTTTACTTGTCCAGAAAGTCATAGATCTATCTGCTTCACTGGTCGGTGATGGATTGAACTCATACACAACCTGTATCTGAGATTCGTGTGAAAACCCAAACGGACTTGCAAAATTTCTGCCGTCTTGTTTTGCATATATCTCAAGAGTTGACGGGCCCGTACGCACAACAGATACCGGTATTTCTCTGCCAACGACTTTAGCATCAAGATAATCAAAACTACCATCCTCTATAAATTTCTGAATATGATCAAAATATGTTCCTTCCAAGGTGTATACCTTTAAATCAAATTCTGGATCTGCGAGCGCCGATTCATCCCATTTTAAATCAAGTATTATTGAACCCCGCTGGATTGGCAACGTATAGTTTTTATTAAAAGCAGTCAAAGCCGACATGTTGTATCTTTTATTAAGTTCTGTGTCTCTAACTATAATGTTTGGTTGACGACTAAGAGTATTGAATGCCAGAATATCAAAAGAACGGACATCATTCATTCCGTTAGTTACAATCACATAGATATCGCCTTCATATGCAGGATGAATTCCTTTATAAACCACTCGCGTATCAGCATCACCCTCTCTAATCGGCAGATTAGTTTGAGCCTTTGTTATCAGGTTTTTGTTCGCATCAAACAGATAAGTAGTTATATACTCTTTATCCCCGTAGTCATCATAATAATCAACTATATTGATAGAATAAGGGGTATTCTTTTTGACTTTAAACACGTAGCCTTTTGCGTATTTACCTTCATATCTTGCGTCACTTTCTAAGAAGGTCTGCCTATTCAAGGTCACGCCATCATTTAGTCTCGTGTAATCAATATCTGGATGTTCTGAGGCTATAGATGCGTATTGAAAGTAGCCATTGCAATGTAACCAATCAGATTGTATATAGCCCTTATCGCATTTAACACCTTTAGTCCAAGTTCCGGTTGATAAAACAGAAGGGTGTTCCGATTCATACTTAACGCCGTTTAACTTGATGTAATCAATTTTTACATCTCTGCTTAGCCTAGTTACAGGGTCGGTTTGGTCATTCATGAATCTTACTCTTATATCTTCAGGTCGAAGAGGAGCTCCCTTATAAGTGTAGTTATACGAGGTGCTTCTATCTGATACAAATGTATACATAGCCTGATCACCTTTAATATCAAGTGCAATCTTAGGAGGTTCGCTGCCGATCATTGTTCCCCATGCCTGTATTTCAATAAAAGTCTGAGTCGACGGGACTGCTACAAGTGAGTTTTGAGCAAGCCGACCTACACGTATATCTTTTGCAGATAACACATTTGTTAACGAGCCGGTAGTGTAAAAATATACACCAGCTCCTACCAACACACTGACCAAAATTAATAAACTTATATGTGGGCTTATAAATCCTTTTTTGTTCATAAAAATATTGTCACCTTGTGCAGAGTAAACGTCAGGAATATTTTTACGATCTAGATTAGAGATTTAACGAATAACGACATTGTATCTATTAATAGTAGAGGAGGAAGTAAAACAAAATTAATACTTATTAAGTTTCAAAAACCTGCTACACTAAACACGTATTCATCACTGCCCAAACTGTGATGCCAAGAACTTTTGTTGAAACTGAACCACATATTATTAATAAGGTAGTAGGGGATAGCATTATTGTTGATGTACTTCAAATCGCAACTACCAATCAGAACAAACTTAAAGAATTTCAAAGACTGATTCCAAATAAAAAGATAGAAGGGGTAAAGCTTGATATTGATGAGGCTCAGTCCATGGATCATCACGAAGTTGCAAGTAAAAAAGCGAAACTTGCATTTGAAAAAAACGGTTTTAACCCAATTCTTATTGAAGACACATCGCTTGAGATCAGCGGGCTAAATGATAGGCCAGGACCCTTTGCTGATTTTTTTATCTCAGAACCATTTATGAGGCGACAAATTGCAGCTGAATGGCTTAAAGACAGAGATAGAAGAGCTGTTATTAGAGTGTTACTTGGTATTTTTGACGGTGTTGAGGTCTTTTTATTTGAAGGGCTAACCGCCGGTGAAATTGCAGAAGCCCCAGCTGGCGAGCTGGGTTTTGGATTTGATGAAATTTTTATTCCTAACGGCCAGCCCAAAGGTCAGAAACTGACATTTGCACAAATGAAGCCAGAGGAAAAAGATAAATACTCAATGAGAAGAAAAGCTGTTGAGGAGTACCTAAGACAAGAGAAAAGCTTACGTCTTGGTAAGTACATACTTGAGGTACCTGAACCTTTTGAGTCTGAGCTCAAGCGTGTAAGGCCTTTTAAAATAAATAAAAAAGCAGCAGTTACTTTTGCCTATACGCTAGAGGGAGTTCAAGGCAGTACGCCAAACTCAAAATTTACAGCTTCTGAATTCAAACCAATAATTAAAGAGGATTCAATATATTATGATAGGTATGTATTTGATCAAAAATCAGCAAGTATTGGGCTTATTATTACGGATATAGATAAATCAGATTTAAAGCTTAAGAAAAACGGAGAAGTTACCTTGTGGCAAATGGGGCCTGAGAGAAGGCAACTAGCACTGGCACAGCGCGCTGAATATTTTATCAATAATACTGATCCAAAGCTTATAAAAATCATAACCAAAATGGAAAAGGCAAATGCATTTCCTAAGAAAGTGAATAAAAGGAGCGCAACGCTTGAAACACTCCTCAGAGTCGACTATAAAGACACGCCGTTTTACGCAAGAGCAATCAGAGAAGTGGGTTATAAAAAACTGGCATCAGCAAAAGAGGTTAGCAGGAGATATAGCTCGCAATATGGACTTATTAACAAAATAGGCAAGTACCCAAGACTGATGCTGGGAATTGGATCAATGCCAGCATGTTCTTGTCATAGAGATGTTATTTTAACAGGCATTATGGGACATATGCCTGTTTTTATTGCCAGAAACAATATTTATGCAGGAAATACTCCACTTAGAATAAAGCTTATTAAACAGGTAACAGCAGCGCTTAATCAGCAAAATTTAACTCAAGAGGTTAAGGCTATTATTCAAAGAAATATCGGTGCTGCAATAGGAAGTGCTAACCCTATGGCTGAGCTTGAAGTAGTTAAGAAGCTATATAACGAAACAGGAACTGCTTTATTTAGAATTTACGGAATTAACAGTGATCCAAGAGTTGTCCAAACAGCAACACTTATTAGAAAAGCATTCGGCGATAAAATTGAATTATTTGCTGGACAAATCATTGATAAAACACAAGGAATTGAACTTATTGAAAAAGCTGGAGTTGATGGACTTGTTTTTGGCCACGGAGGAGGAAGGCAATGTACCTCGGCAACAAACGGTATGGCTCTATCCTCGCTTGAAGAACTATATAGTGTTGTAACTGATGAGAGGTTTAACCAAACTACAATTCTTCATGAAGGTGGGGTTGGTAAAGCTCTTGGAGGACTCATGGTACTTGGAGTCGATGGTATTTTATTCAATCAACAATTTACAAGAGGAACGATAGAAACAGGAGGAATTTTTGTCCAAAACAAAAAAGAAGAATTTGGCCAACCATATAACGGCAGTGCGAGTGCTGCAACAATGATAATTGAAGCTGCAAACTCAGATTTAACTGACAAGATGCTTAATTACTCGGGTAGAACAAAGGTACCTGAAGGTAAAAGGGGATTTACAGTATACGCTGAAAAAGCAAACTCGATGGCATTTTGGATAGAAGATTTCAAACATCAGATGGCAAGAACACTTGCTGATCTTGGGGTACTGGATATTTCAGAACTCAGAGAGTTTGTCTCAGAATACGATAAAGAACTTTTGCGTATTGTTACTCCCGAAGCCCAGCAGCTATCGCAGGCTTGGGGAGCACACAAATAGCTTTAAAGTCGTCTTTCCCCTTTCAGGTTCTCAAGTTTTGCAAAAGCATTCTCTATATCTTCTTGCTGTTCAGCCGCTTTCTTTCGAGTGAGTTTTGCGCTCCGTTTATCTTTTTGTTCTTCTTTGGTAAGGCCGCGCCCTCTTTCTCCAATACTTGCTGCTTCTTTTGCTAATTTAGCAGCATGAGCTTTAGCTTCATTATCCTTCTTGGCATTATATACAGCAGTGTCCTCTATTTTACCCGAGCTGACTGCATCAGACGCAGCTTCATCGGTCGATAATCCGCTTTTCATTTTAGTAAGCACCTCCTTTTATATAAATACTAGGTCAATTAAATTAAAGTATGCGAATTCTAGTATCGCTGTGATTATTGTCAATTGATTAATTTAGTAGGGTAGGGGACCCATATGTACTTTTTAAACTTAAGGATTATAATTTAAGGGTATGGCAGAGACAATCTACAACACTGGGGATAATGCTAAAAACACAGGCAAAGAGTTTCTTCTCTTCGGACTTGTAATTGTGGGCATGTTAGCCGCTTTAATTATCGCAGCTGTTGGCTTTTACAAATACTCACAAAGTGATCCTGACTTTTTTAAAAATATTAGAAAAGCTGTAACTGAGCTTGAAAAGTCTTCTAATGCGAGTAAACAGAATGATAAATATGACGTTGATACCTACAACACAAACACATCAACCACAACTAAAACAGAAGATCGTAACTATTACTATTTAAACGGTAAAGCAGTCACACAAGAGGAGTACGAGGCACAAACTAAGAATAGTGTACCAGCAAATCAAGGTACTCAGGCACCAACTCCAAAACCATACTCACCGCCAAGACAAACGTGTATTAACTTTGAAATCTATGACGGTGAACTTAAAAGCAAGGGATGTTATGCAAGTAGCGATTATGATCTGATACAAGATTACTACTCCAAGTACCAACAGGCGGATTGGGCATATGACGGAGCAAACAGAAGAATAGACTTTGTTTGTGAGGATGCCAAGACTGATATTTTTAGGAATGCCTGCGAAGATGCAAAAGAGGATAAAGAAGATGCAGCAAAAGACAAAGCAAAATACAAAGAGCTAGTACTTAGCGTAATAGCACGCGGAAGTCCGGCAAATTAGTAACTAATTATTAAATTAGCTTGATAACTATATTGTAGCTATCAAGCAGAAGCTATGAAAAGGAAATATGTTTCAAACTAATACAAATTCAGTTCAAGCCTTTGTGAGACTTGTAGTATTTATTATGTCCGCCTTGGTTTTGTCAGTTCTGGTTGCTTTACCTCTTGCAGGACTCTCAAACACTATGTTTCAAAATGGTGGTGTTCTTGGTATCCCGGGATTTTTATTTGTCCTTTGGCTGTCATCCATCATCTCAAAGATGTTTTTCATTTTGCCACAATGGGAAGCAATGGTTGTGTTAAGACTTGGCAAGTATGACGGAGTAAGAGGTGCTGGATATTTCATTATCCCTCCATTTATATACTCAGTGGCATCAATTGTTGATATGAGAATAGAAACTCATCAAGTAGAAGCAACAGCAACACTTACTAAAGATAACGTACCAACAAAAGTAACTGCAGCTATAGAATTCAAGGTAGAAGATGCTAAAAAAGCAACAATTGATGTTCAAAACTATAAACTTTCTGTTACCTGGCTTGCAACAGAAGCTCTTAAAAATACGATTGGTAGTCTTGATCTTAAAGAACTACTTAGTGAGAGAGAAAGAATTGCACAAACTCTTAGAGAGCAGATCGATCTAGGAGCTGCTACCTACGGAGTTGATGTTAAAGCTGTTCGTATCACAGATATAGATACACCACAATCATTGATTGATGAACTGGCAGCAATAGCTCGTGCAAAAAGATCATCTGAGGCAAAACAAATTGAAGCTGAAGCAGAAATTTTAGTTGCTGACAAGATAAACCAAGCGAGTACAATGATTGAACAAAGTAGATACGGTATGCGTCTTCGTGAGCTTCAGATCCTAAACAACATGAGTAAAGAGCAGGGAACAACAATAATAATCTATCCTTACGGGGATAGGGCTGGGGAAGAAATAGCTCACTCAATGACTGGAAGAAAACAAAGCTAGGCAACGATTGACTATGGCTCTTATATTGAAGGCGGTCCTGACGATCTAGAAGATGACCAAGAGGTAGTAAGTAAAGAGAATAGGTCGGGATTGGTGTCTATAGAAAAAGACAAAGCAACGAAGCCAGAAGACAGAGATAGGTATATTACTAAGGTGGTGGTAGACACTGCTGGAGTAAAAAGAACTGTTTTCAGACAGGTTATTCCCAAAGAGTCTGAGATTAACTACTTAAATGAATTAGATATGCTTAAAACTACAGGTCCTGGCGGGTGGCCAAACAGGTGATTTATGCGCTATTTTAATTTGTCTAAAACCTGGACTCAAGCTAAAATTAGTATAGTAATTATTTGAGAGGATAAATATGTTAGGAAACAATATACCAGCAGTAGAAGCAGGTACCGAAGATACTAGAAGAGGGATTGATGACATTATACCGGCAGGCTCAGTTGTCGAGGTTACAAGGCCTGACGGGTCTATAGCAAAAATTCACCATCCTGTTGGTACAGTGAACGCGCAAGTAAGACCCTGGTATCACTTCCAACCAAAGGGCGCCGGAAAAAAAGCAACAGGCATGTCCGGTATCCAAAGACATACAAGATCAATAATTTCACCCGAGCACGATCCAACCACTTTCTAGGTGAGTAAGTAAAAAAAGCTGACAAATTAGTGTTTTTTTAGTACAATAAAGGAATGAGAATACACATACTTAAACTAAATCTATTAGTATTAATGTTAGGGCTTTTTTTGGCTTCAAATAAGGCTTTTGCTTACGAACCATCTGTTCTAAAAGCACAAGGCCAAGATGTAGTTATAAACTACCCTTATCCAGTTCAGAACATTCTACCGGGTAAAGCAATTTCGTTTACAGCCTCATATACAGGTTTAACTAACCCCCAAGGCATGGATTGGATGGGATCAGTATGTGGAAAGTTTGTCTTTTTAAAGAACGTAGGTAAAACAGCTACATTTAATAACATCAGAATGCCTAAAGTAGGTACTAGTTGTCTTATCAGCCTAACGCCAGGATTTGATAACACCAGTTCTTTTGGAGTTGCAGGTGCAATTAACCATAAACTAGAATTTGCCAACCCTACATTTGTTTTTGGAACTAACCCTTCGAGCTACAGCGAAAAGTACTATGTGCAATCATCAGTCCCTACAGTCCCATTAGTTAACTCTTTTTCTTACTGGAAATGGAGAATAACAGGGTGTGATAAAGGCTCTACAGCTTCACAAAATACATCAACTTCAAGAATGAACTTTTCAACCAACGGACAGGTATGTAACATCAGTATGTCGCTACTAGCAAGATACGATGATACGATACAGAATTCATGGTTAAACAATAAGTTCGTGATTTACAGCAAGACCATAAGTCACAAACAAGCAAATTAAGTTGAATAAAGGATAAAAATTACGCAGTCAGTAGTGCTTTTATATTCTCGACTGTAAGCTTGTTCCCATTAGCATCTAGTATTAAAACAGGCTTAATTTCCGGCGGATAACCACTACAAGAGTCTTTAAGCAGCTGATCTACATCTTTTTTGGTTTTTAGTTCTCTTTTTGACCCTACAATCGATTGACCAAACTCAAGAATCTCTCCAGTGAAAGGGGGGTTGTTGGTTATATCGGTCATATTGCTATCATACTCTAAAATACAAATGAATCAAACTACGGACAATAGTCCTATCAATAGCAATGCGGCGTGTCTAAGGTTTTCATGCTTTTATTCTCAAGTAACATCTAACTACCTAAGGTTGTATTCAGGGCAATGAAAAACGATATGAATTTCGGCTCCTGTTGTTGACCTTTATATCACAAGATTAGATAATACTGACAATGCCAAATGGTTTTATAAACTCAATCAGGTATGCGTGGAAAGCGTCTGGCCCAGAATTCAACCACACTTTTGAGGACGAAGGAGGAGGAGGCTTACCCGCACTTACAAACCCCGATCATAGTAGATACACGCCCGAGGTAGGCAATAAGGACGATGAAGTAACAGACATCATCCCTGAAAAGCCAGAAAAGACTAACGGCACAGTACTACTAACTCGACGTCAGATGTTAAAAGCAATGGGTCTTGTAGGTGCAGGTGCTGCGATTGGCGCATTAACACCACAAGTTGTTCCTGGCTTAAGAGAACTGACAGGCAGAGAAGGGGAGTCGCATACCCCACTTGAAGCAGATTTGGAAATGCTTCAATCTATTCTTGGAAAAACACCTTTCCCTAAAATAAATAAGAACATAGGAAGATTTTATGCTGAGCAAGCTTCAAGGGATCCAGATATACAAGAACTGGACCTAGGCGGTAGGGGAGAGACCTCTATTGCAATGAGATCGTACAGAGATGCCGCAGTTAGTGCTGCTTTAGACGGAGTATCAATTGCAAAAGCCGAGGAGGCAGTCAGGGAGGTGCAAGAAGACCCAGTCGATCAAGTAGGTGAGATGGTTACAAATATTGGTTTTCAAGTACCAGGACTTGTTCCTGCACTAGCAGAAAATAAGTATCTATATGTTCTACCTGCATCTTACCCATCAACCCCTTATGACTTTGTCTTGAGAACAATCTCTGGAACTCCAACTGAGGACCTTCTAAGCGCTGGGGAACACTTAGCATCGCCTAGAGCAGTCGAAACCTATGTAGAAGAAGTCACTAAGTTATATACAAGTGCATTGCGGCTTTTTGCTGGCATGTCTTTAGATGAACTCACACGAGAAAATGCTGCCGATTCATTCATAATCAAACCAGAGAATATATCATGGGAAAATTTATCATTGAGACTATCCGGGCACTTATACGGTGCTCTAAGTGTAACCGCAGACAGCGTATCTCAGGATACTAAATATAACTCGGTAATGGAGGCAGCTCTTAGTGAATATGAAAAAAAGCAGTTTTTAAAAGTATACGGAGATTTCCCATCAACTGTTAGTTTCGATTACGATTATAAACCAGCATGCCTTGCTATGCTCAGACTTTATGCCAGGGAGTGTTTAACAAGTTATAGAAATGGGGACAGGAATACTTTAGATAAATTAACTGATTCTGGGCGGGGAGCAACTATCGGAAACATTTTATTCGAATCTCTTGATTCAGCAGTTAGAAACTCTCAATTACAACAAAATAACTACAACCCTGGGCATTACTACCATGAAAGCTTGCAAAGTTTTAGTAAGCTTACTGAGCAACTAGTAGATCAAGTTGGAAAGCTTTTTAACGCAGGCGTTGCACCTGATTGGTTCGACAATTACCCAGACGATATCAGTGAAGCAATATTAACTGAATTAGGCGAAAAATCTTTACACATATGCAATCTGACAGCAGAAGAAATGGGAATTAATGGCAAACCAGTAAGAACAGAAATATCTAACGAACTTGCTTTTACCATGTATGAAACCCAAAATGCAGAGCTACCATACATGTTAATATATGCAAATAGTGGGTATTTGAAAAGAGTTTTGCTAGTGGGTGGGCCCGCAGCATACCTTGCAATGGATCCTGACAGGTCTATGTTTGATGGTATTGAAAGGCCTAGCGCATATGAAATTGGTCCAAATACGAAGGGACTAGACTTATCAATTTTTGAGAACATTGTATATGTTGAAAACACTCCAGATATAATTGAGAAGGACAATGTAGTACAAGCGATCCTACCCTCCAGAAACGGTATTCTTAGGCACTACTCAACGACTAGGAGGCGCAGTGACCAAGCATTTTGGATACCTACTGAGCTTGTTGCAGACGAGAAAAATGGTGGAATTAGCTTTTTCAGAACAGAGAGTGCTGGAATCCTAACTGTGGGTAACAAAGAAATTAGATACTACGACCCGGCAAACCCTCTAGATGAAGAGGGCCCTTTTCCATTCGAGATAGGTGCGGCGGCCGGTCTTAGAGACGATCAAATAGACGATGTTTTGAATTACAAACCAACCCAAACAGTACTACAACATGGTCTAATAGAGCCGCTGAGTCGGATAGGCGCTACATTTGTCCTTAAACAAGTAGAACAGGGTGAGTATGTAGATGAGATTATCAGTGCGATAAGATCCTTTTTAAAGGAAACTGGCCCTAGAGGTTTCAACCAGAGAGTAAAATACAGTATCAAGAGGACACATTACAGCAGCAAAGATGGAGATGCACTTATTCCAGAGTATGCACTTAATATAATCTTTTCTGAAGGTAATAATCAAGTAGCCGCCGTTTTCTCACTTAAGATAGACCTAGAAACTCAAAAACTACTAAACTAGTTGCTTTTTCAAACAGGTAGGTTGAAATACGATCTTAATTTTAATTCAAGTGAACGAATTAAATAATAGATGATTCTGTGTCTTGTTGAGCCTCGACATCAAGATGAAACTTTTTATGAACATCTTTTAGCTGTTTATTTGTGACATGGGTGTAAATTTGGGTTGTTGAGACACTACTATGCCCTAAGAGCTCTTGAACAGACCTTAGATCAGCTCCTTGCTGTAATAGACCTGTTGCAAAATTATGTCTTAGGGTATGGGGAGTTGCATCAGTAACAATTCCTGCCATAGTTATATATTTCTTCACAAGTCTTTGCACACTACGTACTGTAAGGCGTAGGGAAGTACCGTCTATGTCACCTTCATCCATTTTCTTACCACTGTAGCGAAGGAAGAGTGGTTTAAAACTGTCACGTCTTGTCCCAAGATATCTAGCAAGCCACTGTTTTGCAGCATCACTAAGATAAACAGTACGTACTTTACGCCCCTTTCCAATGACTGCAAATTCCCCTGATTCAAGCTTAATGTCATCAACATCAAGATTAATAAGTTCACTAACACGAAGTCCTGTACTAAATAATGTCTCAAGGATAGCTTTGTCACGAAGACCGGATCTTTTAGCTAGATTCTGACTATCAAGGAGTCTTTTAAGCTCGTCATTTTCAAGGACTTTAGGGATACGGGGGTCTGGTTTACCAAGGATTATTTTTTCAGGAGTAAGTACATCTAGTTCAACTTCAACAATAAGGTACTTTAAAAAGGCACGTATGGCTACTAAAAAGGTCTTTTGGGTAGACTTCTTGAACTCTTCATTTGATTTGGTGCTGATTCTTCTATTTAAATCCAGTCTGTATTTGCGAATAAGGTCGTTATCGATGTCAAAAACGTTTATTTCATCACGCCCAAGGAAAGTCCTCATCCAATCACTTAAATCTTTTAGGTAAAAATGATACATGCGGATGGTGTTTTGCGAGAGATTTCTCTCTATTTCACAGTATTCAAGATAGCGAGTTATATGGTGTTCAAAATCACCTTCGGCAGGGGCTGGCATTGTATTTAGTCTACAGGAATATTACAGGAAAAGCGACATTAATTCATAAAGGCTCAGTTTATGAGGCATCGTAGTTACAATCTTCAGAATAACTGGTTACTAC
The DNA here is from genome assembly GCA_964540135.1 of uncultured Candidatus Saccharibacteria bacterium. GTDB lineage: Bacteria > Patescibacteriota > WWE3 > UBA101185 > UBA10185 > CAZCAQ01. The sequence continues at coordinate 1,269 of CAZILK010000015.1, read as the reverse complement.
ATGAATTACCGAATAAAGCTTGTATTGGGTAGTTAGCTAGGTTGAGATCCGAAGTGTCGAGGGTAAGTTTTTAGGCTTATTTTTCCCTCGACACTCCGTCGCGAACAGTATACTAGTTAGTAACTAAGCCACTGTCCGCAGTGGGTACACTGCACGTATTGACCTGGAAGAACTTCGACCGTTGTTTTCCCGCACCTACAAGACTTGGTCTTGGGTTTGGGCGCCTTTCGGCCGCTGGGATTCTTCTTGTGCGTGACGCTTGCTGTCTCCTTCACTGTAACCTCGCTTACTTAAAATCTCCCAAAATTAGGAGATTTGATCTTATAACCTATAGCATAGGTGGGGAAGTGGCTTTTGTCAACACTTAATTATTCTAGGCATTCGGATCTTGGAAATTGTCTTGCACTGTAACTATCTTTTATACACAAGCTTGCTGTTGCGTTGCTTAGGCCTACCTCCAATGTAAAATCTATTTTCACTGGAATTGTAAGTATAGCTAAGGGTGTTATTAGTTGATATTTTAGCTCTATGAAGCTTAATCCGTGGTATGTTTCTGGACTTATTGATGGTGAAGGTTGTTTCTCACTGTTCTTGAACACTGAAAATACTTTACGTAAAAGTGGTTCCATTTCGCAATATACCTACTGGATTACCGTTTTTAAAGTTTCCATAAGAGCAGATGACGCTCCTATACTTATAAAACTCAAAGAGTACTTTAATTGCGGTACAGTAAATATCATAAATGATGCAAATAAGATCTATGGAACAGCCTACTTTACCATTAGAAGCAGAAAAGACATTATCAGTAAGGTTGTACCTCACTTTGATAATTTCCCCCTTCAAGCTAAGAAAAGATCTTCTTATATTGCCTGGAAAAAGGCTGTATTAATACTAAATAGTAGAGATATGGCCCGCAAAACACCTTTTGAGAAGCAGGGGATTAGTATATATGAAAACAAGGTACTAATAGCCATAAAAGAACAAATGGCTAATCAGCAGGTAGGTGGGCAAAAACTTAGATCCTTAAATTCAGTAATTAATAAAAAATATGGAAAGGTGATTATAAATAAAGTTAAATAAAATATTTAAATTAGTTAATTAACAACAGAAATCCTTTTTCTTTTTTATATCAACAAATTCGATAGGGAACTGCTTCATGGATTAAAAATTAGCTATACTAAAGATGACGTATTTTGTATGTTTAACGACATTGGGTACGGGAGAAAAGCTTGTAAGGAATAATGCGGGGATATGCTTACTCAAAGGGGA
>CAZILK010000014.1:0-25545 GCA_964540135.1 uncultured Candidatus Saccharibacteria bacterium | reverse complement strand
ACCACTCCAAACCGACCTTTCTTACAAATCTTGGTGGTACGCTTTTTTTACCAGCCACATAATCAAAAGTGCCACCCAAACCAACCACAAACTTTATATCCAAATTCTCTAAATTTGCGACGATCCACTTTTCTTGTACAAGCGGACCAAAAGCCACTAAAACCATATCTGGCTTTAGTAAATTAATTTCTGCTTTAATTTCTGCTGTATCGTGAGGAGTCTTATTATTCACCCCAACAATGTTTAAGTTAGGAAATTGCTTAAGCAATTTCTGTTTAACAATCAGTGGAGTATCGTCATAGCCACCTAATAAATAAACCGAGAGATTATTTTCATCTGCCAACTTTGCTAAATCCCAAAACAAATCTGCACCAACAATCTTTTCAGGAAAAGTTTGGTATAAGTTTTTTGGGTAAAACAAAATACTGGCGCCAGTATAAACTACCTGCCACCATGCTTGAATAATTTTTAGATAATAATTTGAAACACTAAACGGACGGCTTAAGAAATAATCTGCCCACAAAATTCCTATGCCATCTGCGATGGCTAAATCTGCCTTATCTAACATATCTTTTATGTCTCTATGTCGTAAACTGTGGTACAAAAATTCTGAATATAGTGTTGTTAGAAATGTCTTTTTACCAGAACTAATGCGCTCTTTAAGTTCTGAAAGTAGCGCAGGTTTTGTAATAGGGTTGAGTTTTAGTGTTCCAACAGTTACTTGCTTAAACATTGTTTTCTAAACACTCATTAAAATCTGAAACACCGTCATTATATTCCCCTACCAAATCTTTAGTGTCATCGATTAACTTATTCAATCTGATTGCTTTTTCGTTATAAGCAGCAACAGCTTCGTTGTAATCTTCCTGACGTACATAATAGCCAGAGTCAATCCTTTTCTTTTCTGTGGCCAGTTCTGATTCTAACTTTGAGATTGTATTTCGGTTCTGTTCAATTTGTGCTTTCTGGTTTGCACCTGGAGCAGGGCAGTTTGAAAGTGGTGAACCAAACTCTTGCACAGCCAGCCAGACTTCCCTACCTTGGTAAGTACCTTTTCCAACTGCTACTCCTATTTCACTAAACTTTACATCAATAATATTAGCTCTATGACCTGGACTATCCATCCAAGCCTGCACCAAGAGTTCATCATTCTTGTAATTTCCTAAAGCTAAGTTTTCACCGACAACTATGTACTCGTAACCTGCTGCTTTTATTACATCGGCTGGTCTTTTCCCATCTGGAGATTCATGTTCAAAATACTGCTGTCTAAACATATCATCTAATTTTGCTTGTGCAGCTAAGTTAAGTTTTTTATTTATGTGAAGAGGGTTTCTACCAAGTTCTTCTCTGTGTTTGTTTGTTTCCGACACAACTCCATCTACAGTAAGATTTGTTTCAGCAAAATCTAAAGGACCACGCAAAGGTCCAGGCAAAGATTCTGGTTCAGGAACTTTTTTTAAAAAATTCTGCCAAACTTTTTCGTCTTTAACCCATTGGTTAATTCGAGCCGGAAAGCCTTCTAAAAAAGCGACGGCCACAAAACCAACAATTAAAAAAGTGATAAAAATCTTATTACGCATATCAGTTATTATAGCTGGAAAAGGTTAAAAATTCCAGCTATAATAAACGCATGGATTCATTGAAAAACTTAGCAAAAGATAAAAGTTTTCCTAAGAAAAAAGACCCAAAACTGCACTCAGCAGCACACGTTTTGGCCGATGAACTTGCGAACATGCTAAGTGATCCAACCCACTTTGGATTTTACTTAAAGATGGCGACCACAATGCCAGCTCCAGTCTTACGTAGACTTGCAGGACAAGTACTAGAAGGACAAAACGTAACCAATAAGGGAAAACTGTTTGCGTATCTTATAAAAAAATATAACCAAGAAAATCCTAAAACTCCCACGAAATGATTTTACCTATTTCAAAACTTCCCGCAAAAGTATTGCGTACTCCTACGAAATCTTTACAGCTACCAGCTAATAAAGAACTTTTGCGATTGGTAAAGAATATGATTTCTACTTGCCAAGCAGCCGATGGTGTTGGTCTAGCCGCCCCACAAGTAGGACAGAATCTGAATATGGCAATAATCTTTTTAGAAGAAATGGGTTTACCAGCCTTTCCAATTATTAATCCAACCATCACCCAAACTTCAAAAGAAGAAGTGGAAATGGAAGAAGGATGCCTATCTATGCCTGGAGTATTTGGAAAGGTTAAACGTCCTAAAAAAATTACCATGGAAGCATACAATCTAGAAGGTGAAAAATTTGTAATCACGGACGACACTTTCCTAGCAAGAGTCCTGCAACACGAAATCGATCATTTAAATAAAACATTAATTATAGATAAATTTACTGAAGTTACCACAGGCAAAGAATTATTAAAGAAATATAAAGACTAGAATACATACTCTTTATTCCTAACCGAGCGTCTACTATTAAACGATAGATTGAAACAGAAAAATGAAATTAATTAAAGACATCCTAGTCTTTCAAATCGAAACAACTGGCACGGATCCAAATCGAGATCACATTATCCAACTTGGGGCTGTTCTACTAGATAAAGACAGTCTCTTAGAAAAAAATAACTTTAACGGTTACATCAAGGTAAGTTTTTTGGATGGTACGATTATGGACCATGCAAATCAATTAGGCATACCTTTTGATACCTTAAGAAAAAGTCCCAAGATAAACGAAGTCATAAAAAACTTTGTAACCACTTTTGGTTATGAACCTTTACTTACCACTCAATCGGTTCAGAATTATCTCTTCCTTAGGTCAGCTTTCAAAAAAACTCTTACCCCATTTAACTACGATAAACATCTTCTTGATATTTGGTCACTTAGTTATATTTACAGCTTGCATGCTGGTCTCAAAAAAATACCTACTCTTAACACATTAGCTAATCACTTCAATTTAAAATTAAATAAACCTAACGACGCTTTGGAAAGAGCTCGGTTAACAGGTAATGTTTTTAAAAAAATCATTAACGGATAAATATGTTTAATAAAGATCTTTTACTGCTAGATATGGAGATGACTGGAACAGATGTTACTAAGCACGAAGTAATACAATTGGCTGCAGTGTTATTGGATAAAAAAACTTTGAAGGAGAAAAAATCTTTTTCATCATATATTAAACCAAGGTTTTGGAAACGCAGGGATCCAGAATCAATGGCTGTTTGCAATATCACCTGGGATGATTTAAAAAACGCCCCAGACTTAAAATCCGTTCTTAAATCCTTTAACAAAACGTTTGGTAACAATGTACTCCCAACAATGTATGGCGGAAATCTTGATATTATTTTCCTCCCAGCTGCTTACCGCACAGCTAAAATGAAATATCCTTTTGAATACCACACTTTCAATATCTGGCCACTTTTTTACACATTTATGGCAAAAAAAGGTAAATTAACCAATAAAAAAAGGTTTGTTGGCTTTTCTTTAGAAGATGTCGCCAAACATTTAAAAGTGCCACCGACTACAGACCGTCACGATGCTCTCGGAGATTGTCGGTACGAAGCTGAAGTATTGCGAAAAGTAGTTAAGGGAATAAAAGTATGAAAATAGTTTATTTTGGAACATCCGAGATTGGGATTCCTATTTTGAGTGCTTTAAAAAAGCATCACCAAGTATTAGCAGTAGTAACAACCCCAGACAAACCGGTTGGACGAAAGCAGGTTCTCTCGCCAAGCGCGATCGCTAACGAAGCATTACGGTTGAACTTGCCTGTCCTAAAACCTACAAAGGTTAAAAACAATCCCGAATTTCTAGAGGAGCTAAAAAAATTTGAAGCAGATATTTTTGTGGTGGTTTCATATGGGAAAATTCTCCCTGTGGATCTACTGGACATTCCCCCACTCAAAACGATTAATGTTCACTTTTCTCTGCTACCAAAATATCGGGGACCTGCGCCAGTACAGTTCGCACTTCTTAATGGTGAGACAAAAACAGGCACTTCAATCTTTATCCTCGATGAGTTAGTAGATCATGGCCCTATCTTAGCCATGCAAGAATTAGATATTGATCCAAACGATACCAACATTAGCTTACAAAGTAAGTTAGCGATAGCATCGGCAGACTTAATCTTAGAAACTTTGCCAAATTATGAGTCTGGAAAAATTGAACCTCAAGTTCAGAACCATGATATAGCAACTGGTTCAAAAATAATTTCCAAAGAAGATGGAAAAATAAACTGGGATCAAACAGCTCAAGAAATTTATAATCAATTTAGAGCTTATCAGCCATGGCCTGGAATCTATACTAGTTGGCAAGGAAAAATTTTAAAAATTCTGGATTGCAGACCCCACACAGAAAGCACTGCAGAAACAATTACCTGCGGTAATAACACCTACTTACAGTTGATCACAGTTCAGCTGGAAGGTAAAAACCCAGTCTCCATTAAAGATTTTCTAAACGGTTATCCTGACTTTAATTCAAAAACCTTGCTCTGGTAGCAAGGTTTTATTTTTTCTGGATATGCTCGGCAAATGTTTTTGAAAACTGAACTTCACCAGATGGCTGTTTATGTAGGAAATAATAGAACTCTGATTTCGTTGGTCTCATCACAGCCTGAATACTTCCCAAAGATGGATTACCGATTGGTCCAGGGGGCAAACCAGCATAACGATAAGTATTATACGGTGAGTTTATTTCTGTATCCTTAATACTTACTCCCGGATCATTCTTACCAGTAATATAATTTACCGTCGCGTCACTTTCAAGTCCTTGGCCAATTAACATACGGTTATAAAATACACCGGCAATCAAAGCTCGTTCTTCAGCTAAACTCATATTACTACTAGAACCACTTTCTGCTTCTACAATTGATGCGAGTGTTAAAATATCGTACAACGACATACCAGGCTTATGATCACCCCCTGAAACTTCTAAGGACTCGTAACCAGGGATAGTATAGGTTAATTCGGACTCTAGAACATTTATAGATCTCATTCGGTTCGTAAAATTGCTAAGCATCTTAGTAATAACATCTTCTGGGGTAGCACCCTTCGCAAAACGATAAGTATCTGGAAACAAGTAACCTTCTAGACCTGTGCCAGAGGGTTTATCCATGACTAGAGCGTAGGAACCAAGGTTAAACTTTTTTACGGCATCTAAAAATTCTTCTTCGGAAAACATACCAGAAGAAGCTAATTTGGCAGCAATCTGCTCGGTAGTCCAACCCTCAATAATGGTGACTTGAACCTCTTCGGCTTTTTGCTGAAGCTGTGTTAAGCGCTCTCTTTGTGCTGTTTTATAATCGCTATAGACCTTCCAAACTCCGACGATAATTAAAACGAAAATCAATAAAATTGTTATTGGAAACAACCTTTTAACCATATGAGTATAATAGCATTTTGGTATAAAAAAATCTCCCAAGCAGGGCCCTGCAAGGGAGATTTAATAATTTTATTTTAGTTTTGTGTTTTAGCGCTTACTAAGACCATCTTCGACATGGTCTAAGACTTTCTTTGCATGGTCCTTACCGCCGAGACCAAATGCCAAACCACCAGCAATAGCAATCATAGCGATTATGGCACGGAACAGATCAAGTAAGAAAGCTTCAGCGATTTGTAACTCACTTAGTGCAGCAATTGTAGCGAAAGCAATAATTGCCCAGCGAGCTAAAGAACCAAGCATATTACCTGATTCAAATCCACCAGCTTTAACAGTTCCCTTGATAACATCGCCCAAGAAATTAGCAGCGATAATACCAAGTAAGATGATGACCATAGCAATCACTACATGTCCTGCATAACCCAAGACATCAGAATAGAAGAAGCTGGTAATGTCACTTAATCCTAGGATATCTGCAGCTGCAATAATGCTAGCTAAAATGAAGAACCATTTAATTATCCAATGTACAATGCCAGAAATTTTTATTGTTCTGCCACTGCGATCTGATAATTGTTTTAGACCTAGTTGATCGCCTAAGCCATCGATGCCAACAGACACCAACGCACGCTTAAGCAAATTTCCCAAAAAGATACCGATAATCCAACCGAGCAATAATACGATAACTGCCGCGATTAAATTTGGTAAGAATTGAATCACCCTATCGTACAGGCCATAAATTGAATCCTGAACAACATAAGGGTAATCGTTATAATAATCCATAAGAAATTGTTCCTTTCTGTACAAGCTTATTTAAGCTAATACAATATTTTAGTCTCCGGTATATCGACCACTGCCGGAATAATTACAAATAAAAAAGCAACAGGAAAAATCCTATTGCTCTCCGTAAATAAAAAGATGAAAATCTCTACTACGACCACCGTCGCATTCCACAAAGAATAAAGTCTGTTTCTCACCCAACGCCAGCTCGCCATCCATAATTGGTACTGTCTCCGATGAACCAAGCAAAAAAGATTTTAAATGAGCATGACCATTACTGCGCTCAATTACATCTACTTCACTTCGCAACTCAAAAACATCATGACTGTAGTTTTCTTCCAGTGGGACTAATTTATACAGCATCTTCATTATATCCTGCTCCAGCATTGGCTCCTTGTGAGTAAGCCGTATGCTTGCTGTTGTATGAGGATTATAAATTAACGCCATCCCGCTGCTAACACCGCTCTCTTTAACAACAGTGTTGGCTTGGCTGGTTACATCTATCAGCTCAAATTGTTTTTTGGATGTCACTTCAATTCTTTTATGAAATGTTGTCATCGTTTAGCTAAACTTAGCTAAATTCATTATACCATAAATCTGCACTAAAGTCAGTTTTCTTTCATTAAATCCACACTCGTATCGTGGATTTTACTCTCTATTGGTAGGCTAAAAATGAAGGTTGAACCCTTGCCAGCACCTGCGCTTTCGGCCCAAATTTGGCCATTATGCTGCTCTATAATGATTTTTGCCACATACATCCCCAAACCCAAGCCAGTGGCGTGTGTGACGGAATCATGGCCTCTGGTGTACTTATCGAATATAGTCTTTAGCTCGTCTGCACTTATCCCCTTCCCAGTATCCTTTACTTTCACCACTAGATCTCTATCCACCTTTTCCAAACTCACTAAAATATCCCCTGCTTTGGAATATTTAATAGCGTTATCAATCATATTATTCACAACTTGGCGGACTTTTTCTTTATCCATCATGATATCTGGGTAAACCTCACTTGGGGGTCTGTAAACAATATTCATTTTCTTCATTTGTGCCAGAGGCTGCATCTGAACCACTAAATCGGAAACCACTTTTTCCAAAGAATTCTTTTCAAAGAAAAATTCAAGCTTCCCTCGTTCAATTCTAGAGGCATTCAGTAAATCATCTATTGTTGAAATCTGCGCTTCGTTTGTGACATTAGCTCGTTCGATCGCAGCATGGAGTTCAGTAGATAATTCACCAAAATCACCGTTCAATACCGCGCCCAAATACCACTTAATAGTTGCAGGCGGGGTTCTTAATTGATGACTAGCAATAGAAATGAACTCTGCTCGTGCTTTATCTAGGGCGACTAGTTGTTTATTTAAAGCCTCTAATTGTTCGTAAATTAATGCCTTATCTAAAGCAACAGCTACTACATCGATGAGGCTAGATATAGCATCTTTTTCGAAATCATTAACCGAATCATACGGCCTGTTAAGACCAAGCAACAACACTCCTATCAAACTGTCTTGGGTTAATAATGGGTACAACAAAATATTTTGAAGATGAGCCTCTTCGTCTAGTTTTTTTAACTTATCTACCTTCACCCACTCTCCATAAATATCCTGCATGCTTCCAGCGGTCTGCCACTGCTTTTCTAAAATAACTTTCTTTAGGAGTGGATTTTGTTCTGGAGTATCTAGTTTTTGCTTATCTAAGTCTGTTTTTAATTCTGTAGAAGCCTTTCGATATCTCTCCGACTTTGAAAAAACAAAAGGATTCAAAATCTTTTTTTGCTCGTCATATAAGAGAACACCAACAACCTCCATATTTAAATCAACCCGGACTATATCCGAAATCTTTTCGGAAAGCTGAGCCGGGTCTAAGGTAAGTAAGCTAATTTGATAAAGCTTACGAAGGAGCGAAAGAGTTTTATTTACCTCAGCTAATTCTAGGCTGTGCTTATAAATTTGCTCATTAAGCTCCTGCAAATTTGTGTCATTTGCAGTTTTATTTGCCATTTTTATTTTTATTGAAACGATTATTGAAGACTAGAAGGCACATCATCTGCGGGCAACTCTACTACTAAATCCTGCACAGCTTCTTTACATACTTCCCTGGACACCTGCCCAAACAATCGCGAGTACTGTGCCACTAACCGATTTAGGATATCTTTTGGATCACCTGTAATAACCACTTCGCCTGTTTGTTGATTAACTGAAAGTCCTTCTACCTTTTTTGCTTCTTCCCAAGCAACAGGACCAATAACAAGCTCCTGTTCTTTAATAATGCGAACGGAAATTTGTTGAAAGATTGTTGTAGAAGTTACAGTTGTCATATATTTATGATTCTTGAACTTTATAAAACATGTTGCCGATGGCAAATAAAGATATTGTCATCAAGAAATATGAGGCAAAATATAGGTAGTCCAGAAAGTCACCCACATACATAGAATCTGGATTAACACTGTACTGATAAGAGTATGCGAAGTCTGCAAAATACTGGAAGACTAAAGCAAAAATTAGCAACATTATTGGTTTCCTCATCATCCCACCTAAGATATCCTTAGAAATAAATAATGCTAACAGTGCGATGGAAACATACACCGCTTGACCTATAGGAAAACCGAAGTCAAAAAACAATAATACAGGGTCAGAAAAATCTATGACATAATCTTTTAGTAAAACAAAATAAGAAAGAACTAAAATCAGTATTGGAACCAAAACCGCCAAAAGCTTACCTTTTAATGTATTAGTTGTGAATCTAATACCACTAACTTTTGCTAAATAATATACACCGACGATATAAAAAATCACACTTGCTAAATAACTGACATCTCCAATCGAAGGGTAAGGTTCATCAATACCGAGAATATAAATGTAATAAACATATAGCATCTGCCCTAGGAACTGGGCCAGTAGTCCAAAAGAAAACATGGATATTGATATCCCTAAAGTACTCTTTAAACCACCCCATTTCCGTGCAAATGACCAACCTACTATTCCACCAATCAATGAAATAATAGGATAAGTGATAGTAAAATAATCATTCTCTGAGGCATCAGTCAAACCTCTTACATATATAGATATCCACCAAAAAGTAAAAAGTAAAAACAGTGCCAAAACTAACTTAAGAGCATTGTTTTGTTTTATCTGCCTAATAAAATCGCTGATCATATGTTTTATTTTATTACCCTCTAATTATACCATAAATACCTACTTTTCCCGAATACTGAACTTCTTAAGAAATTTTATCGGCCTATACGAATTCTTCGAAAATCTAAGCGACTCCAAACCAAGGTCTTCTTCAGCGTTTAAGAATTTCACGCCCTTTTGCAACAACATTTCAGCACTTTTACTTACCTGATATTCATATAAACCAGTAAACTTTGGTAATGTTTTCGCAAAATGTGAAATAGCATAGTTACCACCAGTAATCGCAAAAACCTCACATCCAATTAACTTTTGACCTATGAAAACTCCTACGCACAAAACATTATGCAAGCTGAGCGATAAGAATTTTTTAATAGCAAGGAATTCTTTAACTAAATTTACACCATTCATATCATTTGTCTTACTCACCATCCACTCTTCAGCTAAAGCTAAGACTAATTTAGAATCATTAGGTATACCCAAATCTAATATTCTTACAACTGCCTCGGGATGATCTCTTAAAAATCTATTGTACAATTTTCTTTTACTTGCAAATTTAGCACCTTCATATTTTACGTGCTCACTCAAATCAAAGATATAATCATAGTTATTTAAGTCAATCTCAATTAAATACTTGTTTAAATCGATCCCCTCCAAACTTATCTCAGGAACTAATCTAAGTTCGTCTTTATATAGGCTATTCGATAAAGGGAATGCAAAAATTTGCTTTAGTGAAGCGTTTATTTCATTATTTCCTAAAATTGAGTAAAAAGGCTCATCTGTGAAATGGTCGGTTAAAACCACTACAAGATTATCGTTCAGTTCAGATACTTTGAACCTCCCTTGAATGTCCCAGCTCCACATACTAATAAAGTCAAAATCTGAATATGGCTCAAAATCGGCAGTAAGCTTTTCGATTTCTTCTCTATCGCTAAGTTCTAAAGATTTAAATTCAGGGAATTTTGGTAACATAAAATTTAAAATAATTCCAACAAAAATACTCCAACTGTAACTATAATAATACCAATTATCTTTTGTGTGAGATGTTTAAACAACATGGATTCCTTACCAAACCTTGGGAAAAATATGGTGATAATAATTCCAAAAATAAATACTAAAGGAGTCTGTAAACTTCCCACTGTTTGAACTAACACAACTGGTGCAAATAAAACAGCGAATATAAGCGCCACCATCCCTACCAAACCTAAAATTTCATTCACAATATTTAAACCAATGACATAGTAACGATGGTTTTTTATCAAAGCGAGGAAATCTCTTCGATACCTCTTAACACCAAAAAACAACAATAGACCAAACATAACCTTACCAGACATATCCCAAAACAACGAATCAACAAAACTCTGATCTACTGCTATCATTTTAAAAATAATTGCATTAATTGCATACAAAAATGATGCTCCAAACATTAGTAGAATTATTTTATATTTTACCTTGACCCTTCGCCCATCTAGATCGAGTGACAATATAATACTACCCAAAATAACCAACATTACGGCTAATATTTGTTTTGCTACCAAACCTTCGCCTAGAATAAAAAATCCTAAAACGAAAGAAAAAACCGGAATTAATTCGAACATCGGTGCAATATAAGAAGCTTCGTGACTCTCTAACGCATAAAGATAAAATAAAATGGCAAGCATAAGCAAGCCACCATTGACTAATAATATGATTGCTTCGACTAAACCTGTAGCTTGAAGCACCGATGGGTTAATAAAAAATATGATAGGTAAAGCTACAATTGCAAAAAGTGATGAAAATAAAATTAAAGCCCCAATAGAGCTATCTTTAGTGAACCTGGAAATCAAATACTTATCAAAATGATTTACCAATGCTCCTGTTACAGGTGTTATTATTGCGATCAAAAACCAGCTCATATATTTTAAGTTAGCAACTCTCTAAGGAAATATTTTTTATTCTTATTCACAAATTCTTTATTCTTCCAATCATTTCCTGTAATAATTTTTCTGCAATTTTTACTTTTACATTTACAAATAAGTCTATATTTGGAGTATGATACACCCATCCCATAATCCCACACTAACTCCTCACCAGTCTTTACTGACCTGGTTGTAACAAAATTACCTTTGCTATCAAAACCAATATTATAGTCGCATGAATGATTCATATTCCACGGGACAGAAAGATAGTTTAAATCAGGAGGAACATAAAATCCTTTTTCTGTTAACATGCAAAAATCTTCGATTTTCTTTTTTGTAATCTTATCTATACTTTTCCATTGCGACCAAGGTATGAATATTTCTTCAAATTTATCCGCACTGGCAATTATATAATCCTTTTTTAATTCCCTAGCGGCAAAAAGGCCAATCTCCTTAGGTAAAATTTTAGAAGGCCTTAACTCAATAATTACAGCTTTTACTTGTTTGCTCATAGTTTTATTTCACAAATTAGGTCTCAATAATAAATTTTAACATATTTATGCGGTTTACTGTAAGGACAAAAAAACGGCGTTGATAGAAATCAAGCCGTTGTGTTTTTTCTCTCTTAAAGTTTTTTGGCAAGAAACAGTGCCTCTTCGTTAAGATGCACAGCCATAGATGCATCTCGACCAAACAACGCCAAGCTGTCATCAGTAGCTACTATATCCCCCGAGCTGGTAGTGGCAATGAGTTGCCCCTTAGCAATCCGCTCATACGTCTTAAAAGTCTTCGCCAACTTAAAAGATTTATCAGTTGGGATAATAGAATCGAACACCCTGTAAACATCTTTGCGAGATTTTTTAGGATACTCTTTCATCTTCACCATGCCAAGCAAGCCAAGTAAAATCTGAACAGACAGTTTTGCTTTCTTGAAAGATTCCCTACTTGTATGCTGACCAGCTTCAAGTCCAAAAATAGATGACTTTTTATCGCCATATAGCACGCAAGCTGGAGTGCCAATCTGTACACTTTCAATGTTTGAAATGACATCAGTAAATGGAAGCATGTCGATTAACCCCAAATCACTTCTATCTAAAGCGACAATCATTGGATTAGATTTCTGGCTGGTGCTGTGAAGATCCAAGCCATAATCAAACTGCTTCCAAACAGGCATAAGCTCTCTTGCCCTGCGCACTTCAGAAAGCGTGCAATTGGGATCCTTCAACTTGTTTTCAGGAAGTCGATTCATGTTTACATCCACGAATCTTGCCTTCTCCATTTTTTCTGCATCCCTTTTTCCTAACGCTGAAAAGTATCTTTTGGATGCTTGAAGATTGTTAAGTACGATAAATACTCGACCCTTTAAGAGACCTTGTCTACTACTCAAAATCTTGTGCAGATAAGGATAAATTGCCAACCCAACAGGTTCATTCCCATGGGTCATAATAGTTATCCCCAACGTAGGTCCAGGCTTCCCCGAGTCGAACAGCTCCACTCCCTTGATTCCATTGTAGGTTTTCGAAATTAGATTATGAATTTGATTTCTTAAAAAAAGAAAGTTCATAATTACAAAATTTAATTGTTTTAAAAATCTATTAGATTAAAATTTAAGTAAAATCGATGTAAATAAAATTTAGGGGGAATTTCTTCCCCCTTGCTCACCATGCAAAGCAGCTTACTGAAGGAGCGTAAATACCATCACAGACTCTGTAACATTCACGTGCAAATTTATTAATCAGTGTATGTGAAGCTGTAGCTCCGCCCATTCTAAATTCAATTGTACCATGAACGGTGATCCGAATAAGTTGCCAATTTTTCCTAGGGTCTTTCTCAAAACCTTGGGAGCAAGCATCCTTATAGAATTCCTCCACCGACTTATAAGGTACGGGTTCATAACTCTTTGCCATCATCTTATAAATTTCGAGCCTTTCGCCTTTGCTCTCATTGATAATTTCAGCCAGATTAGCCCAATGATGGATTACACCATTATAAACCTTCAAAGCCATCTTCATATTAGGCATACCGATATGAACATGTGTACCAGCAACTCGACATGCTGCACGAAGTATGTCGATTGGCATATTCTTGATGATCTGTTGGTATCGACCAGTAGGATCATCATACACCGTCAAATCCATATCAAAGGGTGCAACCTCAGTGAAATGGTCCTTCAGTTTCAACGCTTTAAGGGCGATTGAAATTTCTCGATCATTAGATTGCAATGCCCTAGTAAGTTCATCTAATCTGATTGGTCCAACCCTATCCTCGAGCTGACATGCCGATAGCTCATAGCCGTAACTTTCGTTACTAGGCAATAAATTAAGTACCTTCTTAGCTTCAGGAACTATTTCACCCTTAGCGTTCATGATAAATCTTTCACGCTCAACACCTACATGCATAGCCTTAGTAGGGTCAAACTTGAATAACTTCAGAAACTCCTTCATTCTATTTTCCTCCGACTAACTTTTTAATTTTCTAGATGAGTTATCACGCTCATCGCGAAATTTTAGAAGCCTCTAAAGCTTAGCGATGAGTACAATAATTCCACACATCGCAAGAAAAAGAAAAGCTCCTCATCCTTGCAAACAGTAGAATACTGTTCACAAGGACGAAAAGCTTTGTTTTCGTGATACCACCTTGCTTCGCCATCATTTGATGGCCTCGGCCCTTACTCCTTTCGGAAATAAAGAATCTTTTGTTTACGGGAGATTAATCCCCGTACCGCCACATCTCACATTTTGAGTAGCAGAGGTCATCGTGTTCTTTCGAACTATCTTGACCCAACCCCACTTCAGAGCGAACTCATCTGCGGGATCAAGATATCGACTTTGGATTTGTGTACTTATGCTATCCTGTATTTTTTTTCCTGTCAAGAAAAAAAAGGCGCATAATTTACGCCTTTTTGTGAAAACATCAAAGTTATCCACAAGAATCATTTGCCAAAAGGATGAGTCACCTTATAAAAACAGTATAGCGCTTGCATTTCTTCTATCCGTTTCGTAAGATACTCTCCGGCTTTTAAATTGCCACTTGTTCCAGGTGCCTTATTCTGAGCCACCTCGGGAATCTGCTTTACAACCGCATGCTCATGCATCTTTCGAAAAGTAGCCATGAAGGCGATCCAATCGTAAACTACCGGAACAAGCAAACAGAGTCGATCGTCGTCCGACAGACCAGAGATCGTATCGCTGGAATGAATCTGACTCAACTTTCGCTCAATCGCTCCTCTGCCATTGGGAGAATAATACTTGCCTTTATCTTTCATTTCGTCCAAATAACTCTGTGGTAATTTCGAACCCCAGAAAGATAATTCAAGATAAGGTAGACGCCAAGAGTAAGCTCCACTAGGCCCATCCACCTGTCTTACTGGACAAGGCTGAGAAATAAACTGGCGGAAAAATGGAAAGTGTCCTTCCTTCATTCCGTGCAACTTCACAAACCTATCCCGAATAGGACCGAAATCCATCAGGTCCCTCTGGCTTGTAATTAAGCGTCGGTTCTTTTCCTTATCTGCGAAGAACTCATCGACTGCAGTTACTAATCTAGATAATCTGTCTTCGACAGTTCGATGAGCGTTATAAAACATGATCTCGGTTTCCCGAATCTCACCAGTCGAGTAGGCTCTCATGTCCGAAATTGGGTTTACACGAACAAGTTCGTGATACTGCAATCCTGGGACATTGATCCCTGAACAAAAGAAGTCAACGATATTCGTCAAGATAAGCGGAACGTCTAGCTTGCTTTTTATCAAAGCGACTTCGCAAAACTTCAAGTCCAGTAAACACAACTCTCTGTTCTCGAAGTACGCCTTGTGGATCTGGTTTGTATCAACCATCTCTCTTAAGAACCCTTCTACCTTTGAAGGAATTGCGGCTGGGTCATCGACCAACAGCTGAGGCAATTCTTCAACAACAAAATCACTTAACCTACCTAGCGGTCTGGTCTTAGACATCGTAATTCCTCCTCACAAATTTAAACTTAACATTAATAACGGTTGTCCGTTATTAGCCGAAATATACCACACAATAGCCCTTTGTCAAGGTAAAAATTAAAAAAAAGTTGCCTATTATAGCAACTTTTCTAAATAGCCTTGATTCTGGCTAGAAATAGTCAATTTTCATGACTTCACGAACTCGCTTCATCGTTTCAGAAGCCCGCTGGCGGGCCTTAGCAGTGCCTTCTTTCAGAATACCCGTGACCATCTCGGGATCTTCAGAAAACATCGCTCTACGCTCACGAATGGGGGTTAGAAATTCGTTAAGAATCGCAAACAACCTGCGCTTAACTAAAACATCCCCGATACCACCAGCTTCATAGGCCAACTTCAGCTCGGCAAGCACTTCTTTTTCAGGGTCGAAAACATCCAAGTATGTGAACACAGTATTTCCTTCAATCTTGCCTGGGTCCTCTACCCGAACATGATTTGGATCGGTGTACATGGACATTACCTTTTTGTACAGCTCATCTTCTGAATCAGACAAAAAGATTGCGTTCCCAGTGGACTTACCCATCTTACCCTCACCGAAAATCCCAGGAAGCCTTGGGACCTCTGATAGGAGTTCAACTGGCTCATTGAAAACATAACCATAAGTTTCGTTGAACGCTCGCGCGATTTCCCTGGCTTGCTCGATCATCGGCGCTTGATCTGCACCAACTGGAACCAGCTGTCCGTTCACGAACAGAATATCGGCTGCTTGGCTAATTGGGTAAACCGCAAAACCTACCGGTACAGTATCTCCAAAACCTTTTTCCTTAATCTCCGACTTCACAGTTGGATTACCCAACAGTCGATTCATAGTCACGAGGTTCATAAAGTACACTGTAAGCTCGGCAATTTCCGGAATCATGGACTGAATGAAAATTGTTGTCTTTTCAGGATCAATCCCAACAGCCAAATAATCGTAAGTTACCTCCAGAACGTTCTTACGAACCTTTTCTGGATTTTTGGCGTTATCGGTGAGTGCCTGGACATCGGCGATGATAATAAATGGGTCATAATTGTTACTGTCCTGCAACAATACCCTGTTCTGGAGCGAACCAACATAATGCCCTAAGTGTAGAGGCCCTGTTGGTCTATCTCCCGTTAGAATTACTTGCTTTTTCATTGTGCCTCCAACACGGATTGATTTATCCAGCTCGGCCCCAAAAGGGGTTTTGGCTAGTAAAAAAGTATATCAAACCAACCGGCCTAGTCAACCACAAAAATGTGCTATAATTAATTAAAGCTATGGAAACAACCCAACAAGCACCAACTATTGTTATAGTTGAAGATGATGTCGCTATGCGCGAGATTGTCACTCATAAGCTTTCAACCAATGGCTTCACAGTAAAGGAAGCCGAAGATGGAAAAGTTGCCATAGATCTAATCAAAGAGACCAAACCTAAATTGGTCTTGCTAGATTTGATGTTGCCCGAAGTAGATGGGTTTAAGGTCTTGGAAACTATCAGGAGAAGTGAAGACAAAGAATTAGCCAATACCCCTGTAATAATCTTGAGCAACTTGTGGAGTAATAAAGATATTTTAAAGACTAAAGCGCTAAATGTTCAGGCATACCTCGTTAAAGCATATTTTACTACCGAAGAAATCTTAAAGAAAGTTCAGGAAGTACTAGCTAATCCAAATAAACAAGCAGATATCGCCATCAATAGTCAAACAGGAAAACCAATGCCTTAATAACCGAAAAGCCATCACATGATGGTTTTTTAAATAAAAAAACCGCCTACCAATGTAGGGCGGTTTTTTTGGGCTAACTAAAGGATTGCGTCCTTAGCAGCTTTTGCAACAGTAAACTTAACGACTGTCTTAGCTGGAATTTGGATGGTAGCACCAGTTGCTGGATTGCGACCTTCACGAGCATTACGATGCTTCTTCTTAAGCTTACCTAATCCTGGGATGCTGAATTCTCCGCTGGACTTGGTTTCTTTGTAAGCCAAGGCTACCATGGCTTCCATAAATTCTACAACTTCTTTTTTGGTCTTGCCAGTTTTTTCGGCAAGGTGTTGCAAGATTTCTGACTTAGTCATTCTTGTTTTCCTTACATACTCCTAACATTGTCCAGAGTATGAATGCTTAATTGATATTCCTAACTTGGTTAGGAAAAATTGATTGCATATTTATGATAGCAAAAACCCTAGGTTTTACAAGGGTTTTTTGAAAGATGTCAACAGTTTCCTAGGAAATTTTGATAAAATTTCAATTTTGCTGAAAAATCTGGCTTATATATAACTAATTTTATTTCTGGTCTGGGACTAATTCTGCCTTCACAATATATCTTTGCAAAGCAGTTCCAATCGGATACGAAGTTTGCAAAGTAAGAATCTTGCGCCCCTTAGTTTCTTGGTCTAGCAAATGAACGTCTGTTTTTTTAGCAACAAATTTATCGTAAACCTTATAAGTGAATCGCTCACCCGCTTCGTTAGAAGCTAAAATTTCTGCTCCAATCTCTATTTTAGGCAGCAATGCAAACACAGTTTTGTAGTTCCCTTTCGAAAATGCGAAATCTGATGAATGCCCAAAGATATAGGTATTGCCAACAGTACCAACTTTGGCGGTATTAGGATACTGAACTACCCCATTTGCTAAGGCAGGCTGGAAAACAGCTTCAGTGGTACCTTCCACAAAAATAATTGGCGCGACTATTTCTAAACTTGGAATATATAACTGATTCGGTTCTGCTTTAACTGGTTGATCATTCTGAAGCTCTTTTCGCTGTTGATCGGTAACAAAAGTCTGACTAAAGAAAAAGCGAATCTGCTTACCAAAATAGCTGATGTTTAAGAATATGAAAATCGTGATGGCGAGCAAGGCGCCAAAAATGATATACCGCAATACTTTGTTTAACATAAATACATTATACACCAGTTTCTTAAACTATTCTTGAATACAGGCTTGTTATGGTAAACAAAGTGGGCCCGATCCGGTGATGAATCGTGCTTTGACATCACGAATTCGGGAGTTCGACCCTCCTCGGGTCCACCAAGAAAATTAACCATTGACAGCACTACTATTTATTGTTATTTTGAAACTGTCAAAGCACGATTTTTCAATCCCGTACCGGACGAAATAAAAACTAGAGCCTCTCGCTTTTGCGGGAGGTTCTTTTGAATTACGACTGTTTACAAAATTGCCAAACTCTGTTATTATGTTATGTCTTACAGAAGACAACCACACTATAGATGGAGGAAAATACAAAGATGGGCTATTATATTAACCCAGATCGCGGCTCTAAGGAAAGCTATTTGGAGAAGGAAGGCATCCAGGCTCCTTGGGCACCAAAGTGGGAGGACATTCCAAGTGATAAGGTCGCTGTTTGTTTGGTAGATAACGGTATGTTCACAGCAGCTGGTATTGCCTACAGTCCTGCAGAACTGGAAGAGTTCTCTAGATATGATGGCAGGGAAAAGCAATGGTATATTCTACCGAAAGCAGCAGCAATCGCTGCAAGCGACTGGAAAGGATAGTCTTTCACGCTAGATTCCTAGTTCAAAATTCCGTACATAGAAATGTGTGCGGATTTTTTATTACAAAAAACCCCAAGTAACACTTGGGGTTTTTATCTATTCGGTTATTCTTGCGAACGTTTTGCTTTCACTGCAGAAGGAACTAAGATAATTCCCAAAGAAGCTAGAAGCATTAAGATCGCAGAGATAGGAGTTCCAGTACGTGGAAGTTCGGTAGAAGCACCAAGAACTTCTGGTTGCTTGTATGGAAGACCGGTTGAGTCACCTAATACACGACCATCGTCATCATCACGGGATCCACTAGAACGGGATCCACCACCACCGCCACTTGTGCTAGAACCATCAGTTGTATAGTTACCAAAGTTTAAACCAACTGCATCACCTTCTGCAAAAATGATATTACTATCAGCTGCATGAGCTGTTTTAATGAATAAACCTGTAACCAAACCTTCGCTATAACTTACATCATCAACGAATGGGCATTTAGCATTACCTAGGGAAACAAAATATTCATGGTTTATTACATTAGGCTCAGTTTGTGTCCAATTTTCCTTAGGAACCTCACGAACAATGTAACACCCAGCATCTAAGTTTGAGAACAGATAATTACCATCAGAATCAGATAATTCATCATCTACTAAACTTTCACCATCATTAAACTCAAATAGATTTACAGTCCAATTAGGTAATCCCGGCTCTTCTGCATCTTTAGTATTATCTTGATCTTGGTCATTGTATACAATACCCGATATATCAAATCCTTCTTCATTACCACCACCACAATCGATTGTATAAACAAAGTCTGCTCTGTATAACAATGCTGTTGGGTTTTCTCCATATTCACCGCCAGAATTACGAACAACGAATTCTAAAGTATTCTCTTGTCCAGCAACTGGTGTAAATGTCGTTGAATAAACACCTGTAAATACTTGGTATGGATTCTGAGGATGTGGTGTGTCGAAAGTACCTAAATTCTCAGAAGTATCATCAATCAGACTGCCATTCAAATAAACCGAAACAGCATTATCTGCAGTGAAATAGATTGTGCCCGGAGTTACATTAACTCCTGAAGGCACAGTAAATTTCTTTTGGAACAAGCGCCATTGATCTTCATCTCCACCTTCCCCACCTTGCTGGCCAGGATGCATGGAGTTTGTAGAAATCCACTTTGCACCAGAACCTGTAAACGGCGCAAAGCCGGCAGGATCTATCCATGGTGGAATCACGGTGTTAGCTAGAGCAGAGTTCACAAACCCGCCTTCATAATTGGATGGGTTTAATGGACCTGCGGTAGGATTAGAAGTGGTATAACCTGCAGTATTAGTGTCAGTTTCACTGATTAAAGCAACTGGTACACGTTCTTCTACACAAGGCTTTTCTAATTCTACATTGTAAGCGATACAGTAAATATGATCAGGGTTATTATCACCAATATTTATATATTCTAAGTTATCACCATTAAGTGCGTCATTATAACAACGAAGAGCAGCAAAACCAAAATAATCCTGTTCTACTTCACTAATCCACAAAGTCTTTTCATTTTCACCACGGATTGCCTGTTGCAAAGCTTCAGGTAATTCTGAAATAGGAGTCATATATTCCCCATTAACCGTTGTGTATTCTTGTACATCGTTAGTTTGGTCAAAGTTGCTAGCAAGTTTAAATTTCCAGCCATCAGCTCTTGAACAGTCTTTACCTTCATCGTCTACAGGAATTTCATTCGGGTGAACAAAGCCATTGATTAATGGAGATGGACTAAAAGTACCGTTGTTGTAGTTCCAAAATTCTGTGTATTTTTCTCCGGTATCATCAGCATTATCTGCGTCAGCATTTCCTTGAACATCATTATATTCCTGACAAACAACTTTGATTAAGTGAAGCATAGGACCTTCACACTCTTCACTTGTACATTCGTTAACCAATTTAAACTGATTTTCCTGTTCGATACCTGGCTCTACAGATTCATTCACTGTTACAGTGCGACCTTGTCCAGAAACATTTTCCCAGCCATCCTGCATAATTTCATCTAGCTTGTAAGTATCATAAGGGACATCCTCGATAGTTACACAACCGTTCTCACCTGTAACACCTGTGTAAACTGGGTAAATATCAACTGTTAAGGAGCCAATATTGTCACCAAACCATGATGGGTTTTGAGTATTTGTATTAGCATCACCATCAAACACACCAAAGTTTGCAGTTGTACCGTCACCAGTCACCACTACATTATATTCATGTGTAGAGGAATAAGAACTCCAATCAACGAATTGACCATCAACTTGAAGTTCTAACAGATTATCTGGATAACCACCCTGAGGTGCTTCTAATTGAGTTGCCCAACTATCAGGGGTAGTAAATCGTGCATCAACATTTTCAAAAGTTCTATTCTGCCAAGTTCCTTTAGCAACAATTAAATAAGTTTGCCCTGATTCTAAAGTATTTGTTGAATTTGCACCACCAATTAATGCAGAATCAACAGAAACAGTTTCTAATTTGTCACCTTTAAGCATTACTGTCCAACCAGAAAGTGGGTTTGGTGTTTTCGCATTATCAACTTTACAAACTGTAACATCAGATAGACAATCTTCCTTTACGCTTACATCATCCAGAAAACCACCAAGTGAATTTCCAGACCCAGCATCAGCGAAAGAAAGTCGGGTAACACCAGCATTTGCTATGAAAGTATAAACATGCTCTGTCCACACGGTATCATCGCCACCAGCAACTTCATTTACGGTCAAGTCGATTAAGTTACCGACTTTAAATTGGATCTTATTTTGATCTGCGCTAATACCTGGACGAGGCGATGTCCAGAATTTAACTGTATAAGTACTACCAACTTTAGTAATTAAATCTTGGTAAATTCTAACGGAAGCATCTTCACCACTTTGGTTACTTGTAGGACCACCCCAATCAGAGTCTAATTCGGTATGTTGGTTTCCAGAGTGAGAATCCCAGCCATTAACTCCTTCATGCAATTCCATATTTCCGATGTCTGGAGTGTCTTCACCCTCGTTAATCCAATCCACAGACCAACCCATGCCTACAGAACCAGATGGGAATATATCCCAGCCCTGACTTGCTGTAACTTCTGGTAATTCGAAACCACCATTTATAACCAATTCTTGGCCACATGGTTTTGGATCTTGATAACGATTAATCACTGTATGAGTACAATCGAAATCATCGTCATTGTCTTCATCATCGTCTTTACCTAAACGTTTAGACTGAATATCTTCTTCATGATCATTAGAACAATTAGGAACGATTTCATTCCCCACTGTCGCAGGATCAACTTCCCATCCTGCTGGGAGTCCCGTTTCCTCTACATCAATAGTAGAGCCTTCATAAAAGTCAATTTCACAATCTAAATCACCTTTTTCATATTTACAATTTTCTTCATCATCAGCACTGCTGTCTACAGTTAGAGTTATATCATCATGATTTGAAGGTAATCCTTCGTAACCTTCCCAAACCTTAAGAATTTTGACTTTTAATTCTTTTGGTGGGCAAGGTTCAACAATACCTTGAGTTTGAATATCATCACAAGGATTTGGATCTTCACAATCGTCATTGTTATCAGTCTGTATATTCTGCTCATCACAAGGATCTGGTTCTTCACAATCGTCATTGTTATCAGTCTGTATATTCTGCTCATCACAAGGATCTGGTTCTTCACAATCGTCATCATTTACCTGATTCTGCTTATCTAAATCACATGGATCCGGATCAGGTTCACCAGCATCATAAGTGTTTACGATAGTACAAACGATTTTCTTATCTTTTTGGATTGTTACTTGACTATTGGCGACTGCAACTGGTTGATCATTTTGATTATTCTTTTTTTCTACACAGGTCCAATCCGAAGGAGTATAATTATTTGGACCACCTGACTCTGAAAGAGTATAAGTACCAGTAGGGACTAGTTTATTTGTAATAGCAGCATTTCCAGTGGACCCAGAAATATTTATTGGACCGTCTGCAGAAAGAGTCCAGTCAGTAGCACTTGCATTGCCACCATCTACTCCCTTAACTAAAGTTAAATAGGCTGTTTTACAATCAGCACCCCAAATTTCTTCATTCGCACCTGTCCAATTTTTTCCAGGATATGAAACCACATTCGTTGAATTGTTCTTATCCTTATAGTGGAAAGGAGGAATAATATCTGAGGAATGACTGTTATGGCCATTGTTTTTAAAAATTGAATCTATATCAACATTTTGTTGATTATATTTTGATCCGTCCTGACCCTCTGGAGCATGACAAATATCAACTTTATGGTTTTTATTATCTTTTACAAACACCTGTCCATTATATGGATCATGATTAGCTTGAGCGATATTCATAACACCTACAGGTGTAAAAACTGAAACCACCAGAGAAAACGCGGAAACAAAAACAGCGCCTTTAAGTAGCCAACCTCGGAGAGATTGTCTATTTATAGACGCATTCTTTTGAACCGCATATGTCTTGAAACCAACTCTGGATTTGGCTTCCGAGATACCATATTTATTCATATATATATGATTAATAATAAATCTTGTGATTATACTGCTAACCACAATTTTTGTCAAGTTTAATTGCTTTAATTATAAACTTCCCATAATTAAAATGCAAATGATATTTGCAACTTACTATGATCACGATTGAATGTTAAAATAAAATAAATAGCAAATTAATTGCCGCAAGGCAAAAGGAAACAAAAATGCAAGATCTTATATACTATCTGCCAAATGTAAATCTACTGGCAGTAGCTCTAAACGCTGTACTGGCCATGATAATTGGCAGTATCTGGTACGGCCCGCTATTCGGAAATCTTTGGATGAAAGGAATTGGAGTAGATCCAAAAGATACCGCAAAGGTAAAGCAGATGAAAAAATCTGCCGGACCTGCTTATCTCCAAATGTTTATTGGAGCGCTCTTCATGAGTTATGTCTTTGCGTACTTCTATGGTATCTGGTGGAGCGGTGGGACCGCAGATCAAATCCTAAGTGGTACATATTACGGATTCTTAGCATGGATTGGGTTTGCAGCTCCAATCATCTACGGACGAAAATTATGGGAACATAAACCGTTCAAATATGTTGCCATAGACTTAGGTTACTACCTAGCAGTGTTACTAGTCTTTGGTATCACCATTGCCCTTACAATGGAGCGATGGTCCAACTACATCGACCAATTTTACATGATGTAACATCATTGTAACAAAAGAAACAGCTTGGCCGAAACCAAGCTGTTTTCATTAAAAATACACGATGTTACTTCTGTGTCTGATTCCCCGTTTGGTTCTTCAGACTCAGCCCGAGGTCATTTGCCGTCTTTGCGGTCAAAAAGTCCATGAGGTTAAGTGCGCCATTGCTGTTACCGCCGTTACCACCACCCATAACGATACTCGGCACCCAGTTACCCGGATACTTCGCCATCGCGTTAGTGTACATCTCGGTTGCCTTCAAGTAAGCTTCGAGCTTCTTGTCGAGTGCACCGTCAGCGGTCATCAGAGCGCGACGGTAAGCGGCATCGCCTTCGCCTCGCAGGATCTGCTCCTGCTTATATAGCTCGGCAGTTTCCACTTTAACTTTGGCTCTGGCTTTTTCCACTTCCTGTTCCCACTTTGCCGTGGCAGCATTGGCTTGACCATTGCGTTCCGCAGTAATAGCATCCTGATCGGCTTTCTTCGCCTGAGCGATTGCAGTAATCACATCCATCGCTGCCTTTTGCTGGGTCTGGATCTGATCATCAACCTCTTTGGTGTATCTCACCTCATTGATTGAAGGATTAAACGCTTTGATACCGAATGTGTGAAGCGGCGACTCTTCAGTTCGCCGTGATGTGCCGTCTTGTGCCTTAACAATTTGCACGACGTTCACCAACTTCTCAGAATTCGTTAATGAATCAATCTGCTTTTCCTGAACCGTCACGGTCATATAAACGCCGTTCTGGATCTGATCCTCGAAGTAGTTAAGCAACATCGGTCTTTTTTCCGCATACGACTCTTTTGAAGTCATGAGTGGACCAGTCATATAGACCGCTTTGTCCACAACGGTTTTGATAAGCTGTTGCTGAACCGCTTCTTGGCTGCCATAGCGACTATGAATATCATTGAGATGTTCTTCATCGAGCGGCATTTCCCAAGCGATGGAACCAGAGATATCAGCGTGTGCGCCGTCGTTAAATCGAATCTTAAGAGCTTTAGATTGTTTCGGGTCATCATTCATGAAAAATTCATACTGAGCACGCTTGTGATAGCGCGTGACCTTACCAAATCCCTGCCATTTAATTCCCGGAGTAGTATACCACGTCAGTGAACCACCCGGCGACTGAATTACGACGACTTCGCCAGCATCAATACCTTCAAACATCCAAAAGAGGCTGATGAGAAGCACTATCGAGAAAACAGCCGTGAACGCCAGACCGGTAATTTTACCGACCGGCGACCGGAAGAAACCTCTGCCACTCTGAACCTCTTCATCACCCTCATCACCACCAAACATTCCTCTTTTAGCCATTTCGTCATTTCTCCTTAGGTCTATCGCCAATTTGACACTCTATTCTTAGTGCGTTTACTGCTGCCTGATCCTTGTGGATTCTTACCTTCTAACTCGCGCGGTTTTGTAAACAGCGGAAAAAATCTCGTGTTAGTCACAAGCGGGTAAACCACCTGTGAAATGATAAGAATCAAGAATAGTGCAGCGAGCCCAAAAACCATTACTCGCAGTAACATGTATTATCCTCCGCTTTAAACTACAAAAACATCATCACACAAGATTACTCATCTAGTAGATGGTTAAATAAAAAACTTATTTAACAAAATATTATACAGCCCGAGAAGAATTTTGTCAATAATAAAAATCCCCAAATTACGGGGATTTCTATCATATTTATAAGATATTTTAACGCTTTGCCCATTGTGGACTACGGCGAGCTCCACGAAGACCTGGTTTCTT
>CAZILK010000013.1:17091-35453 GCA_964540135.1 uncultured Candidatus Saccharibacteria bacterium | reverse complement strand
CAGCTAGCGCAACCCCTACATGTACTCTCACCGCCACACCTGCCTCTCTTGCTCTTGTTGCAAGTGGAGCTTCAAGCAGCCTTTCAGTATCAGCAACAGGAGTATCTGGTGGTACCTTTAAGAAGATTACATTTGCTGAATCCTCAGCAAGATTTAATATCTCGTCAAACGAAGGAACACTGAACTCAACAACTGCTTCAACGACAGTCACACCAACAGCAAACAGCGGTAACAACCACACCATTACTGTTACAGGTCTTATGACCAATGCAGCTGGAACCGAAGTCACCGGTTGTTCGCTATCAGTTGATGTCGATGTTGCACCAGCCCCTACTGTTCCAACCTGTAGCTTAACGTTATCTCCAACTTCTTTCAGTATTCCGTCAGGGGGTTCAACAGGTACCCTTAATGTTACTGCATCAAATGTTGCAGCTGGTTCCTTTAAGATGATTACTTTTGCAGAAACATCTGGAAGATTTAACATTTCCTCAACTCAGGGAGCACTAAATTCAACAACTGCGTCAACGGTAATAACAACAACTGGTAACTCCGGAAATGGGCATCTTATAACCGTTACAGGTCTTATGACCAATGCAGCTGGAACCGAAGTCACTGGTTGTACTGCAACCGCTGCTGTAAATGTAACCTCAGCTCCCGCAAGTTATTCTATTGATGTACAGCAATCAATAGATGGGGCAACTGTTGGTACTTCTCCATATACTGCTGATGATGAAGTAATATTTAGAATTAGAGTTACAAATACTGGTACTTCGTCTGCTGTTAACTTAACATCAGTAAGAATTACAGATAATATCCTTGCCGGTGCTTTAACTGCTACAGATTATGTTTTACTAGATGTAACAACTATAAACTCTTTAACCAGAACACTTAATGGCGGTAAAAATTGGGTACGTAGTGGATCTTCACGTTATATTGATATAGGTGGAATTACATTTGGCGCATTCCAGGATGTGTATTATGCAGCGAAGGTTGTCAGTACTTATGTTCCGGGAAGTAATACAGTTTCTTTATCAAACGAAGCTTGTGCAACAAGTACAGAGATTACAACAGCAACTTGTTCTGAAGAACCTTTTGAACTTGCCGCCGCCTCTGCTCCTACCGGGTCAATTAGCATAGTCAGTACAATTGATGCAGCACGTTCAAGCGAAAAAGGCGTTGCGGATGGCATTTTTGAAACCGGAGATATTGTTGTTTTAAGACATGTTATTACAAATACAGGAACAGCTAACTTAACTGGTGTTTTTGTTAGGGACTTTACGCCTGTTAGCACACTTTTCAATCAAGCAAACTCAGTTGGTACCTGGACTTCTGCTGCTAACGGTTCTATGAGACAGAATTTGTCAGATCTTGCGCCAGGCGCTTCAACCACCGTCTTTTATGCAGTTCTAGTTGACGCCTATACTTCAGGTATTGGGGTTGATGCAATAACCTCAAACAGAGCAATTGCACGTGATTCAACTGGTATAAATGATGAAAGCCTTCTTGATATAGATCTTCTGGATAGTACAAATACATGGAGTATGGCTGTTTCAAAAACACTATCCTCAACTAAAGGTACAGCAGCTGATCCCGCAGGACCTGGAGATGTTATAACCTTTTCAATAACAGTAACTAATAACGGTAATAGTCAAATTAATGGTCTAAAACTTAGAGAATCCTTCCCAACTTATGTAACATTCAACGATACCTCAACAGCATCAGCTTGGCCTGCAGGGTGCGATCAAACATCATGCGAGCTGGTATTATCCCCACTTAACGCTGGAGCTTTTGTAACTGTTGACTTTGATGTTACTCTAGCTGCAGATTACTTAGATCAAGGGAGTTTTGTAGCTGGCGACCCAGCAACTGGAACAAATAGAGTAACAGCTTTAAGTGCTAATACTCCAAATGTTATAGATAATAGACAGTTCAATATGATTCCACGCCCTGAATCTTTGCCAACTACATTCAGTGGCTATATTTACACAATACCCTCGGGTTCAACAAACTGTAACTCATTACCAAATACAAGTAGGGTAACTAGTACTAACTTTGTTACCGGCGCAATTGTAAGACTTGTCAATTGTGCTGCCGGATGCATCTCACCTCATGAAAATACATACAATTTTGCATCAGGGTTTGATTTTGGACCACTGGATCCAGGTACAGCCACTAAAGCTAAGGTTAGAATTGATCTACCAGCAGGTTCGCCAAACTATAGCCTCGCATGTGCAAAAATCATCAATCCATCAGGTGCCGCAGACCGTCCTTTCAACACAACTGGAAGTACTCTTGTCACAAACGCTGTAGATTTCTTTCCCGGTGCTGATAATGAGATTGTTCTTGGTGTAACTGCTACACCAACTATTCCATGGTTTCAGGTTAATGATGGGGATATTTATGCAGGTAACGAGATAACTGAGGCTCTGCCATCTACTATTGTACCTGTACCAAAGATGATTACCGGTCAAGGCTCGGCTTTTGCAAAAGATGTCTTGGTCTCAGATTTTTCAGCCAACGGTGCTAGTGTTTCTGGATTAGCAGCTCCAGACACCTGGATGACTGATTTTAGAGTAAATTCTGTATTAGATACTGGTCCGTTACCTTCTGTTTGCAACTTACAAAATAAAGTATACGCATCCAGTGCAGCTGATCTAAATACTTGGCTTGCTAATTGCGCCACATACAGGGTTGCCGGTGACGGTCTTGCGATAGTTAGAGTCACAGGGAATAACGTAATTACCCTATCAAACTTAGATGGCCTAACGCTGTCCAGCGGGAGCGGTAAGCTTTTGATTATAACTAACGGCAAAGTTGAGATAAGTGATGAGTTTGGAAGAACCAAATCAGGTACTGATGGTGAATTTGGAGTTATCGCAAAAGGCGGTATTGAGTTTTTGGCTACAAACCCTCCTTTGTTTAACGCTCTTCTTACTCTTGAGCTTAAAGGTTTTTATGCAACTGGCGGTGCTGGTAAGACTGTAAACTTCTTAAGAAAAATACCTGGAAGCGATACTTCACCTTCTGTCGTAATTGACTATGATCCTGCATACTTAACAAAACTTATGGAGTTACCAAACCCACAAGATACCGGACTTACTAAATTTAAAATAACTACTTGGGAGGTTCTTGATTAACGTGCATAAAATAGACAATAAAGGTCAGGTTATATTATTTGTCGCAGCAACACTTGTTATAGCCCTTGGTCTTGGTATCTCTGTTTCTGAAAGAACCCTCTCTTCTATTTCACGAGTAACAGAATCTGATACTTCATCACGAGCACTTGCAGCAGCTGAGGCTGGAGCTGAAAACTATTTATCAAAAGACGATGCGACACTTAAAACTTTAGCTCAAACTGGAGCAATCATAGATATAGATCTTGTCTACCCCATACCGGGTGTTACTGCAAGAGCAAAAGTACAGGTTGGGAATTTAAGTTTTGCTTCAGGCGACCCATATCCAATTGGGGACCTTGCCGCTATGCAAACTCATGAGATTAAAACAGCCGGATATAGTGGTTCAACTATGACTGTTTGTTGGCTTAAGCAAGGTAATGACCCAGATCTTTATTATAAGGTTATTTCTACAACGCCTGGACCGACATCTGTGCTTAGAACTGGCTATTTTGAAGAAAACGGCGGGTCTAATTTATCAATTACATCAGTTCCTGCAACTTTCGTAAAGACAGCAGGTACGGCTATTATAGCTGGCAAAGACTATAACTGCTCACAAAATATAAATGTTAATAATGGCGAGATCTTAAGAATCATGCCTTTTGGTGGAACAATGAAGACCGTTCTTATAAGACCTGCCTCAGGTGAGTCGATTCCTGATCAAGGTTTTAAAATTACATCAATCGGTGAGATTGTAACAAGTGACACAACTCCTGTTAAAAGAACAATCGAAGTCTCAAGATCTTATTCTTATCCAGCAGGTCCTGTTTTTGACTTTGCAGTTTACTCAGATAAGAGTGATGTTATTGGTCAATAATCTGATCTAAGTTTAGGCCAAGAAAACTCTTTCTTTTCATGTTCAAAGTCTGTTACCATTTAGCCAGTATGTTGTTGTTCTTTTATTATGGCTTAGCATTTATTGGCGGATTGTTTATCGGTTCTTTTTTAAATGTAGTTGCTGATAGACTACTTGCTGAGAGAAGTTTTATAAAAGGCAGATCTCACTGCGATCATTGCTCAAAACCCCTTGGGTTAAAAGATCTCATTCCTGTTCTGTCTTTCGCCTCTCTTAAGGGTAAATGCAGATACTGCAAGACAAGACTTTCTATTTACTATCCCCTCTCCGAAATCCTTACCGGTAGCTTGTTTGTTTTAATGGCTGTGTATAGTGGAGTATTTCAAAACTTTAATTTAGAAAACCATATTGAGTTTGTTTACCTTGCAATAGTTGCTAGCCTCTATATTGTGTTAACACTCACTGACTTTAAAGAAAAAATTATACCTGATAAGATTGTGTATTTTGGTATCGTGGTTACTTTTTTGTTTGGTCTCGTGAGCGCTTTGTACTCCGGTATTAGTTACTATTTTACTCTCAAAGCAAGTGAGCTTGGGCCGTATCTCATAGAAGCTGGCTTTTTAACAGACAAGATCATGTATTTAGTTAAAATGCTTTCGTTAACCTACCTTTCAACTGCTGTCATATTCCTGTTTTTTTACTTCCTAATTGTTATCACAAAAGGTAGAGGTATGGGTGGTGGCGACTTAAAGCTCTCTATCATGATAGGTCTTTTTAATGGTTTTCCTCTTAATATAGTCGCAATCTTTATGGGATTTGTGTTTGGTGCAGTAATTAGCCTTCTTATGATTTTTGCCAGAAGGAAATCTCTGAAAGATACAGTTGCTTTCGGACCTTTTATGGTTCTTGGCAGCATAGTTGCTCTTTTTTATGGTGATCAAATTTTAAGACTAATGCTTGGTAACTAATGAAAAAGCTTTTACTCTTAACTCTATTCCTAGCGCTTGTCACACTTGGCTTAACCCAAAAAGTTCAAGCACAGGCTGTTAATCCTAATGGCTTTACCAATATTTGTGGTATGGGGAAATACTTTAAACCGCCACTTAATACATTTACGGATTCAAGATTTCCCAGTTGGTGGACAATTTATGATCGCACACCATGCGATATTAGACAGACTATAAATCTACCAAGTGTAAAGCTTGAAGGCTACTGCTCTCCTTTTCCTAATAGATCAACACCTGTTTCTCCCGGTGCCCCGTCATGTACAGCTGGTCCAAACGAACGAGTGCATGCGTATGTTTGTAATACAGGGACAACCGTTGGTGAGGGCTGTATGGGAGGCAATGGCTACAGTATTACAAACATCTCCTCTGGTACAAAATATAGCCTTGGGGATTTGCAAAGTAGCCAAGGATCAAATTATAAATGTGGTCAGACAGTTCAGTTTGATATTTTTAATAAAACTTGTACACAATCAATGATAGATCAGCATTATAGAAATGTTTCTGGTATTAGTAATCCTTCTGGTGATGCAAATGGCGATGGAGTTCAAGATCATTTTGAATCCAAATATTTTGTTAAAGATGCATCAGGTGTACCTACATTTTGTTTGGCTAAAGATGCCTTTGTTTGGTATACAGGCACCTGTTCTACTGGAAATCCTGTATGTACAGTTACGGGAGCCACAGGCAATTTACCAGTTGGTACCCCAAGAGCTTACACCGGAGCCTCAAGCGATCCAGACGGCGGGACCATAAAATCAACCCAGCTTTATTATTCATCAACATCTAGTGAGTCGTGGCAACAATTAGCAAGTTCACAAAACAGCAATTCCACAACAGGTAATTTCACATGTCCTGGTGTTGGAACCTATTATGTCAGCTGTAATGCAACTGATGATGAAAACACTTTTTGTTCCGGTAATCCGTTTGATGATAAGTATCTTGACTGCGGACCAAACGACACCCAAGCAGTTACATGTGTTCCTCAGCTTCCAAAGTGTGCTGGTGTTACTACAACAAACGCACTAGCGTGTACTGCGACCGGTACCGTTCAAACCTGTTCTTGGACAAAACCAGTTGGTGCAACTGAGATGGCTGTTGGGTATAAAGCAACAAGTAGCACAAACTGGGTATACGCAACTTCAGTGACAAATCCGAGCATGTTCAACACAGACAAAACTAATTGGAAAGGCTATTGGAACGATAATGTTAGTCGTGATTGCAGGGTACGTGTTTACAGAAGTAATACCTGTACTCCTGAGGATAGTGCTTACGGTCCTGTTGCAACAAGCGGTCCAATAGCTTGTAACGCACCAACGGTTACAATTAAAAATGAGTTAGTTACAACAAGTGCCTCGACTGGAACAAGTCCTTTTAGACCAGGGAATGTTTTAACTTTTAGAGCGACAGTAACAAATACAGGCACATCTGTTCTTAATAATGTCATTATCTCTGACCCAGTTCCAACTTATACAACTTTCTCACCAACAATTTCTAATACTTTAAACGGTACTAAGGGCGTGTGGTCTTTTGGGAATGGAAAGTACAATTTTACAGCTGGCACTTTAGCTGTTGGCCAAGCATATTCTGTTTATTACGCTGTCAGTGTTAATAATTATATTACCCCCGGAACTTACGCTTCATCAAATACAGCTTGTGTTAATGCTTCCTCAGTTATTAACGGACCTTGTAGTACAGTGCCGTTTGATCTCTTAGATATTGTAAACACCTCGGCTCTAACCGTATCTCAGCTTATTGTTTATGATGAAGGGTTTACTGTTGGTTCGCTCCCCTTTAGTCCTGGGAATAAAGTTGTGTTTAGAATTACAGCCAGAAATACAGGCAACACAACTTTAACCAATGTCGTGCTTCAAGATACAATCCCGCCTCATACAACGTTTGACCAAGAGCTTACATCTACTTTAAATGGTGTCAGTAGAGACGCATGGAGTTGCGATAAAGTATTTGAAAATGGAGTGTGTACAACAAATGCAGGAACTTTAACTCCTGACGCAGGCTACTTTTCTTATTTTGCAGTTACTGTAAATAACTATACTGATAATGTTCCTGATATTTCATCAGTTAATAATGCGTGCGCTCAATCTACTACTGCTCCAAAAGTTTGTAGTAACCTGCCATTTGATTTAAAAGAACTAGTGCCGGTTCCTGTAACACCAGTTGGTGGGGTTATTCTTAATGTAACCGATGATAGTTGTCTTGAGAGTGCAATAAATGTGAAATTAAAACAAACAGATGTTAAAGATGGTATAGCTAAACTTAAGATTCAAAACGGTGCAAATGCTCCGGTTATAAAAACTTATGATTTTTCGCAAAACAGGTTTAGTTTTAATGAATCTTTACAACAAACAGAAGTTACAAAAGTTTGTGCGGATTCACTAGAGCCATCTTCTTCTTTAGGAGAAGGCGTGTTTGTTTTAACTTGTGCTAAATTAAACGGTGGAGCTGAAGATTTTGTTCAAAGTGGGACTGTGTGTACAAAAGACTTAACCTCCGGGCTTAACTTTGGAACTGCAAATAATCTAACTCTTGGTTTTAGATTCGTTCCGTCCCTGTCAAAACCTTGGTTTCAGTCAATTGGCGGTGATGTCTATTCTGGTGACCGATCTGCTTCGGGAAGCGGCTCCATTTTACAGACTGTCCAAACAGCAGCAGACAATATGATTAAAAAGATCGGCTCTGCTTTTGGTAATAAAGGAGTTACAGTTAAAAATAAAGATGGTGACTCAAGATATTCTGAAAAAGGCGCGACCGTTAAGAATTTTATTAGAAACACTGAAGTAACTTGGCCAAATGATCTTGTTTTCACAATCCCAAGCGGTAAATCGCTAAATGCAACAAACTGTTCTTTATCCAACGAGGTTTATAGAACAAAGTTTGATACTTTTAACTCTTGGGTTAACAACTGTTCATCCTATACCGTGTCAGACGAAGGCTTAGCTGTTATTTATGTCTATGGTGGTGTTGTAGAGTTTAGCAATAACGGTGGGTTAAAAAGCACTAATGACGGAAGGCTTGTTGTAGTTGTAAATAATAAGGTTGGTTTTCATGACGAGTTTGGTAAAAATAGTGGAGCTCGTGCTGATATTGGACTTATTGCCAAACAAGGCATTGAGTTTTTAAATGACGGGTCGACAGGACTTACCACTTTAAAACTTCGTGGTTTCCTGGCAACTAAAGGTGACAATGATATCAAATTCTTAAGAAGTCTTGGTTCTACAAACGCAACTCTGCCGGCAGTTACTGTTGAGTTTGATCCTACGTATATTATTAAACTAACTCAAATGGAGCTAAAAGGCATGTCCATGGCCCCGGGACTTACTAAGTTTGATATTTTGTGGGAGGTTTATGACTAGCTACTACGCACATAACAACAAAGGTCAAGTTCTTTTATTCATCGCAGCTATAACTGTTATAGCTCTTGGAATGGGTATTGCAGTTTCTGAACGAACGATCTCCTCGATTTCAAGAGTTACAGAAACCGATACAACTTCACGAGCTCTTGCTGCGGCCGAGGCTGGTGCTGAGAATTTCTTAAGCTTAGACTACTCAGCACTTGAGGTAAAATCAGCAATCTGCAAAGACGAAACAACGGCTAAAGCAAATCCTGGGGAGTGTTTGATTGATATTCCATATGGCGGTGGAGTTGACGCAAAAGCGCTAGTTTATGTTTCCAAAGACGCTATCTTAACAGAATACCGCTTTTATAACCTTAATAATGGGTTTACTCAGCAACTGTCTCTCTTAGGTTATGGTAAAAATGATGTTTTTTTGTGCTGGAAAGAAAAAGACAGCAATGAAAAAGCAGACATCTCGTATATGTTAATTGATACTGATGGGAAATATACAAGAGGCTATATCCAAGTACCTGGCAGTAAGGCAGATGCGGGCAGTAATCCTGGGTCATTTATTACTGCAAGCTACTCAGGTTCAGCACCTTACACAAATTGTGCCACAATAAGTACAGATGTTTCAGGTCTAACTGATCCATATCTTTTAAGAATAAGACCGGTTAGAGGAGATATAGTTCAAGGTTTATTTAAACCAATCCTTGGTGGCGGCTTTAGATCCCAGGGTTTTACCATCACCTCAACGGGAGAGATTAATAATAACGATAAAACACCAGACAAACGCATTGTTAAAGTGACAAAATCGCTCCCCTACCCTGATGCAGCCTTTTTTGATTTTGCAATATATTCGGATGAAGGAAAGGTTATTGCTCCTCAGTAATAATGTAGCTATACTTTTGATATGAGAATAAACCTGCCCATGTTTAGTATTAACCCTTTTAAATCAAACAGAAGTTCACAGTTCATCATCAATTATTTATTAAAATCGGAGGCTTCCATATGAAAAAGCTAAACCAAAAAGGCTTTACCTTAATCGAACTTTTAATTGTTATTGTTATAATCGGTATACTTGCCGGAGTTGTTCTGCAGATTCTTGATCCTGCAAGACAGCAGGATAGAGCAAGAGATGGTGTTGTCAGGTCGCATATGAATAAGATTGCTCTGTCACTTGGAGCATATAACGCTGCGTATGGTACCTATCCTCCTGGTGATGAAGTACTTGCTGAAATCGAGAATGCATCAGCCGGTGCTTCTTGTGCTGCTGGGTCCTGTGAATTTATAATAAGCGGTGTTAATTTTAGATATGCACCTAATGCTTCCGCGGTGCCGATTACAGGTTTTGTATTATACGCAGAAGCTAGAGCATTGCCCGGAGGAGATCCGGCAATGGCAGTTGATGAAAAAGGGTTGTATCAAAAATGCACCACTGCTGTTAATGAGACACCGCCGTCATGTTCTGCATGGACTCTATAGTTATGAAAAAAAACAAAAACGGCTTCACGCTGATAGAGTTGTTAATTGTAGTCTCTGTAATTGGAGTTCTGTCTGGCATTCTTCTTAATGTCATAAATATTGAGAAAACGAGAGGTAAAGCAAGAGATGGAGTTAGATTGGCAACAATGTCAAAATTAGTTCAGGCTTTGGAAGCATACGCTATAGCAGAGTCAGGGTACCCCACTGTAGCACAAGTAACTAATCTTGGCCCGACTACAACGCTTGGAAAGTATATAAAAGAATGGCCTGCAGGTACTCCTAGTAACTCTTACGATTATCTTTATCGAGCGGTGCTCGTAGCAGGTGTTCCGACCGATTTTTATCTTTTAGTCAAGTCAGATAGAGCTACTAACTCTTGTTTTAAGTATTTTTCTGATACGTCTGCTACAAGCACAAATGGTAGTAAAATACTTTATTGTACAGGTAATCCGTGTAATGCGGGCAATAACTCAGTTGCCTCCCCAGCTTGTAATAAGCTAGACTAAACTATGATGTATAAACAAAATAAAAACGGATTTACATTAGTTGAACTTTTAATAGTTGTTATGCTTATTGCTATATTAGCAGGTCTTCTTGTTACTGTTATTAACCCTCAAGGTATTCAACAAAAAGCAAGAGATTCACAAAGGAAAGCTGATTTAAAAAAGATTCAAGCAGCACTTGAGTTATACTTTGCGGATATGAGGACTTACCCAGACTTTTCAGGAGCATCTGGTGTTAATGCTTCGACAACATTCGCATCAATCCTTAGTCCCGATTATATGAATAAAATTCCAGCAGATCCAAAAGCTGGAGTTTACACATACCGTAGTGCTTCATCGGGCGGAAGATATGTCTTGGTTAGTATCCTAGAGGTTCCCTTAGGTGTAGCGGATCCCGGTCGATGCACTGCATTAAGCAATGCTTCAATTGTTCCCAGTTCACTAAGTGGTCAGGATACCTGCTTTGGCGTTGAAAACCCTTAACAGATGAAAATAAATCTACCCTTTTTCAGCGATCAACAAGGAATAACTATAGTTGAGTTGGTTGTTACCTTTTCAATCGGTATTTTAGTCTTCTCCGGAGCTGTAGTTATTTTTAAGCCTTGGGAAATGTTTGAGAGAGGCAGAGACAATAAAAGATTATCAGATATTTCAACGCTTGAGAGGATGATTTCTGAATATAAAATTGATACTGAAGAATATCCAGGTGTTGATAATGTAACCTATTACAGCACTTCCCTGCCAAGTGGTAGTGCCGGACCTTTGTTTGACTCGGTCAACGGTTGGATTGGACCTGGTTTTAATTTCTCTAGCTATTCTTTAAAACTTCCGATAGACCCAACAAATACAGGTGATTTGCGCTATACCTACATGAAGTCCGGTGAGACGTTTGAAATTAATGCAGTCCTTGAATACAATACTGAGCTTATGGTTGACGATGGCGGAGATGACAACTCTTTTTACGAAGTCGGAAATGACTTAACTCTTCTATAGTCTTTGTGTTAACATTTACACATGAGTAAAACTGCCCAGCTTACTTGTTTTGATAAACAAAGCCCTATATTATCTACAAAAGGTTTTACCCTTGTTGAACTCATTATTGTTGTTTCAATAATTGCTATTATGACAAGTGCTATAGTCCCCTCTTTCTCAAATTACACCAAAGGGCAAATTATTAAGCAAGCTCAAGAACAAGTAGTTAATGATTTAGCAAATGTACAGAATAGAGCCTTGGCAGGCAATCAAGGAACTCTTGGTGCGAGTACGAAGTATTGGGGTATTTCATTTGAACACGGTTCAGGTACCTACGAATATGTATCTACAACAAACTCTTTGTGCACAGGAGCTATAACGGAAAAAAAAGTCGTACTGCCTGAGAATGTTACTATCCATATAGCTGGCGCTGTTCCTACAGAAAAGCTATGCGTACCATTCTCACTTGCTAATGGGGACAGTCCTGGCTCCACCGTAAGAGTAAAAAATTCCGCTGCATGTCGGGCAGTTACTATTAATTCAGCAGGGTTGATTCAAAAGACAAGCGATGTAACTTGCCCTTAATATTATGTATAAGAAACTAACTAACAAAGGAATAGGACTGATTGAAGTAATACTTTCACTTGGTATTGCTATAGTTGTTATAACTTCTCTT
Source organism: uncultured Candidatus Saccharibacteria bacterium (assembly GCA_964540135.1). Lineage (GTDB taxonomy): Bacteria > Patescibacteriota > WWE3 > UBA101185 > UBA10185 > CAZCAQ01. The sequence goes on along the minus strand of CAZILK010000013.1, from coordinate 23,488 downwards.
GTATCTCTTGCAGTTTTTACACTTCGAGCCTCCCAACAAAGCAAATTTTTACTTGAAAGCTCAAAGCTTGCAGCTGAAGAAATTGAGCTTGTTCGCGCTTATAAAGACAGTGTTCCTTGGGCGACATTTATAGCCTCAATGACCGCGTGTTCTTCGGCTTGTCATATTGATGACTCAGGTACGCCACTCACTGTATCTTCCGGAGATGAAACTATCGATGGTTTTATGGACAGATCCTTTTCCGCAGCCCAAGCTGGTTCAGATCAAATCTATACTATAACTTCAACGATTTCTTGGACATTTGGCACAACAACAAAAACAACAGTACTTGTTTCACAAGTAAGTAATTGGAAGAAATGAAGAAGCAAAATCAAAAAGGCTTTACTTTAATAGAGCTACTTCTTGTCATAGGTCTTATCGGACTTACTGTTGGTGTAACTGGGGATATAATTTTGTCTTTAATTAGAAGTTATTCTAAAACTCAGTCAACAACTGATGTTGAAAGAGCTGCAAATTTTGCAGTCGGTAAGCTTGAAAAAGAATTTAAAAACGCTGTTTCAGTAACCCCATTTAATAACAGCACATCTTTATCTTTTGAAACAAAAGATAGCGATGGAACGACAAGGTCTGTTACCTACGAAGTACTAACTGGTGCTAGTTGCGGACTGACTGGTACCAAAAGGTGCATGAAAAGAACCGTTGATGCAGGTTCTCCAACCTTTTTAACCGATACCTCTGAGACAAATATTGTTTGTACAGGCCCATCCTCTTCGTGTTTTGATGAGCTCTTAGATAACCCATCAACACTCCAATTATTTTTACGATTTACGAAAATGAATAACACAACTGGTGTTTTTAGTGGTTCAGTCGATATAAATACAACAGTCATTGCAAAAGGCACGTACAAATAAATGACTAATTGTTTTTGGAAAAAGTCAAAGGAGTCAGGTCAAGCAATTGTTGCAATACTTCTAATTCTAACCCTAGCGTTAATTGTTGCGACGGGTATTTCCTCACGGTTCATCTCAAGTCTTCGAACAAAGGTTACCTCAGATTACTCGTATAAAGCAGATAGTGTAGCTGCAGCTTTAGCTGAAAAGCTTCTTCTAATCGATTTCCAAACACTTAAAGGTTACATTACAAATAACAACTGTGGGTCAAACTGTACACTTTCGCTTAATCAAGGAGTTGCTGGTTCAACAGCAACTGCAACTCTTTCACATCTCGGCAACTCATCTAGTGCGTTTGAAGTAGATACGAGTGTTGATGAAGCATCTGAAGTTTCACTTGAAGGTTATGGAAGCAATAAAAATATTGATATTTGCTGGAATAATTTAGCAAACGGCACAAAACCATCAGTTATAGCACTATTTGTTTTTGGAACTGCAGGTTCCTACCTTGCTGATTCTTACGCATACAATGCTAACGGTTCAGTAAATACAGTTAATGGCTTTTCATCAGCTGTTGCTAATTTTGGTTACTCTAATTGCTTTACGATTACAGGAAAAGCGAGCCCTAAGCTTTTACGCTTGAGATCAGTTTATGGGGATGTAAAAGTATATGTTAAACCAGTCTCTGGAGAGACTATACCTTCTCAAGGGGTTAAGATTACATCAGTTGGTACTTCTGGTGATGCAACAAGAACGGTGGTTGTATCAAAAAGTGACACTTTCCTGCCTGTTGATTTTGACTATGTGCTTTTTCAAAATTCCCAGTCTGAGACGTTAACTAACATCCAAACCACACCTTAATAAAGCACTCATTGACTAGGTGAGCTGCAGTCTCTAAAATTTACATATGCCCATAATAGGTTTAGACCTTGGATCAAATAATTTCCGCGCAGTTGAACTTGAAAACGATAAAGGCAAAGCTGTACTTAAGACCTTTGGTACGTTCCAAAGCCCAAAACTTGATTTAAAATCAGACAATAAAGACTCGCTAGCAGAATATTCATTGGCCATTAAAACATTCCTCCGGGAATCAAACTTTTCTGCCGAAGATACAGTTGTTGGACTTTCTGAAGCAAACGTTTATACCAGAGTTATAACTTACCCGAAGATGACGGTAAAAGAGCTTAAGACCTCCATTGAGTTTGAAGCTGAACAATATATTCCCCTCCCTTTAGATCAAGTTAGTTATTCCTCCCAAATTCTAGATGATCAAGAGGTTGAGGAAGGTAAAATGAGTGTTTTACTTGTAGCTGCAAAGAAAACTATTCTTGCAAAATATGTTGAAATTTTAAAAGGAGCGGGACTTACCCCAAAGGGTATTGAACCTGAGACCCTTGCTCTTCAAAGATCGCTTTATAACAACCCAACAGCTTCAGGAGCATCAATTATTGTAAATATGGGTGCTGAAGCTACTCAAATTATCGTTTCTTATAAAGGCTTTGTGAGGTTTACTAGGAGTCTTAGTCTTGGTGGAGAAACAATGACTAAGATTATTTCTCAAGACCTTAATCTTGATCTGGCACAGGCTGAGGAATATAAAAAAACCTATGGTATGGATAATTCTCAAGCGGATGGGAAGATTTTTACCGTAATAAAGCCTGTTTTTGATAATATCCTAGCTGAGGTAAGTAGATCAAAAACATACTATACAACCCACAATCCGAGTGTTACGATTAATAAAGTAATACTTTCTGGAGGAACTGCCCTGATGCCTGGAATTTTATTCTACATAGCAAGCAATTTAGACACTGAAGTCGAACTCGCCAATCCTTGGAAAAATATTCTCCTTTCATCGAAACTTGAAAAAGATAAAGATTTACTTGTTCAACAAGGCCCCGTATTTGTTACATCAGTTGGCCTTGCGTTAAAGGAAGTTTAAGATGTCTCAAAGTATTAACCTTATACCTCAAGAAGAACAAGTTTTACAAAAAAAATCACAAGTTGTTAAATTCAGTACTGTTTTATCTATCTTGTTACTTGTTGTTGTTGCTGGTGTTGCTGCGTTTTATTTTTATACAACAAGTAATATTGATGCGCAGCTCAAAGCTGAGAACGCAAAAACAGCAGGCCTTAGATCAGATATTGGAAGACTTTCAACAATCGAAATCACTGCTCGAAATCTTGATAAAAAATATTCTATGCTTGAGAAAATAATTGCTGAAAGACAAAGATTCTCACTTGCTTTAAAAGACCTTGAAATAAGAACTCCTGAGAATATAAAAGTCGATGATCTATCACTTAATGCTGATTCTACCCTAGCTGCAGCCGGTCTTGGTGAGGATTATTTATCAATATCGGATTTTGTTAATCTCTTAACTGAAGACGGGGATATAGAAACAACTAAGTCAGAAAAATACTCAGAGCTTCATGGCAAAAAAGTTTTTAAAGAAGTGGCCCTCAACTCAGTGAGCCTTGATGCTCAAAATAAAAGCGTTAAATACTTCATAGTTATTTCATACTTAAAGGATGTTTTAACAAACTAAAATGAATAAAGAAGCAATCAAAGAAACCCTTCTAAATTTTATAGTACCTCTTGTGGCAGTAGGTATCTGTGCCGCTCTTTTCTTGTTTGTAATACTCCCCGGCATAAAAACTAATCCTGAAAAACTTGTTGAGGTTGATAAAGCCCGCGCTTTAAATACTCAGTTAACAGAAAAGCTTGATAATCTAAATAAAATTGAAAGTTATGAGACAGTCATTAAAGACTATGAGACGCTTGTCTCAAAAGTTCTTTTATCAAAACCAATGGTTCCTGAACTTTTAACTCAGGTAGATACGATTGCAAAAGAATCAGGACTTGAAGTTACAAAATTGACCTATTCATTTACAGAAGCAGCTAAGGTTGAAAAAGAGGGACCGGACTACCCTCTTGTTAACGTAAGCCTTGGTGCAACCGGTAATTATGAGCAACTTGTGGCTTTTTTTGAGAATATTGAGAAAGCAGCCCGATTTGTTTACGTAGACAACTTTCGCTTTAGTGAAGAAAAAACTGATAAAAAAACAGCGTTAGCGATTCAGGTATCGTTATCAGCCCCTTACCTTGAAGTCGAGTCCAAAGCAGTTACTGATGAACCAATAAAAATAGACATAACAGATCAAAAGTTTATTTCATTTATTGATAAGTTAAAAAAGCTTAAATACTATGAACCTGTTGTGAATATTGATGTTAGTAATAAAGCAACTGAAGAAGAACCAGAGTCTGCTCCAGAATCAGCTCCCGAGACTCCGCCTGAGACACCGCCAACTGATGGTGCACCACAAGCTCCGGTAGCGCCACCACTTCTTTAATAAAGTCTAGTTTGTCGCTCTTTGCTTCTTTCTCCACTCAGCTATTTCTTTGTGGTTTCCAGAGAGAATTACTGGTGGTACTTTCATGCCCCTAAATTCTTCCGGTCTTGTATACTGAGGATACTCAACATCTACTTTTCCCTTGTCAAAAGATTCATCTGTTAAGGACTCCTCACTCCCAATTCCCCCAGGAATGAGTCTTAAAACTGCTTCCAGAATACAAATTGCCGCTCCTTCACCCCCAGATAATACAAAATCACCAAGAGAGATAACTTCGTCAGCAATCTCTTCAACCCTTGAATCTATACCCTCATATCTACCACAAATTAATGTGATCTGTCCTTTAAGGTTAAGTATGTCTGCAAGTTTTATTGCATTTGCTTGAGTAAATCTTTTGCCTCTAGGACTTAAGAGTAATGTATGGCCTTTTTTATAATCGCAACTTTCAAGCGCACTAACAATAGGCTCAAGCATCAAAACCATTCCAGGTCCCCCACCATAAGGTGCGTCATCAACCTTATTATAGTTACCAATGCCAAAGTCTCTTATATTAACTAGATTTACTTTCAGTTCATTTGATTTAACGAGATTTTTAAAAGGAATAAGTGTTAAAAAAGGCTCAAAAGCTTGTGGGAATAAAGTTACAATATTTATATTAAGCATTGTCTGCTTGATCGGTTGACTCTTCAGGCGTTATCTCACCCTCTGCTAGTACTGGTTCTGTTAAGGTAACATTTACTCTCGTGCCGTCTTTAATAGCTTTCATTTTGGCAAGTGTTCTAACACTCTTAATTGTTCTGCCATCTTTACCAATAATCATGCCCATATCTCCCTGATCGACTGTAATGTGATATGTAGTTGAATTGTCGTCTTCTACAGTTTCATCAACCTTAACCATTTCAGGTTTTGAAACAATATTGGTAACTAAGAATAGTATATAGTCTTTCATGGGTTATTCTGCTTTGGTTGGTTCGCTGGATTCTGCTGGCACATCATTTTCTCCAGCTTCCCCAGTTTTAGCTTTTTTAGGAATGTATGGTTTAAAAGTATACGTACCAGCTCTTAGATCTTGTACAGCTTGAGTTACAATTGCGCCTTTTTTGACCCATTCTGTGTATTTCTCTTCATTTAATTCGTGTTCAACTGGTTTTTTTGAAGGGTTGTAGAAGCCAAGAATATCTAGGTAGATACCGTTTCTTTTAGAACGGGTTGTTGCTGCTACAATTTTAAATGCAGGAGCGTTTCTTTTTCCTACTTTTGCGAGTCTAATACTTACTGACATACCAAGGGATTTTACCAGAGTGGGTTGGGCTTGTCCATATTGTGAGGAGGCTTTGGTTTTGTGCGTTACTCAAGGGTAAAACCTTTAACTGTATTAGATATGTTATACTCGCTACAGATGGATATTCTCTCAATAAAACAACAAACTACCCCAATTTTTAAAAAATACGGTGTTACTAGAGCATCTGTTTTTGGCTCTGCAGCTCGAGGCGATATGAACTCACGCAGTGATATTGATTTGCTGGTGGAACTTCCTGTAGATGTACACGGGTTCAATTACGTAGCTTTAAAAGTGGATTTACATGATGAATTATCTGCAAAACTTGGAAAGTCAGTCGATCTTGTAGAGTTTAATTTAATTAAACCAGACCTACAAAAGTATATATTGACCTCACACGTTCCAATACTCTAACTATGGAAAAGGATCCGGTTGTTTACCTCAACGATATTATCTTTTCAATCACCTTAATTGAACAATATTTAACAGGTGTTTCTTTATCTAAGTTTAACGATAGTTACGATGTTCAAGATGCGGTACTTCGTAGGCTTGAAATTATTGCTGAAGCAACGAAGAAGTTACCTGAAGACTTAAGAAATAAGCACCCAGCGGTTTCCTGGAAAAGTATTATTGGTTTGCGCAATATTATTGCTCACACTTATAACGAGGTTAATTTAGATGAGATATGGGAGATTGTAACAAAGCACTTACCAGAGACTAAAAGACAAATGGAAGAAATAAAGGCATCTTTACCTGAGGTACATTAATCGCAATCATCATTTCAATACAAAACAGCCTTTTTATACTAGGCGCAGCTTGTCCAGAGCTCCAGAAGCAGCTGCCTGCTGGGCTTTCTGCTTGCTCTTACCTTCTCCTTCCC
>CAZILK010000013.1:2772-16991 GCA_964540135.1 uncultured Candidatus Saccharibacteria bacterium | reverse complement strand
GCTCCAGAAGCAGCTGCCTGCTGGGCTTTCTGCTTGCTCTTACCTTCTCCTTCCCCATATAACTCATTGTTTAGAAAAACACCAACCTTAAAGGTCTTTTCATGATCCGCTCCCCATGATTCTAAAACTTCATATATCGGGGTTATGTTTAGCTTCTCTTGAGCCATTTCTTGAAACATAGATTTCGCGTCTTTATAGAGGTCTTTTTGGATAATTTCGGGTGTTTTATAAAACAGCTCTCTTGTTAAGAATTCACGACAAAACTCAAGGCCTTTTTCAAAGTACAGGGCCCCAAGAACTGCTTCAAAAGTGTTTGCAAGGATGTAAGGTCTACTTCTTCCCCCAGTTTCTTCTTCTCCTCTTGATAAGAATAAAAGCTTACCGTATCCTAACCTCTCTGCTTCATTTGCAAGCGACTGAGTGCATACAATTGCTGATCTGTAGCTTGTTAAAACACCCTCAGTCTCACTATAAGTATTGTAGAGGTATTCTGAGCAAAGAAGTTGTAGTACAGCGTCTCCAAGAAACTCAAGTCTTTCGTTTGATGGAAGCTTATAATCTCCATGCTCGTTTAGGTAAGACCTATGTGTAAAAGCTGTTTGAAACAAATCTTGGTTTGTTAACTCCGTTTGGAGTATTTCTTGTGCTTTTGCGAAGTTAAATACCATAAACTTACTAGTCGATTTTGTCTCTCAATAAACTGATTAAGCTTCCAACAGTATCCAGCTCGTCTTTATCAGCTTTTTCAAACTCAACTTGATACATTTCCTCAAGTTCTGACATAAGCTCTAAAAGCTCGTATTCTCCAAGATTGAGGTCGTCCTCAAAGAATGCGTCTTCCGTAACTTCGTGGGGTTCAATCCCGAAATTATCGGCAAGTAGTTGTTTAATTTGTTTTAGATAATTATTTTCCATATTTTACCCTTTAATTATATATTTTTCTTTACTTCAGGTAGTTCTTTTATAACTATAGTACCTAGTACTCCGTTTACAAACTTACCTGAGGTATCGTTTCCAAACTGTTTGGCAAGTTCAACTGCCTCATCTATAGAAACTTTAACAGGAATATCACGTTCGTAAAGAATTTCATAGAGGGCAATTCTTAAAAGTACTAAATCAATCTTGGAAATCTTGTTAATAGGCCATTCTGGAGCTGCTTCAGTTATCAAGTTATCTAGCTGAACTACATTAAGAGCTACGCCATCAATAATTCTTTGGTAAAGACTCTCGTCGTAATCTCCGTTTGATACCTCTTCTTTGTATAGGGGAAGGCTTTCTTCAGGCTTTTCCTTAGTAAATAGCCAACTAAAGATATAGCTTAAGGCTCGCTTTCTCGCTTCGTTTCTTGGATCAGCTATTTTTTGCATAGAACTTATATGGGATTTTTATTACTTAGAACCGCAATCAGGGCAAGTTACATGAGGTAATTTACGCCCGCCACAGGAGCTACATTTTACTGTAACAACAGCCTCAGCCTTATAATGACCGTTTCTTTTTTGTCTTGTTCTGCTCTTACTATGTCTTCTTTTTGGTACTTGCATGATTGTCTTTCTGGTGTTTAGGAAAGCCTAAACCTATGTAATATATTGGTTTACTAGGCCTTTGTCAACTACTTACAACTGTTATTAATACCCTTTACTCTGTACTATCTTCTTCTCTATACAAGGCTAGTATAGATAAAGCATCACCGAGTGTATGCAGAAGTGCATTGAGAGGTATCACAAATTCTGATGGAATTCTAGATAGCTTCGTAGTAATTTCATCCAACCTCTTCACCGTATTGTTCTCTTGCTTTAATAGTTTCACTTGCGCACTTTCAGTAGTTAGTCCCAGTTGAGTCTCGATAGAGTCCTCAAGGAAGCCCCACACAGTATTTAACCGCGGAAACATATATTCATCTTGTATCAAGTCAAATACTAATTCGATAGCTGTAGTCGGATCAAGATCTCCTCTATCAAATCGATCTATTAATATGGCAGGTATTAAATGTGGGGCAAGCGACTCAGTCTCTGATACAGGGTATAGATTTGACCGTTCTGGCTGAATACCGTTGAAGTTGGTACCTACAGGGTATTGATCAACAAGCTTCCATCTTACAAAAGTGGCTGCGCTAGGTCCTGTAGCAGAAGAGTTTAGATCCTCAAGTGATAAATCTAGTGATGCCACGCCTCCTAGTTTGCATAAGAGTTTTTCTGCAACAGCTTTTCTATTTTTTGTATCATAACGATTATTTAAATCTTCAATAGAGAATGCGCTGACACCATCGACAGGATTTATTGTCTCCGCTAGTTTAGATCTTTCGTCAGCTATAATTGCAATTAAAGGATCTAGGATCATGCTTTCAGTCTCCCCTAGCTGTGTAAGTCTTTTGTCCACCAATTCTTGTGCTTCGCTAAGTGTGTAGTTGTAGGCATCTGAAAGTATTCTAAGCTGTGTTTCTCGAACACGTTCCCGTTGTTCAGTGTAGACCCCTTCCAGGTGAGCAAATGTTTCTGCTTCATTATGTGATGCATTCAAAACTCGCGGTTGATTTTCAAGATAGTCAGGATCCGCTTCCCGTGTATGTGCTTCTTGCCAAGCTCTCCTAGCCGCTCCATCGTTTTTGCTGGGTTCTCCTAGCAAAAATACGGTGTTCCAACCTGGTTCGTTAGTAATTACGCCAGAATGCGGTGGTTGATCGCTTTTAAGTTGAGTTGAGCTCCATTGAATTCCACGCTTCTGAGCTTCAACAGCTTCTTCTCGCCTAACCTCGTCAAGATTCAGGGTGGCGCTGACACTAGCCTCTCGTACATCTTCTATTATTCCTTGTGCAATTTGTATTGTTTTGTCTAGCCACTCCCCATCATTCATGCCGAGATTGTACGACCTATAGTAGCAGTTGTCAAAACTGTGTTATATCAGTACTATACTAAGAAAGATAAGCCGGGTATAATATTTCTAAGTACATGTTAAAAAATTTAAATCAAGCCTATATCGACTCTAAAATTAAAAAAGCAGTTCAAAAATTTGGTTTGTCAGGTACTAAAAGCTCTGCTGATTCTACTTTAAGACTTCCGCCAGGGCAGTATTTAACAACCTCTTTTCCAATTCTTGATCTTGGTGTAAGACCACCGTTAGCACTTACAGATTTTACTTTAAAGATTAGTGGAAAGGTTAGTAAGCCGATCACTGTTACTGCACAAGAGCTGCTATCTTTACCAGCAATAGAAATAAAAAAAGACTTTCATTGTGTAACAAAATGGTCAAAATATGACGTATCTTGGAGAGGAGTTAGTTTTGAAGATATTCTAAAACTAGCTAATCCATTAGACAGTGCCGCGTATGTTATAGCTTACGGACGCGATGAATACTCAACTAACATATCAATTGGTGATTTACTGTGGCCAGGAGCGATACTTGCTTATGAACTCGAAGGTGAAGAGATTCCTTTAGTACACGGTGGCCCTGTAAGGTTAGTTGTGCCTCATTTGTACGGTTGGAAATCAGCGAAGTTTCTAAATGAACTAAAGTTTATTGATACCGACACTCCTGGTTTTTGGGAAGTGAGAGGCTATCACAACAGAGGCGATCCTTGGAAAGAAGAGAGATACGCTTAGCTTTATCTACTTTGTAAATATTGTAAAAGCGAGTTTGCCAAACTTTCTGGTTGAATTGGTTTTCAAGTTCCCTGCTTCTGCAAGTTCTTTGGGATCAAAATCAACTGAGTGGAAAAAGATAAAATAGCCTTTTTTGGTAAGTACTTGTGAAATATTTTGGAATAAATGCTTGTGTTTCGTGTCGTTATAAAAAGGATCACAGAATATGAAATCGTAAGTTTTGTCTGTTTTAATTACAAACTTTGAACTATCAAGTAAGTGTATTTCATAAAGGTATGATTCTATCTCACAGTTCTGGGTGTTTTCCATTATTTTGCCACAAGCTGTGTAGTTATTATCAACAAAATCAACAAAAGCAGCACCACGACTAAGTGCTTCAATACCCATAACTCCACTCCCTGAGAAAAGATCAAGACATGTAGAATCTTGAATATTTTGAGGTTCTATAATTGAGAATACCGCTTGTTTGGCTTTATCTTGAACTGACCTAAATCCTTCAATCTCAGGAGCTAAAAGCTTTTTACCTTTATACTTGCCTGCTGAAACTCGTATTTCAGGCTCATTTTGTTTAGTAGTTGTTTTCATCTAGAGGATTTTACTAGTTTTTACCTATTTTCACCACTTTTTGCCCATTTAAAGCATTTTTAACATTTGGGTACTTATCTATATTTCTAAAAGTATCCTGGGCATACACTTTAACTTTTTTAAGAAGAGTCAGATCAGAAAGATCTGCTAATTTAAATTGTTTGTAGCCGCTTTGCATAACTCCGTACACGTCCCCACTCCCACGAAGTTTTAAATCAATTTCAGCAAGCTCTAGTCCATCAGTTATTGTTTCAAGATGCTTAAGTCTCCCGTAAGCTGTTTTTGAAAAACCCGACAAAAAGAGTAAGCAATGTCCTTCATTACCATCTCGTCCTACTCTTCCTCTAAGTTGGTGAAGAGACGCAAGACCATATCTTTCAGCGCTCTCAATAACCATAATGGAAGCCTCAGGTATATCAATACCTACTTCAATAACTGGCGTTGATACAAGTATTTGTATCTCCCCTGTTTTAAACTTTGTAATAACCTCTTGTTTTTCAGCTTGTTTCATTCTGCCGTGCAAAAGACCCCTACTTACATTTTTAAAAATACCCGTTGATAGTTTTGTGAATTCAACTTGAGCCGATTTAACATTTTCTAGTGATTCAGCTTCAGAGCCTTCGATGAAAGGGCATACGATAAAGGTTGGTTTGTTCTGAGCTAGAATCCATGAAAATATCTCATCACGTTTATTCTCAGGAATAACCCTTGTTGTTACTTGTCTAACCTTTTCAGCTGGTGTTTTTAGTGTTGAAATTGCCAAATCTCCATAAACAGTTAATGTTAGTGTCCTTGGAATTGGGGTTGCAGTCATAGTTAGCAAGTTTGGTGCTCTAACTCCCTCCCCTAGCTCAAGAAGTTTTGCTCTTTGTTCAACACCAAACCGATGTTGTTCATCAATGACTACAAGTCCCACTTTTTGAATTTGCTCTTTGGAGTGCAGGAGCGCGTGAGTTCCGATTGCAATGTCACAGTCTAAAATACTTTCTTTTGTGGCCGATGTTTTAAGTATTACAGAAGGCATCTTCCCGCCATCAATTAATGAGAAAAACGATTTAAAGGTTTCAAAGTGTTGGTTTGCAAGTATTTCGGTTGGTGCCATGTAAAGCGTCTTGTAGCCATTTAAATAGGTTAAATAAGAGGCTAGGAGTGCTACTATGGTTTTACCAGAGCCTACATCTCCCTCAAGAATTCTATTCATGGGGTGCTTTTTGGCAAGGTCAGCATAAATATCCTCAAGTGCTTGTACTTGCGACTCTGTCAGTTTAAAAGGCAGGAGTGATTTGAATGCTGTAATCTTTTCTCCATGCTCGTCAAAAGTAAGAGGTACACCTTCAAGCTGTTTTTCCCAAGTATCTTTTCTCATCTCAACTTTTAAGAGTTCGGTAAATAATTCTTCAAAAATAAATCTGTTTCGAGCATGTTCTGCTTCATAGAGATTTTCAGGAAAGTGTATGGCGTTTAAGGCTTGTTCAATCTCATAGAATTTTTCATTTAATAAAATATCTTTTGTTAGAATCTCTGGAATATCCGGTTTTTGTTTTAAGATGTCGTTAATCTTAGACCTTAACCATTTGGAAGTAATGCCTGCTGTTTCTGAATAAATTGGCACTAGTCTTTGAGTGTTAAGTGATTCGGTTTCATTTTTCTCAAACACCGGACTTACAAGAGTAAGTTTGCCACTAAAAGGCTGTACTTTCCCGCTAAATATATATCTCTCACCAATGGATAAAGACTTTTTAATATAGTGTTGATTAAACCAAATTACGCTTAACTCCCCTGTTTCATCTGAGATCTTAGCTTTAGTTAGTTTTTTTCCATACCTTGTAAAAATATTATCAATACTAATTAACAATGCGTTTATAGTTACAGTTTCATTAGGAATAAGCTGTGCAATCTCTTTAAGACTTGCAAAGTCGTCATATCTAAATGGAAAGTGGTAAAGAAGGTCTCCAACCGTGTAAATCTCAAGTTTAGCAAGCAACTTTTCAAAAACAGGACCTATTCCAGCCACTCTTGAGATAGGAGAAGTCGAATTCATGACTCGATTATAACCTACTTTTAAACCAGAGCTAAAAAGATGAAATTTAACCATTTTGGGTACAAAAATTGACTTATAATGCTATAATTTCCACATGGCAAATAATAATACAGAAAATCATTACAATGTTGAGCATCTTAGTCCAGTAGTTGAAGGGTTGGTTGGCGATAGCCTTCAAGCAAGGTTTAATGAAGCATTAAGAGAGGCTTTTGAAGCTGCTAGGCACACTGTGAACGAGAACACGCCTGGACGTATCCCAACAAGAGAGGTTCAAATAAGAGATAATGAGGGACATGAAAGATATTTTGATGTTCGCTCTAGATCTCGTGAAAATGGAAACATTACAACGGTGTACGAAGCTAGAGATAGAGAAGGACAATCTGTAAGTCTTAATTTTAGTAGCGACGAGTTAGTTCCAGGAGTCAGGTTGGCCATTTCTGAACAAGGCCACTATGCGGTTGTAACAGCTACAAATTCTTACGAATTAAGCTCTGCAGGGCAACTGGAGTCAGTGACTGAAGAAGTAGCCATCGACGATGTTTTAAGGCTTCTTGGTCCTGCTAGTTGCGGTGAAAGAAGAGATTTAAAGAGAAATAGACACGGTGTAAAGAGTGAAGGCTTTTCTACTGACTTACAAGATGCCTTGCCTCATTTAATGGCGCTTAATGACGGAGACACGGTTTATATAGGCGGTGTTGGAAGAAGAGAGCCTTACGATGTGTATGTATCCCTTATAGACAGCGAGGACGATACAAGAGTTTCCCGAGTCTTTTTTAGAAAAAAGGGTGGCGATACTGATGAACTTATTGTTTCAATTTCTATAGGGGAGGATAGCACCCCAGAACAAGTAACACTTATTGAACAAGATACCTTTAAAATTGAGAAAAACCCTTATAGCGGAAAAGAAGGAATATATTCTAGAGAGAGCTTAGCTATAGATAATTTAGCAAGTAAAGTCGTGCACCATTATGCTCATGCAAAAAAAGAAGAAGAGCCAAAGCCAGCTAGAAGATCAATGCGAGATAGGCTCAGAGACGCATTGACTAGGAGGGGAGATGGCACAACTGAGACTTACGGTACTTCAACGAATAGACCAGAAGCAATGATTGGAGAAACTCCAAATGCTAAAGAGGTCAGAGAGCTTAGAGCAACACTTAATTCTGTATATAGTCGCCCCGAAGTTGTTACAGCGTTAGAGAGCGGGTCTTCTGAAGCAAAGATTAATGGCGTAACGCTTTTAATTGGTCCTTTACAGGAGCCGCTAAACTTAGATGGTGCAACATTACCCAGCGCGGACAGGGCAATTGGGATTTCAGAGAATACAGATCCAGATACATTATTACCGCTCACTGGGATTCTTGAATCAAGTGACGGGCAAATAACCTCAATGACAGTAGCTGGAATGGGGGATTATGAATTCATAGTTTATACTCCAGTAGCTAATGGGCCTACTAGGAAAGACCATCATTATAGAAGTGATAACGGTCTTCTTGAAGAGCGTGGGCCAAGACTGGGTGCTAGAGTCAGAAGATTTTTTAAATCAAAGCTTGGCTTTTAGTACACTAGACTAATAGATAAGGAAGTATTGAAGACGCAAGAAGTGCAATTGTTGCAAAGACTGCAAGCATTTTCTTAAGCTTTTCTTTCCCAATTCTCTTGTATGCTCTTTTGAAATGTTTTTTCATAATCTTGTTAATTTATAGCAAATCAAAGAACTATCTTAAAGTATCTTCTTTTCCCAACCCTTATTACATCGTTTTCTTTTAAAGTAAGCTTTGCGTTTGGATCTTCTACTTTTGAACCATCAACCTCAATACCACCTTGTACAGATAGTCTTTTAATCTCCCCAGACGATAAATCAGGAGTTCCTTTTAAGATATCAAGAAGTGAAACATCTTGAAGTGAAGTTACTTTTAGCTCAATAACATCTTCAGCTGCCACTTCCCTACTCTGAACAGTTTTTTCAAAATGTTCTTGTGCATTCTCTGCTGCTTTTGATCCGTGGTAAAAAGTTACTACATCTAAAGCAAGTCTTTTTTTAAACTCCATTGGATTTGCCCCATTCGCAATTTCTTTCTTCATATCTTCTATTTCTGACATAGGCACTCGTGTTATTAATTCAAAGTAGTCAAAGATAACTTCATCAACAATACTCATGAGTTTTCCGTACATGTCATTTGGAGAGTCATTTACCGGTATATAATTTTTAAGTGATTTACCCATTGGTCTACCATCACTTCCAGTTAAAAGTCTCATAGAGAATGTGTTTTGAGGAACAAGGCCATTTGCTTCCATTAGTTTTCTTCCTGCAAGGATATTAAAGATCTGATCAGTTCCACCAAATTCAACATCACACTTCAAAGCAATAGAGTCGTAACCTTGCATAAGGGGGTACAGTAACTCATCAAGCCCTATTGGCTTTTGAGCTGTAAACCTTTTATTAAAAGCTTCTCTTTCAAGCATTTGTCCTACTGTAAAAACCTTTGCAAGTTCGATAACATCGTTAAAGTTGAGCTCACTTAACCACTCAGAGTTATGTCTAATTTCACAGTTTTTTTTAAGAACTGTTTTAAAGAACTGTTCAGTGTATGTTTCTTCGTCTTTCTTAATTGAAGCTGCAGCTCGTTCTTCTCTCATGTCTACTTTGTCTGAATGATCACCAACAAGAGTTGTAAAATCTCCGATTATTAAAGTAACTTTGTGCCCTAGTTCTTGAAAATCTCTTATCTTTCTTTGGATAACACTATGTCCTAAATGGATCATAGGACCTGTAACATCAATACCAAGCTTTAAATGAAGCTGTCTCCCAGAAAGTAACTTTTCTTCAAGTTCTTTGACTGTAACAATTTCATACACTCCTCTTGTTAATATCTCTTTAATTTTTTGTGGATTTGTATCTATTTGCATCTGTGTTGTATTATAGCAAACCTGTAATTTCTTCACGCACTGGTCTTGGGACCATTTCCATATCCGTTCCTCTACCGCCCTTACTTTTGGTTGCTGAAATTCCAGTATCCGCGATAACTATTTTCTGGTCCGAATAACCTCTTGATCTAAACGCATAAACTTTACGATTTTTTAATTTTCTTGCAAGTAAGGATGCGAAGTTATAACCCTCAGGCATCCCTCTCGCATCCTCCAAAGTATTGCAGGCAAATAGTGCGTATTGAGTTGCTTGATTGACCAGCACATGCTTACTTAGTATTGTGTCAATGATTTCAAAATCTAGAAGACCTAAATCAAGTCTATGCGGCTCATGTCCTGTCTTTTGCAACCTGTCCCTTATCTTACTGAGCCTATAGCTCTCATGGTCTACTCCAAGTTCAAGACCAAGGTACGTGCCGTGACCAAAAATGAATACATAGTCATACGGGGCTGGCTGTTCTCTATACCTTGTTTTCGACCTTTTTGATAATGGTAAGCTTGTCGTTCCTCTGGTAGATCTGAGCACTCTAAGAAGTACATCCTTTGATCCGGAAGCCTCGACTATTGTTTCGCAGAGCCCTTTTCCTGTTTTATCTAATACTTTATGTTCGTAATCAAACGCTCCGTTATGATCTGCGAGGGGTAAGATACTAAGTGCTTTAGGCCTAAGGTCGCGTGCTGCTTCTTCTTCAGATTGTTCCAAAAGAACGTATTGGTCGGCAAGGGTCTCGAGCGAATACCTGTTGAAGTTAACTATCCCATTAGTCCGTCTTAACATTCTCAAATGCTCTAATTTGTTACCTTCTAACTTGTCTCCGTGCTTGTACCGTTCAAGTACTTGAAAATTCATCCGTATTTTTTGGGCAATTCTCATCGATGCTTCATCAAAGCTAAGGTCTCTAATCGTGTCATCCTCCTCCGTTTCACCGTATCTAGTAGTTACCCGGCCATACATACCGGAACAGTATTTCCAAATACGTAACATTTCAGATGCTTCACTATAATCGTTTGTGTTTATTTCTCGACTAAAGCCATACCTGTTGACTAACGAGTAGGTTACAAGATTGTTAAAAGCTTTCACATCGCTCTTATGGACACTTGTAAGGAGCTTATCAAAACCCGTTGATTCATCCCCATGTTTGTGTATAGCGGTTCGTAAGTGCCCGTCCATTGTCAGGCTCATCTCCTCTTCGTAATAATGCTCAATTACTTTGTTAATAAACTCTGCTTTATCCCGATCGATATCAGACATTTCACCCGAGGCTGCGTACGTTAGAAAAGGCGTGAGGTATTGTGAATTAGTACGTTCGTAATTATTTCTTGTTCGAAGGACTTTATCAAAATTGGTATTCACTAGGTCAAACAGTACCCTTGCCGATGTCTCATCACTTTTTAATGCCTCCGACATGGTGTAGGATAATAAGCCAAAGATTGACCAATCCTTATTTTCCATATCCTCTTCATTCTTCTCAGCTTCTATTTCTATTGCCTGCTGAATTAGTGCGCTGTTCTCTGAGATAAAGCTGCAGGCGGCGTTGCCATTCTCTGCAATCAGAGACTTTAAACTTTGAATGAAAAGACTGTCGGGTATTTTCTGTTCGTCTGTAACATAACTATTTAGTATTTCTAGACTAACTTGATGTTCAATTTGTTGATGTTCGCCTGGCATAGTTTTGTTTCTTTGGTTAAATGATATAAAATAACAATTGTACTTAAGATTATTATGGCATTAAACGGATACTCAAACAAAAGAATCTCTATGAAATCTTCAAGAAGATCGTATGGGATTTTTACAACGCTTCTTCAGCACAAACTCCTGATCGCAACCTATGTTGCTAGTGCAACACTTTTTGCCATTCTTTTTGGAACAATTGCAGCTTTACTAACACTAGCCTATTTCGCAAGAGACCTACCAAATCCAAACTCATTGTTAAATCGTGATCAAGAGCTATCCACAATGATTTTTGATAAGAATAAAACTCCAATATATGAAGTTTATGGGGAGAAGAATCGAAGCCTTGTTACTTTTTCCGAAGTTAGTCCTGATCTTATTCACGCCACAATGGCGACGGAAGACTCAGATTTCTACCGCCACCAAGGATTTGACGCTCTTGCGTATATGCGTGCTGTTAAAAATATTGTACTCGGTGAAGGACTTCAAGGAGGCTCAACACTTACCCAACAGGTTATAAAAAATACACTTCTAACACAGGAGCGAACAATCACTCGTAAAATTAAAGAATTCATCTTGTCTTTACAGCTTGAGAATAAATACTCCAAAGATGAAATTCTTCAGATGTATTTGAATGAAACTCCGTATGGAGGGCAAAATTACGGTGTATTAACTGCCTCTAAATATTACTTCGATAAACTCCCCTCTCAACTTACAGTTGCAGAGTCAGCCTATATTGCAGGCCTTCCACAAAGCCCAAGCAGATACTCATATTATAGTTCAAACCCTCAACTTGGTCTTGATAGAAAAGACTATGTTTTGTATTTAATGAACGAGAGAGGCTGGCTTAATAAGAATGGCCAAAGAGAGTATCTAAGTGATAAGGAGTACGAGAAAGCAAAAGCTGAAAAGCTTAAATTTAAACGTGCAATTGCAACTTTTCAAGCCCCTCACTTTGTCTTTTATGTTAAGGAGCTGTTAGAAGCTAGCCTTGGCAAAGATATTGTTGAGCAAGGCGGGCTTAAAGTAACAACCACACTTGATTTAAAAGTCCAGGAACTTGCCCAAAAGACCGTAAAAGACGAAATAAACGCCTCAAAAGGGCTTAATGTGGGTAATGGTGCATTGGTTGCAATTAACCCTAAAAACGGGCATATAATGGCGATGGTAGGGTCAAAAGACTACTTTGCCGAGTCTGAGCCTAAAGATTGCATATCGGGCATTACAGGCGATAATAGCTGTACATTTGAGCCTGCGTTAAATGTAGCCCTTGCAAATAGACAACCTGGTTCCTCTATTAAGCCTCTTACCTATGTAACTATGCTTGAAAATGGCTATACAGCAGCCTATCCCTTCCTTGATGTACCAACTACCTTCATTGGCGATGAAACCAATCAAAAAGCATACAATCCTGTCAACTACGATGGTATTTACCGTGGAGTTATTTCCTTTAGAAAAGCACTCGCAAACTCTCTTAATGTAACTGCCGTTAAGGCACTTAAGATTGTTGGTGTTGATTCTATGATTCAAACTGCTGAAAATCTTGGTATCTCAACCTTTAAAGATAGATCACGCTTTGGGTTAGCATTAACACTTGGAGGCGGAGAAACAAAACTAGTTGAAATGACAGGAGCTTTTGCAGCATTTGGTAATCAAGGAGAATTTCATCAACCAGTTGCTATCCTTGAAATTAAGGACTCGCACAACCAAACAATCTATAAATGGCGTGAACAAAAAGGTAGGCAAGCAGTAACTCAAGAATCTGCATTTATAATCTCTGATATCCTATCTGACGATGGTGCAAGATCGGCTGTGTTTGGCACAGGCAGTATGTTAAATATTCCAGGGCATAAAGTTGCTGTTAAGACGGGAACAACTGATGATAAAAGAGACAACTATGCCATGGGCTACACACCTTCAATTGCTGTTGGCGTTTGGGTTGGTAATAATAATAACGAGCGTATGAATCCGGCAGTTGCCTCCGGACTTACAGGCGCCTCTCCTATTTGGAACACATTTATTAAAGCTTATTTAAAAGATAAAAAAAATGAACCATTCCCGGTTCCTAAAAAGGTTAAAAAAATAGAAGTAGACTCGCTTACAGGCATGTTGCCGTATAAAGATTCTGACAAAAGATTTGAATGGTTTACCGAAGGCACTGAACCAACTGCTGTAAGTAACTGGTATCAACGGCTTGAAGTTTGCGAAGAAGACGGCAGGATTGCAAACGATGCTTGTAAAAAAGCTGATAAAACTGAGGAAAAAACATTTATCAAAATAACTGCTGAACTTCCGGAGTGGCAGTCGTTTGTGGACGCTTGGATTGAAAAAAACTATAAAGATGATGAGAAATATTTCCCACCAACTACAGTCTCAGGTCTTTCCTTTGACGATGATGGAAAAGTTAATAAAAAAGTAGATCCGGTAATCTCTTTCCCGCTTCTTAAAGACGGTGATTCGGTGCCTAGAAATTTTAGATTAAGTGTTGAGGTATCATCACCAAATGATATTGAGAATGTAACCTTTAGAGTAGATGGCGATGAGAAAGGTGAAGACCAGTCAAAACCATATGGCTACACATTTGACTTTTCAGTAGATGAAATTGGGGAACATGAATTCAGTGTTGAGGCAAAAGATGATGATGATAGAAAGGGTAAATCATCCATCAGACTTAAAGTTGTTGAGTAGACCAATATTCTTAGTTAACAAATTTTCCAATTACCACAAGTCTTTTAGAATCTAAGAAACCTGTGCAGGTAAACAAAGTTAGTCTGGTATCCTTAGTTTGTCCAAGGATATGTGTCTGATCAGGTGTAACGGTATATTTTTGGGTGATTTTAAAAGAACGCACAGTTCCATCTGAGAGCGTGATCTCAACCAAATCCCCTAACATTACTTTATTCAGTTCTCCAAAAAGACCTTTATAATTATGACCGTAGATTACCGAGTTTCCCTTGTTTCCTGGTAGTGGGGTATTTTTTAGAAAAACAACACTGTCATCAGGATATGCCCAAGTATCTTTAACTGATGTTACTTGTGTATTAATATCAATGGAATTAATTTTAAGCAGTACCGGCTCAATAGGACCTTTACCACGATCAGACTTAACGACCTGAGCTTGAACAGGTTCGCTCACAAAAACATACCTTTTGTATATCTCAAATAAAGCCTTTGAAAAAAGGAGAATTGAAATAACAACAGCTAAAAAGTAGATAAGTTTAGTTTTCATACAAAATTATTTGCGTGATTTTTTAAACTGCAGTGTTGCAAATGTGAAAAGTCCAGTGCTCATTGCAAGTAAAGCAACAATCTCAGGAAGGTTTCCAGTTGCTGCAAGCCCTTGAGTTGAAGCGCCAAGAACCTGACCTTCAAATGGGCCACCAGTTCCACCTATTCTTTT
>CAZILK010000013.1:0-2672 GCA_964540135.1 uncultured Candidatus Saccharibacteria bacterium | reverse complement strand
CCTTGGTTTGTGAGGTTTTCTATTTCATCAAGTGTAAGGCTAGATACTTTCCACCAGTTTGATTGAATACCAGAGCCGTCGCTTGCACAAAAACACTGAGTAACAGCGTCTTCAGAAAGGGTATAAACGGTATCACTACCTGTATAGGTAACTGTACTACCGGCAATACCATGAGTTCCTGATGGGTATGAAACTTTAACGACTCCTTGAGGAGCTGTACACTGAGGGAAAGTTGGTACTGTTACCACATTATCTATGGCTAAAACCCGAGTCTTTGTTACTGTTAAGGTAGCTATTAAGGCTACAAATACAAAAATCCTGTACATCTAAGATTACCTTTCTGGCAGGTTAATCCGGCAGGATGAGCCCATAGTAACATCTAAACAAAGATAATGCAACCTATGTTATTATATTTACCATGTTTAACTACAGCCACCTGTTTTCCAAGGCTTTAGACGATCTAACATTCTCAGTTATTGATACTGAAACAACAGGGATGAGCTCAAACTTTAATAGAGTAATTGATATTGGAATAGTTACAATTGAAAACGGAAAAATTACAAAAACTTGGGAACATTTAATAGATCCTGAACAAGATATCCCTTTTTGGATTACAACATTCACACATATAAATGCAAAACATGTTTATGGTAAACCAGTTTTTTCTGATCTTCAAGATACTATTATGGAGAGAATAAAAGACACAGTAATAGTTGGCCATAATGTTGGGTTTGATTTTGCATTTTTAAAAAAAGAATTTAGCCGACTAAACACTCCGTTTGATTTCCCTAAACTGTGTACTGTACTTCTTGGGCGAAAATTATATCCAGAACTCCCCTCCTTTAACCTTGATACATTAAGCAAATACTTTAAGCTTCAGATTGACGGGAGGCATAGAGCTTTGCCTGATGCCAAAGCAACAGCTGAGATCTTTCTTCAGTTTGTTCAAAGAGCAAAGGAGGATTATAAATGTAAAGATTTCTTTGAACTTGAAAGACTTCAGAAATTAAAGCTTGGCAAAAAGCCGAGTACAAAAATTCAAAGTGAGCTTAGTCTGTATCAGGAATTTGATTAAGTTTTTATCTGGAATGCTAAGAAGTGATTCTCAAGAAGTTCACTAAAGTTAAAACGCTTTTGTTTTGATATATTTTCTAATCTTAAACCACAAATCTTCGTGCATTTTCTTTAAGACAACAGTGGTTGTATTTCCAGTGTCAATCTTGAGTTCAGCAACCTCATACCCCGGTGCACTTAATTTTACAGTCGGTGTATCATACACATAAAGTATCGAGTAAACTCCGTTTTCCTTTGGTTTGTATGACGAGATCTCGTCAGACAAAGTCCCGTTTAATACAGGTTCATCAAGTTCATTAACTGCTCTCACAGTCGCAACTTGAGGTTTGAAAAAAGCCGTTAGTGTTTGAACAGCAAGTGTTGGTTCGTTATTTTGATCGTCTCTGTCGTTTAGCCAAATTTGTGTTGAACCCCCTGTATTTACCCAGTAATTTATACCTTCAACATTTGGGTTTTGAGATAAGAGAGTTAATGCTTCTTTTAGCCACTCGCTTTGTTCTTCTTGAGTCATATCGCCGTGGATATCAGGAATTGGCACACCCATTTCACCAAGAACGACCCTAGCTTCAGAGGCTTGTGCGTATCTTGTTACATCGTTATTAAGCTGTGTTGGTGTTTTAACATAATGATCAACTGCAACGATACTATCCATTTTATCAGCAGTACTTTTATCCATAATAAGGCTCAAAACATCACCATTCATTGAAAAGTAATTAGTTTTAACTTTTTTGTTAATCTCTTTGAAACCTTTGATAGCGATTTTATTTGAATCTGTTAAAAACTTTCTGTACTTTTTAACACTATCTTCAGTTGCATTTTGTCTTGGATCCCCGTCTCCACCATTCTCACACTCAGGACATGGTGTAAAAATATCCCCATCTTTAAACAGCTCAGGATTAGCAAGTATAAAATCATAAGTCTTATTAAGATGTTCTTCTCGTGATATTTCAGGATACTCAAACCAGCCTTCCCAGCCAGAAAAATTACCTCTAAACCACACATTTAAATTATTGTCTCTTGCTGCATTTACCCATTTAGTTAAATACGGAATAAATTCACTATCATATGGTGTACTAATACCAACATGAGTTGCGCCTGTATCGGCAATATCTTTAACTTGTTTTTTAATTACTTCTTCAAATGATTTACTATTTGCTTTCTCACGAGCTGTATCTCTTGAGTACTTCATCGTGTCTATCGATTGCACGTTCCAAAATCTGTTTGTAGTTACTTTTTGTGCTAGTGATATATGTTTAAAATTTGAAAAAAAGAAAAGTATAATTATAAATAGTATAAGTTGGTTTCGCATAATTCAGCTTAACTTACTATTTAATAGGAGTAGTTGTCAAATTTTTAACGTATTCTTCTTTAAGTTCGTAAATATCGGCAAACGGATACTTATGAATAAGATTGTACTTCTCAATACCTTTAGTATTTTTAACATTTTTCCATGTTCCATCGTTGTCGTCATAAGTTCTCATAATGATCCATCTCGCCCACCTATCAGGTAGCGCAAGAGCACTTTTCCAGTAAAGTCCTGTCCCTTCGTGAATAAAGCGTTTCATAGGCATGCCTGATGAGAAGATAATTGCATCGTG
>CAZILK010000012.1:22413-37019 GCA_964540135.1 uncultured Candidatus Saccharibacteria bacterium | reverse complement strand
AGAGAGGACTTTGGTTGAGCGATAATATTTCTCATAATACGCTCGGTTACAAACCTATCAAACTTGGAAACAAAATAGCCCATCTTTTCGCTTTTATGAAAATCCGATGTCTTAGCAATTTCATCAAGCCAGTATCTTTTAACAAGCGGATCTTTAACAATTGGTAAGAATTGTTTGTAATACTGCTGATCAATAACCATCCTTAAAACATCAACCATGGTACTTTCTGGATCATACATTGCAGTAAGCATAATATTACGAACAGCACGCTCAAGCTGGGGACCTATTATTCCTGTGTGATTTGGATCGTACAGCTTATACAAAAGAGCAATAAAAGCGTTGATGATCATGTTTTTTTGCTCCTCAGTCTTCCATTCAAGGATATTAAAACCCATTGGCCGGTCGTAATCTGATGCATCAAAAAGTATTACATCATCAACTCTATTCTCAGGAATTCTCTCAAGAATAGCTGCAATTTCTGTACCGTGTGGATCAATAAACGCAATACCCTTACCTTCATCAATATCTTGAAGCGCCATAGCTCTCATATACTGAGATTTACCAGTACCTGTTTGCCCAATTATGTACATGTGTCTTCTGCGGTCATCTTCTCTGATGTGGATGTCCTTCTTCTGTCCTCTAAAAGCACTCACACCAAGAAGCAACCCCTCACTTGGGGTATGCGCTGGAGCAAAAGCCCTTCTTGCACCAAGCCAAACAATACCCGGAGTTGAAACATTTTTATTTGGAAAGTGGAAAATAGTAGCCATTTCCTCAATGTTCAAAACAGATGCGTTACCAAATAGTTTGTACTCTAAGATTGGGATGTAAAAAGAATGAAAGCTAACTCTTCTGTATATAAAATTTGAGATGAATTTTTTTGGATGATATTTTCTTGACTTAAACTTGTTATATGTAACATCAGTGAACTGCTCAAAAGCACCTTCAACTGATTTTAAATACGAGTCAGCAGTTACAAGATTATCTGAAATCGACACAACTCTAAGAACCATTCGAAATGCTGACTTTGCAGTCTTTTTATCAATGCCTTGTAAGAAGTTTTCATCAATTTTAGTTGGTTTATCAGATGAGTTTTTATTGCGCACACTCTGGACAAACACCTTACCTGCTTTTCGCCAGCCATTACCTGCAGGCCTTAGAATATATTGAATTGCAACAACATCTTCAGGTCCAAGCTTACTGACTGCAGATGTAATAACATTTAATGTATCTGTTTTATTGTCAGTGTAGGTTTTAATTGGGAAATACTCAGGACCTGCAAGATTTAATTCCATAATTGCAGTATTACTACCTCGGTCCCAAATCTCTTGCGGATCAATTAAATCAATCTCTGCTGTTGGGTAAGCAGCATTTATTTGTTTTTCAACATGAAGTGCTAAATCATCAGGCGCAACCACATAAAAAGCGATACCTTCTTTTTTGGAAATTATTTCAAATGAAATACTGTACTGACCTTTGGTCAGTGCTGCAAAAAAAGATCTTTTAAAACCCATAAAGCCTGCAAACATTTGCTCAGCTTCTGCAATTTCAATCTCATTTTGCTGAGGAACCTTAATTTGCATAAAAGTCAGATTATATTGATTTTGTTCTTCATTCTTAAGCCGTCTCCTTCTAAAAAAGAGGAAGACTAAAGCTGCGATAACAGCGGTAAGAATAGTTGCATAAAGCGAGATAAAAAAGATGGTGAATATTAGATTATTTATTTCCATGGGCAGTTTTAATGCTTGTAATAAACTTCTGCTCTGTATCTGCAGCAAGTTGAGTTATAGCATCAGCATTGGGTGCTATTGTTCTTTTTGGTTTGGAGAAAACAGGTGCAAGCTTTTTTCTTAAATCCACAACAACCGGGGCTTGAAATATACTTTTTGAGCTTTGTGGATCATTAATAGACTGCCCCCCGTTAGCAGAAGGAGTTTCAGAAGGCCTCAAAAGTTCATCAATGGGTGGCTTTTCAGCCATGTTTGGGTCTGCATATTCCTCAGCTTTTTTTTCAAAATACCCACCTTTTTCAGAGCCTAAAGGAATGCCAGGCATACTTGAGCTTAAAACAGGAGTTTGGGTTGTATCATCTTGTAAGCTTGAGCTCACTGGTTGCGTATTTAATGGGATATCAGCCATATGTAGGTATTGTAGTATAAGTAAGAGTTAAAAAAAACTACTTGCGAAGTCTTTTAAAATAGCGTTTCTTTGGTTCAGTGGCAGTCTTTGAGGCTGTTTTTGGGTGTTTTTGATCAATAAGTGGGCTCTGAGGAGCTGGTTTTGTATCAGTGATGAGCTGCTGAATAGTTTCTTCGACCTCTTGTTCAACTTTATGCCCTGTTTGTTTAGCGCTTGTAAGATAGGGTTTGAGTTTTTGCTCAACTTCGCGAACTAAAGGACTCATTTTTTCAACGTATGGGGCAGCTTTTTCAATTAAAGGCGCTGCTTTTTCTACATAAGAATCGAGTTGTTCTTGGGTGGTAGATTTTGCTGATTCTATAAGTTCTTCACCCTTCACCTTATACTTCTTGGCAGAAGTTGCAATTCTCTTACGGTTCTCATCTCCTGTTGTTGGAGTTAATAAATACGCTGCTGCAGCTCCTATAGCTGCTCCTATAACTGCGCCTAACATAAAATTTGTTGATGAGTTTGAACTAGATCCTCTTGAATCACACATATATTACTCATCCTCTTCCTCTGAACTTGGTGTATGTATTAACGATCTGATCGATTTAACAGCCGAAAAGCTTCCCGCAACAGCATTAGCAAAACCTGCAATTGTTGTGACAGGGGATGATAAAGCATTTGTCATTGAATGGGCGGCAGCAGTAATACTGTTTACATTATCAAGCACAGTGTTTGTTTTATTAATGGTTGACCTTAAATCTTTTAAGACAAAGACAACGTACACACCAACAATTAACACATTGATGGTTAGGAGCGCGAGTATTATGACTAGTACAAGTTGGATATCCACAAAGTTATTTTTTTACGCAAAACCGGCAAACCAAATTGCTTCGGGCAGCGTGCAAGCAACTAATTTCGTAAGTTTATTGTGTCATCACAGACGTCTTACGTCAACTATGCTAAATAGAGTCATGGCTTAGTTGGCGTTGATTCCGAAGACTGAGGTGGAATATCCAGCTCAATTGCCGGAAGTTTAAGGGGTTTATTATAAACAACAGTTAAATCTTTGGTGGTTAAATTTCCTAAACTATTTTTTGCAGTCAAAGAAATGGAATTAATGCCCTGATTCAAACTCAGAACTGTTGAAAAACTACCTTCTTCGTCAATCCCTAAAGGTTGATTATTAATTAATATGTCAGAGCCTGGTTCAGTCTTACCGGTAATTTCAATGAAGTTCTGCTTTACAATACTGCCGTTTTTTGGTGAATTAATTATAAGGATTGGTTCTTGAGAATACCTTTGATATTGATAAAAGACATATGAGAAAAAAAGAGCTATCAAAATAAAGCTGCTTAAAAAGCCGTATGTTTTTAAATCAAAGGTAATTTTAGGAATCTTAATTGCAATGCGGCTATATTTCGAAGCTTTTTCTTTTCGCCCTCGCTCATATCCAGCTTCATATTCCCGTCGCCAGAATGCAAGAGTTTGGCCAACGTCGAGCTCAAGAAATTCCGCATATATCTTTAGAAAGCCTTTAACATGTACTTTGCCTTTAAAAGTATCGTAGTCGCCATTTTCAAGCGCTTTAATATATTCGGGATGTATTTTTGTAAACTTCTGAACCTCTTCAAGAGTCCATTTCTTTCTTTTACGCTCAGAAGCTAGAATTTGGCCTACTGTTTTCATAATCAAGCGCTGGGGTTATTGGGAATCCATTTGTGTCCTCATCGTAAATTTCAGGACTGGTACTTAAAGTATCTTTAACTAAAATGTCCCTTGGTTTACTTCCCCTAGCAGGCCCAATTATACCCGCATCTTCTAATTCATCAAGAATACGTGCTGCTCGTGAATAACCTATCGAAAGTCTGCGCTGTAAATATGATGCTGAAGCTTTGCCGGAAGACTGAACTATCTCAGCTGCTTCATCAAAATAATCATCCTTACCACTTCCAGCTCCCATACCTCCCCCACCGTCGTGTTCACTTGGGACAGTCGTTGAAAAGATCTCGTCATTATACTGCGTTCCAAAGCCTGAATCTTTTAAATAATTAACAAGTCTTGTTATCTCATCTTCCCAAATCATAACACCTTGAATTCTGGTTGGTTTTGCGGCATCAGGCGGTACAAATAACATGTCCCCTTTACCCATTAATTTTTCGGCTCCAGGCTGATCAATAATAACTCTTGAGTCAGTATTACTTGTAACATTAAAGGCTGCTCTTGATGGGATGTTTGCTTTTATCAATCCTGTAACGACATTTGTCGATGGACGCTGTGTTGTTAGTACTAGATGAATACCGGTTGCACGCGCAAGCTGCGCCAGTCTTATAATATTTTTTTCAACCGATGCAGGATCACTTACCATGATTTCACCAAGCTCATCAATGATGACTACAATGTAAGAGAGAGCGTGAAAGCCTGATTTTTCATTATAGCTTTCAATATTACGTGCCCTTGCACTCTCAAATAGTTTGTATCTACGGTTCATCTCTTCAACAACCCATTTAAATATAAACGGAGCTTTTTCAAGGTCCGTAACAACAGGCGTTAAAAGATGAGGTATGTCAGCATAGTGAATTAACTCAACTCTTTTTGGATCAATTAAGATAAATTTGCATTCAAGCGGACTGCATCTATATAAAAGTGAGAACATGATCGAGTGTAAAAACACTGACTTACCAGAACCCGTAGCTCCTGCAACAAGCAGGTGAGGCATTTTTCCAATAGAGTATATCTGAGGGAAACCACCAACATCCTTGCCAAGAACAATAGATAGCGGTACTTTAGTTGATTTCATTGGTTCAGATGTAAACACCTCTTTAAAGCTAACTGTTGTTCTTGTGTTATTTGGTACTTCAATTCCAATAAAATGAGTCCCGGGCATCGGAGCTTCAATGCGAACAGAGCCTGTTGGGGACGCAAGTGCTAAGGCAAGGTCATACTGGAGTGACGCAATTTTTGTGATCTTTGTCCCTTCTTCAGCAAAGATTGCATATCTTGTGACAGTTGGGCCATAGCTCGTCCCTTTCATCTGGGCATTAATACCAAATGATTTGAGCGTATTAATAATAATTTGTTCCCTAAGTTTAACATCGCCACGATCAGCATTATCAGGTGCTGGATCATTTAACAAATCAATTGGCGGTAATTCCCAAACTTTATTATTGTATTGAAGAGAGGTTGGTTTAAAAGAAACAGCACTTTGAGGGCTTAGATTGGAAACTATTCCTTCTACATTCTCGTTTTGAGGCTCCGCCATGCTTGGAATTATTTCAATCTTAGTTTTTTTCTCCTCTTTTACTCCACCCATTACGCCTAATTGATCATCTCTTGGAGTTAAACTTAAGCTCTGCTGAGTTTGAATAGCAGCCTCAATTGGGAGAACATTAATATTTGAATCTTCTTTGGAAGCTCTACTTGGCATTTTAAAGTGCAAGAGATTTGCAAGAAAAGCTTTAAGTGCTTTAACTTTTTCAAAAAGATTATCAAGAGAAGTATTAAATGTGATAAGGGCAAAGATTGCAATTGCAGCAATTAATAAAAAAAACCCTCCGTATACCGAAACTGTGTTTCTCAGGAGCTGTGCCATTTGATAGCCAAGAAAACCTCCACCAAGACCGTCTTTTGCAACATCCAGGGCTGAGTCGCTGTAAAATATATGGAAAATTCCTGCAAAGCTTAAACATAAACCAATTAGGCCAATCAATACTCTTGTTTGAATAAAGTTTGGCCGAAACGAGCTTAATGTTAAAAATGCAGCAACACCTAAAATAAATGGAATAAAAACTGAAGAAAACCCAAGTGTGCTTCTCATTATATTCTGTATCTGTTCATTTACAGGATAATCAGGTGCGAAAAAAGAAATGAATGTGAGAGCAGAACCAAGGAACAAAAAGATGGAAAAGACTGATTTAAAAAAGCCTGTTTGTAAGTTTAATTTAAACTTTTTTTTCCTACCTCGTTTTGCGGACATTAGTTACATATTAACACCAAAAAGGCATTAATTCACCTTAAAATCAAACTTGAATTTGAATAGGGGAGATGAGAATTAACGGTTTTTTACCGGTCTCTTCTTTAAAGAACTTTTCTAAATTCTTTTCTATTTTATTTTTAACTTTGTTCCAGTCTTCGATATTATCTTTTTCTTTATCAAGTACTTTATTAACAACGTCTTTTGAACGCCCTAAAAGACTCATGTTCTCTTTAACATAAAAAAAGCCTCTTGTGACTACTTCTGTACCGCCAAGTATCTTTGTTTTATCTTTTGATATAGGCACTATGACAACAAACACTCCGTCTCCTGATAACTTCTCACGGTCTTTAATAACAACATCTCCAGAACTTGGTTGCCCTGTTGGGTCAATATAGATATTTTGAGTTGGTACTTTCTCCCCTTTATGAGCATAGCCATTTTCAAATATAACCGACTCACCTTCTAAAAGCTCAAAGACATCGTCACGCGGAACACCTAGCTCCTCAACCATATGAGTGTAAGCTCGCATTCTTGCAGCGGTTCCTCCAATTGGAATATAAAATTTTGATTTGCTAAGAGCAGCAACTGTTTCAAGATCACCTTTTTTACCATGCCCTGAAACATGGAGATTATCTTGAATCTCACTATATAAAACATCAGCTCCAGCAACTGTAAGGTAATGCAAAATTGTCTCAACAGGTTCGTGTGAACTTGGGGGGCCTGGATCAGCTGCAAAAATAACAAGATCGCCATCTTGAATTGTTAATTGAGGGTGCTCGCCTTGAGATAGTCTGTAAAGGGCTGAGCCTTCTTGCCCAAAACAGCCTGCAATAATGTACACAAGACTTGTTGGATCAAATTTATTAACTTCTTTTAAATCAACGAACGTTTCTGGTGAAAAAGGTAAATATTTTAACCCTTTTGCAATTTCTGCTGTTTGAATAATGGATCTACCAACAAAAACAACCTTCCTACCGCTTTTTATTGCGGATTCGATTACTTGATACATTCGAGAAATATTTGATGAGATTGTTGTTACAAAAATCTGCTTACCATAAGCTTTTTCAAACATAGCATCAAAAGATGCTCTTAATGTTCTCTCTGATTGAGTGTAGCCTGGATGAGTTACTCCAAGACAATCAGATAGCAAACACAAAACACCTTCATCCCCATACCCAGCAATCCTGTTAAGTTCAATTGGTTGATCAATTACTGGCGAAAAATCAAGTTTAAAATCAGCCATGTGTAAGATTGTTCCCTCAGGGGTTTTTATCGCAAACCCAAGTGAGTCTGGAACCGAGTGGTTAACCCGAAAAAATTCAAGTGAAAACGCCCCAAGTCTAATAGGTGCTGAATCAGCGGAAATTGTATTAAAAGATATATTTTTAGCCCCCTCAGGATTCCTATCTTCAAGTCTTTTTCTAATAAGTCCTTGAACAAGCTTGTTTGCATAGATCGGTACGTTTAAATCTTTAATTACAAACGGAATTGCACCAAAATGATCTTCATGCCCGTGAGTTACAAAAATTGCGCGAACTTTATCTTTATGTTCAAGAAGATAAGAGGTATCTGGAATAACAATATCCACCCCAGGTAAGTCACTGTCAGGGTAACCAATTCCACAATCAACAACAATGATATCGTTGCCGTATTCATAAACCGTCATATTCTTAGTGGCTCCTACCTCACTCCCAAGTTTAATTATTCTAAGACCGGTTGTATGAGGTTTTAGATCTGATTTTGTTTTGTTTTTTGAGTCCAAAATAGAATTAATTTGAGCAGTTATCACTATAAAAGAGTACCATTTTCAAAGCCCGAGACCAAGTTGGTTTTCGTTTTGAGCTGGCAGAGAGCTTTCCTCTTTTTGAGCTGCAGTTTTTAAATTTTTTACTTCTTCAAGAATCGAAGGTATTTTAACAAAGTCTAGTGCCAAGGCTTTTGCAAAATTGGTATTTCGTAAAGCTGCTGCAGGATGATAAACAGGATAGATAAAGAATCTATCAAGCTTAATTAAAGAGCCGTGATCACGCGTTATTTTCCCATCCGGATAAAAAAAATTCATAGCAAATCTTCCAAGAGTAACAATTAGCACCGGGTTTATTATCTTTAACTGCAGATCAAGATACGGGGTACATGCGGTAATTTCTTCAGGCAACGGGTCTCTATTTTGAGGAGGTCTATGTTTTATTATATTACCAATAAAAACCTCTTCACGGCTGCTGTGGATTGCTTCAAGTAGCTTTTCTAGCATCTTGCCTGCTCTTCCAACAAAAGGTCTTCCCGATAAATCTTCTTGCTGCCCGGGAGCCTCGCCTATGAACATGATTTCCGCGTTAACATTGCCTTCTCCTGGAACGCCATTAGTCGCAGTCTTACATAAACCACATTTGGAGCAATTTTTAACATTAACAGCTATCTGATCGAGCAGAACACTTTTTGAATCTGTCATGCAATAATGCCTTTTTGCTTAAGAGAATCAAGAGCAAACAAAAATACCTCTTTTTTATTCACATAAAGCATATTTGTGAAAATGAATCTTGCTTCTTTTTCATTTAGCCAAAAGAAATCACCAAAAACAGATTTCGAAATATCTATTCTTTGATCAGTAAGACTTGCTGTAAAAATGTAGTATTTCTTCCCAACCATCATAACTTCAGTACCGTCATCAGTTCGGAGATCTTTTGAACCTTGTATTCTGTTTGGAAAAGTACTTTTCTTTTCACCTACAAGAACAAGAGGGTCTCCTAACTTCTCAATAACATATGATCCAACTTCATCATTAATTAGCCTTATAAGAGCATTTTCAAAGTTTTCACTATTCTCAACTCCGGCTTGAGGGAAAACCCATTGCTGGTATTCTTTAGCAAAAAATACTAATAGCTTCTTTTCATGAGTAAAGATCAGCATGATTGACGGTCTAAAGCCGTCTTTTCTATCCTGATCAAGTTGTTTTAAAATATCTGTTGTTTCCATTAATTACTTTGGTAGGTAAGCTTTTAAATTATCTGCTGTAATTGTAACTGAAGTTACCTTTCCTTCCACAATTTCTTTTGCCACCTTACGGCACATTGCCTGAAGAGTTCGCTCAAGGCTTCTAATTCCAGTGTCAAAACCAAACGGTCTAACAACTGCAGGCCATAGACCTGGATCAACTGCAAACTCACCCGGCTCAAGCCCAGATCTCTCAAGAACCTTTGGTAACAGGTAATCTCTCGCAATAACTGTTTTTTCAAGGTCAGTATAAGAAGGCATTTTTATCACTTCCATACGGTCAAGGAGAGCAGCTGAGATTGTACCTAGGTTATTTGCACTGCAAATAAAAAGCACTTGAGATAAATCTATTGGATAATCTATATAGTGATCTCTAAAATCTGTGTTTTGTTTAGGATCAAGTATTTCAAGAAGAACTGCCATAATATCGTTACGAAGTCCTTCTTGTCCACTGGCTTTATCTATTTCATCAAGGAGAATTACCGGATTTGAAACCCCAGTTCGAATTAAAGACTTTATAATCTGCCCTGGCTCTGCCTCAGGAAAAGCTTTGCTTTTACCTCTTATTTCAAGAACCGATCCAATAGCACCCATAGCGATACGCATAAACTTGCGGTTTAACGCCTCAGCAACTGAGTACGCTAAAGTTGTTTTACCAACACCCTGGAGTCCAACAAGAAGTAGAATTGGTGCTTTTGCGATTGCGTTCTGACCTCTTTTTTCCATTAAAACCATGGATGCCAGAAACTCAAGCATAATCTCTTTAATACCGTCCATACCGTAGTGGTTTTTATCCAAAACCTCTTTTGCAAGTGCTAAATCTAACCGATCAGCGGTTTTGACATCCCACGGAATACTAACAACAGTATCTATATAACGAGAAAGCGTATCAAACTCAGATGCGTATCCACCGGTTTTTGCCATTCTATTCAGCCTTTTAAGCATGTTTTGTGATCTATCTCTAAGTTCTCCCGGAAGTCCAAGAGCTTTATCAAGTTTTTGTGAGAGAAGATTTAACTCCTCAAATAAAAATTCTTCTGTAGTGTTTTCTGTCATTTTATTTTCTTAACAACTAGTGCGTTAAAACCAGTCTCTAAAATTTTATCAAAACTTTGGATTTTAGTTTCTAAATAATTTAAACCTAAGTTTTTAAAGATATCTTGTCCTGCCGTTTTATCTAAAAATAATATTCTTGCTTGACCTGAGAGTTCAAGATTACCAATATCTTTTATGTACTGCGGGTTCAAAGTTAATTTAAGTGCCTTACCTCTCTTTACCGCAAGTACCGTATCGATTGATTTTTGTGAAGCGTCCCCTTGAAATACGAGTAGGTAGCCGTCTTCAATTAGAAATTTGAAATTATCATATTCGAATGACTTTAATAAAAACTCAGTCTTCTTGGCATCAACTAAATTAAAAGCACCAACCCAGTAGTATTTATTATCCACCTTGTATGAAAATAAAATGAATTCGTTTTGAACAAGACTAGTGAGATTTGAAAAATCTTCTTCTGACAAACCCACAAGTTCTGAGGTAACAAATTCTTTACTAACGGCTGTAACATCAGCTACCTCCATATAAAGAACTGCCTGGGATGGTACAAAGTTAAGCAAAGGTGTTTTACCAAAATCAGTTTCTTTAAAGGCAAGCTCAAGATCAACAACTTTTTGAGATGAAACTTTTACCGGAGTTTCTACAACTACCGTACTTGGTCTTTTAAAAAAGTTTATATGAATATATAGAACAAAAAATAATACTGATAAAATTATGACTACGACCGAGAGGAGAATGGTCATATTCTCATTAAAAGATCGTCTTTTTTTAGGACCATCTTCCTCAAGAATAGTCATCGGTTTCTTTTTAGCTTGAGCTTCTTTTTTAGTTGCAGCTAGAAGTGGTTTTAATGCTGTGAATTCTCTAATTTTTAAGCTAACAGAAAGTTTAGTGAGATTGGCCGGTAGTTCATTTCCGCAAACAGAACAGAAATAGTTATCAAAATCACCCAGATATGAATTGCAATTAGGACAGATCCTTGATATTGGCATTGATACTATTCTATTTTATTTACAAGGTTTGCGCTATAACAAAGGCCTATCTTCTACCGCCCCTATCAAAGCCGCCCCTACCGCCTCTATCTCCGCCACGACCTCCTCGGTCACCACCGCGATCATTACGGTAACCACCTCGGTCATGTTGTTGCCTATCACCATTATCCTCACCGGTACCTTGAGGTACGGTTAATGCTTTAATGGATAAGCTAATCTTACCGCTCATTCTATCGACACTAAGAACTTTGACTTTTACTTTTTGACCTATTTCTAGGTGCTGTGATACATCTTGAACGTAACCTTCTGCAACTTCACTAATGTGAAGAAGGCCGGTTTTTCCAGGGAATATTTCAACGAAAGCTCCAAAGTCTACTATATCTTCAACAACACCTTCGAGGATTTCACCAGGCATAACCTCACGAAACATATTTTTAATGTAGTCGATTGCAGCAACTGCTTCTTCGCGTTTAATCGATGATGCGACGACAGTGCCATCTTCCTCAATTGAGATTTGTGCGCCTGTTCTTTCTTGTATTTGTTTGATGTTTTTACCACCAGAACCGATAACAAGACCGATTTCTTCAGGTTTTATCTTTGTTGATTCCATCTTTGGAGCATACTCGCTAACATCAGCTCTTGGAGCTGTGATTGCCTTTTCCATTGCTTCAAGAACTTGAAGTCTTCCTTTTTTTGACTGCTCAAAAACTTTTGGAATAATATCAATTGGTATACCATTTGCTTTAATATCACATTGAATTGCAGTAACACCTGTTTTTGTTCCAGTCATTTTAAAATCCATAAAACCATATGCATCTTCAAGATATGCAAGGTCTGTCATGACTAAATGCTTTGACATATCTTCGTTAACAATAAGTCCTACTCCAACTCCAGCTACCATTTCCTTTATCGGTACCCCTGCATCCATTAATGCAAGTGTTGAAGCGCAGGTGGCGGCCATTGAGGTTGAACCACTTGAAGACAGGATTTCTGTAACAACAACCATTGTGTATGGGAAATCTTCTCTTGATGGAAGTACTGGTCTTAAAGCTTTCTCAGCAAGTATTCCATGTCCAATTTCACGATTCTTTGGCGCCCCACCAATTCTTCCAGTTTCACCTGAAGCATAAGGAGGCATGTTATAAAAATGCATATAACGCTTAGTTTCTTCACCGTACATATCTTGAACAATAAGTTCTTGCGATGGAGCACCAAGAGTTGCAATTGTTAATGCTTGAGTAATTCCACGTGTAAACATACCGCTACCGTGAGTCCTTGGTAAAAGACCTACTTCAGCATTAAGTTCTCTAATCTCATCAATTGCACGACCATCAGGACGTTTGTGCTCATCAAGAATTAGATTTTGAAGTGCAAGCTTTTCGTAATAGTCAAAAGCTTTTTGCATATCAAGCTTCTTGTATTTACCTTCAAGAGCAACCACTATCTCTTCAAACAAAAGACCTAAGTGATCTTTCATCGCGGTTTTATCAAGCTCTTTTCTCATGAGCTCATCTAAACGACCTTTTAAAACAGCGGAAACATCTTTTAATAGATCTTCTGAGAGTTTTTGAGAAATATACATGGCTTTGCTATTCTCTGGGTTAATCTCTTTTGCAAAATCATCAATAAACTTTAAAAGTTGATCGCTGTTATCTCTTGCAAAATCAATTGCCCCAAGAACTTTTTCTTCAGGAAGATTGTTTGCTTCAGCTTCGATAGATAAGAATTTCTTATCAAATCCGGCAAAAGAAACAGCAAGATCTAAATCAGAGTGCTCTTTGAGAACTTCTGTTGAAGGTTCTAATAGATACTCACCTTTGTCATAACCTATTCGCATTGTTACCATTGGACCATTCCAAGGTATGTCTGATGCATGAAGACATGCAGCAACAGCATTCATAAATACAAATTCCGGCGATACTTCATCATCTAGAGACAGTACCAAAGCTGCAATCTGAACCTCATTTCTAAAGTCTTTAGGAAATAAAGGTCTTATAGCATGATCAGCAAGTCTTTGAGTGATTATAGACATATCAGATGAGTAATTTTCACGCTTAACAAATCTGGAAGACTTAATACTTCCGCTTGCATATAGTTTTTCTTGATAATTAACTGTTAGTGGAAAAAAATCTATATCAGGATTTAAGCCTCCCATAGTTGCAGATACTAAAACTACAGTATCTCCATAGGACGCCATTACATTCATATTTGCTTGAAAAGCAAACTTGCCTGTTTCGAGTACAAATTTTTTACCATTGAAATCGAGTTCTTTTCTTATTATTTTTCTATTCATTTATAGATTCTGGATTTTAACAGGTATTCCTGTAAAAGACTGAAAGAAGATTAAGAAATGCAATCCTGCCCACAGAACTTATGCGCAAAATTTCGCTCCTTAATTCTTCTACCAGCCAAAAAATTATTTACTTATTTCTAACTTCTCAAGAAGCAAAGCATACCTGTCTTCGCTTTTTTTCTTAAGGTACATTAAAAGTCTTCGTCTTTTACCAACCATCTGCAAAAGCCCTCTTCTTGAGTGATTATCTTTTTTGTGGGATTTTAAATGATCAGTAAGCTTTACAATCTTTGCAGTAAGAAGGGCAATCTGAACTTCCGGAGATCCTGTATCTGCTTCGTGAAGCCTGTTAGTGTCTATGATTTTTGCCTTATTTGTTTTGTTTAATGACATAGTACTTTGTGATAATAGCAACTTTAACTTATAAAATCAACTCTGCATGGCTGCAGTCATACCCTTAAGCATTGCCTTGGCTGCATTCTTGCCAGGGGTCAATTTCCACTCGGTTGCTTTTTGAAAAATAATTAAACTTAAGCTTTCAGCTTCCGGGTCAATGATATTTATAATCCCAAAGCGTGAATTCTTTTTACTATTATCAACATTAACAATTTTAGAAGCATGAATTTCGGTTTTTAAATTAGTGTATGTGTCTCCTAGGTCTTCAAGGTAGTCAGCACCAACAACAAAGCACAAATCAAAGTCATATGAAGCAATTTTTGCTTTAACTCTCTCATCTGTATTAAAGTCGTTTGCAATAGGCCCTATTCTAAAAGTTAGTACGCTATTTTCTGTATTGTATTTAACCTTGTCAGCACCAGTACCGTTGTAGTCAACTGTAACAACAAGATCACGTTGAAGTAGATTACTAATAACATTTTCTTGGGTTATCAAATCTTTAACACTATCTGCTAGTGGTTGAGGATAGATAAAAGATGCGTTCTTACCTGCATCCTTTAACATGTGGTACAAAGAAACGGCTGCACAGAAAGCATCAAAACCAGTATTAAAAGAGGGAATGATTCCAATATTTTTAGAATCAGCTATTAATTGAGCTACATCTTCATTTCTAGGTATGTCTATTTGCATCTTCTTTGGTTGGCAGTAAAGGGAGCAGGGTTATATATTACAACAAAGATTATACCAAATGATTTGCTATAGGGCAATATGTGAGGTTATT
>CAZILK010000012.1:15305-22313 GCA_964540135.1 uncultured Candidatus Saccharibacteria bacterium | reverse complement strand
TTAATTTATAACTTCAACGAAGAACCCCGGTTCTGCTGCTTCAAAAAGAGGTTTGAGGAATAATCCGCATTCATTATCTTTACCCACAATTGCTACTTCATCATTTTTTATCTTTAATTTCTTTAAGCTACCTGTATATACAGGGATATCTTCTTTTTTTATGTCTGCCGGATCTTTTGTATATATGCTAACTCTTTTACCAACTTTTAGAGCGCCTGCAAGTACTTTACACCCAAGGACGATGTCTCCTGAAGGAAGCTTGAATATTTTAAGTATTTGAGCTCTGCCTTTAACTTTTGCTTCGTCATCAAATGCAGCGTTTTGAAGCATATCAGTTGCCTCATCAAGTAAAGAGTAGATTGTGTTATAAATCTTAACTGGTATCTTTTTATCCTCAGCAAGTTCAAGTGCCGAGTTTCCAGCTTTAACATTAAACCCAATTATTATGCTCTTTGTTCCTGTTGCCAGACTCACATCAGAATCACTGATATCTCCTGATCCTGTATAGATAAATTTTATTGAGAAATCTGCAGTTGCTGCAGCACTAACAATATCTGACAAACTTGCTTTGATTGCTTCGAGTGTTCCTTGAGTATCTGCTTTTAAAATAACTCCTATTACTTTTTTAGTATCTTTACCAATTATTTCAGTTCTATTTTCATCAACAGCAAGTTCTTCAAGATCGCTTCCTTTTTTAACAATAAGGTCTCCTGCATTTAATACTTTTTTAAACCCTAAGATTTCTACTGGATCAGAAGGGCGAGCTTTTTTAATTGGTACTCCATCGGTATTTGATAATTGCCTTACTTTACAAACAACTCCACCAGCACTGATTTCGTCACCAATTGAGACACTTCCATTTTTTATAATGGCGTAAACAATAGCTCCTTTTTTACGATCCATCTTAGATTCAATAATAAATGCTTCAAGCTCCCCATTTTCATCAGCCTTTAAGTCTGAAAGATCCGAGAGGAGCAGAATTGACTCAAGAAGCTTATCTATATTTGTTCCTTTTGTAGCTGATACCTCAACACACATGATATCCCCACCCCAATCTTCAACAAGTACATTTTCAGAAGCAAGCATTTGCTTTGCTTTCTGAACATCAGCACCGGGTAAGTCGACTTTATTTATTGCAACAATCATCGGAACTCCTGCATTTTTAATATGTGAGATCGCCTCTTTAGTCTGAGGCATAACACCATCATCAGCTGCAACAACAAGGACAACAATATCAGCAACCTTACCGCCTCTTGATCTCATGTTTTTAAAAGCAGCGTGTCCTGGAGTATCTATGAATGTTATTTTTTTATCCTTATGAGTTATTTGATAAGAAGAAGTATGCTGGGTAATTCCACCAAATTCTTTGGCAGCTACATTTGCTTTGCGGATTGTATCCAAAAGAGAAGTTTTGCCATGGTCAACATGACCCATGATTGTAACCACAGGTGGTCTTGAAAGCTCTTTAATTTTACTTCCATCATTTTTTGACTGCATAAATTCTCCTTGTATTTCACTTGCGCTTGTATGTTACTCCGTTTTGCCATTTTCATCGTCTGAAACTTCTTCGGTAACCACGGTTTCTTCTTTACTTGTATCCTCTGTTGCTTCTGTCTCCTCATTAACATCGTCTGATGCAGGTGTCTCTTCAACAACAGGTGGGTTCTCGGCAAGTTCTTTCGCTGCAAGTTCTGCTTTAGCAGCTACGTCAGCATCAGATACTTTTTTAATCTCAGCATCCCAAACACCAACAACCGATCCTTTAGTGAAAGGCTTATCTCCAGAGGTTGCAACCTCTCCGTCTCCAGAATAAATTCCAGCAACGCTCTTAATATCGATTTTCCAGCGTGTAAGTTTATTGGCAAGTCTTGCGTTTTGACCTTCTTTACCAATTGCTAAACTCTGTTGATCTTCAGGAACTGTAACAACAGCTCTTTTTTCATCAGCAATAAGTTCAACATCGATTACTTTGGCAGGAGAAAGGCTTGACGCGATAAATTTCTCAGTTGAGCTTGCAAAAGGGATGATGTCGATCTTCTCACCAAAAAGCTCAGTAATTATGGATTGTACACGAACTCCTTTTTGACCAACACAGCTACCAACGGGATCTACTTTCTCATCATTAGAAGAAACAGCCATTTTTGTTCTGGACCCTGCTTCTCTTGCAATTGCTTCGACTTTAACAACGCCAGATGGCATCTCAGGTACTTCTTGTTCAAAAAGCTTTTTAACAAAATCAGAATCTGCTCTTGAAACAATAATTTCAGTTCCTCTAGAAGTTTGCCTAACGTCTTTAATTAAAACTTTAAGTCTTTGATTTGGTCTGTAAATTTCACTTTCAACTTGCTCAGAAGCAGGCATTACTCCTTGAGCTTTACCAAGATCAAGAATAACAGCACTTCCTTCAATTCTAAAAATGTGTCCAGTTACAAGTGTTCCGATTTTCTCTTTGTACTCGTCTAGGACAACTTCTTTTTCGGTCTCTCTGATCTTTTGTAAAATTACTTGTTTAGCTGTCTGAGCTGCTATTCTTCCAAAACCTGATGGAGTTACATCCTCATCATTGCGCATTATTTTAGCTTCTCCAGTACTTGGGTCTAAAACTACATCTATCTGAGCAACATCGCCGCCAAAGTCTTTTCGATAAGCTGTTGCTAAAGCTGTTTTAATACTCTCAAGAACACTTTCGACAGGAATACCGCGCTCTGATGCTACTTGTTTTATTGCTGCACTAAATTCTGTTACTGACATATATTTTAGTTATCTTTTACAGGTAATTTAAAACTGGTACGGCTTCCTGTTTAAGCCTTTGTATTGTATCAAAAAAGGCGGGTTTTATCCCACCTAAATGTTTTAATACAAACCCTTACGGCTTAGAAAAATACCACAAATTACTCAAAGTTTCAATCACGATTTTTTAAAATCATCTAAAGCTTGTCTTTGTTTTCTAGTAACTTTTTTTGGAATCTTTATAAAGACTTGGATATAGGCGTCTCCACGACCGGTACCTTGGAGCTTTGGCATGCCTTTATTGCTTAATTTAAACTTAGTACCGTATTGAGTTCCCTCTGGGATCTTAAGCTTAGCTGTACCAATTCCAGTTTTATTTTCAAGATCTACAACTGGAATCTCAACAACATCACCAAGCGTTGCCTGAACAAAATCAATCTCAACCCCAACACCGATATCAGCTCCAGCAATCTGAAACTCACTTGGTGATTTAACTCTAAATGTTATAAATAAATCGCCATTTGGTGTATTAGCAGGTCCCGGCATGCCTTTACCTGTGTACTTTACCTCAACTCCATCATGAACACCTGCTGGTATCTTGATCTTAAAGCTACCGCTTTCAACCTTTACCTCACGCTCAACACCTTTTACACAGTCAACAAAACTAATCTGCATCTCATAAAAAAGGTTCTTTCCTCTGCTTTGTCTTTGGGATTTACCACCAAAACCTCTGAAACCAAAAACTTCCTCAAAAATATCAAGTGGATCAAAGTCACCAAAATCTTGCGCGTTTGAGGTTGAATAGCTGTAGCTGAAAGGTCCCCAGTTACTCCTGGCCCCTCCGGCTCCAGGCCCTTGTGGGCCATTTCCAACACCTGCATGCCCAAACTGGTCATACATCTTCTTCTTACTTGAATCACTAAGAACCTGGTAAGCCTCGTTTAGTTCTTTAAACTTTTTTTCAGCAGCAGGCTTATCAGGCTCCGCCACCATATCAGGGTGATGCTCTCTAGCAAGTTTGCGGTAAGCATTTTTAATCTCATCTGCACTTGCAGACTTACTGACACCTAAAACCTCATAGTAGTCACGAGCTGCCATAAAGATTATTCAACAACTTCGCCTTCTACTGTGGTTTTATTATCATTATCTGGTGTAGCATCTCCTGCTGGTCCTTGTGGGCCTTCCGGCGCCTCTTCTTTATATAAATGCTCACCAATTTTCATCATTGCATCAGATAACGCCTGAGTTTTTTGTTTTAATTCTTCAGGAGTAGCTGTTGATAAGACATCTTTTACAGCTTTGGTTTTTTCTTCAACATCTGCTTTAAGCTCAGCTGGGATCTTATCCCCACCGTCTCGAAGTGCTTTTTCAGCTGTATAGCAAAGAGTATCTGCAGCATTTCTGGCTTCAACTGACTCTTTTTTCAGTTTATCTTCCTGACTATGAGCCTCAGCATCGCGAACAAGTTTCTCAACCTCCGCTTTATCAAGCCCTGTACCGCCTTGGATTGTTATCTTTTGTTCTTTACCACTAGCTTTATCTTTTGCAGTTACATGCAAAATACCATTTGCATCTATATCAAAAGATACTTCAATTTGTGGAACACCTCTTGGGGCCGGTGGAATACCATCAAGCATAAATCTGCCAAGAGACTTGTTATCAGATGCCATATTTCTCTCACCTTGAAGTACATTTATCTCAACTGTTGTTTGACTATCAGCTGCTGTACTAAAGACTTGTGACGCCTTAGTTGGAATTGTTGTATTTCTATTAATAAGTGGGGTGCTAACTCCACCCATTGTTTCAATACCAAGTGTTAACGGAGTTACATCGAGTAGTAGAACGTCCTTAACATCTCCTCCTAAAACTCCTCCTTGAATTGCAGCACCAAGAGCTACAACTTCATCAGGGTTAACTCCTTGATGAGGATCTTTACCAAAGTACGCTTTAACAACTTCAACTACTTTTGGCATTCTTGTCATTCCGCCAACAAGAACTATCTCTGCAATTTCTGATTTAGCAATACCTGCGTCTTTTAATGCATTATCAATTGGCTTAATGGTTTTCTGAATTAAGTCATCAACAAGTTGCTCAAGTTTAGCCCTGGTAAGTTTTATATTTAAGTGTTTAGGCCCTGATGCATCTGCTGTAATAAATGGAATATTGATTTCAGTTTCAAGAGCGCTTGAGAGTTCGATTTTTGCTTTTTCACCAGCATCCTTTAATCTTTGAAGTGCTTGTTTATCACCGGATAATTCAACACCTTCTGTTTTTTTAAACTCTTCAATTAACCAATCAATGATCTTTTGATCAAAGTCATCGCCTCCAAGGTGAGTATCACCACTAGTAGCTTTAACTTCAAAAACTCCCTCACCGATATCAAGAACTGAAACATCAAAAGTACCACCACCCAAATCATAAACAATTATTTTTTCATGAGTTTTTTTATCAAGCCCATAAGCAAGAGCCGCAGCTGTTGGTTCATTAATTATTCTTTTAACATCAAGCCCTGCAATTTGTCCTGCTTCTTTTGTTGCAGTTCTTTGGGCGTCGTTAAAGTATGCAGGGACCGTAATAACAGCCTCAGTTACAGGCATGCCTAGATACTTTTCTGCATCTGTCTTTAATTTTTGTAAAATCTTAGCTGAGATTTCTTGTGGGGTTAAGACCTGTCCATCTACTTCAATTGCTGCCATATCGTTCTTGCCTTTAACAATTTTGTACGGCATATCAGTAATTAATTTTTGAATCTCCGGATCATTGAACTTTCTACCCATTAATCTTTTAATACTAAAGATAGTATTTTTTGGGTTAACTACTTGCTGTCTTTTAGCAGGAACACCTACAAGCAGATTACTACCAAGAGCAACAACCGATGGGGTTGTATTATTACCTTCGTGATTTGGAATAACTTTAGACTGGCCACCTTCCATAACGGCCATAACACTGTTAGTTGTTCCAAGATCTATTCCTATAATTTTAGCCATTTAAAAATCCTCCTTCGCTCTTTTTAGAGCTGAAATAATTTAACTAATTAGTTTACCTACTTTTACAAGTGCTGGACGTAAAAGTTTGTTTTTAAACATGTAACCTTTACGAACAGTTTCAAGAACCATACCGTCTTCTGCTTCATTTTCTGTATCAACTGTCTCAAGTGCATCCATACAGGCAGAATCAAATAAAGTGTTATCCGAATTAACCTCAACAGCTTGTTCTTCCAAAAGAATTGTTTTCAATTCTTTAATAACCATCTCAAGCGCTTTGTCTTTATTATGTTTATATAAAAGCTCAAGATTATCTAATATAGATAGAAATCTCCCAAGCAGATGAAACGACGAAAAGTCGATTATACTGCTTCTTTCTTCAGTATTTCTTTTTTGC
The DNA here is from genome assembly GCA_964540135.1 of uncultured Candidatus Saccharibacteria bacterium. Classification (GTDB taxonomy): domain Bacteria; phylum Patescibacteriota; class WWE3; order UBA101185; family UBA10185; genus CAZCAQ01. The sequence continues at coordinate 16,202 of CAZILK010000012.1, read as the reverse complement.
AGATTTTGATAATCCGCAAGCGCTCTTTTCCAATTATTTTCAAGCTCTTCGCAACGTGTTTTTAGCTGCTCGATCTCCTCGATATGTTTTTTTGCTTTTGTATCTGTCATGTATTTTTTGGGCAGAGTAGTAACTTACCAAGACTCGCCTAACTCTTCAATCAGTTTTTTAACAAATTTTGTTGCAGGTATAATTTTTTCATAATCCATTCTTGACGGGCCAAGAACACCGATGTATCCCGCATTTTTACCAACCTGATACTTAGTAAATACAAGTGAAACATTTGTTAGATTCTCATTTCCAAGCTCCTCCCCTATCAAATATCTCACATCTCTTGAACTAAATGATGCTTTTTCAAAAAGCTTTTCCAAAAGCTCATATTTTTCAACCAAAAAAAGTGCTGCTTTTGCAGTATCAATGTTCCAAAACTCAGAATGGTCTAAAACATTAACAACACCACTATGATAAACAAATCCGTCATGTGTTGTACCAACAGCCATAAGGTGTGTTAAATCGGCAAGCGAGTTAACTGACTGTAGAAGCATTTTATTAAAATCGTATCTAATCGGCCAAAGTCGTTGTTTTAAAGCAACCTCTTGAAGTACTGGTATCTCTTCTTCATCCATTATTTGATCAAGAAAGATTCTATAAGCCTGAGAGGTTGGAATTCTACCTGACGAGGTATGCATCATTTCAAGAAGACCTTCATCTAATAGCTTGCACATTTCATTTCTGATAGTCGCAGCTGAGCATGGAAAGTGATACTTCTTAACAACAACACTTGACCCAACTGGGGTTGAAGAATTTAGATATTCACGAATAACTACCTCAAGTAGCTCAAGTTGGCGATCAGTTATCATGGTTATCACTATATAGCTTTGAGTGCTAGAGTGTCAA
>CAZILK010000012.1:0-15205 GCA_964540135.1 uncultured Candidatus Saccharibacteria bacterium | reverse complement strand
TAGCTCTTAAGCACCTCTCTAAAAGCTTCTTGAGGTATGGCAACACGTCCAACCATCTTAAGTCTTGCTTTACCTTTTTTCTGCCTATCAATCAGCTTATCTTTTCTCTCTCTATGTCCTCCTGAGATACCAGCAAGCACTGATTTACCAACACTTGAAATATCTTCTCTTGCAATGATCTTTTGATTGATAGCAGCTTGAAGGCTCACTTTAAATTGTTGGTGGGGAATTAAGGTTTTTAGTTTTTGCAAAATCTTTTTCCCTTCTTCATGAGATGTTTCTTTTAATACGACCTGGGCAAGAGCTGGAACTTCTTCCCCGTGAACTAAAATATCCATTTTTACAGCGTTTACCGGTCTATAATTCAAAAACTCATAATCAAGACTTGCATAGCCTGAAGATACAGATTTTAAATCATCATAAAAATTATGAATAATTCCTGATAACGGCAGCTCATATTCAAAAAGTACTCTTATAGCACTGGGGTATTCCATCTTTTTAAGTATTCCTCTATTTTTTTCACAAAGTGTAATGATCGCTCCTGTGTATTTTGACGGAGTAACAATCGTTAGTAGGATCCACGGCTCATAGATCTGTTCGATCTTTGTAATATCTGGGAAGTCTGCGGCAGATTTAATATACCTCTCTGTTCCATCGGTTTGTTTAACTCTATATTCAACCATTGGGGTTGTTGAGATAAGCTCAAGATTATATTCGCGCTCAAGCCTTTCCTGCACTATTTCACTGTGAAGAAGTCCAAGAAAGCCGCACCTAAAGCCAAAGCCGAGTGCTCCGCTATTTTCTGGTTCATAAGTAAGCGCTGCATCAGAAAGTGACAGCTTTCCTAAAGCTTCTCTAAGTTCAGGGAATTTTGCTGTATCAATTGTATAAATAGATGCAAAAACTAAAGGTTTAATCTCTTTATATCCTGGGAGCGGAGTAACTTCTTTGCAGTCTTCAAAAGTAACTGTATCACCAACTTTAGCCATTTTTATATCCTTAAGACCGGTAGCTATATAACCTACTTCTCCGGCACTCAACTCTGAGAATTTCTTTCTCTCTGGAACAAGAACTCCTATTTCTTCAGCAAGTGAAATGCCTTGTGTAGCAAAATATCTAAGTCTGCGTCTTGAGAGAATATCTTTTTGAGAAATAGACCCTTCAGAAACTCTAATAATTGCGACAACTCCTAAAAAGTCGTCGTAATAAGTATCAAAAATAAGCGCTTTGAACTCTTTTTCACTTTGAGACCCGGCAGCTGGAATTCTTGTAATTACCTCACGAACAAGTGCCTCGACACCCTCTCCTGTTTTTGCAGAAACATGTAGGATTTCTTCCGGCTTAAAACCAAAGGTTTGATTTAAGTCGTCAGTTATTTTCTCAAGTTCAATCCCCGGAAGATCAATTTTGTTTAAAACAGGAATTATTGTAAGTCCTGCCTCAAATGCTTTATAAACATTTGAAACAGTTTGCGCTTCAATGCCTTGACTTGCGTCAACAACAAGAATTGCCCCCTCACAGGCAGCAAGAGATCTTGATACTTCATATGAGAAATCAACATGGCCTGGAGTATCAATAAGATTGAGTTGATAGTCAATACCATCAAGCTTATAGCCCATCCTGACAGCTTTAAGTTTAATGGTTATGCCTTTTTCACGCTCAAGATCCATGCTATCAAGTTGCTGGGCTTGGAGCTTTCTTTTTTCAACGGTCCCTGTTAATTCAAGCAGTCTATCTGCAAGGGTTGATTTGCCGTGATCGATATGGGCAATTATGCAAAAATTACGAATTGTATTATTCAACTGGTGCCTCTGAAATTCCAGCTGTATGTTCTGGAGTAACTGCTTTTAAATTAAACTTCTTAAGGAGTTTATACAGCAAACTAACTTCTTCCACTTTTAAGAGTTTGGTGAAAACAAGATAAGAGATAGATCCCGCTAGGCTCGCTATAACAGTAAGCACAAGCAGGTTTAATGTTCTTGAAGTATCAATGTATTTAATATCTAAGAGCTTTATAGGTAGATAAAGACTAAATCCCATAAAAATAGACGCAGTACTGATTTTTATAAACGGTAAAATGGCCTCGCTAAAACTAAAACCACCCAGTTTTCTTGAAATAAGGTACATCATGATTACAAGATCAAGAAAAGATCCTATTGAAAAAGCAAGAGCTACTGACCAAACACCGTAACCTTTAACTATGATTAAAAACAATGAAACCGCTGTACTTACAGAAATAGTGAACACAGAAACAAGTACCGGGGAAAGGGTGTCTTTTAATGCATAGAAAGCTCTATTTAATAGGTAGTTACTGCTCTGTGAGAAGGTAGATATACTAAAAAGGCCGAGCACTAAAGCAGTTGTTAATGTCGCGTCCCAAGTGTAGTTTGGTGTTCCAACAGCAAACCTTACAACAGGAACTCTAAGGATTAACAAAAGTACACCAGCCGGCATTACAAAAAACATCATCTGGTGAAATGTTGTTAAAAAAGTCTTTTTGAACTTTTCTAACTGATCCTCTCCACTCTCAAGAGATAGTGTCGGCAAAGCGGCTTGAGCCATAGATGCACCAAAGAGATATACAGGAAAGCTTTGGATTTGAACGGCATTGCGAAGGAGAACAACCGAGGATGTTGAAACTAAAACTGCTAGTGAGTTATTAACGGTTGGTGCAATCTGGGATACTGCTGCACCAAACATTCTTGAGGGCAACATCTTTGCTAGATCTCTAAAACTTTTTGCGCGAATATCAAGCTTTGGAGTGAATTTAAATTTTACTATAAAAACAATTACAGGTAGCTGAATAAGCAGGTGGAGACATGCACCAACAATGACACCAATTGCAGGAGCATAGATACCAAAAGAGCCGTGAAAAGCTATTGTGCCAATAAGCATTCCAAGGTTATACATAACAGGAGCCAGTGCAGATATAAAAAAGTATCTGAAAGACTGAAGGATTGCTGAAAAAAAACTACTTATAACAAGAATTAATTGACCAGCGATCATTACCCGCATAAGCCCAACGCCAAGACTCAGATCTGCTATACCAAACCTACCAACTGATAAAGCCGCAAGTATAGGCTCGGCGAAGATAAATGCAATAGTACCGAGGATAAAAAAAGCACCCGTACCAAGTGTTATTACAGTCGAGGCGAAAGTCCACGAATCGTCTTTGCTCTTATTATAAGTTTGAGTAAAAACTGGAATAAACACTACAGATAGTGTTCCTACAACTAAAAATGAGTAAATTAGGCTTGGAATACGATCAGCAGTATAAAATATACCTAAACTATCGGATGCACCAAAATAGTGGGTTAACAACCTTGTTCTAATAAGTCCAAGAAAAGCCGCAACCCCATACATCCCAGACACGACTAAGGCTGCGGATACGATTGTATTTTGGGTATTCAGAAAAAACCCACTTTTGGAAAACACAGATATTTTCAATAATTTCCTTTTAAAATCAAGTCGATATTAGGCATACTAAACAGCCTATATATTTCATGCTTTTTAATTTGACTTTCATATGTTATCATATGCCTTGCTTATGCCAAACACTAAATCGGCCAAAAAGGCCCAAAAACAGAGTAAAACTAAGTACGAACACAACCAGTTTTGGAAGAGAAGAATATACTCTATAAAAAAGGCACTTCTTAAAACACTTGAAACAAAGGGTGCAAATATTGATATACTTAATGAAGAATTAAAAGCCTTACAAAAAGTTGTCGATAAAGCCACAAAAGAAAAGGTAATTCACAAGAATAAGGCTGGCCGTATTAAGTCAAGAATGGCTAAGAAGATTGCTGCCCATGAAACTAAACCTGCTGAACCAAAAAAGCGAGCAAACGCAAAATAGTCCCGAACTCAACTCAATCAACCAGCCGGTAAACTCGATCAGTCCTAATCTCTACGATCCAAGTACTTCCTCAGCTCTCCAAACAACAGCTTATAAAAATAAATACGTTCAGCTCTGCAGAATCGTTGCGTTTAGTATTTTACTACTCTTTTTTATAACACTAGTACTCGCGTATACAACCGGCCTTGCAACACAAAAAGCTGCTAGAGAGCTGGATGTTAAAATCCTTCAAGCAAGAGATCTAACAGAGACTAACTCCGAGGCTGTTAAAGTGAATAAAGCCATTGAGGTTCATAAACAAGAATCGCCTAAAAAGGCGAATGTGCAAAAGATTACGCAAACCCTAATTGAAGTAGGAGCTGACAATACCTTACGTGAGTTTGATTTTGAAGAAAGCACTAATTTGCTTCGATTTAAAATTCAAAGGAGCAATGTCTTAGAAGTTACCACTTTATTAAACGCTCTTGTTGAAAAAGACAACATTAAGGAAATTGCAATCCTTCAAGCGTACCTCAACCCATTTGATGAGATATACACGATAGAGATGGAGGTGTTATTTTTGTGATCAATAAATTTATAAATAGCATCAATTTTAAACAAAGCTCAACCTCAAGAGTAGCAATGTACTTTTTCTTCGCGCTGTTCGTTTTCTTCCAGTTTGGCTTATGGGGCATTAGAAGCAATATAGATAAAATTAAACTTCATAACGCTAAGACTCAGGAACATACCGAGCAAATTGCTAAACTCGATGACAATATAAATTCACTCGAGAAAAATGCAAAATTACTCCAAGACCTTCAAACTAATACAAGGCTTCTTGATGACCTTTTGCCAAAAACACTATCTTATGAAGAATTTGTAGAATTTATTATAGATACGAGTGCTGGATATGGTTATGGGATTGAAAAAATAGAATTTGCACCAGAGCAAAACCAAGTTACTATTGCAACTGTCGAGTTTTCAAGCGAGAACGATGACGCAGATACCCTAGGACTTATAGCTTCAATTAACACTCTTCCCAGATTATCAATTGTTGAAAAAATAACCTATGAAGCTAATTACGGTAAAAAACAGGTGAAAATTGGACTAAAGATATTTACGATTAACTAATATGAAAAATCTTTTACTAATACTGACAATAACGCTTCTTAGTTACTACATCTGGTCTGTTGGTAACTCAAAGATTGCGAGTTTAGAACTGGAACCTAAAGAAAGTATTGGCAATTTACTTTTGATAGGTGCTACAATTGACGTAGAGTATCTAACAAAAATAAAGCCTGCCAATGAATAGTAACCAATCGAAAAACGGATTCAAAACCTTTATAGTTGTCGCGGCATTTCTTGCAATCGTAGGAAGTGTTTTATCCTCATCACTAAACGTAACAAGCCTTGAACAAGGAAACCCTACAGCTTTTAAAGTTGAGGATCAGACCAACACTGAAACCACCACAAGCCCTTTTAAAGAGCTGGCTAGTGCTCAGGTCGGTAAAGAGCAGCCGGCAGTATTACAAGCAGCTACAGGGAACGGTACTGATATTTCCGGTACAGACGGTGATGACGGCGACCCGGTACCTACAACAAATGACGATTCAGGTTTACTAGCTGCGGCAGGAGACACTTCCGGAGGCGATGATACAACCGGTGGAACTGATGCTACAGAAAGTACTCCTAGTGTTCCAAATACCGGTACAGTAGGTATAACTATATCTTTTCTACTCTCTTTCTTAATTCTTGTAGTCGGTATGATTACAATTATTAACAACCCAAGAAAACAAGCATTGAGTAGATTCGAAAAAGAGATCACAAAAAGATTATAGTCAGCTTAATTTTTAAGTACTGCAATCACCTCAAACCTCTTCATTTTAGTACCTGCAGGCCAACAGGTCATTAAGACCAAACTAGAATCATTTAGATACTCCGGACGCTTGTTTTTAAGAGGATGAACATCGGAAACCTTCAACTCGCTTGAGCTTTCGACTATATAACTATGCTTCACATTGTTGTAGTTAACAATAATTTCGTCTCCTGCTACAAGCTTATCCAGTTTGGAAAAGATAGTTTTATAATTGTGCGGATTATAAAAAACAGGCAGCACAGAGTGGCCGTATAGATACGTTGTACCGACACTTCCCGGTAATGCTGATCCGTTATAATGTCCGATGTAATCATCAGGGCTGAGATCCAAAGAATTAGTCTTAACAACTGCATCTTTAATACCAAGGCTAGGAACTGTCAGGTAAAAAAACTCAGGGGCGTTTGCATCAACTGGTGTGTTTTGAACCTCAAGTTCGTTAAAAGTAAAATCTCTAAAGCCAGAAGAGAAGCCAAGGACACTTGTCTTAGCAACGGCTGGTAATTCAGTTGTCTTAGTCTCAAAAAAATACAACGGAATAAAAACCTGAGTTATTAAGATTACTGCTACTAAAATAAAGGGAGCTGCGGGAAAGATAACTGAGCTTCCCCAGAAAGTATAATTTTTGTTTTTAAACAAAAGCTCAGACTGCTCTTTTTTAGCAATCTTTGTTGGTTTGAAATACGCAGGTGAGTTATTAAATAGTGACATTGCTTTTAGTATAAGACAAAATCTTTTCCACAACCAAACTTAACCCCACTTCAACTGAATAAATCCCTGTCTTTATCTTCTTCTCTACCGTATAAATATAGTTGAATAGCTCTATGACAGCGTCCTCTGTGTATTTCTTGCTTTGTGTCAAAGCTTTATTCTGCGAATAGTCTTTAAGAGCGTAAAACTCAGGACTTTGAAATATTGCAAAGTAAATATTCCGAAGACCGTATAGCACCATTGAAAAAATGTAAAACTGATCAGTCCCTTCAAGTAGCAGCTGATTGAGCTGTTTGTAGGCTAAGTCTCTGTTTTGTTGAAAAACGCTATCAACAAAACCAAACACCTTTGGAAAACTTGCTGACTGCATAGTCCGAACTTCAAACTTTACTTTAGAAACATTTTTAATAAACGGGTGAGTTTGGGCCAGGTCATATGGAAACACAAAAGTGGTAGGTGAGGTTTTGAATATTTTGGCAGAGATATCGTAGTAGGGCTCTGGGTCAACTGTCTTATCAAATCTAACTACAATATGCGGCGGATTCTGGAAAATATCATAGGTACTGGTAATATCAAAAAGCTTTGCTGGAGAAATATCTTTAGCAAGGTGTTCAATGTGTTCAAGCATATCAAATTTCTTTTTGACACGACGAAGCTCTTCCTCAACAAATGAACTATTCTGGCTGTGAATTACAAAAAGCATTACTCACCAAACATATACCGCTGAACATACGCATGCAACTGTGAAAAGTTTCCAGCTTTAGGTACTAAAACATATCTTCCACCATATAGAGTTTTATCTTCTGGCGAGTAAAGTAATCCGCCTTCGTTTGCCCCACTCCTATCGTCTAGAACAATAGATCTTACTTTATCAAACGACACCTGTCTTGATAAGAAAAAGAAACCCTGAGCTGTTGGTAAATCAATGTTTGTATCAACATTGCTTGAATAACTTTTATAAAGGCCAGAGAGCTTAGTTACATCAAGAAAAGTCGTAGGATTTAATATTTTGTTTTTTAAAGCCATAAGCAGCAGTTGTTGCCTTTTGGAACGAGCAAAATCAGTATCCTCGCCATTAGTTCCTTTACGCGATCTCACGTACTTAAGTGCGGTATCACCATCCATAACTTGTTTTCCCGCTTTAAATGTAACTGTTTGATATCTTTGACTATCAGGAGCGTTTTCTTTACCTTCAACCGGATAATTGTAGTCAGTAAAGGCGTGCTCAACATTAACCTCAACCCCACCAAGGTGCTCGATAGAATCCATGAATAAGTCAAAGTTAACAACAATATGATAATGAATTGGAATCCCAAGAACTGTTTCAACAGCTTTTGATACCTCACTAGCACCACCATAAGAGTACATAGCGTTAATCTTTTCACTATATCCTGACGGAGCTTGTACCCACAAATCTCTTGGGAGTGAGATTAAAACAACATTATTTTCAACTCTTCCAATTGATGCAACTAAAATCGTATCAGTTAAAAAGGCGCCGTCGTTTATCTTGCTCTTAGTTCGCTGGTCAGAGCCAAGGACCAGAATATTAGTTCTACCGTCAGTTTCTTTTAGATTTGCAGTGGAAATCTCGCCTGCAATAGTAATGGGGTTAAAAATTGACTTAAGGTTCTTTGAGAAGAGAAGTCCGGCAACAGTTAGGATAAAAAAGATGCCGAGGCCCAAAAAAAGCTTCTTTTTGGTTACAAAACCTGACTGCTTATTTCTTTTAGGCTGTTGTATTGTGTGTATTTGGGAAACCGAGTTTCCCAGATCCATGTATTTCATAGTTAACTTGTATACTTCTTAATTACTTGATAAAACTCACTAGGGACAAGGCTTGCATTCCCAACTAACAAGCCATTCAATCCTACTATCTTACTAAGTTCACCAGCATTTTGTCCATTAACTGATCCGCCGTATAAAAGACCCAGGAAATCACTACCAAACTTCTCTGTAAAAGACTTAACCCGGTCACTAACAACTTCTAGTGAAATTGATTTATACACACCGTTAATTGAAATGTCTAGAGCATCCTCAAGAGCAATAACAGAGTTTAACAAATACTCTGGTAGCTGTTGAATCTGCCCAAAATCCGTAAGGCACACAACAGGTGTTATATCACTCTTCATACAAAGTAATGCTTTTTTACATGTATCTTCAAAGCTCGTATTAGTTTCGCTGTGACCAACCAAAGAGTATTTGCAATACTCTTTTATCTGCGTAGCACTAACTTGAGAGGTCTTAGCACCATTTTCAAATAAACTTATGTCTTGTGAGCAAAGCTGGAGATTTTGTTTAAGGTTAGAGGACAACTCCAGGTATGGGAAAGAAGGAGCAACTGCAATTGTAACTTGTGAAAAATCTATGGATGGTAAAAAGGTGCTGAACTCCTTAAACCAAGATGCAATTTCACTGGATGTTTTATTCATTTTCCAGTTTGCAATAATGAGCTTTTTCATTAATTTAACTCCTTTAAGACTTCACCGATCAGGCTTGGCAAATTCTCCAGATCTTCATGACTGTAGTCATATCCTAATGCATTTAAACATGCGAATACAGTACCTACATCAGAGTAAATATTCCCTGCATAAGTACATGCTGTGAGAGAGTGAACTAACAGATTACCCCCAATCTCTCCAACGCGAGATTTAGAACACCCCATGGGACATCCCGAACATGAAGGGTACAGCTCCTGTGTAACTTGCATTTTATCTGTTGCACTAAGGAGAGCTTTGTAAAGCTCTTCGTATTTTTGTTTATTTAGAATATCAAAAGTTGTCGTTCCAGTAATAACAAAGCCAAGTAAATTTTTTGATAAAAATTTTGTTTCCAAGTAGTTCTCTTGTGTTACAAAATAGCCATCAAGAGTTAGTTTGGAAAGTATTAATGAAAGATCAGAAAATGCAAAAATACTGCGTTTTCCAGGAAGCCCAACAGTCGCAAGATCAATATCTCTTGGTAAAAATTCAACTGATGTATCTGTAATATTTAAAATTGCTGGTTCAACAAGCCCTCCCTTAATAACAATCGCGTCAATTCCACAGAACTTTATTCGAAGAGAAAGCCCGCCTCCAAGATATAGATCTTCTGCAACGCCACCTGTTTGTAAAACAACTGAGGTTTTAGAGACGTACGGAAAAAAACCATTCAGAGGACCAATCGAAAAAATAACTGGATCTTCATCTTGATATATTGAGTATAGTTTTAAACCAAGACCTACCCCACCAACATATTTGTATAAATCAGGAAATGACCTAACTTCATATGTTTTTTTAGTTAGATCAATTATTAATGCTTTTTTGGATTTTTCAATATTAAGTAAGATCATCCTCACCCTCACTTTCCTCAACAGTAAAAACCCCAGTAGGACAGATTTTAACTATTCTCTCAAGATCAGTTTCTTGGACACGGGGATCTAAAAACACCTCGTAACGAGATTCTTTTTTAATATCATCATATTTTTTGAAAATCCTAATTAAACTATCTTCAATACCTATCTTGTTTAACTGCCTTTGAACCTCAATAACACATAACTCACACCCGATGCATTTCTCACTAAACAGTGCTTTTAATATCTTAGCCATAGCTTATTGATTATAACCTAATGCCAGAAGTCCTGGGAGATTTCCGCGAACTAAGAATTCAAGCATTGATCCACCCCCAGTTGACACAAAACTAAACTTATCAAGTAGTCCTGCTTTAGTTAATGCATGGATAGTGTCCCCACCACCTGCAACAGAAAAAGCACTTGAGGAAGTAACCGCTTGTGCAATGCTATTTGTTCCAAGACAATAGTTATCATGTTCAAAAAAACCTAAAGGACCTGCCCAAACAACAGTTGCACTTCTTTTAATTAATTTTGTATAAGCTTCTGCTGTTTTAATACCGATGTCTTTCTTGGTCTCATCGCTGTAATCAAGTGGCAAAAAAAGATTTTGTGGAATATACGTATCCCACTCAAGACCAATTTTACCACCAACTAAAACATAATCTGCGATTTCAACAAATTTTGTAACAAGAGGCTTCTTGCTTTCAAGCTTTGCCCCACCAATTATTGCAACAAGAGGCCTAGCAGGACTTTTAACCACCTTGGATAGATTTAAAACCTCACTATGTAATGTAAAGCCAGCGTAAGACGGGAGAAGTTTTGGTAATGTAACAATTGACGTATAAGCTCTGTGACTCATACCAAAAGATTCATTTACAAATAAAGTTGCTCCGCTTTTTTCAACAAGCTCCTTTGCATACTCCATATCTCCAAGTTTCTCTCGAGGATCAAATCTACAATTCTCAAGAAGCTCATAAGTACCACCTAGTTCATTATCAAAAAAAGGTTTTAAGTGTTTTGTTGAAAGTGATTCATCAAACCCATCAGGTCTACCTAAACTTCCAAGAATTACAGGTACTGCACCGGCAGCAATAATAAACTTCAAAGTATCCAAACAGGATTTAAGGCGAAAGGTATCAACCACCCTCCCATCAGCAACAGGAACATCTAAGTCACATCTAACTAGAACCTTGGAACCAGGTGTAATAGCTATATCTTTAATACAAATAAGGGGCATCAGAATAATTATAGCTCAAATAGAAAACTTGATAAGTAACGTTGAAAATGATAAATAACAAGTATGACACTAAAACATGAATTTGAAGGTGATTATATAACACTTGACACACAGGCTAGTGCAGAAGAACCAGGATTTCTTGGCAAACAGTTAGATAGGGTAAAGAATGAGATAGATAAGAAAAATATCAAAATCCTTGCAGCAAAAACAGTTGTATCTCAAGGCGGAGCATCCGACACCTACAACCGAGGCACTGGAACGGGTAAAGGGGTGGATGCTACTTCCCAATAAACTCGGCCATCTCAATTAATCTTGTGCTATAACCCCATTCGTTATCATACCAAGCAAGTATTTTAATCAGATCTCCATCAACAACTCTTGTCATCTGTAAATCAACAATAGCTGAGTATTTGCTTTGTATAATATCGCTTGAAACAAGAGGGACATGTGAAACAGCAAGTACATTTTTATAGAATTCGGTTTTTGATGCTTCGATTAATACGTTGTTTATTTCAGTTACGGTTGTTTTTTTCTCAACTAGCATTGTTATATCGCTAAGCGAACCTGTTAAAACAGGAACTCTAAGTGAAATGCCGTCAAACTTATCTTTAAGATCAGGAATTACATCTGATGTTGCTTTTGCAGCACCTGTGGTTGTTGGGATAATGTTAAAAGCTCCTGCTCTTGCACGTCTTAAATCAGGTTTTAGTGCAGGCGGTACGCTATCAACTACATTTTGCTCAGCAGTGAGTGCGTGAACTGTGGTCATAAGGGACTTTAATATTTTAAATTTAGAATGAATAACGCTAACAACCGGTGAGATACAGTTTGTTGTGCAAGACGCATTTGAAACAAGATTTTGGCCCAAATATACATCATTATTAACACCCATTAAGAATGTTTGAACATTGCCTTCCCCACTAACAGGAGCTGAGATTATAACTTTTTTAGCACCTGCATCTACATGAGCTTTGGAACTTGAATCTTTAGTGAAACGTCCCGTACATTCTAAAACAACATCAATTTCAAGATCTTTCCATGGAAGAAGGCTTGGATCTTTTTGTGATAAAAGAAGTATTTTTTTACCATCTACAACTATGTATGTTTCTTTATTTGAAACCAGTGAGTAGTACTCGCTTGCTTTATCCCAACTCTCAAGTGAGTGGGAAGCACCGTCTATCTCAACTGACACTGTTTTATCGTAAATTCCATAAGATGTATCGTATTTTAATAAATGGGCAAGCACTGCAGGGCCTGAGAGATCATTTATTGCAACAATTTCAACATTAGGATTATCAAATGCAATTTTTAAAGCACATCGTCCGATTCTTCCGAAACCGTTTATAGCAATTTTAACAGGCATTATTTATTTTAACTTGCAAGAGAACTGTCCAGCCAAGACTTAAGAGAGTCTTTTGGCATTGCACCCAATTTACGAGCTACTTCTTTTCCGTCTTTTAAGATGACGAAGGTTGGTATGCTCATGATTCCATATTGGGCAGCCATGGCGGAATCAGTTTCCACATCAACTTTTTTAAACTCTATTTTTCCAGCGTATTCTTTCTCAAGTTCAGCAAAGGTTGGTTTCATTATCTGGCACGGTCCACACCAATCAGCATAAAAATCAATAAATGTGTAAGTCATATTTCCTCCTTTTAATTTTAAACGATTTGGAACATTTTTGCTCACCTTTCTGGAAAGGTTAGCGAGCCTGGTTCGCGAAATTAATTGTACAGCATAATGCAAGTTTTAGAAAAGTTAGAACGTAATTAAAGAAAGACCCTCAGGTTTAAAAACCTGAAAATCTTTGGCGTTGTATGTTGCAACAGTATGGATACTATTTGTTAAAGCTGTTGCAACTAGATAGGTATCAAAAACTAAGCGACCTGTAATATTGTATTTCTTGATTAGATGTAATGAGTATTCTAGCGAAGCAGAATCGGGGCAAATTACTTTAGCAAAAGTACTAAGAAAGATGCGAATATTTGTATCAATCTCACTATTACTCAGTCTGTTTGTAAACTTTACATGTGTTGCAATCCTTATGTACTCGTTGATAGTTTGATGCGCGATTACAAGTCTCTCACAGTTCTCGTCAATGAACTGTTTTGACGTAAAACTATCTTTACTCTGTTTATCTAAGGCATAGAGTAAAACATTAGTATCTATCAAAATTAGGTCACTCGAGTTCTTCATATATAAATTCCCTATCGAGCGCCCTATCTCCAAAATTGTAATCCGCTACATTTAACTTATCGCTCAACCTACCTGCTGTTATCGGCGTGGTTTTATATACTTCCCCTTGTACATAGTCCTTTAACATGAGATTAACAACCTCACTTAAGGTTTTACCTTCTTGGAGAGCCTTTATCTGTGCTAATTTTTTTGCTTCTGGATCTAAAATTAATGTAGTCCTCATATATGTATATATACATATATATACAGTGTAGTCAATAAGACAAATGGAAACATATAAATAAACTATTGTCCTCCATTAACTTCGAACCTATAATTAATCGTGCCCACTCAAAAGATAGTAAAAAAACATGCGAAGATAAACCCATCTAAGATAAAATCCCCTACTCCCAGCAAAGAATTGGCCCCTCCTAAAAATACTAAATATATTTTTGTTACCGGTGGAGTTATTTCAGGACTTGGTAAAGGTATTGCAACAGCCTCACTTGCTAAACTAATAAAATCCGCAGGATTTTCAGTTTCAGTCTTAAAAGCTGATATGTATCTTAATGTAGATGCGGGAACAATGAATCCTCTTGAACATGGAGAGGTGTTTGTAACTAGTGATGGCAAAGAAACTGATCAAGATATGGGGCACTATGAAAGATTTTTGAATCAAGATTTAAAATCCCATAACTATTTAACAATGGGTCAAATTTATTACGATGTACTCCTTAGTGAAAGACGACTGGAGTACAACGGAAAATGTGTTGAAGGACATATTCATATCCCTCAAGAAATAATTAAACGCATTCACGAAGTTGCGATTAAAGATTTGGCAGATATTGTTTTTATTGAAGTCGGAGGAACAGTTGGCGAATATCAAAATGTACTATTCTTTGAAGCAATAAGAAGACTTAAACAAGCAAACCCAACCAATGTTTTTCTTGTACATCTTGTCTATTTAATAACTCCGCCATTTTTAGGAGAGATGAAGAGTAAGCCTGCCCAAGCATCTATTTATGAACTGTATAAGCTTGGGATACACCCGGATTTTGTAGTTTGTCGAAGTCATTTTCCGGTTGATGAAAAGAGGCGACGCACAATTTCCTTTAATACAGGCATTCCTTATGAACATATAATCGGGGCTCCTGATGTAGATACTATATATAGAGTCCCAATTGAATTCCAAGAACAAAACTTTGCACAAAAAATACTAACGCATATCGGCCTTGTCTCAAGAAAAAAGAACTTAGAAGCGTGGACAAAGATGGTTAATCTTGCGGGGAAACATAAAAAGAAAGTGAAGATTGCAATTGCTGGTAAGTATTTTACATCCGGAAGCTTCTCTCTTGAAGACGCCTACGTATGTGTAATTGAGGCAATAAAGCATGCTTCTTGGAGCATTGGCGCAGACTGTGAGATTTTTTGGTTTGATATTGAGCGATTTGAAAATCCAAAGGAACTGCAAAAGATTAAAAAGGAATTAACAAATTTTGATGGAATTATAGTACCTCAGGGTTGGGGGAAAAGAGGTGTTGAAGGAAAAATAAAAGCGGTTGAATGGGCACGCGTTTCAAAAACTCCATATCTTGGACTTTGTTTTGGTATGCAAATGGCAGTGATTGAATTTGCAAGAAACATACTAAAACTTAAAGACGCCAATTCAACAGAAGTTAATCCCAATACCCCACATCCAGTAATTCATATCATGCCTGAGCAAGAAGAATATTTAAAACAAAAAAATTATGGCGGTACTATCAGACTTGGGGACTGGCCATGTGAAATTAAAAAAGGAACACAACTCTACAATGCGTACAAGAAAACTCATGTTGAAGAACGTCACAGACATAGATATGAATTTAATATTGATTATAAAGAACAATTTGAAAAAGCAGGACTAATTATCTCGGGAACCTCTCCTGATAGAAAGCTGGTTGAGGCAATAGAGCTTCCAAAAGCAGCTCATCCTTTTTTTGTTGCAACTCAATTTCATCCAGAATACAAATCAAGACCACTACACCCTCATCCATTGTTTGTTGAATT
>CAZILK010000011.1:29751-37871 GCA_964540135.1 uncultured Candidatus Saccharibacteria bacterium | reverse complement strand
ATCTGTGTGAAATCCAGATACTTTTGTAACACAGTAGGCACCTTAACCGATCCATCCTTTTGCTGATAGTTTTCTATAAGTGCTGCAAAGAGTCTTGGTGATGCCGCAACTGTATTATTTAGCGTGTGAACAAATCTCAATTTGCCGTCTTTGCTTTTATACCTAATATTAAGTCTCCTGGATTGAAAGTCATTAAAATATGAATCTGAATGTGTTTCGCGGTAAACTTTTTGAGCCGGGAACCAAGTTTCAATATCATATTTCTTTCTCTGACCTGCACCCATATCCCCCGAACACATAAGAAGTACATGATACGGAAGTCCAAGACCCTGAAGAACTTCTTCAGAATATGTAAGCATTAAATCGTGCCAATGTCTTGAGACTTCTTCATCAGCTGGAACAAGTACTACCTGTTCAACTTTTGTGAAATGGTGAACTCTGAAAACACCTTTTGTATCTTTACCATAAGACCCAATTTCTCTTCTGTAGCATGGACTAATACCTGCAAGCTTGATAGGTAAATCTTCTTCATTTAGCACCTCGTCTGCATAATATGAGGTTAAAGACACTTCAGCAGTTCCGATTAATGCTAAGCCATCTTGAACTTTATAATGATCTTCTTCTCCCCAAGGAAAATAGCCTGTACCTGTAAAGTACTCAGGCTTAACCATCCACGGTACTTCAAAAATATCAAAGCCTTTCTCACGCATTCTATCTAGTGAGTATTTAAGTAATGCTTGGTGCAGGAGTACTCCTTCATTTTTTAAAAAGTATCCTCTAAAGCCAGCTATTTTCGCGCCTCTCACTACATCAACGATATCAAGTGCGGTTGCCACATCTAAATGATCTTTAATTTCAAAATCATACTCGGGAATTTCGCCATGTTTTTTGATTTCAACATTTCCAGTTTCATCCTCACCTATTGGTACATCGCTTGCTGGCGGATTTGGTACCCATAACAGCATTGCTTCCAAAGTTTCTTTTACTTCTTTTAGCTCGGTTTCCATTCCACTTAGCTCTTCTTTAACAACAGTTGCTTCGGCAATTAATTTTGTTCTTTCATCTGCATCAACCTTACCAATGTTGTCTGATAACTGATTTCTAAGTGTTCTATGAAGTTCAACTTTTTGAAGAAGTGCGATATATCTGCGGTCAAGTTCAAGCAGTTTATCAATATCAATTGTTTTAGTTAATTGTTTATCAACTATTGCCTGACGAACTATATCTCTGTTTTCTCTTATGTATTTAATATCTAACATACATCAACCTTCCATAAACTAATTCTATACTTATTCTCACTAAAAACAAAAAACCTCGGCATAAAGCCGGGGTCATTTAGACGGTACCACCCGATATTTTTCTCTTTACAGCTTTAACGGGCATTCCCGTCCCCGCATTTCCTCAGGGAAGCTTAGAGAGTGGAAAACTCTCCTCAACGCTTTTATCAAATCTTAAGCTATTATATAGGACTTGTTAAAATACACAATATATCAAGGCGTGTACTACATGGGTCGTATTATATCTTTTGTAAAGCTAGAATTATTTCTCTATAGCACTTACAGTCAAGTTTTCGAGAATACTGTACAACCACTGTGCATCACTACTACCTAGTTTATGGTAAGAAACTCTGGCATAGGCATTAAATAGTCTTTTTAGTGCATCTGGCTTACTTGTCGAAAGCCGTTCTAGCGCATTCCTCATAATTCGGGTTCGCATATCTCCATCCTCCACACCGAAATCAAGTTTTGCCAGATCTTCAAAAATGTTTGCTTGATCTCCCGCTAATCTCAGAAGCATTTTACTCTCTAAGGCATCTACTCTGGCAACACCTGCGTCACCCCCCAAACCAGAATCTTCACCCTGCTCTAAATAAACTCTTTGAATTCCATTAATAGCTAAATTTACTAAATAAAAATAGTGTACATCGTCGGGATTACGTAATTTACTGATGAAATTAATCATTACACGTGAGCGTACAAACCTATTACCTCGAATTCCAAATGGATCATCATAGTAAAACATACGGGTGACAAACGGTTCTATCATGTTGTGTAGCTTTTCGTTACTCACTATAAGCGGACTCGCTTTTTCCTCGCTGAACACCCCCCATACAATATCTAGATCAGTAAGATTTAAATATAAGGCTTTCTCGAGATCAAAAATAGAACTCCCTAGATCTTGAATTTCGTCAGGAAGTTGTTCTTGAATAATTGCAAAAAGATCTACTACTGAGGCACGGAGATTACCTTTTTCATCACCTTTTGTAGTATAAAAATGTATTGCAGGTACATCTTTACTTGTTAGCGCCTCAGTTTCAATTTTCTTTTTGAATAAACCTGATACAAGTTGGTATATTTCCATAGTACTTTCTGGGTTTGTACATAGATTACCTAAAGCTTCCATAAGTTCATCTATATCAAGTGAAAGTAATACATCTGCAACCTCTGATCTATTTAGTAAATCTTTTACTCTAGTAAGAGAAAGTTCACCATCCCTGTCTCTAAAGACTGTAGTAACATCAAGTCTGTGGTCAGCGTTACTTATTACAAGTCGTGCATATGTATCAGGATCTTTAATTGCAATTTGATACAAAGCTTCGTCTCTATCTTCAGCAGATAAGATGAGCTCCGTCATTCGCTCTAATATCGGATATCTTCTATTAAAGCGGAGGTTAAGAAGGTTATCAAAATAGGCAGCTTTTAACTCTGGCTTAATACTATTTCTAAGCTCCCCTTCCAAAAAGAAGAAGGTCAAAAATAATGAATCCGGCATCCCACTCGCTATCCATAACGACATTTCGTGGTTAAAGGCAGCTAGCTTTTGAATGTCAGGTTCTCCTGAGTGCTCTCTTACGGATGAAAAGCTGCTTTGTTGTAGAACTGTAGTTACAACAGCATCATCCACACCTTCAAATAACCCGTTCAAATGAGTATGATTACGATCACGATCGAAATCATAATCATTCATTATCAAAGAAAATCCAGAACCATATGAATGTGGACCTGCTTCAGTTAACAGTCTTATCCCGTCCAATGGGGATACCTTTAATAAATAGTTTATGGATTCTATAGCCAGGTCCTGAGCTTCGTCTCCATAGTTAAACATTTGAATCCAAACCGGAATCTCTGGCGAAAGACTCATTACAATCTTAGGCTCTCCTTGTGACAGTGTGTCGGCAAAGTCTTTTGGATTAAGCAATTCTTTATAACGTCTGCACTCGTCGATAAATTTTGCAGGGTGAATACGACGTCGTGCAGATCCGTATCTTTCATCTGGAAATAAACCACCTAAATGCCTCGCTATCGCAGTTGTTGTGACTATTCTATTAACCATCAAAAGCTCTTCTGTATTAAGAGTTGCAATTATTGGAGTATCACCTAAATCAACGGTAAGGAGTGAAACTTGCATTTTTCGATCTAAATCACTTATAAATCTAAGTGCAGGCAGTCTACTTTGAGGTACATTAAAACAGGCACCTATCGGAGTATCGATGTATCTTACATATAAGCCCCCAGGTTGAGGTATCTGGAAATCGTTATAACCACCGTGCATAAGGTATGAAACTAGATCTCTGGCTTCGTCAGTTCTAGTATCGTAACCTGATAATAACGCCACCATTTCAGTAGCCGGATTAGCTGCTGATGCAACTTGCTTTAGAAACGTCTCAGTTTTCCGCAAATCTTTAGCGATATCAGCTTCAGGTCTAGAACCATACGGATGCAAGTCTAATTCAGAAAATTTATGACTATCAGCATTAGGATCAAGAGCAGATACATTCTCTAAAGATTGCTGTTTTTCACTCATTTTAAATATTGGCAGTAAAAATAGTTAAATTAATTTCAAGCAGTGTACTTGTTGTTTTACACTTTGTAGAAAAGCAAGTCAAGCCCGTATAAAAATGTAGCTAAGTTTTAAACTACTAAAGAGGTCTGTTAACTACACAGTATCTACTCTTAGTTGCTATAGTAACCTACGAGCTCCATCCGTTTCCTAAGCTTAATTGGATACGCATTAAAAAGTGCTTGCGCCGATCGCGGATCGTGTGATCTTAAAAGACGTTTAAAACCACGGGCGAAGTCTAATTCTGACGGCACTTTCCCGTCTCCAAATGTTACTAGAACAAACATACTTGCATCTGGAACTCTCACCCAATTTGGACCCATACCTTTAAGTAAAAGCCCATCCGGGAAAAAAACACGCTCAAGAACCTCAGTCGGCATTTTATATGCAATATAATCGCGAAACACATATTGATATAAACGCACAAACTCTGAAAGTGATATCGGCCAGCCCTCACCCTCTTTAGTTGGAAGGAGGCGCTGATCTGAAAGAACTTTTATAGTAACCTCAGGACTGACTCCATCAAAAAGTGTCTCTACTACATTTTTTGCTAGATCCCCTTCTGTAACATCCAACATAATGCGAAGATTAGTTACACCGCCTCGAACATTTTTGTTATTTAACCAACTAATACCAAAGGCTACATCGTCTGCTTTTAATAGCTTATTCGCAAGTTTAGCCCCATAATTTTTTGTCTGTAGTAAGCTTTCTTTGTCTGTATGCGTAAAGTGTCCTACAAAACGTGCGGCAACCAAAGGATCTTCTTCAATCAGCAACTCAAGCAAAGTTGTAGCTTCACCGGTAGCTTGTACCTCAATGTTTTCAATCAATACCTCTGCTAATTGAGAGTTTATTTCTACATCACGCAGCAAGGACTCAAGTACATCAACGATTGACTTGTCGTATACAAATTGCTCAATTAGTAGTGCTGCTTCTCTGGGATTTTCTTGAACGAGTAGCTCCATCAAAGAAGTTATTTCGCATGAATCTTCGACTTTAACTCGCTCAGCCAAAACCTCCGCTAATTGTGTGTCTCTTTCTAGCCCAGATAGTATGATTCCAAGCGAGCCCGCTATTGATACACCCCTAGATACATCTTTATTTACGCGCTGTAACAAACTGGCGGCTTCTAAACGAGCTGTATCTCCTAACTCTCCGTATGGAATAAAAGGTGTGTTATTTTGATCTTGTGAAACTCCAGTATATGCCATATAAAATCAGGCAGCTTATAACTTATAGAATCACTAAGCTGTGGTGTCAAGAACCTGAATATCTATTGGTGATTTATCTGCGAGTGGTTGCACAAAAGTGTTTACCTAATATTTTGCTTATAGCACACCAGTCTTATTGGTTCCAAAGTAAGAGTAAAAACTGTATGAATGAAGAAGGTTTAATACCCTATACTTATCGGCCTGGCACCGTGCTGATTTAAGTGGCTAAGACCAAGTAATCGAATTTTTGCATAAATCATATCTTCGATCAGACGGTAATACAAAGCACGAGCTGGATCTGTAACTTTATCATCTGGACCGTATATGGCACATCTCATAATCCTGCCAAGTAGAAGAGCGGTTATTTTAATTTCTAGGTGAGCTTTGTAGATTACTCTATTCTTCTCTATCCAGATTCTTTGCATAGTCAACAGCATTTCTAAGAGATTCTAAAAAAGCATCTTTGTCAGAGACATGTATACCCTCGTTATACATACAACTTCTAATTGTAGTAACTCTGTTTAATAATTGGGGTACTAGTGCCCCAAAATTATCAGATAATACGGAGGTTTCAAGTACAGTTTCTAGATCTTCTTCGGTAACCGTATCTGTTTTATCAAACAAATTTACAAGCTCTGGTATTTTAAAATTAGCTCCAAGATGGCTTGCAAAAGCTAATTCTAGAGCTAGACTACTTAGTTGATTTGAGGATGATTGAGTCCACTCCGTAGTTTCACCGCCTGGAGCAACATACTCATCACCTGTGTTCGTCCGTAAACCTTGAAACTTAAATTCTACCATCATTTGAAATCCTTCTTAAATATCAACTGCACTCCATATATCACAATGGGTATTATCAGTCAATCTTAATATGTAGCTTATGGGTTACAATTTGAGAATGGATCCTTGATTTATTTAGTGTTGTTTGAGAATACATCCATTAAGAACTGAAGATGCTCGTCAAAATCAATCCCTAGCTTTTCAACACCATAAAGTATTTCTTCTCTGCTAACTTTTGCAGCGAATGCTTTATCTTTGAATTTCTTTTTAGCAGAAGACAGACTCATATCTTTAAACCCCTCAGGCCTCATAAGAGAGTATGCATAGAGAAACCCTGACAACTCATCAACTGCACAAATTGCTGCATCAAGCTTAGAGACAGGCTTAACACCTGTTCTATCGTGTGCATGTGCAGCTACTGCTGTTATTAACTCTTGAGGGTAATTAAGATCCTTAAACCACTCAAGTGATTTATGAGGATGTTCAACTGGATATTCAAAATAATCTACGTCATGAAGAAGTCCGGTTATATACCAAAGATCTTGATCCTCATTTAATTTCTTAGCATATGCTTCAAGACCTTGAGCTACCATTTTTGAGTGCAGAATCTGGTATGGTTCTTTAACATGTTCTTCAAGTAATTTTAATGCTTCATCTCTTGTTGGTAACTTACCGTTTGTAACTGAAGGGATAGAGCTTTTAGCTTCTTTCTGCTTATGTTCGGATGTAATATAGATATTTTCAATACCATATATATCAATTGTTACTGGATCAACTTCATGTTTAAGCTGCGGGAATGGAACGCCTTCCCTGGCTGTAACATCTTCTAAAAACCAGAAAACGCGTTCAGCATGACCCCAGCCAAAGGTTGGCGGCATACCGTATTCAAGCATTTCTACATAATCAATATCAAGCCACTGCGCTTCTTCATCCCCTTTATCTCGCATCTCTTGTTGTTTTTTAAATCGCTCAAATTGATCAAGCGGATCGTTTAACTCAGACCATCCATTACCAAGCTCAGAGCCTGCAATTATTGGCTGGCATCTTTCAACAATAAATGGTTCATCAACTTTTGACTTTGATAATGGAGATAAATATTTTGGATGATTAATTAAAAATAACGGTCCCGCAAGTTCTTTTCTAATACCTTTCCAAAGATTATCAATACCTCTTTCAAGATTATTTTGAAAATCTCCTTTTATATTGTGTTTTTTAATAAGCTTTCCTACTTCTTCAACTGTAGTTTTGTGTACATCAAGACCGTATTTCTCATGCATAATTGTTGCAAAATCAATTCGTTCCCATTTTTTTGAAAAATCAACTTTAAAACCTCTGATATCAAATATAGTTTTATCTCCGTAAACATATTTTATGACGAAAGTGAAAAGGTCTTCGATAAACTGCATTCCTTTTTGCCAATCAGCGTACGCCCAATAAAACTCCATAGCCATATGTTCTGGTAAATGTTCATCAGAAATTCCTTCGTTTCTAAATCTTGGACCTATCTCATAAACTTTGTCATATCCACCACCAATTAATCTTTTTAAATAGAGTTCGTGAGAAATTCTTAAATAAAAATCTTGATCAATTGCATCCATATGAGTTATGAAAGGTTTTGCATCAGCACCCCCAGGAATATGTTCAAGAACTGGGATATTCATTTCTATAAAACCGTGCATTTTAAAAAATTCTCTATGTGCTTCCCAAAACTTTGCACGCCTTATATATCTTTGAAATACATCTTCATTAACTGTTGTATCAAGATATCTTCGTCTTGATCTTTGTTCTTTATCTTTAAGCCCATCCCATTTATCAGGAAGTGGGCGTAGGGACTTTGTTAACAGTCTAAGTTTAGTGGGTTCAATAGAAAGCTCCCCACTTTGCGTTTTTGTAACAGTACCTTTTGCTTCAATAAAATCTCCAACATCTAAAAAATGGAGGTCATCAAAAGCAAGCTCACTATATTTATAATCTGGTGATTCTATATTCTGTTCTTTTATATAGAGTTGAACTTTCCCAGAAGCATCTTTAGTATCCGCAAACAAAAGCTTACCGTGACCTCTAAGAGACATGATTCTGCCACAAACAACAACAACTTTACCATTTAATTTATCAAAATTTTTAGAAATGTCTCCGCAATTTGTATCTCTATATGTAACGGCCGGATAAGGATCGATTCCTTTAGCCCGAAGTTTTTCTAGTTTTTCAATTCGTACATTTCTTAGTTCTTTCAGGGTTGCCATATAAGGTTATTGTACACAAAACATCTTTAAATGAAACTACCCAGTC
>CAZILK010000011.1:10791-29651 GCA_964540135.1 uncultured Candidatus Saccharibacteria bacterium | reverse complement strand
AGTTCGTTTATTCTTCCCTCAACAAAAGCTTGCTCTTGTTTTGCAGAATCGTAAGCTGCATTTTCAGATATATCGCCGAATTCTCTGGCAGTTTTGATCTTTTGGGCAACCTCAGGGCGCTTAGTTTCAATAAGCTCGCGTAATTCGTCTTTAAGTTTTGTTAAACCGTGCTGGGTTACATACACATTGTCTGCCATTTTGCTTTCTTTCTTTTAAATATATAAATACTACCAAGTGGATACCAGGTAGCTTTGTGCCCTACACTGCTGCAAAACAAATTAACTCACAAAAGTACCCTTAGGGAAGTTTGATGAGTTTGGCTGCAACCGTGCTTACTTAATAATTATTGAGTAATTGCGCACCCAAGCAATATAGCAAACCGGATGTTAAAAGTCAAATTACAGCACTTGGAATTACCTTTAGTGGCGCTATAAAGCAATGGTGTACTAACAGGCTTTCTATTTGCTATAGTATTAGTAAATGGAAAATCCTACCCCACAAGTTTCACAAAATCCTACTGCCGGAGCGCCTGTTCAGGAAACAGCCTCCCCCAAAAACAGATTTACAAGAAAAACACTATTAATAATAGCAATTCTGTTAATAGCAGTACCTTTAAGCCTCAGCCTTGCAATAAAATCAAGCAAAGAAATAACCTTTACCCCTCAACAGCCAGTTACAGTTGAGGAGAAGGCTGAAAAGAAATATCCAATTGATGATGAAGTTGCTAATTGGAAAGAATACACCAATAAAAGATATGAGTTCTTTTTAAAATACCCAGGTGATGCTGTTTTTACTGAAGCTGATTATTCTGAGGATGAGCCCTCAATCTTTCAGGCATTCTACACAAAAGATAAAGTCACTGATATCTATAGTGTCAACGAAACAAATCTAAAAGAAGGGTTTTTATTTAGAACAATTGTTATTAAAAATGTTGAACTCAAAACAGCTATAACTTCTGCTGAGGAAAAACTTAAATTTTATACACTTAACTGCCCGGCAACAGCGCAAATTACTGAACCAACCGGAGGTATCTTATCAGGATTTGAGTCTGCTTCATTTAGAGTAAGTAACTGTAGAGGATCATACAAAATTACATTTGTGAAAAGAAAAACAAATATGTATGAGATAACCCAGTTTGCTCAAGGCAATTTAGGCTATTCCGAGAAATACCTAGCAACAACAGAAAAAATGCTAAACAATATGAGACTCACAAACACAATCGCTCCAGTACCATTCGAACAATGGATACCTTTTGGCGATAAAGACAAACTTAAACTTATGTTTAATCATCCTCAGATGGATGATAAGTGCTGTGAAATCAGTGGGCCGATAAGACTTGAAGGCTACGAAACAGATCAAGTTATAGTACTTGGTATGTCCGGACAAAACACTGCTAAAGGTAGAGCGTTTAATGGTTTTGGGTTATTTGAAATTGACAGTATGCCAAAAGAACAACTTAGCGAGTACATCCTCAAGCAAAAAAATGCTCTGATAGAGGAATACAGGATTGTTGTCGGCAAAAACCCAGAAGTTGTCGAGCAGTCAATAAAAGTTGGAGGTCAAGACGCTACAGTTTTGAAAAATGTAGCATGGTGGGGAGATCTGGTTATTGTGTATTCGGAAGCAAACCAGAAAGTATTTCTCTTTGCTAAAACCGAAATACTTAGAGGAGAATTTGAATCAATCTTTCAAGACATCTTAACAACAGTTACTTTTTATTAGCTCAAGTTAGATCGCAAATCTCCGGGTGCTCAAAATCGATATACTCTTGTGAATACATTGCAACTGAGACTTGCCTATCTCCACAGTTAAAAATAATCTTCTCGTTTTCAAGAACTGATTTATCCAGATAAGTTTTTAAGTTAAAGGCACTACCAAAGGGCGGTACCCCACCAATTAGAATACCCTCTGTTAAATCTGCTATCTCTTCTTGAGTTGCAAAACTTACCTCTTTTACGTGAAGTAACGATTTCAATTTACTATTTAAAAACTTTTTATCGCCCGGCACAACAACCATTAAAAAGTTACCATTTGTCCTTAGAATTAATGCTTTAGCACCTTGCGTTATTGAGTAGCCGTGTCTTAGTTCACTAGCTTCAACACTAGTAGTAACTGGCTCATGGGTAAATATCTCAAGCCATGTTGTAGCGCTAAGAAGCTTGTTTAATAGTTCGTAAGTTTTTGGATGATAAGTCACAGGATTAGTTAACCAAAAAAGACTCGGATTTACAACAATAAAAAGGTGTTGACAGAATCTTATATATTTTGTATAAATACTCTTACTTTGATGAGATTTATCTCATCAAGGTGCCAGAAAAGACCTCGCAAGAGGTCTTTTCTTTATCTCCCAAAACCCTAAATCAAGTCTATCCCCAAACAAAGCATGTAGTTAGGTTGACGACTTGCGAAATTTAAGCCAAAATTAATATATAATTAATTTGATTGGAAGGACTGCTCAATGAAAAAAAATATTAATTCAAATGGCTTTGCCCATGTACTTGCACTATTTACAGGTATAACAGTTGCAATTGTAGTTCTCACATTAACTTTAACAACAAACTATTTAGGAAATTCCCGTTTTAAATCGTTAACATTTTTTGGAGAACCCGCAGGTTCAGTAGCAGGAGCAATGGCACCAAACGGGCAAATTGCTGCTATAACAAAAGCTGAGTGCGACATATTTGTTGCGCTAAACGGTAATAATTCAAATAACGGTCGATCTGAAACCTCACCAATGCAAGATATCTCAAATGCGGTTAATGCAGCCCAAGCAGGAGAAGCAGTTTGTATAAAAGGCGGAGAATACAGACAGGTCGTTACAATAAAAGGAAAACGCGGTACAAGTGCAGCTCCTATTAAAGTTGGAGGATACGTTGGTGGAGGCTTGCCAATTATTTCAGGCGGTAATAGCAATGGAGACGAGTACAAACTACCGGACCCAACTTGTAAATTAAAGGACATTTGCGATACCGAGAGAGGACACGCCGGAAGATGTGCCAGAGATACTTGTTCAAACCAGACACTATTCTCAATAACAGACTCGAGCTACATGCATGTCATAGGAATTGATGTCAGAGGTTCGTCCGGAAGAGGTTTTGCATTAAGTGACTCAAATTATATGTATGTTAAAGGGCTAAGAAGCTATCACAACTGGGATACCGGGGTTCAAGTAGCTAGTAATACTAATACAACAGGTATCAGAAACGACTTAGAACTTTTAGCAGTGTATGACAATTTAAGAGCTATGCCTGAAAACGGACAAATTGGTGGAGGTGCAATCCATGTAAATAAGATTAAAGGTGGTTCGATTAAAAAATCACTGGTATTTCAAAACTTTGGCGAAGGTCTTGATGTACATATGAATTCGTCAAATGTAACTGTATCTGAGAGTATGTTTTGGGACAATTTCCACGCATTCCTCTACCCAAACGGCTCAATTAACACAACTCTAAACGGTAATTTCTTATTTTGTACAGGTAATAGAGTAAAGTGGCTTGTTGAAAACGGGGTTAAACCTGGAAGCACCACAGGCTACGGTACTGCCATAACCGTTAGGAATGAAAAAGGCGTTACAGCTAAGCACGGTGAAGGTTACGGAACTATTGTTTCAAACAACATTGTCGCTGGTTGTACAGAAAGTATTATAGTTGCTGCTCAAACAGGAGCCAATCTTACCGATGTTAAAATCTTAAACAACACAGTTGTAAGTCCAAGAAACTACCCATCTGGTAACGGCTACGCAGGTAAAAACGGAGGTTCTTTAAGCATCTCAGGCTCGGTAAGTAACATAGTTGTTGCCAACAATGTATTCTTAGCTGATTCTACAGGAGGGTCAATTTCAGGCACTTCCGCAAATAATGCTACCTATTCAAATAATATAGTATCTAAAGCAGGTTCTGTATCAAAACCTGGAGTTCGAGTTATTAACCCAGCTATTCAAAGAGGCGTTAGTGCTAACGAGGTATTAAATCCAGCTACTATTGATGCTTCAAGCTTCACAATAGCAAGTGGCTCACCGGCAATAGATGCCGGCCAGGCTGTTGCAAATGCAAGAAATACGATAGATAAAGATTTCTTTGGTAATCCCAGAAATGCAAACGCACTGGACGCAGGTGCCTACGAATTCGGTGCACCTAAAAACTGGTCTAATCTTTACAGAATAATTATGAGTGGTGCTCCAACTGGCGGTGGCGATGACGTAGATATCGATGGAGACGTCGTACCAAATAGTAGTGATGTGTGCCCAAATACACACGCTGGTGCAAACCCAGACCCTGCAAGACCAGGATGTCCTTTAGATGTAGTAACACCACCAACCGATACTGACGGAGATGGTGTACCAAACAGCCTAGATCAATGCCCAAATAGAGCAGCAGGAGCTAATCCAGACCCTGCAAGACCAGGATGTCCATTACCTAACACACCAATTGATTCTGACGGAGATGGTGTACCGAATAACACCGATCAATGCCCTGAGACACCAGCTAGTGCTAATCCAAACCCTGCAAGACCAGGATGTCCGCTAGATATAGTAACGCCTCCTGCTGATACTGACGGAGACGGTGTTGCGGATATAGACGATGAGTGTCCAAGTACACCTGCAGGAACAAACCCAGACGCTGAAAGGCTTGGCTGTCCTTTAGAAGAAGCAGAGCCGGAAGCAAATTTGATTCTTAACGGTAATTTTAAAGAAGGTCCGTTAGGATTATTCACAACTGCAAACAATTGGTCTTTTACAAAAGGCCAACTTGGAAATGCGGCAGCAAGCATATCAAGAGCAAGACAAACAGATATTGCAAAGGGCGAAGTATTCATGATAAGTGTCTCAAGCTCGCCACTTGGAACATATCCTGCAATACATCAAAAAGGTTTAATGATAAGCCCTAACACTTCATACAAAATATCATTTGTTGCCAAAGCATCTATGCCTGGAAATGCTGTTGTTGAAATTCGCGACATGAATCTTATTGAAACAAGGCTGGTGCCAAAAATGACCTTTGTGTTGTCTCAAGAATACAGGCAATATACAGCAACAGTCACCTCGGGCTCATTCAACGCAGCTAAAGCCGCTAAAGTGACTTTTGGCTTTAGAGTACCAAACGGGACTAGAGCCTATATCGATAATATCGTGATAACACCTGTTAGGTAGGACGTATAGTAACTGAATGAACGGAGTTAGGTCTTTTTACGACCACTAACGTGTAGTAAAATGGCAGTATGAAAAATTTTCTGAACTTTGTTCGTGAGCAAGGTGTCGTCGGGCTTGCTGTTGGGTTCCTACTTGGCGGTGCAATCTCAAAAGTAGTTAACTCACTTATTCAAGATATTTTAAACCCACTTCTCGGGCTTGTACTTGGTATTGCCGGAGGATTTGAAAAAGCAACACTTAAGATAGGCGGGGCTGAAATAATGTACGGACACTTTATTAATGTGTTAATAGATTTTTCAGTTATTGCAGCTGTTGTTTATGTCGGAGTTAAGAAATTAGGGCTTGATAAAATTGACCGGAAAAAAGCTTAAAAAGCTGTGCTTACAAACCGAAACCTCTCCCATCTTTGAGTGCTTCCTTCTTGATGAGTATAAAAATCAGACACAGCTTCGATATCTACCTCACCAAATTGAGATGTATGTGATCTGAGTGCATCAATCCTCTTTGAATATGTATTTGTAATATCAACAAAAATCTCCTGCGGATGATTATATGAATCAGTTAATAAAAACTGAGTGACCTTATGAGACGCGGCCTCAGGATTCTCAAGTTGCTCTGGGAAAAACAATATGTCTCTACTGTAGGGATAGATTGCATCAATTACCGAAGTACCAGTATTTCTATGATCTCTGTGATTTACATGACTCATACCATGTCCAAACTCAACCACTACTACCTCAGGATTATGCGTAATTACAATGTCTGGTTTAAATAGTCTAATCTGATTAACTACAAGGCTAATTGTCTCGAGTGAAGCTTCAACTTCCCCATCCCCTAACCTTAAATAAATATTGTTTTCAGGAAGTATTCCAAGAATACCCATTGAAACAGCATCTTCTTTCTCTCTTTCAAGCGCAAGGCCTCTCTCATCATATTCATTTTGCTTTGAGCCCTTATTACCTGATGTCATTTTCACAACTCGGACCAGCTTATGGTCCTCAACCAAACGAGCAATGGTACCGCTTGCAAAAAAATCTGCGTCATCAGGGTGTGAAAACACTACTAGTATTCGTGCTTTATCTTTAAAGACTTTGTCGTAAGAATCAACTATCATAACTGTCTTTTGATGATAGCTAAAAGCTAAAAGTTTGACAATATCAAAACACCTATGTGAAAAGGTTTATTTAATCCAGACATTATTTCTACAGCTTTAAACTTGTTACCAAAAACCAATAATGACTTAAACAGCGTTCATTATTTTTTAGCAAACCAGTCAAGATAATCCTCAAGTCCAGGACCGGTTGTAGTAATTGCAAGTGGGGCAATCGCCTCTCCTAGAAATGAGAGATAAGCCTTTGCGTTTCTAGGTAATTTGCTTGGAGCATCAATCGATTTCACTTTTTCACCATCCCATCCAGGGAATTCAACAACTTGAGCATCAAGACTGTCTAGGTGATCTTGATAAGGAAGGTATGGCTTTATTTCTCCTGTTTTTTATCAGTGAAATGAGTTACAACTTTGACGGGTGTGTCTTCTTTTGAGGCATCAAGATGCGTTGCTGCTACAAAATTATAGCCCGCAGCAATTCTTAGATAATGAGCTATTGGGATTGATATAGGATAGATGTCTCTCAATCTCCCGGTCGATCTTCCCTTTTCGTCAAAGGCTTCTTGAATCCATTTTTCTGTTTGTTCATCTTTAACGGTTGGTAATCTTCTTCTGCCCACACTAGACATGTATGTAGTTTTCATGACAGCAACTCGAACTGGAACATGTTCCGGGAGAATGACATTATAAGTTGCGTCGTTAATATTTCTGGACATCGGCCTACTTGCTGTAATATCTGGATAAACACCGTGGTATGGATCTATTCCGGCACCTTGAGCCCCTTCAATAGTTATCGGAATAGAAGCATTACTCCAAACTTCTTTTAAATAGTAATAAACAGAGTCAGAAGAATATTTTCTCATCTTAGTTCTAATTGATTCTAATCTCTCTAAGAATTCTTTTTCTGAACCTACTTTACGCTTAAGACCCTTCTCAGTGCCGTACGAAGCAACGTCTAAAACGGCTAGATTGAAGTCTGAACCAAAACCTTCAACAAGAGTTTTAAACAGCCTGTAATGAGCTCTAAAAGTATCTTTCCAGTTGGCTGAGAGTAAATCCTTTAAAGTTACAGGTACCCTCAAATAGTGAGCGGCGTATCCTGTTGCGATTCCTCTACCTGTTGAACCCCTGCCACCAGTTGTTCTAAAGTTAAGAGCAGTCTCAAGAGCTCGGTGAGTGTCTAGACCTAAATTCACACGCTCATCTATCATTAGGCTGCCGGGGATATCACCCAAAGTTTTCTTGACCTGAGCAAGTTCGGTTAACATATCCTCAGGATGTATTAACATCCCTCTACTAATGATTGCCGTACAATTTTCTTTTACAATACCCATTGGGAGTTGGTGGGTAGTAACCATCTTTCCATTTATTAAACTCTCATGGCCAGCATTTCCACCACCATTGTATCTAAGTGAGACAAGCTTTTTATTTTTTCTCCCAAGTATCTCGTTAAACTTAGCAACCACTGAGCCTTTGCCAGAATCTCCAAAAAATACATCTTCGACAGATATGCAGTTTGATCGGTAGTTACCTTTAGGTTGTTTAATTGGATTGAATTTTGAAACTTTAGCTAAAATATTCTTTTCTTTTACAACAGACTTATACAACTTCAATACATCTTTAGAATTTTCCATTAATTTTGGCAGTGAAAAATAAATAAATTAAAGTCGATTTTAGTATAACACTTTTATCTTTTGAATCACTGACTGTTTGTTGTATTTTTGTAAATGTTAATCTCTGCGATATTTAGCAAATTTAGCTTAGTAGTTTTATAGGACCGGAAAAGTTTAAATTGATCCGAATGAGCAACACTGTTCTCAAAGCTTGACCAGCTTTTAGCATACTCGGGATAATGTTTAACAATATAAGGTTTTTTGAAAGTTGCCATTGCTTTTGAAGATAACACTATATAGTCGTATCCCTTAGGACTAACAGGTAAGCTTCTTTGAGCATGTTGTGAAGCATAAACTTCAAATAAAATAACACGAGTACCGTCAAGCTGCATAAATAGATCTGATCCCTCTTCGGTATAAACTAAGGTATTTACATCCCGAGTAGCCGTTATCTCTTTCATCTCTTTAAAGGCTTTAGCACGTGGCTTATCGAGCGATAACTGCCGGACTAAAGAACCCGAGTAGGTGACACTAGCAAGTAGTGTAACTAAAATTACGAAGTTAACCCAAGGCCTCTTTAAACTAAAAACGAAATATGAGGAATAAATAATGAAGTATGGAATTAAAAAGACAACCCAACGATCTACACGTCTGGGAGTACTGGTAAAAAATAGTACGGTAAAACAGATGCTACTTAGAATGAGGAAATGCATTCTCTTATCACTAGGAGTTTTAAAGATACGGTAAAAACCAAGCAATCCAAGGATAAAGATCTCAGGAGTCAGTAAATAGGATAGAGCATGTAGATACTTAAACAAACCAAAGTCAACTGATGTAAATACAATGCCTGCCTCACGCTCTCTCATAATAAGTAGTCTGTTTATAAAGTCCTGAAGACTAATGATTGAGAAAGGGTTTGATAAACAAAACGCAAATAATGCAGCACCGACAAATATCACTCCAAATCTCCACTGTTTTTGCTTAAAAAAGTAAATCAAAAACAACGGTACTAAAGAAACAACTGTAATCTTTGTTCCAACTGCAAACCCAAAAAAGATACCTGATAGTATAAGCAAAGATAGTTTCTTAGTAGATTCAAGACTCATCGTTAAAAATAGAATACATAATAAAAAGGTTAAGGTAACAAATATGTCTTGATTTAAAAAGTGAGCGTAATAGATAAGACTCCAGTTGAGAGAAGCTAAAACCCCAGCAAATGCTGCTGCTTTAAAGTTTTTAAATAACTTGAAAGAAAGGATGAACGTGATCACAGGGATAAATGACGATATAAATGCAGTGAAAAGCCGAAGTACTAGGTGCTGAGACATTGAGTCACCTAGCTTTGTAACATGGATGAACATGTCGCCTGATACTTTAAAGAGGGTTAGTAAGTAAATTGGAAAGGTACCATATACAAAATTATTTGTATTAAATGCAACTAGATTGCCTGATCTGATATACTCAAAAAAATGAGATGAGAATGTAAATACTGGTTCTGCTAAAAAAAGCTCATTTGCAAAAAAGCTGAACGGAAGACCGTAGTTCAGTTTCCAAATATTCAAACACAAGCTTAAGAGAAATAGTAGACAACATACAATTAAATGCTTTGCGTGATTCACACAGCTATATTACCCCCTTTGGTTAATTTTAAACAGTATTCAGAAAGTGCACTCAGGGTATAATACTAGAATGACTGAAGACGAGCTTAACCGACTAACTGAACTATTAAATAAAGCGGTTAGCGAAAATATAAAGCTTCCAAATCTTCCTTATAATTTATTTGTAAGTACGATGCATTTTGTCTCTATTCCAGCAGTTGAAGTTATACTTACAACAACAGGTAAAGATTTTCTTTTAACAGATAGACACGATAACTACTGGAATGGTTGGCATATACCGGGTGGTTTTATCGGATACGGCGAAAGCCTAGACGCTGCTTGTTCTAGAGTATCACTAAAAGAAGTAGGGGTAACCTGCAAGCTTATAAAGGTGGTGTATGCGAAGGCATGGGAAAACACACATCCTTATGGTGCACCGATTTCTATATTCTGTGTATGTAAAATCACAGGTCAGGAAAAGTTAACAGACGGCACGTTTTTTGAGGATACTCCGGAAGGCACAATTGACTTCCACAAGGCATTTCTAACTACCAAATGGAAAGAATTGACACAAAATCATATTCCTGTAAACTAAAATTAATGCAACAGACTATATCCAAAAGCTTTTATTTTTGGTTTTTTGGATCCGCACTAAGCGGCTAGTTAGCCTGTTGTAAAAAGGGAGTTCAGGTTAACAAACCGCCAAAGGGCGGTTTTTTTAATGCTTAAATTTATGAAAATACTTGGAATTGGAGAAACAGTACTTGATAAATCAATGCTGATCAAAGGTTACGCTAAAGAGGGTTCTAAGACGAACGCTAGCTGTGAGCTGATTTCTCTTGGCGGACCTGTTCCTACAGCATTAATTCTCCTTGCGCGCCTTGGAGCTTCGTGTTGTCTTGTTTCAACTGTTGGTAAAGATAGTGAGGGTGAGGTAATTAAAGCTATACTTAAGTCTGAACAAGTTAAGTTAATCACAACACCAACGCCAACCTCAAAGGTAAACCTTGTTTTAACAAATAGCGAAAACGGCTCAAGAACGATAATCAAGAGTACAGCTATTCATAATAAAATAACTAATATAGCTCCACAGCTTATCAGAGAAGCGGATTTAATACTGTTTGATAGGCATGAGCCAAAAGCATTCGATCTGGTATTAAAACACAAAAGACCTGAGACAAAAATAATTGTTGATCCATCAACCGAAGTATCATCAAACACTATTAAGATGCTTGAACACTCAAGCATGCCAATTATTCCAATTGAAATATATGAAGAGATACTAACTAAGCTCGGTCCCTCTAAGCTTGTTATAACAGCAGGTGGGGCAGGTTCATACCTTTTAGATAAAAAGGAGTTTAAACACGTTCCATCTTATAAAGTTAAAGTTGCCGACACGCTTGGAGCCGGTGATATTTACCGGGGGGCATTTGCATTTGGTGTGTTAAAAAAGTGGGGTGTTTTGCGCTGTGTGAAATTTGCAAATCTTGTATCAGCACTACACTGCACTAAGACTGGAAACGGGACGGCTATCCCTACAAAAAAAGAGATTTTAGAATTTAAAAAGATTGCCAGTCAAAATACAGAAACGGCAACACTCCCAAGTTTAAAAGTAGTAAAGGAGTCGTTTGTATGACTAAACTAGATATATTCGCGGGTCCTTGTTCTGTTGACGAAGCAAACGTGCATGAAATTGAAGACATCGCAAAGCTAAAAGTAAACGGTAAGAATGCTGTTACTGGGACAAGAGTTGTTGGGTTAAAGTCGCGCTCTTCGTTAAATCTAAGCGGTAAAGACATGGGCATAGATTATGAAGCTTATAACTACAACCTTTCTTTATATTTAAATGGTAAAAGCAAAGAAGAATACATGACACCACCAAGCGTTAAGTTGATGGCAGAATTAATTCAAAAAACAGGGCTTGTTATAGCTTCGGAGATCATGAATCCACTGCTCCAACTTCCCTCTTTTGAAACTTTGAAAGGCAAGATGCTTATTTGGAATCCTTCCGTTAACCAGCTTGGTTGGCAACTATTTGAGATGGGTCAGTATGCTCACGCCCATAACTGGAAAATCGGGATAAAAAACGGTAAATGGGTTGGTGAAGAAAGTGACAACCTGACTAAAGAAACGTCTGTAGAAAAGTCCTGGATAGGACTTGCAGACTACGCTTTGGGAACCCGTAGTGATGTGATACTTATCCACCGAGGCTTTGATATACCTCTTAAACAAGAGTTTAGAAACCCACCTCTCCACCATATTGCAACTAGAGTTAAAAAGAAAGCTAACGCAAAGCTATACTTTGATCCAAGT
The DNA here is from genome assembly GCA_964540135.1 of uncultured Candidatus Saccharibacteria bacterium. Taxonomy (GTDB): domain Bacteria; phylum Patescibacteriota; class WWE3; order UBA101185; family UBA10185; genus CAZCAQ01. The sequence goes on along the minus strand of CAZILK010000011.1, from coordinate 17,871 downwards.
CACAGCTTTGGACCAAAGCTAAGAAATAAAATAGTTGAACTAACCCTTGAGGCTATGAGAATGCGAGATGGCATAGATTACCTATACGATGGTATCTTAATTGAAGTAGGAACTTCAAAAACAGATACAAATCAACACATCACAATTCCTGAATTAAAAGATATGATATATGAATTAGCAAAATTCAGAACTTTTGGCAGTTCAAAGGAGTTTTCATGAAAGCAAAAGCTTTAACAAAAATAGGAATACTGGGATTTGGAAGATTTGGTAATGTTTTATATAACCTTTTGAAAGATGACTTTGAGCTTGTACTTTATGACTCAAAGAAAAAAGTATTTGAAAACAAGAGCCTTAGTAAAACAACGATGGTTGTTTCTAATTTACACGATTTGAAAATAGCATCTGTAATATTTATCTGTACTCCAATTAATACCTTTGAGGATGTCGTGAGTAAACTGGCAAAGCATTTAGATGGACAGCTATTAGTAGATGTTTTATCAGTTAAAACATACCCAGCAAATGTCTTTAAAAAATACTCAACTAAATATAGCTTTAAGGCGATGCTAACTCATCCTATGTTTGGCCCTGATAGTTCAAAAAATGGTTTTCAGGGGCTACCTATTGTACTGTCAAATCTTACTGCAGAGAATAAAGATTACGAGTTCTGGAAAAGTTACTTTCAAGCCAAAGAATTAAAGATTGTAGAGTTAAGCCCAAGTCAGCACGACCGACTTGCTGCAAACAGCCAAGGATTAGCACACTTTATTGGCCGAGTTCTTGAGGAATTTAACTTTAAAGCGACTCCAATTGATACTTTTGGAGCTAAAAAATTACAAGATATTATGGAGCAAACTTGCAATGACACATATGAGCTGTTCTCGGATCTTCAAACCTACAATCCGTATACAAAGCAGATGAGAATAAAACTAGGAAAGGCTCTTGAGCTTGTCTACAACAAGTTACTACCAAATGCCGTATCAGATAAATATGTAACTTACGGTATTCAAGGCGGAAGGGGTAGCTTTAACGAAGAAGCTCTAAATACATATATAAATGGAGGTGAGCGCCATGCTAAGTACAAAATTAAGTATTTGTACACGACTCAAAATGTACTGGAAAGTTTAACTCAAGGCACGATTGATTTTGGGTTATTTGCAGTCAGCAATACTCTTGGAGGGATTGTGGATGAAACCATTAATGTTCTTGGAAATTATAAATTCAGGATCGTCGATCAAATTACAATTAATATCAGGCATTTTCTAATGAAAAGAAAAGATACAGAACAAGACCTAATTAATCACATTATTGCTCACCCACAAGTATTAAAGCAGTGCGAGAAGACACTAGCTTTAAAATATCCAAAGCTTCAAAAGCTAAGCGGTACAGGTGCCTATATTGATACTGCCAAAGCAGCTGAGGGAGTTGCGACAGGCAAGCTTGATAAGTTCGTTTATATCCTTGGGCCAGCAGGTCTTGGTACTCTATATGGCTTTGATGTTGTAGATTCAAATTTGCAGGATCACGATGATAACAGAACCACATTTCTGCTTGTTGCCAGGCACTAATTAGACCGTTAGTATAAGACATGCGACTTATTCTTGTGAGACACGGCGAATCAGTCGGCAACTCACAAAGATTAATTCAAGGGAGAACTCCAGGGGAGCTAACAGAACGTGGCTTTAAACAAGCTTCGCTTCTTGCAAAAAGACTCACGAGCGAAAATATTTCACACGTTTATGTATCACCACAAAATAGATGTATTCAAACGCTAAATGAGATCTCAAAGTTAATAGCTACACCACATATTACTGTGGATAATAGGATAAAAGAAAGAGCTTACGGCGATTTTGAAGGTGTATCAAGAAGTGTTGTTGATCTAAAAAGTTTAGATGATGACACTATCATAAATCATAATATGGGTGTTGAAACAATAGCAGAAATGGAAATAAGAGCAAGTGAATTTTTAAACTCGTTAAATATAGATGCTAGAACAAAGGATACAGTACTTGTTGTATCACATGGTCAAATTTTACGAGTACTCCTCTCAATTCTTCTTAGAAGAACTTATCACGAAATACTTGAAACCTTTCAGATGAATAATACTTGTCTTTTTATACTAGATGCAAAGGGTACTGATGTAACTCCAGTTATACTGGATAGTACTAAGCATTTGGAAGTTTAATCAATTGATATAACACTATAGACTGCAAGTTCTTTTTTTACTATCTTCCAATTAGGTACATGCTTTTGAAGAAGTCTATAAAATTTCGGTCCGTGATTATGCTCAAGTAAATGGCAAAATTCATGATAAATAACGTAATCAATACAGTGAATTGGTGTCTTTATTAACTCTCTGTTTAATTTGATGTCGGACTGCGCACTGCATTGCCCCCATTTACCTCGCATTCTGGTTACAACAATTTTGGGTGTAGGTAAGCTGTATATGTTAAATGCCTTAAAGACTTCGACAGCTCTTGTGTGAATGATACTTAAAGCATTCTCTAAATACCAATCATCAATAATATGTTTGATTGTTATTCGGTCGTTAGGAAGTTGCGATTCAATGAACAGTTTGTTGTCTTGTTTATAAATCCCTTTTTTAGCGGAGACAGATATAGATAGAACTAACCTCTCGCCTAAAAAAAGAACCGTATCACCATTTTTATAGTCCTTTGAAGGCATTTCTGACTCAAGAGATTTGAAAAAAGAAAGTTTTTTTAAAATCCATGGTTCTTTTTGTAAAACAAGCTCATTAATATATTTTTCAGATGTTTTTTGGGGAGCATTAACCACAACTCCATTTTTTGGTGAAACTACAATTGTAATGCTTTTCCTTTTTGGGGAACGTTTTAGAGTATAGTGCATTAATCTGCAACAACATATCTAAATCTCTCAAAACGTCTTTTAGTCCCAGGTATCGTTGTGAGATAATCAGTTGTTTCTTGAGCTTTGTCCAAACTGTATTGCGAACTGTGACATGCGATTGCTTTGTTTTTGATCTCACAATAGTCTGTAACATCGATCAATACCTCATCCATATGATTGTAAGAATCTACTATTAAGAATTCATTCACTGTGTGTGGCGAGAGATTTTTATCTTTGAAATGTTCTGGGAAAAAAAGGGTATCACGACTGTATGGATACGCTGCATACAGTACTGCTTTACCAGTATTCATATGATCACGATGGTTAATCCAATTTTCTCCTTTTGCAAAGTGTATGATGGCATCCTCAGCATTATGCGTCATTACTAAATCTGGTTTAAAAGCTCTTATTTGCCTGGCAAGTAGTTCGATTGTTTTTAAGTCACTTTCAAGCTCACCGTCACCTAACCCAAGGTAAACATTATCCTCATCTGCGATCCCAAGTAGTGCCATTCCTAAAGCGTCTTCTTTTTTCCTTTGATCTATTAGCTCTTGTTCGGTTATTTTCTCTCCTCTTGAACCTTTATTCCCAAGACTCATCTTAATAACACGTACTTTCTTCCCATCCTTTATAAGTCTTGCGATCGTTCCGCCAGAATAGATTTCGGCATCATCAGGGTGAGAAAAGACAATTAAAATGCGCGATTTAGTTGAAAAGATTTCATCATAAGAATCAATAATTTGCATATTTGGATTTTATCACTTTTTTAAAAGTTAGTATTCAATATACAAAGATGGTTTAAAAATGAAGGATGCGTGCAGCTTTCTAGAGTAAAGCAACCTCAAGAATTGAATGTGTATGGAATTTAACACTGATCCCATTATCAAAAGTTAGGATTAAATCCGGATTTATTTCTTTGTACATAGCGATTTTATTCCAATCAAGCTTTGGGTACTTTAGAAGTAAATCATTAAGACTGCAATCAATAACAAACTCAGCATGCTCAAAGCCTGATGGAAAAATATGTGTATCTTGAGGTGCCTTTTCCATAAGTTCAAGGGCCTCAATAGTTAGTTCTTTATAAACTAGTGGGCTTACTAGCTTATAGATTGAAATTCTTCGATCTCTGATTATTTTCTCAACTACTTGAGTACCAGCAGCTAAAAAGCTTGTTTGCACCTCTTCGTACTCCTTTGTGCTATTTGTTCTGTATGAAATGTGATCTAGTTGATAGCTGCTGACATCAACTTCGATCTTTGCTAATTCTTCAAAAACAGAATCCAAGAATAAAGAGTAATTATTTAGTGTAAACACAAGGGAAGTATACCCCACTAATTTAAGAAATCGAGGCTTGAATCTTCAGATCTGGAACTCTTTTAAAGTGCTTAAAATCTAGAGTAAGTAGTCTTAGTTTATATTCTATACAAGTTGCTGCTATAAACATATCGTTATCTGGGATTGGCATACCTTGCTTATTCAAATATAACTTTTTTCTCGTATAAATACTTGCAGTTTCTGCTGTTACCTGCAGCGTAATTATATTTAACTTGCTAAGTTGTTCAGTAAATTGTCTTTCGGTATGGCCGGTATATAAGTATCCATACAGGACTTCTGCATAGACTACAGAATTAATGAAATACGTAGATGCATCGTCAAGTTGTGTATTGCCGCGAATAATTTCTATCAAAACACTTGAGTCAATAAGGTACTGCATGTCTTAAAAATCAAACTTAAAAGTCTTTCTAAATTCTTGCATACCCTCTTTAATTTTATCGTAATCACTATCACTTAAAGCAAGGGTTTTAGATGGTTGCCTATCGCTATAAGTGTAAAGAGGAGATAACTTAGCTACAGGTTTTTTATTCTTGTAAATAACAACAGTATCACCTCTTACATAAACATCCTCTAAAACACTTCCAAAATTATTTTTTGCACTTGTTGCAGAAATTTTCTTATTCATAAAGCCATATTAGCTAATATGGCTAAATAGTCAATAGGAAAAGAGGTAATTGTATAGTACTATTTAGTCATGAATCTTGGTAACTTGCCTATAAAGACGCTCCCAGAACCACTACCACTTCGTAAGTTACTTGGTCCTAGTTTTATACTTCTTGGTCTTGGGCTTGGTAGCGGCGAGCTTATTCTATGGCCTTATCTTGCATCACGCTTTGGTATGGGAATTATCTGGGGATCAGTAATTGGTATCACATTTCAATTTTTTATGAATATGGAGATAGAAAGGTACGCTCTAGCAAGGGGCGAAAGCGTGTTCGTTGGCTTTGCAAGAAAGCTCAGAATACTTCCCTTTTGGTTTATCGTTTCAACATTTATACCATGGGTTTGGCCAGGTATTGTTGCAGCGTCAGCTAAGTTAATAGGGCATGTCTTTGGGATGGAAGATACGCATTATTTAGCAATAGTACTTTTAGTTATAATTGGGCTTACTCTTTCACTTGGCCCTGTCTTATATAAAACAGTTGAAAATCTTCAGAAATATTTAATATTTATTGGGATACCAATACTCTTTTTAATTACAATCCTGGTTGTAATCAACTCTGAAGGAACATTTTTTATAGACGCAACAAGTGGAATCTTTGGTATCGGCAAAGGTTATTTTTTATTCCCAGATGGACTTCCGATTGCTACATTTTTAGCAGCACTCGCTTATGCTGGGGCTGGTGGAAATTTAAACCTCGCACAATCTAACTACGTTAAAGAAAAAGGTTATGGTATGGCAGAGCATGCAGGAAGAATTACAAGCTTCCTAACAGGGAAGCATGAGGATGTAACTCTTGAAGGAGCGGATTTTGAAATAACTCCTGAGAATATTTCCCGGTTTAAAGTGTGGTGGAGGAATGTTAATCTTGAGCATTTCTTTGTCTTCTGGCTTACAGGGCTTATGACAATTGTGGTTCTTGCACTCCTTTCGTACGCAACAATCCACGGACGAGTAGATACACAAAGCAATATAACTTTTCTAATCGCACAATCTGCGGTTATTGGTAATATACTATTGCCGCTTGCAGCAGTTTTATTTTTGCTTGTTGCAGGTATCATGCTTTTTGCAACGCAGCTTACAGTACTTGATGCAACAAGCAGAATTATTTCTGAAAATACCGTTCTTGCTTCAAAAGGCAGACTTGGTGGAAATCATATCTCGCTTACTTACTATGTTGTATTGTGGCTGCAGATATTATCAGGTATAGGAATATTTGCGCTTGGGTTTACCGAACCTCTTCAACTAGTTATTGTTTCCGCAATTATGAATGCCTTTGCTATGTTTGTTCATAGTGGACTGACCTTATGGTTAAACGTTACTTCTTTTTCAAAAGCGATAAGACCTGGTCTTAATAGAATTATTATTATGCTTTGTGCATTCTTCTTTTATGGTGGGTTTAGTATCTACGTGATCTTAAACAAAATCTTTGGAGTTTAGAATTAGCTGTTCTTTTTCTCTTTTTGAGAGTTTTTTTATAGCGTGTTCTCTTTTCAAAGCACTTGATAAGTCAGGCATTTCTTCTTTGTAAACAAGAGTCACAGGTCTTCTGCTTTTTGTATATACAGCTCCTTTTTTTGAATAATTATGTTCAACTAGTCTTTTTGAGGTATCACTTGTAAAGCCACAATATAAAGACTTATCGGAACATCTAAGTAAATAGACAAAATACATCTATTTAATAGTAATACCTTAGATGAAAAACTAAAAATAGTAGCAACATCGAGTTGGCGACAAGCGAAAAAATGACTTATAATACACTAAGGACAACATGACCTTCACTTTCTCAGAAAAAACCAAGAAATTACTTAAAATACGTTTTGTAATTACAATCATCACAATAGTCACCTTGATGTTCAGTGGTTATACTGTCCTTGCTGTACAAAAGAACAAGAAGCTTGCTGATGCTGAAGAAGAGATGAAATACCTAAGGGATGTTGAGAAAGAATTTGAAAAATACAGACAAGAACAAGCCAAAGACATTAAAACAAGACGGCTAAACAACAAAGCTAAGATGGCAAGTGACAAGCAAGTTTACGAAGACTTGCTTAACAGGCAGGAGTCACTAGTAGCAAGTCATAAGCGCCTTGTCCTGGCGTCGGCACCACAACAAAAAACATCAACAACGATATCTTCAGGCGGTTCGTCAAATAACTCTTCAAGTACTACCACAGTAAGTAAACCAAAAGCTGTGAGAAAGACAAAAGCATCATGAAAAA
>CAZILK010000011.1:0-10691 GCA_964540135.1 uncultured Candidatus Saccharibacteria bacterium | reverse complement strand
TATTACATTGATACTGGTGGGATTTTTGATATCTCCTCATACACCTCGCTTCTTAGTGAGGGCTATATTAAAAGTTTTCAACAAGATAAGTTTGATGATCAAGAGGTTTTTAAAAGACATGCCTTACTTTCAGAACTGAGCATTGAAGGAACATTGGTAACAAAACCAACAGAGCTTATTGTTGAATTTGGCGGTATTGGGAAAAGCTTTATTATTAATGAAGCTGTAAAGTTTTTGTCACCGTATAAAGACTTTCTAATTGATATTGGAGGTGATATCTATTGTAAAGGTGAAGATAAATTGAATAATAATACATTTTGGCCAATTGAAATTGAAGATAGTGGCATTATCACAAAGCTATCAAACTGTGGGATTGCAACCTCAAGTATACTTAAAAGAAATTGGCCTAAGAATGACCGTATTAAAAATCATCTTATAGATCCAAGAACAGGTCAGTCTTCAGATACAGGCATTTCCTCAGTAACAATAATTGATGGTGACATCGTGAAAGCTGATGTGCATGCCAAAGCTGTTTTAATTCTAGGAGAAGTAGCAGGGCTTGATTTCACTAAGAAGAAAAATGTTGCTACACTAATAACTAGATATGACGGGTCTACGATTTCCAATCACCAAATGGCTTCTTATATGTGGCGTAGCTAGCTTCGTAATACTCTTTAGCACACACGTTCAAGCAACAACTATCCGAGACACCGACATGGACGGGATTGCGGATGAAGCAGAGGTCTCGAAATACAAAACAAACCCAAACTCAACAGATACAGATAAAGACGGCTTCTCTGATCTTGTTGAAGTACTAAATAAATCAGATCCGATAAATGCAACAAACAACCCTGTTTTAAACATCAAAAACAAAGAAGTTAAGTTAATTGACCGAAGAGATCCTGTTATGTGGTATGTAGCAAGGATGTCAGGTATTACTGCGTTTATACTCTTTTCATTTGTAATTACGTTTGGACTCATTCAAAGCTCAAAATCGCTATTAAAGTTTCGATTTATGAACCCAAATACTGCAATGGAGGTTCATAGGACAATTGCTTGGAGTGGGCTGTTTATGCTTTTACTTCATATTGTTTCACTTATTCTTGATGATTATATAAAACTAAAGGTTAGTGAAGCACTTATACCTTTTGTCTTAAAGCGCGAGTTTTTAAGTGCCGGAGGGTACAACCTAACGCTTGGTTTAGCGCTAGGGATAGTTGCTATGTATTTAATTTTAGTCTTAGTAGTGTCTTCTGAGTTTCGAAACAAAATTGTCTCAATAAAACTCTGGAGAATAATACATTACATCAGTTTTGCAGGCTACATACTTTTCTTGATTCATGGCTACATTACAGGAACAGATAGTAAAGAGCCTTGGATGATAGCAATTTACGCACTCTCGCTGATCATGAATGTGGGACTTTTAGTTGGTAGAATTTTTAAAAAACAGCTGTTTTACCCAAAACCAAAAGTCCAAAAGAGTCCTGCTATGCCTCAAAGTTCCCAGGAAATATAATCTCCACTTCATCGCCGATTTTTATAAACCCTGCAGCATAAACCATCGCTGTTATACCTCTTATGCTCATGGCTTGTTTTGGAAATTTCCAGGTGAGATCTTTGTCACCAAGTCTTTTTGCAACTCGTCCTCCAGCTACAACACAAGGAAAATTCTCATCCGTTGCATATAAAATGCATCCCTTTGGAAACTTGAGTATAGTACCGATAGGAAGAGAGGTTAAGTTCTCATAACCTTCAAGCGTAATGTTCGCTTCAAGATCCTCACCGGTTACACTATCAACTTCAAGCTTAGTTGCAATTTTACTTAGCTCCTCAACAGAGACAAGTGTTATTGTTCTTAGATTAATAATCTCAGTACCCCTAGATGCAATCTTAGCCTCGCGTACTCCAGAAAGTTTTTTTATGCCAAAATGCCTGTCGTGCTTAATACCTTCAATAAAAACTTCAAGCTTCTCAACTTTTACAGGTTCCTCACCAAAAGGCCTTGTGATCAAAAGATTAACTACTTTGCATTTCAATATACTTGTTGTCATTCTTAGTATTGTAACAAACAAACTAAGTATTAATCCATACGCTCCTGTATAAGCTCGTGATATGATTTTACTAAGTATGAAATTAAGAAAAAGTTTATTTCATAAACAAGATGTTGTTCCTGTAGAAACTATTAAGGGAACTGACTTAAAAGTACCTGGTTTCTTTTTAGACTTTGTTACCTATGGACCTACAGCAGGTTCAATAGCTATACAGCTACCAGTAAACTACTACAGTATGCAGGATGTGTATCATGATGTGAATTATTTCTCAGCTTCTCACGGCGCATACAAAGATGGTTATACTATAGAAACTCGAGTAAAAAAATATAAGCAGGCGATTGAGAATGTATTACGAGATATGGACCTGCGTTACGGGTACAGTGATTTAGGTGGTGGTTTAGGATATTTTACATACGGCATTGCAGTCACGGCGGTAGGCACAGGTCTTATTTCTAGAGGTGAGATTGCCAAGTACTTGCATTCAATCGACCCTACAGAAATACCAGTTAATGAAGAGATTCGTTCCTCAGGCATTAATATGGAAAAAGGTCATTTACATAGCCTCCCGTATAAAGACGGCTCTATGTCTGCTCTGACGTGTTTTCATGTACTGGAACACATAGATAAAGATCTATTAACTGAATCACTTAACGAAATTAGGCGAGTCATGCGAGATGGTGCTATTGTGTACCTCATAATACCAACACTCGATGGCAGAGCTCAAGATAATAAAGAGGTTTTTAATCAAGTACTTCTAGACACTACACATATTACTTTTGGTACACGTATTTGGTGGCAAGAACAGTTATCAAAAACAGGACTTGCGGAGCGCGCAGACCTTGAAAACAGGTTTGATCAACTAAATTATGGCTGGGTATTTGTATATGAAAAGTTACCATATAGTAATAAGACATCTAAAGCGTAATATTTTTAACTTTAAGGATATAATCTGACTAATTACATTTAAACTGTGTTAAGCAAGCTTGTTTACTCTCGGCATCGGGCATCATGCCACATGTTCCACACATATCAAATCCCTCGCCATCTGTCGGCTTTGTTACACTCTCAAGCATTGTTGTGAAATCTGTAAATTCAATACCTTTTGGCATCTCAAAATATGAGCTATCAACTGACCAGCGCGAGCATTCGTAGTCATAAGCTTTATTAAAATCTTTTAGCTTATCATTTGAGACGGCAGCATCTGATTCAAGCTCTGAAACATTCATTTTAAAGCCTTGCGGTAACATATCCGACCAAGTATAAAACCACTCACCATCGGAAAGCATATGACTTTTAATCGTTTGGTCTTCACCTGTTGTTATCTCAAAATCCCCTTTCATCTTTTTGCCTGAAACGAAGATCTCTCCACTGGTTTTGGAGCCTTCGACATCACTACTAAAAGTACACCTAACATTGCTTCCTTTGTTTAACACATCAAGAAAGCTACCTGTCATCTTAGACTTACCATCCTCCGCGTCTGATTCATTCTTTGGAGCAACGGGAGCTTCCTCTTTAGTCTCTTGGTTCTTCATTTCGCTTGAACCGCCGCTGTTAAGTGCTTTTACAGCAACAAAACCTAATAGAAATAAAACTAAAACTGCAACTACTATCATGGGAATTGTTTGTTTATTTGTCATATATAAAGTTTACTACGAATAGCATCAATCGCAACTAAAGAATCTCAAGGATACCCTGCTCTAGGCTGTGCTTAAAGTTCCAACCGCCAAGATCTTTAGTTTTATAATTCCAAAAAAACCAACCCGTTAGATCACTAAATACCTCCATCTGAGACTTACCATAAGCTTGTATAGCTTTTTGAGACTCAATTTTAGTAAGGCCTCGTAGAGACATTGGATCTATACCAAGACTCCATTCCCCACATATTGCTTGTCTTTTTTGTTGTACCCTTTTAACAAGCCTGCCCCATTCTGTTTGCGTTTTATCTACATGTTCAGGCATGGTCAAAGCTTTATCTTCTTTTGAGAAACATTGATAGAGATGAAGGTCTAAAAGCACATTCTCAAACTCTTTACTCACCATGAAATTGTTCCATTTCAAAGGTCTAAATGAATCGCTAATTACAACGGCAACATTAGGTTTACAATATTCACGAACAGCAGCATAACCTTTTGTATAAAAGTCTTTTATTATAGGTAATCTAATACTGTCATGTGGCTCATTTAGAAGCTCAATACCAAATAAATTCTCTTTGGTGTGGTATCTGTTTGATAATCTACTTAACACAGCTAGTGTTTGGGTGATATTTTCTTTTTTCTTATGCCAATTAATACTCCCGGCAACCCCACTATGATCCCAACCATTTTGACTTCCTGGTGCTGTATGTAGGTCAAGTAGTACCCAAATATTATATTTTGCTGCAAGGTCAAATGCTAAATCAAGGTACTCAATACTTTTTGGAAAAGGTGAAACATCACCAAAGATATAATGACCAGCAGGTATCCTTACCGCATTAATTCCAATACTACTTAAGTATTTGAAATCATTTTCTGTAATGAATGTTTTATAGTGATTCTTAACCTCATCTTCTTTCTCGTTCTTAAACTTGGAGTGCAGGTTGAATTCATCTACTGCAGTTGTTCCACTAAACAAGTCAGGTGTAATCCACTTCTCAAGGACAAGCCACCCACCAAGATTAACACCCTTTAGCTTTTCAGGATCTCTTAGCATACATGCATTCTACAGTAATTTAAGTACACGTTGGTAACACTAAACTGTATACCTAAGAAAAACTATTCTACTTAGTCGTATAAACAAAGTAGGTGATATCACCAGGAATTGTAAGAACAGAATCAAGCCTGAGTCTTGATTTTAAACACTCTTTATTAATACTACCTGTAATGTAAAGGTCGACTACTTTCTCACATGAGAAGTCGTCTATATTTAACACAGTACCAGGATAATATAGATACAGAGTATCTGGATCACTTATATATACTGATCTATCTGTACCGTAATTCTTTGATAGATATTTCCCAAGTTTATACCTACCCGAGCCCCACGCTGTTTCACTAGCCTTGTAGTTTACATCTAGGCTTAATGGATTCTTATAAAGTAGTAGATCCGGAAATAAAGTGGTGAATTGGAATAATCTAAGTGAAATCATACCTATTAGTACAAGGTAAAAATGCTTAAACCTGACCTTTTGAAGAACTAGGGTATAACCTAACGTACTTAATAAAATCAAGAACGGAAATACCATAAGCATATATCTATCAATCTTTTTAACAGACAGCTCGTGAATAATAAACCAAACAATAGGTACAACGAATGCCAGCCCGTAAGTTAACAGTGTTTTATAATCAATTAATATCTTTAGTCTACCGGCTTTGGTAGCCACAAACCTACTTACTACAGCTACAGCCAATAATGCGATGCCGATTATGCTTAATTCACTTAGTTTGTTGTATAAAAACCTTAGGTAATAAAAAAGACTTTGAATATGATGTGTTGGTGCCAAGCTAAAAGTTTCAGCATCAACACCTATAGCTCCATGTAAGTAAGAACCAATAGTTATTCTGTATAAAGTAAATGCAAAATTTCCCCAGAATGCCGGGAATAACACTACCATTGTTATAAAGAGGGTGAGTAGAAAATAAATAACGTGTTTTAGACTATCTTTTCTTGGGGATACTAAGAAAATATATACTGTAAACGGAAGTATTAATATCAATGTGCTTGATTTTTCAATAATCGAAATTCCTAACAAGAACGAAGTAAATAGCACTGTGTGTAAAATATACTTTTGTTTTTTAACAGCAAGAATTAATGCCATCACACATAAAAAGACTGCATAGGTTGGTAATGCATCGGTCTGAATGACTCTACTTTGCCCAAGCAAAAATGGTTCTAGGGAAAATAAAGTTATAAATATTACTGCAAATCTTGTTCCGTAAAGAGCATTTAGAATAATAAAAATACCAAAAGCTAAACCTGATAGTAAAACGGCCTTCGGAATCTTTTGGTAAGTGTGTAGTAATAGCTCAAATTTTTTCTCTTGCGATTCAATTAAATGAAGTTTATCTTTTGCAAAATACAAAGACTTAAACCCTATGATATTTGAGTAGATGGTCATTGCTCCCGGCTGTACTGTTACATAAAGCTTATCGTAGTTGCCCTCCTCGAACTCTTTCATAAAAACATACGACCAGTTCTTAAAATGGAATGCGTCTTTATTCGCAATATCAAGCCCAAGCCTATAAAACCTCGGGAAAGCTACGACTAGAAGTACATAAAGAAGAACAATGAACTTTTTCATACTACTTTGCTATTTCAGCGCATATAAAATAATGATCAGTTTGTGTTTTTATTGTCTCTTTGCTTAGTAATTGAAACTCCTTTGGAAAGCAAATAACATCCTGTGCTATACCACCACCCTCAAGCACAGGACGAGTTGGAATATTTTGAAATGCGTTTAGGAGGTTGTGTTTATTAAAGAACTCGCTAAAAACTAGATCCACATGCTTTGTATTTAAGTCACCACAAAATACAAAATTACCTTGCAATTTATCAAGAAGAACCATGTTGTCATCAATATAGCGCCTGTCAGTATCGATCAAATAGTTTTTGTTAAAAAATCTTTCTGGTAGAAAGTGTGTATGCACAAACTGCATATCATTAATAGTCATAACCTGGAATTTACGGTCGTAAGATTTGGCAAGATATCCATTTGGCATAGCAACAGTCCAATTAGGATTTATTTGATCAATTTCGTGAAAAGCTGATATCGGTTTTTTTGATAGAACACTTAAAGACTCGAATTGACCTTCCTCAATGTACGATTTAGAACCAAGCGTTTCTTGTAAGTAGGTTAGTCCAACCAGCATTCCCAACTCCTTTGCGTATGAACTGCTGCCACTGGCTAAGCTTTCTTGGATAAATAAAACATCAAGATCGAGATCTTTTAGAATAGATGCAAAGTACTGAATATCTGCATCTTTTTCATAATCGTATATTTTAAGAGAAATTGATTTCCTATACCCTGATACATTCCACGATCCTATTTTCATACATCAAGTATAACTCAACGAAACTTTTTTTCACGCCAAAACTAGTAACTGCACAAGTACTTTTTTTGCTTAATGGCAATGTTTAAAAGCTAACTGTACTATTATAATCAGAGCCACGAACGCACTTCATACCCTTTGCAACCCTAAGCTCTTCCCAATCAGAACAAGAACTCCAACCTTCCATGCCGTCTGCAAAACTACCAAGAAGCTCCCATTTACCACTTCTATTATTTGTCCAATACTCAAAAGTATCGCATTCTGATGCGAACTCTCCTTGATCTGGAGTATCAACACAAACTTGAATTAGATCAGCTGCCATCTCAAAGGCTTTCACTTTATTATTCAACCAACTAGTAGGCTTACTGCCTAGAGAAGTCTCAATACCTACAAGAAGATTGGAGGAATCTAAGGAACTAGTACCACTAATAGGATTTGAGATTTCATTTGAACTAGGAATAAGTGGCAAAACTAAATAACTTACAGTACCGATAATAACTGTAGCTAGTGTACAAAGACCAGCTATCTTGATGTTCATGTACAAATTTTGAACGAATATAACTCTTGCGTCAAGAAGAGATAAGATGCAAACGATGCAAATAGATCAGTTATTACTCACAAGTCCTGGGGATTTCTCAGCGAGGAGCAGCACCTCTTTGAGAGTATCAAGGTTTAAATCGACGACATCTTTAAATCTAATGCAGCTTTTACCAACAGATACTTTACCAAGTTTGTCTTTATACTTTTCAGCAAGATAAACCCCATCTTTTACTGCACATACATAAATACTTATATAATTCTTTTGGCTCGCAAGAGCGATGACTGGCCAATCAAGTAGTTCTTTTTTGGAATTTTTGTATTTAAAGCTACCGTAACCAAGCATATTTGAAGCAAAGTATACTTTCAAACTGGGAACGCTCTTTTGGATATATGAGTGGAGGAAGTTAATTTGAGCTTGGCGCTCTATTGGAAGCAACTCTAAATACTCTGATACTGTTTTTGCCGTAACCGACTTAAACATGTTCATTTTTCGCAAAGATCTTTAAGTTTCGCAAGTGCTTTAGGCCAAGAGTCATTAAACATATCAGCCATATCTTCTGCCAAGTCTAGTGTTACATGCACTTCTGTTACTCCGTTTATATGAACAAATGAGTATTCTTCATGAGATCCTACCCACTTTTTTACTTCTTCACTAGTTGTATCCTCAACTCCATTAAGAACCATGCCTAGATACTCGATTGAAATAAATTCATGCGGTCTGTTAGCAGCAATTTTACCAAGCATGCCTCCCAGCTTTCCGTCTTCATCAGGAGCTAAAAACTTAATAATGCTACCCTTTTCCCAACTCCCGTCATAATATGATCCTGGCATAAAAACACTGGTCCACTCTCTGTAAGTTTTGTCATCAAGCATGGTATTCCAAACTTTTTCTAAAGGAGCATTGATACTTATTGAATAATGAAGTGTAATCATTTGGTTATTATACCAAACGATAGATAAATCGAACATCTGGGTGAAGTTGCTGCTTTTCATAAATAAGTTAGTTTTTAAATTAAATAAGGGTGTGCTATCTTGTTTGTATGAGAAAGAACATTATCTATTTACTATCTCTTATGGTAATTCTAGGTATTCTTTTATTTCTTACAAAAGATAGGCTAATGCCTCTATTTTTTACTCCAAGACAAACTCCAAAAGTAAATTCTATTCAAGAGACTGATAATAAAGAGGCTAACGATGAAAAACAAAAAACAATACAAACAAAAAAAGACATTGAAGTTATTGCTGAAAATTTGAATGTACCTTGGGAATTAGCCTTTTTACCAAATAAGGAGATGCTTGTAACTCAAAGATCTGGAGAGCTCTTGAAAATAGGAACTGAGACAAAAGTACTAAAAGAAATCGAAGGTGTTAAACATATTGGTGAAGGAGGGCTTCTTGGGCTTGCAATACATCCCAAATTTTTTGAAAACAGGTTTATCTATTTATACCTAACAACAGAAGATAGTAACGGAATATCTAATAGGGTAGAAAGATATACTCTTATTGGTGATACGCTTGATAATAAAAAGGTCATTGTTGATAATATAAAAGGATCAATATTCCACGATGGGGGTAGGATAAAGTTTGGACCAGAGGGCTATTTATATATTACAACTGGAGATGCACAAATCGAGGAATCCGCACAAGATACATCATCGCTTAGTGGAAAAATACTTCGAGTTACAGATAACGGTAGTATCCCTTCGGACAATCCTTTTAAGAACGAGGTCTACTCTTTAGGACATAGAAATCCTCAAGGTCTTGCCTGGGATACGAACGGCACACTCTGGGAAACAGAGCACGGGCCGTCTGGTATTCAAACTGGTTTTGATGAAATAAAT
The DNA here is from genome assembly GCA_964540135.1 of uncultured Candidatus Saccharibacteria bacterium. Taxonomy (GTDB): domain Bacteria; phylum Patescibacteriota; class WWE3; order UBA101185; family UBA10185; genus CAZCAQ01. The sequence continues at coordinate 1,235 of CAZILK010000011.1, read as the reverse complement.
AGTATTTCAAAAGGCGGCAACTACGGTTGGCCGGCATTTAAAGGTACGGAATCGAGTGATAAGTCTAAACCTGCAATTTTAAGCTCCGGACAACAAGATACCTGGGCACCGTCAGGTATGGTTTATTGGGACAATAGCTTATTCTTTTCAGGACTTAGAGGTGAGGCATTATACGAAGCAAAGATACTTGCCGACAACAAGCTTAAGCTTGTAACTCACTTCAAAGAAGAATATGGCCGAATTAGAGCTGTTGCTCTTGGCCCTGATAACTATCTATATATTACAACCAGTAATACCGATGGCAGAGGCCAAAAGAAGTACGGGGACGATAAAATAATACGGATAAATCCACAAATCTTTAGGTAATCAAAGATTTCTTGATCCCATTAAGCTAGCACATAGCGTTTGTATTATCTATACTTAGAACATGAGAATTAAACCCTCAAGTACCCTGTTAATCCTTGCAAACTTGTACCCTCTTGTTGGAGTTTTATTTTTTGGTTGGGATCTGGCCAGCATTCTATTCATATACTGGGCGGAAAATGTAGTTATCGGATCTTACAACATTCTAAAAATGGTGTATGCAAAAAAACCAAATACAGGGGGAATTACTGTAACAATTAATGGAAAGATTACTAAGGATTTCAGTAAAAAAGGCTTCATACTATTCTTTACCATGCACTACGGATTGTTCACGATTGTGCACGGAGCGTTCTTGTTTACAACAATTGCTAAGAGCTTGAGTATTAACGGCGCAGTCTTAGCGGGAGCACTTTTTTTGATTGTGAGTCACGGAATCTCTTTTTTTACAAACTACATTACTGGCAAAGAATACGAAACAAAGAGTCAAGAAGATCTGTTTTTAGCTCCTTACAAAAGAGTTATAGTTATGCATCTAACTGTAATATTTGGTAGTACTCTGATTGTAAACAGTAACGGCACCTCTATTGGCCCACTTCTAGTACTCACGGTAGTTAAAACCATAATAGATCTCATCTCGCATACTTTTGAGCATAATAAGTCAGTCTTTACCCCCAAAGAAGGTAGCAACAAGGTATATCATATTAATCCGGGACTTGTAAAAAAATTTATCCCAGGGTATGAAAAGCTTGCTGCAAATGCATACAAGCAATCTGTAGAAAGCGGATCTTGGGAAACAACCAAAGAACAGATGGATCCAGAAACAGTTAAATATGTTGAGGACTACTGGCTTAACAATCACGGCATTAAAAGTA
>CAZILK010000010.1:0-40981 GCA_964540135.1 uncultured Candidatus Saccharibacteria bacterium | reverse complement strand
AAGTGGAGTTTGGCGAAGGAACCGGAACAGTGTATTCTCAAAAGACACAAGAAGACGCTAACTTAACATTCAACCATTTAGTTGTGATACCGGGTTTAACTCCGTCAAAAGTTTATCATTTACGTGCTGTATCAAAAGACAAAGCCGGAAATCAAACTCAATCAATAGATATAGTTACCATCACTCCCAAAGCTACTGATAATGCTCTTGATTTAGTAGTTTCGAATTTAAGAGAGGCATTTGGTTTTGCGTTAAAATAAATGGGTATAACTATGAAGAAAAAGATAACTACAATAGCACATCATAAAGAAAAAAATAACAGGGTTTTTGCGCTGCTCTTAGTTGTTATCTTGGCTCTTTTTTTCATCCGATTAAAATATGTTAATGCGGCAAGCTCTCCTTGGACTCAGACCGATTGGAGTGGCGGATCTGGTTCCTCGACAACAAATCAATATGTTAGTGTGTCTGATATCGACGCTTTAACAACTTCCGGTGAGTTTTATCTGGATGAAATATCCGGTTGGCCTGAAGATTTTGCAAATTGGCAATACAGAAAAAAGATTACTTTTGATAATACAAACTCAAATCTTGGTGTCACTTCAGAGAATTTAACTAACTTTCCGGTACTAATTAAACTTGATTCCGGGTCAGATATAGATTACTCAAAAATACAAGACGAGGGACAAGACCTGCGCTTTTCCGACAGCGATGGTACTGTTCTAAATTACGAGATAGAGAAATGGGATGAGGCAGGTTCATCTTATGTGTGGGTTAGTGTCCCTCAAATAAATAGTAATTCAGATACCGATTTCATTTACACGTATTATGGAAACTCCGGTGCAACTGATGACCAGAATGCCACCAGTGTTTGGAACAGCAATTATAAGATGGTACAGCATCTGGAGGAAACCTCCGGTACTACAACGGATGATTCAACAACAAATAATAATGATGGATCTAAAGTGTCTTCAACAGAACCAAGTCCAACAACTTCTGGACAAATTGGTAGTGCTCAGACATTTGATGGATTGAACGATTTTATACAGACACCTTTTGCACCATCAGGATTTACAGCTATTTCATTTTCTGTCTGGGCTAATCTTACCGCTGTAGGTAGCTATCCAATGGTAATGTCCTACGGTACCAACGGCGATAATGTAACTGAATTACGATATCAAGGGGGATCTGGGTACATAGAGTTTGTCAGAAGATCAGATAACGTTGGTGTTTTGGGTAATGCAAATCTTAGTGGGACGGGGTGGCATTATTTTGTCGGTACTACGAATGGAACTACTTTTTCTTTGTATAAAGATGGTGTTTTGGTAAATAGTTATACTGGGGCTCATAACATAAACGCTGCAACCACTTTACGACTGGGTCAGCGTTCTGATGGTAGCTACTTTTTCACAGGTTCTATTGATGAGGCAAGGGTTGCAGATAGTGTGCTAACACCTGCTTGGGTTGCGGCAAGTTACAAATCAGAAACGGATGACTATATAGCTTATGGATCTGAAGAGCTAAGATATCCTGCTTCAGGAACGCTTGTATCAAACATTTTTGATGCAGGATTTGAAGCGGATTGGGGAACTCTTTCTTACACAACAGCAGGTTTGGGTACTACTACAGTAAAAGTAAGAACATCTAACAGTGCAACTATGGTTGGTGCCACTGACTGGGCTTCGTGCGCCGCCAAGTCATCAGGTGCCGATTTAACTGGAGGATGCGTGACTGATTCGCGTAGGTATGTTCAGTATCAAGTTACACTAGAACCATCTGGGGCAACATCTCCAACTTTTTCGTCAATCTCAATTGCATTCACAGCTTCAGATCAGATCAGACCTACAACTAATGCTACTGTTGTAGAAGTTGCAGATGCTACTGGTGATGATTGGGTGAACGAAGAACCAGTTATTAACTGGATTGATGGAGCAGATAATGTTGGAGGAGTGGGTATTTTGGGTTATTGTATTTCACTTGACGAAACCAACATTGCCTCTGCCTCAACAGGTCTTGATCCAGAGATAACTAGTGGTCTTTTGACAGGAATTGACGATGGGATTTCAAATGCTGCTTGCCCTTATATTGTTGGAGATAATTCTATTGATTTGGCAAGTGTGTCAGGGCTAACTCTGACTGTAAACAAAAAATATTACGTTTCTCTTAAAGCAGTAGATTCAGCTGGGAATGTATTTACTGGAGATGCTTCCGATTATCAGGATTTAACAAATTTTAAATACGATCCATCACTACCAACAAATGTTGCATACGTCTCAATGCCTTCTGGTTCCTTTTCAAACGTAACTGACATGCTTTTTTCATGGCCAACAACTGGAGTGAATGGTCCTTCCGATGTTGGTGCTGGGGTACTTGGTTATCAATACCAAATAAACAGTACGAGCGGGACGTGGCTTGGTACGGAAGCAAGCTCAGATTGTGCACTTGATTATATTCCACTAGCAACAGGATCATATACATTAACAGTTGCTCAGGATTCCCCAAACATTGTTGTTGGGAATAATGTTATTTATTTTAGAACTGTAGATTCTGCATGTAACACTTCAAGTAGCGCCTCATATCGTACTGGTAACTTAAGTTACGGCGGTGCAGCACCGACGTTTGCAACCTCGTGTGATTCAACAACTGGCGTTACAGTTACCCCAAGCACCTCAACTTCCAATTCTTTTGCTTTGGCTTGGGGAGCGGCAACGCCTGCAGGAGGGAGAACGTTAACTAATTACTACTACATGGTTAATACATCGCCTCCAAGCTCCCTCTCAACAATTACTTCAAATACCTCAACATATCTAGACAACGGTACGGTAAGAACCGTTACAGCTGATGTGCTAACTGGCTCTGTTAAGGGTAGCAATACTGTCTATGTAGTTGGGGTTGATGATGCAGATAATTATTCTGCAAGTAATTGTATTAAAGGTACTTACACACTAGATTCCTCGCTCCCCGATGCGCCTTTATCGGTTTCTGTTTCAGACGCCTCTATTAAAGAGTCTGAGCTGTGGAGAGCTTCTCTTGCATGGAGCGCGCCTGCGTATAAAGGAACAGGCTCATTAACTTACAAGATTCAAAGATCAACCGATGATTCTACTTGGGCTACAGTGACGACAACTACAGGAAACGCATATGTTGATACTGTTGACGATTCCGCTTTATATTATTGGCGCATTGGGGTGTCCGATACTTCGGCAGAGTCAATAGCCACGCCAACTTGGGCAACCTCAATTAGCCTGACACCTAAAGGTGCGTTTGATGATGCTCCAGGACTTTCATCAGGACCAACAGTTACAAGCATTACAACAAGACAAGCAACAATAACTTGGAGTACATCAAGAGACGCTGATTCAAAGATTCAATACGGCAAGAAAAGTGGCGACTATTATGATGAGCAGCCAAGCAAGTCTGAGCAATCAACAGATCATGAGATTGTGTTAACAAACTTAAGTCCTGGTACAACTTATTACTACAAAGCGCTTTGGACTGACGAAGATGGTAATACCGGAACATCGGATGAGAAGTCTTTTAAAACAGACCCACCTCCAGTTGTAACTGAACCAAGAGCAAGAAGTATTGGGATAAATAGTGCAATAATTTCATTTACAGTTAAAGATGCCGAAAAAGTAAAAGTTTATTATGGCAAGAACACCTCATTTGATGGTAATGTCCAAATCTCAACCTCACAAAGTTTGTCATCACAAAATACACTGCTGGGAGGACTAAGTGATGATTCCAAATACTACTTTAAAATTAATAGCTTTGATAGTGAGGGTGAAGAGTATGAAGGAAATATTCTAAGCTTTCAAACATTACCAAGTCCTAGAATTTCAAATCTAAGAATTCAACAAGCAAAAAATACAGCTCAGTCTACTGCTGTAATCTCTTGGGTAACCAATACAGAAATTTCAAGTATCGTTACTTACTACCCACAAGGTAATCCATCAGCGGTACGCGATGAGGTAAATATTGCTCTGACTAAGGGAGAGCATAAGATGATCCTTAGAGGACTAAGCCCGAGTGCTAGGTATGAACTAAAAGTATCAGGAAGAGATATTGCTGGTAATGAAGCAGAGAGTGATTTACAGTACTTCACAACAGCAACCGACACAAGACCAGCGGTAATCGAAAATTTAAAAGTTGAAGGTGTGTCTAAGATTGAAGGTCAAACCAGCAAATCCCAATTAATTATTTCTTGGAATACAGATGAGGCTGCAACAAGTCAGGTTGAATTTGGTGAAGGGACTGGTACAACCTATGGTCAAAAATCACAAGAAGATGCAAATTTAACATTCAATCATTTAGTTGTACTTTCTGGATTAACACCTTCCAAGGTGTATCACTTACGCGCAATTTCAAAAGATAAAGCTGGAAATATTACTCAGTCGATTGATATTGTAACAATTACCCCAAAAGCAACTGAGAATGCTCTAGATCTTGTAGTATCGAGCTTAAAAGAGGTGTTTGGTTTTATTCCTCGATAAGTTTATTTAGAAGCAAACGCTTTTAGTTTAACAAGGTCTTCTTTAGTATTTCGTGTGTGATCAAGAACTAGTTTTTTGTAAATTTCGACTAAACTAGCTTTTGGAACTATTCGGAATGTGAAGCCGTCAAGTAGTCCGAAGTCTTCATCACTAAGATGTATGTTGTAAAAATGAGACTTTGGGTTTGTAATACTAGCAAAATCAATCTGGATATCGTTTTCAATACCAACGCATCTGATAGCAAGTAGCCTACTGTGACCAACAACCCTGAATCCTAGAGATACTACAATTTCCATCAGTCTTTCCTCGTCCTCCAGAGTTCTAACAGTAATATCAATGTCGTTAGTATTTTTAATAAACTTACCAGATGCCCCCATTGCAGCCCAAGAGCCTGCTATCCAAATCTTTAAATCAGTATTCTCTGCTCTTGTGTATATCTGTTTTAAGATTTCAAAAGCTTGTAAAGTTCTTTTGTCAGGCTTTATAGATGGCACACTAAGTAGATTTATTCCTTTGCTCTCAAGCTTAACAAGCGAATTTATTAGTGTTTTTTTAACCGTATTTTTCACACAAAGAGTATACCATCAAACCATGTTTAGGGGTTGCTACAGCTAATTCACCTATTTAGCATTTTCTGGTAAACTTATTTATAGCGTTTAATTAACTGGTACTTAGAAGGTGCTGGGGGAAGAGGTGGAGTGAAAACCCTTGTTTTTAGCGATACACATCTTGGTAGGAAGTTTAGCAAAAAGAAGTTTGACTTCTTAGCTGATCTTTTTCGCCAATTTGATCAAATAATAATAAACGGTGATTTCTGGGATCAAAAAAAGATCACTTTTGATGAATTTATGGTGTCTGATTGGTCTAAGCTTTTTGGGATTTTAAAATCAAAAAAAGCAGTTTATATACACGGCAACCATGATCCAGCAGAAAAAACAGATGATAGAGTTAAAGAATTTTGTGATCTCGAGTGCCATTTTTATAGACTAGAACTTCCTGACGGCAGAGTACTTCATATTGAGCATGGTCAAAATTTGTCATTTTTATCTCGTGTTGCTGGTAAACTTTTCAGAAGAGCTCCGAAATACTTGGCACACCTAACTTTCTTTTTTAACTTTCCGTTAAAATATCTACAAATTGCATTGATGTATTCCGGTAAAAAAGGATTGAAGATTACAAACAAAGCGATGAACTATGGTTTTATTAGAAAGAGTAGAAAAAAAGATTACATCCTTGTTATGGGACACACACATGGTGTGTATATTGATTTAGATTCTGGTTTTATTAACACGGGATTTATCGATAAAAATTTTGCAAGCTATCTTGATGTTACGGGACCAGATCTTGCTCTTGTTCGCAATTATTATTAGATCCAAAGTCTTTCTCAAAGCTTTTTTCATTTGTTGTAGTGGTGTTGATTTGATAAAATGACTTCAGATGATTTTACTTGTTACTGGTGGTGCCGGTTTTATTGGGTCTAATTTTATAAAGTACTGGTTAAAACAAAACCCTCTAGATAAAATAATTAATCTTGATTTACTTACCTATGCAGGAAACTTAAACTCTATAAAAGAACTTGAAGAAAACCCAAATCACATCTTTGTAAAAGGAGATATTGCAGATATCAATAATACTGAAGCTCTTCTAAAAAAACACAAAGTGGATGTTGTGGTTAACTTTGCAGCTGAATCGCATAATGGCCGTGCTATGGTAGAACCAGATATCTTTGTTAAAACCAATGTGCTTGGTGCTCAGATGCTTTTGGAGGCCTCAAGAAGAGTAGGCATAACTCGATTTCATCATATTTCAACCTGTGAAGTATTTGGTGATTTAGAGCTTAGCGAAGAAAGAGCATTTAAAGAATCAGATCCGTACATGCCAAAAACACCTTATAATGCATCAAAAGCAGCTGCAAACCACGTTGTAATGTCTTATTTTCATACCTTTAAATTGCCAGTAACCATAAGTCATTGTTCAAACAATTACGGACCATTTCAATTTCCTGAGAAAATAATTCCAAGATTTGTTACAAATTTACTAACGAATAAAGCAATCCCTCTTTTTAAAAGCAGCAGTAATAAAAGAGAGTGGCTACATGTAGATGATCATGCTAAAGCAATCGAGCTTATTATAAAAAAAGGTGTTGTTGGTGAAAGTTATAATATTGGGAGCGGTGTTGAAAAGAGTGTTGAGGAAATCGCTGATGCAATATTGGTGCGCTTGAATAAACCGAGTTCTTTTAAAGAATACGTAGAAGATAGACCCGGGCATGATAAAAGGTACTTACTTGATTGTTCAAAAATTACAAAAGATCTTAGTTGGCATAGTGAGATTACATTCGAACAAGGTTTAGATACTGTTGTTGATTGGTATAAAAATAATAGCTGGTGGTGGGAGCCCCTTGTAGACAAAGGATTTGTTGAAAACTATTCAAAAGTATAACCATCTATTTAATATTTGACTTTCCAAAGCTACAGGAATAGGATTTCAGCTACTGTGCATGGTTTAAAAATCTGCCCGCAAATTTTATGTCAAAAAGTAATGGTTACATACTGCTTTCAGGTTCGGCAAATAAAGAGCTTGCGTTAAAAGTTGCTAAGAAGCTTAGAACGAAAGTTCACTTTCCTTGTACTAGTTTTGCAGATGGGGAAATTAATGTGCAGCTTCCGGTCTCAACGAGAAAGAAGGATGTTTTTATCATTCAGCCTACTTGTTGTGATGTTAACGCACATATTATGGAGATAGTGCTCATGGCAGATGCAGCAAGAAGAGCTTCTGCAAATGAGGTCATTTTGGTATGCCCATACTTTGGTTATTCAAGACAAGATAGAAAATGTAACCCACGTGTTCCAATAAGCGCCTCACTTGTCGCTTCAATGTTTGAACATGCAGGAGTTTCAAGAATCATAACGCTTGATGTTCACTCGGAACAACAACAAGGTTTTTTCAAAGGACCTTGGGATAACTTGTATGCAAGTTATGTATTACTTCCCTATATTAAAAAGATGAGATTAAAAAACTTAGTCGTTGCATCACCTGATAAAGGCGGTACAGTCAGGGCAACAGCATATGCTAAAAGACTTGGAGCAGAAGGTCTTGCAATAGTTTATAAAGAACGAGATACAGCAGTTAAGAATGAGTCACAAGCCCTTGATATGATAGGGGAGGTTGCAGATAAAAATGTTTTAATAGTTGACGATATTATTGATACAGCCGGAAGTATTGCGAATGCAGCAAAACTCATTTTAAAGCGCGGAGCAAAGTCAGTTTTTGCAGCGAGCACTCATGGCATATTCTCACCACCGGCAATCCAGAGGATAACTGATTCCCCATTAAGTAGTGTAATTATTACTGATTCGATTCCACTTAGTGAGGAGAGCTCTAAACTCGATAAGATTCATGTTGTTTCAGTAGGCGCTTTACTTGCAAAATCTATCACTAGTACATACACTGGTATATCTTTTGGTGGTGATTTAATAGACTGAAGTTACTTGAATCTTATACGGGTGAGATGTTAACATAGCCATGTTATGAAACAACAAAACCTTGCGATATTTTTTGTCGGTATCAGTATTTCAGTAATTTTTTTAGTAATATTATTAAATTCGAATTCTCGTGATGTTGATTCTGTAGTTAGTCCTAAACCAAACGAAGAAGTTTCACAAGAGACACCTAAAAAGAGCGATTCTTTAGTGGACACAGATTCTACAGAACCTTCAGCATCAGATAAAAAGGAGCAGAGTATGCAAGAGACTAAAAAGACATATACAAAACCATTTGAGTTAGAGCTTAAAGAGGGTGTTAATTACAAAGCAGTATTAACTACAACTAAAGGTGTAATTACGATTGATCTTTTCGAGAAAGAAGCACCTAAAACCGTAAATAACTTTGTAGCACTGGTTAACGATGGTTACTACAACGGTATAATCTTTCATAGAGTAATTGAAGATTTTATGATTCAGGGTGGCGACCCAACAGGTACTGGGACAGGTGGTCCTGGGTATCAATTTGAAGATGAGCAGAGTGGTATAAAACTGGTCAAAGGCTCTTTAGCTATGGCGAATTCAGGTCCTGCTACAAACGGTAGCCAATTTTTTATAGTGACAGCTGCTTCAACCCCATGGCTTGATGGTAAGCATACTAACTTTGGAGTTGTAACCGATGGTCTTGATGTAGTAGAGGCAATCTCAAAGGTGCAAAAAGATGCAGGTGATAAACCATTAGACCCGGTAGTTATAACTAAAGCTGAGATAATAGAAGAATAAGTACTTACTCTGTTTCAGGTGCTGGCGTTTCGTTTGAACCTATTTCTGGTGTGGGTTCTTCTGCGACGAGCTCAACCGTATTACCAACAGCATAGAAGACTGACTCAGCTTGCTCTGGAGTTGGGGCGATAATTCTTATCAAAAGCGTTTTGCCGTTCATAGACCACTCGCCTGCAAAGGCATAATTACCGCCAAGTAGACTTATTTTTTTGGTCATTATGTTCACGCCGCCTACCTCTTTAACTTCGAATTGTTCATTTTTAATTTCAAGTGTGGTTGAGTTTGGGTCATAAGCATAGTCAGAGGTATATGCTTCTATCTCTCCTTGGTAGTCCGGAGTGAGTTCTGGTTGGCTTGCAGTAGATTCATTTGTTTGACCTTCAGCCGTTGGTATTATGAAATTGATAATACCGTGTGAATCAGTGTCCTCCGCAACAAAACTCTGCCAATCAGCCCCCAGAGTCACTTTGAAACCCACTTTTAATTCTGTTTCTCTTGATGCTGCTTCATCAATTTCTATAACTGGAGTCTCACCTGTGGGTTTTGTAACTACTAGGTTTTTAAATGGACTTGGTGTAGTTTGAACGGTATTTGTTGGTTGCTTTGGGTTTATTAATTTGCCAGATGCTGCTAGATATATGGCTGCTGTTATAATAACAATGAGTGCAACAGTGCCAACAACAGCAATTGTAGCTGTGTTTTTTTCAAAAAGTCCTTTATGTGTTGGCAAAATCTCATTCTGGCCGTTTGTTGAAGTCTTTGTTTGTTTCTTGCCTAGCAGATTAATCACTGCAAATAGTATACCAACTTTGCCAAAAATTATTAAGCTTTAATTACAAACCTGGCTATGCTTCTACTTGAGCCGGAATATCTGCAGTTTCTTTAGCACAGGCTTTTTGTTTTTCAGCTTGTGGCATCCAGTCTTTAGTCTGTTTTGCCATAAGGCTCATGAGTGAGCTTTGTCTAATATCTTCAAATCCTAAAATGAACTGCATAATTCGTTCACTTCCAATTCCAAAACCAGCGTGTGGTAGTGTTTTTTGCGCAATGATCATATCTTCTATATACCATTTAAAGTCTTCGTAACTTCCGCCGTTTGATTCAAGGATTCTAAACATCTTTGATGTTAAAAGTCTAACAAGCAGCTTTATACCGTCATGTTCACGAACAGAAGATCCGACTGCCTCACCAGAATATGGAAAGACGCAGTCTGCTGAAAGTACAACTCGTGGATCGGTATCAGATACCTTCATGTTAAAGAACTTAATTTCTTTTGGATACTTCATTATTAGTACTGGTGAAAACTCGGGAAGCGTATTGCCGTAGTTATTCGCTTTATTCACAAGCTCAACAATCCGAGCCTCGTGCTCAGCTTCTAGATCATCTCCAAAAGCTAAAGATTCAAAACCATTTTGAGTTAGAAGTGTAACAGCATCTTCGTAGGTGATTCTAAGGTATGGTCTTGCGAGGATTGATCTTAAATTTTGAGTGTCTCTTTTATAGTAATCATTTAATAGCTCTTCGTGATCTTTTAGTACTTGAGATATTAGTGCTTTTGTTGCATTTTCAATATGTCTTAGCATTTCTTCATACATCGCCTCTTCATCATATGTTTCTCTAGTTGTATGTAGGCAAGAGCAGTCAAACTCCTCCTCAATTAGTCTAAACTGTCGCAAATGTCTATTGTCTTCTAGTGCTTCATCTCTGCCGCTGTGTACAACCGTGTAAACACTAGAGGAGTATTGCAGCGCTTGCTCAAGGGCTAGTTGGCCTGTTTGGGTGAAGTACAGAGGTACATCTAAATTGCTACTAACTCTAAATAAAGTATCTACATTTTCACAAGACCCAGTAATACCAACAATCTCAGGGACATCCATATACTGAAATCCAGAATTTTTATAATGATTCATGGCTCCGTAGTGCATAGACGAGGCAAGCTTGATTAAATTTTTAAAGTGTTCTTGCATACTCATGCTTTCTTTTTTACCCGTCTCATTAAGCATAAAAAAAGCGGCTTAAAAAGCCGCTTAATAAGCCGAATAAAAAACACCCGTGATGGGTGGTTGTTTGTTAAATTTTTTAATTATACTCAAGGACATAAACTATCTCCCTGAGAGTTAATTCTATTTACATAAAAATTAAAAGTCAACGCTTTCGTGGTTTGGTAAATAATCTTTCGTAGAAATAAGCTGCTATTTCTTTTGTTGATTTATGAAGTCTTAGACTATCTACTGGCGCTAGAGTGTACTTTAGAAGAGGGCAGTGCTCTTTGTCGAGGTGTTTATGTGTTTTGTTCACAGATTTTATAACAAGCTCTACCGCATCTTTTGTTGTTGGGGAGAGGTTTTTCTTACCAAGTTTGTTAACAAAACCAGTTCTCTCAAGCATGTCTTGTACATTTGCTTTGGTTGAACACATATACATGTTTTTATTATTCTCTTTTAAAGAGTCAAGAAGCTCTTCTAAAATCTTGATTCCTGAACCATCTATCTCATTTATTCCAGTTGCGACAAATATTATGTCAGATATTGTTTTGTGATTTGCAAGGTACTTAATTACCTCTTCTTCAAAATACACAGTGTTTGCAAAAAATAGCGGTGCATCTAGTCTAACAACTGCAATATTAGTACATTCATCAAGATGAAAGGTTTTTGAATCATGGTAATAATGGTCTTTATATAATGAGAGAAACGCAATTCGTGGATGAGAGTTTTTATAGAAGAAATATACAAGTGAAAGTACAACCCCTATTAATACTCCAGTTTCAAGTCTAGGAGCAAAGTAAAGAGTTGCTAAAAAGGTGGTAACTGCCGCAAAGCCGTCAAACTTATTCATACTCCAGATATGCTTGATCTTTTTTAAATTTATTAACCCAAGGACCGAGAATATGATAATTGCTGAGAGAACAGGCAGAGGAAGGTAGTAAAGGAAGTCTGTAAAGAAAAGAATTGTAATTAATACAACAAGTCCCGTAACAACACCAGACAGCCTAGTAGTTGCTCCGGAGGTGTAATTTAACGCAGTTCTTGAAAAAGATCCTGAAACTGCAAACCCTTGGTTTAAAGAACCCGCAAGATTAGCAGCTCCTTGCCCTATCAGTTCTTTATTTGAATCAAAGTGTTTCTTTGTTTTTATCGCAACAGCTTGAGCGATTGATGAAGATTCGGTAAATCCAACAATTGCCATCACAAGTGCTGGATAGAACAAGGCTTGGATAATGGGAATATTCAGCTCAGGTAACTTAAAATTCGCCAGACCTAGAGGCACTTGCCCAAGTACTTCAACCGGCAGTTTGAGATACCAGGTTGCAACACTTCCGAGTACTACAACAACTAGAGCTCCAGGGACTTTTCTGGCAAATTTACCCAGAATCAGTAGAGTTACAAGAGAGAATAATGCCAGTGCGAAAGTTGGTGCATGAAGTTGTGTTGGAATTTTCATTAATATTTCACCAACAGTTGCAAAATAGTGAGTATGAGCTATGCCCTGGATACCTGTAAAGGATCCTAATTGTGTTGCGGCTATGATTATTGCCGCAGCGTTTGTAAACCCGTATATTACAGGGTGAGATAAGAAACTAATTAGGTTTCCAAGTTTTAAAAAACCAAATGTTAACAACATTCCTCCAAGCATTAAAGACATGAGTACGGCATAAGAAACAAACTCTGGAGAGCCGGGAACTGCAACAAGAGATACAGCCGAAAAGGTCATGAGTGATAAGACAGCAACAGGTCCTGTTGAAAGCTGAGGGCTTGATCCAAAAAGCGCTGCCATTATTGTTGGTATAACTGAGGCGTAAAGTCCGTACTGGGGAGGTAAACCTGCCAGCTTTGCGTATGCAAGAGATTGGGGTATAAGCACAAGTGCTACTGTTATTCCTGCAATCAGATCGTTTTTTAGACTTTTATCTTTGCCGTATTTAAAAAATGTAAACATAAACTTCTTAATTTATTATGTTTGGGTGGTTTTAATGTGTCAACGATGAGATAGATTGTTGTTGACAGTAGGTTTTGTCTCCATTCATAATTGATATGAAAGGAAGTAATAAAAATATATGTTTTTACAAAGTGTTTTATACAACGATAGTATGAATGCTCAGATGAGCAGCTCATCTTCTTTTGGTAGCCCATTTTATTTAATTTTCTGGGCTTTGTATCTTGTTGGTGCTGTATTTATTTTCAAAAAAGCAGGTAGGCAGTGGTGGGAAGCTATAATTCCTATTTATAATCTTTATGTTCTACTGCTTATAGTAGGTAAGCCAGTGTGGTGGCTTGTGCTCCTACTTATCCCACTTGTTAATCTTGTGGTTATTGTCATGGTGTTACACGCACTCTCCAAATCATTTGGATATGGTGGCGGCTTTACGTTAGGACTTATATTCCTACCGTTTATCTTCATGCCTATACTTGGTTTAGGTGATGCAAAGTATCAAGGTGCTGTGGCTCAATCAACGCCTCAAGCCCCACAAGCTCAACAACCTCCGGTTACACCTCAGGTTTAATTTAGTGATTTAAGAATAAACATAGATAATCCGTTTTTTTGAGCGGATTATCTTTTAGCTAGCAAGGTTTGAATTCCATCTGTATTTTTTCATATCAATCTCAAGCTCTTTAGTAAACTCTATCCCTTCGAGCTTAAGCCGCTCTTTTTGGTCGTTTGGTGTAAAAGAAGATCCTTTAATAGTTATATTCCCAGTATTATTTACAACTCGCCACCATGGTACGGTTAGGTCATCAAGCTTATTAAGTATCCATCCAACTTGTCTCGCAGCTCTTGGATTTCCAGCTAGCGCTGCAATTTGACCGTAGCTTGCAACACGCCCGAAAGGAATGGCTATAACATTTTGAATAACATTTTGCTTGAAACTCATAGAGAGATTAATCTTCTAAATAATCCCCTGTAATCCAATCAGCAATGCGCTTCATAAAATCTCCCGCAGTCTTATGTTTGTTTGAGTCTTGAAATGCGTGAAAAGCATTCTCGTCTGTAAATAATGAATTTTCAACTATTACTTGGCCTTTTCTGGTATCTGTTGAGAGCTCAATATGCCACTTAATTAAGCCCTCGTGCCCAACTCCCAGGTCTTTAAGAAGCACGAGTGCCTTATTTAGAGTTAGTTGATCAATACCTGGTAGTATTTTAAATAAGACTATGTGCCTAAACCTGTTTGACTGACTCATGTCTTAATAAATTATAGCAATACAAAGGAAACTCGTGTACTTTATGCGATTTGCGCCGGTGTCTTTTTTTGAAAGAACTTAAGGTAAATTGCAGGAACTATGCCTAGTGAGTTAACAACTAGAATTGTTATAAACCAGTATCTTTGATTGTTGTGTGAAGACTTCCAAAGACCGACTGCTTTAAAACACGTTTCCCATATCGCAAGTAAGATAAGTACTTGAGGGTACATGGTTACAAAATCACCAATTGATTTAAATATTTCCATAGTTATATTATACGCCTTCTATGCAAGTCTTTTGAATAAGTGCTTTTTTGTCAAAAATATGAGAGGTCCTTGCAAACTTTTAAAAAGTTAATATATAAAAGAGTAGATTTATGCTATCGTAATTTTCAATGGCTACCCCAAAATACAAAATCTTATTCGATGAGATGCTCACCACTAATAAAGAGTTGTTTGATGCATATGACGCTTTATTAAAAAATTATGACAAGTCGCCGAAGAAGTTTGCAAACGAAACAAGTGAGATACAGTTCAAGCTTCTCCGCGTAATCAAGAAGACTGAAGATAGGCTGTGCGCACGTACAGAGAATACTGGAAGAGGGGCATATTCGACTGCTCTCGCTGATAAGTTTTGGGAGGAGATTAGAAGCAAGTTCCCACGGATAGATGAATATATCGAAACCAGCTAACCAAGTCTTAATCCCCAGCCTTTCCCTTCAATAAAATTACCCAGATCTGTTTTTACAAGTTCAATCTCGTTTGTATAGACTCTGAATTCTTGGATAGAATTTTTTTGTGTTGCACGAACAAGAATACACGCAGGTTCGATTAATAGCTTAATTGTTTTTTCAGAACTCTTTCTTGATGACTTCGGAGATGTAATTATGCCAAGTGCAATCTTTGAAACATACTCATTTGTTTTTAAGAAATCAACAAGCTGGGCAACCGATTCGATAGCCGAAGTATGTTTACTTGTTATCTTTTTACCTTGACGGTGATTTTTTGTCACACTGGCATTATACATCTGTTGCCTAGCCTATTTGCATATAGAGTGAATGCAAAATATAATGAATGCAGTGTTTTATTTGTTGTGAGGAGGTGTTTTACTTGAAGTTTTATAATTTAAAAACAAAAGCATCCGTTGAAGTGGATGATTCGTTAGTCACAGTTGTTGAAACAAAAAACGGTAGGAAAGCAGCTAAGGCAGAAGTTGATGGTATGAAACTATTTAAGTTTCTTGGAAATGAAGATTTACAAAGACTTGGGCAGTAAGATTTAGATCCGTATTCTTATTTAATATCAGGTTGGTAGACGCAGCTGGCATGCGGGATTACTTTTTAACTAAACTCCTTTTTTATGCTACAATACGGCCAGATGTTGCTCCTATAACTCTAATTTAATAGCTTTTCAGGGCCTTTTTTAAGGTTTCTGTACTTTTACTCATTTAAAAATTTAATCATACTAGTTATGCCTTTTATTAAAAGCATAGCTGTATAAAACAAGAAAAGATTACCTTTTCTTTAGAAAGCACTTATGACTGATTTAAGGCTAGATAAAATACAAACATTATTAGAATCAATTAACTCGCCCCCTTTTAGGCTTGGGCAGGTTAGACATGCCCTCTATGAAGAGGGAGTAGAGTATTACTCTCAAATAAGCACTGTCCCTAAAAGTATGAGGCAGCTATTGTCTGAGACTTTGGGAGATAGAGTGTTATCACTTACTAATATCTTTGAGGCGACAGGCGGACAGGCTCAAAAGATACTATTTGAGACTCAATCAAAGCAAAGAATCGAAACGGTTAGAATGCTGTTTAGGCCAACAAAAGAAAGAGATACACTCCACACTTCTTTATGTATTTCTTCGCAATCTGGCTGTGCGCTTGCGTGCAAGTTTTGTTCAACTGGGGCTATCGGGTTTAAGAAAAACTTAACGGCAGATGAAATCTGCGATCAGGTTCTTTATTTTCTTCAAAAGAAGCATCCTGTTGATAGCGTTTCATTTATGGGTATGGGAGAACCATTTGCAAATCCAAATATTTGGGATTCTCTCAAGATATTAACAAGTAAAGATACGCTTGGTATTAGTAGACATAAAATCAGTATCTCAACCGTTGGGTTAATTCCCGGTATTGAAAAGTTAATAACTGATTTCCCACAGATAAACTTAGCGTTTTCATTACACTCTCCTTTTAATGATCAGAGGAGTGAGCTTATGCCGATTAATAAGATCTATCCAATTGAAGATGTTATGGCATTTGTACAGAGATATGTGCTAGCAACAAATAATAAGGTGTTTATTGCCTATGCTTTAATGGAGGGAATCAATGATAGTTCAGAGCATGCAAAGGCACTTATAAAACTCATTAAAAACCAAGGAATAAAAAGCTATTTGTATCACATTAATTTAATTAGATTTAACCCAGGTCCCGGTACTGAAGAATTTAAGAAACCCAAATCTGAAGCGATAAATTCGTTTATGCAATTACTAAAAGATGGTGGGTTAAGCGTAACACTGAGACAAAGCTTTGGAGTAAATATTTATGCTGCATGCGGACAACTCTATGGTAAGTACCTAAACAAGTAAAACTCTAGGTATGTTTATTTAGCTTGATCTTCTTGCATCATCTTCATCAGGTATTCGTAAGGATATATTTCTCCTTGTGGTTTTTCGATCACCACATTCTGATTAAACTTTGAGTATGCAAGTACCATCACCATATCCGATGATCCTATAGACTCGTTTGTTTTCGGGTCCCTTAGACCGAGGTTTTTTATTGTTGATTCCATCTTTACTATGTAGTTTGTTTTCTTATCTATCCATATGTCAGACTTTATTGAGGCGTTTTCAAATCCTTCACTTTGTTTCTCCCCGTTAGGCATACTATTTAAGAGTTCGATGTATTTTGGAGTGCTTACATCTATTCTGTACCTTGAGGTTTTGATTCCATCAACTACCTCATCTTCCAGCTTTAAAATCGAACTTGTATCAAATGATTTCATAAATTCTAAAGATTGCGCCACATAGTCGCTTGATTGAGGGTCTACTGGCAGAGTACCTCCGTCCACTAACGTTTTTGTATTCATACTCCACCAATATTTACCCAGTTCACCTACATTCAGCCTCGTATAAATCTCGCCGTTTTTAAGAAGAATTGTATCAGTGTCTACATTACCCATCGGAGAAGTGAGTACAAGGTGAGTTTTTTGGGTTTTATCAGCGATGTTGATATCAGATAAACCTGTTATCTTACTTTCTACAGCATTAGATGTTCCTTGAGAAGAAAGAAGAAGCATGTTCATGGTGATATCCATGTCAGCATGGACCGTTTTTAGCTCAGTCATTTGCTGAGACGCTCTCAGTATTATTTTTTGAGGAGATTGGTAGTAAGTGTTGTAGGCCGTGTAGCCTCCAAAACCACAAATAGCTATAACTACTAGGATTAAGGGCAGTATATATTTCATACTTCTATGCTTTCAAATCCAGTATTTGATGGCAATAGGGAGAACACGTTTGAGGGACCACTTTAGAAATATGGCCAACATTAATGCTAGTGTTTGAAACACTTTAGTTTTATTAAGTTAATTACAGAGATGCTTTGTTAAAACATCTCCGAATCTTCTTTTAGTTTAACCTTTCATTAATACTCTGCTTACAGCAAGTACAAGTAGTGAACCTAGTACTGCTACAACAAAGGACATCACATTAAAGCCCGTAACCCCAACACCAAAAAACCTCTCACCTATAAAGCCGCCAACGACAGCTCCTATAATTCCAAGAATTATTGATCCAACAATTCCTCCTTGCGAACTTGGTGCAATAAAGTTTGCGATGCTTCCTGCAACTAATCCAAAAATAATCCAAAAAAGTATACTCATACACTCACCTCCTTTAATATAAATCCTTTAATATACTAGCTGGTCTGAGGATGTTTCCCTGATGCTATTCTTATAAGCATTACTATTCCCCAAGCCATTACTGCGTACACAACGATTGCAACTAGTGTTGATGGTTCAAAGACCGATGTTGTCTCAACTCCTTGTGTAAACAGTCTTCTGAAGATCCCTTCGAAAGGCAAGATAAAGATACCTGTTAGACCGTAGATTAGGTTAACAAAAGCACTTGCTGTGCTGGCCCCTGCTAACTTAAGAACTAGCCTAAATGCAAGTAGAACATCTAGCATTCCGAAAAAGAAATAGATTAAATATTCAAGTGTTTGAGAGCTGCTTGTGGTTGAACTTACAGGTACTGACGCTGAATTATCAGCATCTACCTTAGTAGTTATTGTTTCTTTTACAAATTCCGTCAAGTTAATCACCTCCTTAGTATTAATACCCCTTGCTAATTACTCGACTCAGTTTTGTTTAGTTTAACTTCACACCTACTGGAATTTCAATTTTACAGTGTTTAGCGGTTACTAAGTTCAATCAGTAACCTCTGTACTATTATATGATACTTCATCTTGAAGCACTTGTATACTGTTGCGAGGCTCAGAAGGTAAAACTTTGTTATAACCAAACAGTGTTACTGAGCATGGTTTGGGTCCATCCAGAAGTATTCCCAGATATGGCCATCAAGATCTTCGAAGCTTCTGCCGTACATAAAACCATAGTCATAAGGCTCTTTAAATTCTATACCGCCTGCATCTATTGCTTTTTGTAGCATCTGGTTAACTTCATCTTTACTCTTGGCACTAAAAGCAGTTATTACTTCAGCCCCTGTTTTTGTATCTGACACACCTTTTTTAATAAAAGTTTTAAAAAACGGTTCAGTTAAAAGCATCACATAGATAGTGTCGCTAACTACCATGCAGGCTGCATCGTCATTTGTGAACTGTTCGTTATAGGTATATCCAAGTTTAGTGAAGAATTCTTTACTTTTTACCAGATCTTTTACAGGTAAGTTTACAAATATTTGTTTAGTCATAAGGGCATTATACAAATAACTTACTGGTTATTGAAGCGTAGAAATTCACTACCTTCACTTTATATTGTGTAAGTAACCATTTAGTCTTCAGTTAAACTTTACTCTAACTTTTTCTGAGAACTCCTTAGTGGAAATATATGCAACTGAGGCTATTTCTTTGCTAACAAGTTGAACTGTGTCCCACCCTGGCCTGTCGTATAAAGTAGCTCCGTTTGCATAGTCTCCCTTGAGAACACTGAGTTTCAATTTCTCATATTCCTCTGTACTTAAAATAAAATCCACATCGCCTTTGTATTTGCCGTAGTCTGTATAGTCCGGTTTGCGAATATATAAATGAGTATATGTAGCTTCTGGAGTGTTGTTCTTCTCTCCTATTGTGATTGGTTTATGTAGTTCAAAATACTTTTGATTTGGGTTGTTGGTTGGTTTAGTCAATTCTTTTGATATTTCTGTAAGCTGTTTATATTCTTCCTCTGAGTGAGTGAAGATTCCTATATTTCCTGCTACCGGTAGGTACGTGTTAAGTATCAAAATACATAGCTTGTGACAATCTATATGAATTGGTTTTATATAGTCTAAAATCTCCACAGCCCAATTATATCAGCAACCTTAGACTAAATTGTAAGTGAGCAGAAGCAATAATCTCCAGAGTAGCATTTAACAGTTGTTTGTTTTTTATCTACATCAATAATTGTGAATACTCCAGGAAAGTTATTTTTAGCTTCTGGAGCCGCTATATTTTCTGTGGCAGATGGTAGTGTAATTAACGGGAGCTGATTGTATTTTACAAAGTTAATCCAGTGCGAGTGTCCGGAAAATACTGCTTTTACATTCTCATATTTCGACAACATTTTAACTACCTTATCTCCATTATTGTAATGCCCGAATCTCTTATAAATTCCGTCAAACAAAAAATTTCCACTAAAGTCATCTCCAGTCAAAGGATAGTGAGTAAACACATAAATTTGTTTTTTTGATTCAGTTACCTTTGCTTTCAGCCATGTAAACTGATTATCTGGTAATTTTGCCTCAATTCCTCCATCGATTAACTCGGTTTCAAACGAGATCCATAGTATCTCGGTGTTTCCAAAGCTCATACTACCAAAGTGATCGTACTTATAATCATTTTTTAGCCAATGTGATGTGATGGAATCAAGCGGAAGCTTTTTAACCTCATGATTACCAATCATATGTATAGTAGGTATTCCTAAGTCTCTTACAAAACTAAATGCTTTTTTGTAATTTGTTAAATCGATTTTGGCATCATCACTTCTAATCAAGTCTCCAAGATCGATAACTAGATCTGGTTGGTGAGATAGTACTGTTTTAATATATGTTGGTACTGCGCCAGAAACTTTGTTTGATGCTGATCTGATACGCCCGTCTTTAATTAGCGCCTTTTTACCCAGATGTAGATCGGCTATTACTGCAATTTTCATATCGCTAGAATAAACTAAATAGTGTTAAAAGGGAATACATCTTTTCAGTTTATGCTTCGGTCTAATCATCTGATAATGAGGCGTTTATTTTGCACTCTAGTTAGTCGGTAACAGCTCAATTATTTAGTGAGAGGTTATAAAGGTGGGACAACATAACCCAAAATATCGAAATCCGGATGCCACATTTCGATCATGTCGTCTGAAAATTCCCTTATAAAGTTCGATTTATTTAAGTTTTCTTGTTTAAACTCTTTAAAATTAGGAATCTCATAATCTCCGCAACCAACATGCAGTCTATAAGGATCAACAATCCTGACTCCGATATATTCAATGCGGTGTTTCTGGATTGTTTTAATCGCATTAACATAGAGACTGGTCTTTGAGCTAAATGGTGTTTCTGGTCCTAAGTGCGATACAAGATTATGAAGAAATTCGTACTCGTCTTGGTAATGCGCGAATACTTTAAGTGTTGTGATCGGTAACTCAGTACCAAGTAGCTTAAGCGATAAACCTATTAATTCTTGCGTTATGTAATCAAGGGCTAGATCGAAATCTGCGCTGTTTTTAATAGGACTGAACCTATATAACCTGCTCATATTCCTATTATACCAAAGAGTGCTATGAACACTTTTATTTTCTTAACAACACATATACATTACGGCGTATAATAGTGACCAGCAGTATATTTTAAGTGGTCTACTTTGAATAAATACAACGTAATAAACATAACCAATAAACTTAAATTGAAAGATTCACAACAAGTGTTCACTGATACTTTGGTCGATGATCTAAAAACAATCAGAGACAGTATCCCTCAAATAGATAGAATAATAGTACGTGGTGGAGCAATACTTGACTCCGTTAAAGATCTCAAACAAAAAGATATAGATTTATTTTATACATATAAGGAGAAGGGTAAGCTGGTATCTGGATGCTTTTGTGATCAAATAACTGAAGAAATCAGTAAACTAGATTTAAAGTTGGTAAATAAAGTACTGCCGTTTGATTTGGGTCATTTTGAATTGAATGAGCCTATTGTTGATGTAATAGATAAGAATTGTGGTTTCTTTGCACCATTTTCTGATTATGTGGCTATGGTATGTATGGATGAGAACGGTGAATTCTGGTCAAATGAGGCTGCTTATTACTTTTTAGAAAATAACATTTACGAAACTCGTCCGGAATGTTGGTTATATTGGCAAATTACATTTAGTTCAGGAGAACTTAGTAATGTTAGTCTTGCTCAAATAACAGCTTTTCTTAGAGGGATCAAAATTCTATACTACAAAAAGTTTACTTCAATTGGTCCTGATTATTCTGAGCTTGTTAAAAACATTCCAGTAGTTCTTGGGGCCGCTCTTCACACTAAAGACGCTAAAGAGTATGTAGAGGGCAAAATGAGCAGGCTGAAGTTAACCCCTGAGATTATTAGCGAAGTGTTACTTGAGGTGTGTCCAGCTATGGAAAGCAAAATCGTAAACTGTTTTAAATTACCTTAATATATTTGCACCTTATTTTAAACTACCCACCGTATAAGGTTTAGTTAAACTTTTCTAATAGTTCTTTATCCTGTTAGAATTAGTTAGTGCCACAGACTAAAGAGATCAATAAACATCATATAAGAGCAGAGCTTGAGAAACATCATGCGCATGTTGTTCGTGAATTTCACAAGAAACATGGCGAGACTATTGATTTTGCTAAAAAACACTCAGTAAACATAGCAAGTGCAGCAATAATGACTGCTGCAGCTTTTGATGCCCAAAGTGCTTACAAACATCAAGAAGTTTTACATAAGCAGCAACAAGAACAAAACCAAATAGCTGCTGGGCTTGAATCATTTATTACAAAACTTAATTCACTTCTAGCAGAAAAAGACTATTTAAATGCCGGGGAAGAGAATGTAATTGCACAGGCACTATCAAGTAAATTTAAGTTAAATTTAAAAGTTAGTTTAGAAGGTAATAGACTAAATGAGATTGTTGGGTATGTGGGTAAAGAGCAGCATCTTAGAAGGTGGGCAGGGGATGATCTATCTAAGCATAGTTTACAGGCAGAGGGCATGGCACCCAACCAAGGATCATTTAAGGATTTTGATAATGCAGAGCAAGAAAAATATTATGTTGCAGTACAGTTACATGAATTACCTGACTGGAATTCAAACTGGTCAACACTAAAGCCTTGGTATAGGTACAGAAAAGTATTTGTATATAATCCGGTAAATCAAAAGGCAATAATCGCAGTTATTGGAGATTCAGGTCCTGCGAAGTTTACAGGCAAAACATTTGGAGGGAGTCCTGAGGTTATGGATTATCTTGAAATGCAAGACGGTGGAGAGAAGGGTAAAGCAATAGTATTGTTTGTTGATGATACAGAGAATAAGATTGCCTTAGGTCCTGTTAACCAAGCAAATAGCTATTTAGCGAGTCTGGAGAAAGAAAGATGAATTACTTTTTTGAAACTATAGCTAAAACTGAAGACGTATACCTGCTGATTGATCAGCATTTTGACGATGAGGCAGAGAACACTCAAATGAAAAGTGTTGTTAAAGATATATTGCATCACAAGCTTCTTGACCTTGTTTTGGATGAGCTTAGTTCAGAACAACAAACCACTTTTTTAATCGAGATAGAAGATCAGGAAAATCACATAGGTATAGTCAGCAAGTTAAGGGAATGGATAAGTGATTTTGAAGATAAGGTGCAAATTAAAGTCAAAGAAGTTGAAGCCGAGATACTAAGTTTAATCTCAGAGTAACAGATTGCACTTCCAGATATTACAAATTAATTTCAAGAATCATCGGTAAGTGATCTGATATTTCGTTTTCAGGAACTTCAAATGTTTTTACAGCTAAATTTTTGCTGATAAATACATAGTCCGAATAGTATTGTATGGTTTCTGGATAAAGCTCCCAGACAAATCTGTTGCGGGTTGTTGTAATGCTAAACTCCTTAATTAGATTTCTATAGCCTGATTCCTCAAAACATTTAACAGATTGAGAATTTTCATTAAGATTAAAATCACCGCCAATTATAGTTGGTTCAGGTGAGTTTTTATAGAGATTTATTAAATCTTGGGACTGATTCAATCTTCCTTCAGTATCGAGCTTATCAACCGGCTCAAACACCCCATGAATATTACATATATTCACGATTTTATTATTGATCTTAACTTTTGTGTGAATTGCAAGTCCTGCATCTTGTTTTTCTTTCAAGATGCTTTCATGCGAGAGAACAGTTAAACTCTTTTTCACATATGTAGCTTGGGGAAATACCTCATCAGTGCTTAATGTTTTATAATCGGCAATATACTCGTAATCAGAAAGAACACTTCTAAGCAGCTCTTGAGTTTTTTCATATACCTCTTGAAGGCAGAATACATCTGTATCTGCTACGTTTGACTTAATAAAATCAATAGCCTCTTCTTCTCTTGTGCAGTTCCATATGTTTAGGAATATTAGTTTCATCTTTCCTTGTTGTCTTACACCATCAGCTGAGTGTTACCTGTTTTATAACATCTATACCTTCAATATAGCAACAAGCGTACTGTTCTTTAATTTACTACCTGTTTATACAGAGGAGTTTGTAAGAAATCTTTTCACTTCATCCCATTCTATTGGTGTTAGGTAATCTGGCTCAGGATCTTTTTCTGCATCATCAAAATACACCAAAGATTTTAGAATATGCAGCTTCTGATAATCTGTTCCTGTGTATTTTGTTTCAAAAGCCTTCATTATTTCTTCCATGGAGTAGGTCTGCAAAAGTACAAATAGGTCTACAAAATCTTTTTTTGTTCCTCTTTGTGATATAGCTGCAATCTTCATGCATGCAATATCTAGTTTTGAGCAAAGTTTTGTTTGTTTGAATGGAATGGTATCTCCAAGGAGTGGGTATTTGTATTCAAAGAAACTTATTTTAACATTATCAATAAAAACATCGAGTGTGCCTTTATCTTGTTGGGCAAGCACAGGGTTATATTTATTTAGAGCTTGGAGAAGGGCTTCGGGAGAGGGAAATTGTTGTGAAAAGAAATCAAGGTCGATAGATTTTCTATGTCCCAGCTGGAGTGCAAGAGCAGTTCCTCCAGCCAAATAGAACGGTTTAAGTATTTCATCGCCGCTAATTCTTTCTAGTGTATTTTTAGTTTTTAAATAAAGCGTTTCTTCATGCATGCTAATGTTTCCTTTGGGATCCCGTAGTAAAGTGAGAAGAAGTTTCCGGTTTTAGGACTAATTCTACGAGAGTTGCGTAACGTGTTTATGATTTGTTCTTTTGAGTAATTCTTGTTTATCCACTCTAGTTCTTCAATATCGCCAAGTTCTAAAAGCCTTTCTATTATATAGGTAGCGTTCTTATCTAGTGAAATTGAGTCGAGTCTTGTATCCCAGAAGTATTTGCTAAAGGTCTTAGGTAAAGGGCTTTGCATATGCTGATTATATCAATATACAGGGATTGATGTTAGTAGTATTTTTTGTTGTTGTAAAAGCCCGATGTATTATACTTAAGCTATGAAAACCAAAGAAATAGCTGTCTTTAAATTAGAGCCAAAAGATTGGAATAAGTATAGGGAAATTAGACTTGAGGCTTTGAAAGAGGAGCCTCGTGCATTTAACTCAGATTTTGAGGAGGCTAAAACTTTTCCATCCAGTCACTGGGAAGAGGCGTTAAAGGATACTAATAGTATCTTTGTATTTGCAAAATACGATGACAAAGTGATCGGATTAATGCACCTAACACTTAATGAATTAGATGAACCTTCATATGTTGTGGTAGTACACAGCGCATATGTGAACAAAGATTATCGGGGACTTGGTGCTGGAAGAATGTTGTTAGAGTATCTTATAAACGAAATAAAAGATAATCCTAAAATAAAAACTTTGAAATTGTGGGTAAAAGAATCACAGATTCCAGCTATAAAGCTTTATGAAAGTTTTGGCTTTGTGCATACAAAAAGAGTTGGGGAACACACATTAATAATGGAAAAGAGGATGATTGGAACTTCCTGACTTGGAACTGCTGAGCTTATGAACAGCAAGTGTCGTAACCATCATTCCGTATTAAGTTGAGGTTATCTGTTACAATGCGGATATGAAAATACTGGCCATCTCAGGTAGTACTAGAAAGGATTCATACAATACCCATCTCTTACAAGCATTTGTTGATGTAGTCTCAGAAATCGACTCAGGCGTTGAAGTTAAATTAATAACCCTAAATCATATCCCGATGTTTAATCAAGATTTAGAACACTCTTTGCCTTCTGAAATAACAGAACTTATTAAAAATGCTACTGAGGCATCTGGAATTATTATTTCAACTCCAGAGTATGGGAATATGATTCCTGGTGTCGTAAAGAATGCTACTGAGTGGTTAAGTAGAAGCTACTCAAGTGATTCAATTAAAGATAAACCTCTTGCAATAGCCGGTGCGTCTACTGGCGGTTTTGGTACTGTAAGAGCGCAAAATCAGCTATTGTTATTAGGAATGATCTTAAAAATGAGGGTTAGTGCTAGTTTGAGGCTACCGATATCTAATGCTAAAGATGTTTTTGATGAAAACTGGGCTTTAGTCGATGCGGATGTGAGATTGAAGCTTGAAACTTTTGCAAAAGATTTTATTAGTTTCATTCGAAAGTCCTGAGTAATACAAGAACCGCATCAAACTATTTGCAGAGATTTAAACTCTTAATAAGCCTCTAAAACCTCTAGAAGCATAGTAGGACTCGGCACCGTTGTGGTAAACGAATATTGAGTTATAGCGCCGATCTGAAAAGAGAGCACCTCCAAGATTTCGAATTTCCGTTGGTGTTTTTATCCAGCTAGAAGTTTTTAGATCAAATTCCCCAAGTTCTTGGAGTTTTCTGTACTCCTCCTCAGTTAGGATCTCAATCCCCATTTTACTTGCCATGCCTATAGCACTATCTTTTGGTTTGTGTTCTTTTCTTGATTCTAGTGCACCTTTATCAAAACAAAGGCTTCTTCGACCAGAGGGACTCTCAGTAGAACAATCGCAGAAGAAGTATTCGCCAGTCTTTTTATCAAAAGCTACAACATCAGGTTCTCCTCCAGTGTTTTCCATATCGTTAAGAGACTGTAATTTCGCAGAGTTACTCTCCAGTCTTGTTTGTATCTTTTCCCATTCAAGATCTTTATGTCGTTGCATATTCTTTTGGAAACGAAGCTTTAAGGCTTTGAGCAGTTCTTCTTTTTGTTCTACTGATAACGCTTTTCCTAACTCAATTTCTTGAGTTGAGTTTGTTACAGGTTTTGTTTTGGTACGAGCTTTCATACGGCTATTATACAGTAAGAATATTTCTAATTGAATTTTTGCCAAACACCTTCAGAAATTACTTCGATATTATTATCTACAATCTTAAGTGCTGAGTTGTCGTCAAGGGCGTAGACTGGCTCGGTTAAATCTTTAGATGCTGTTTCTAAATTCTCTACTCTGATTTTGTCAAAGTATAGAGAGTTTAGATGAGGAATGACTTGAAGCTTCACTAAACCTAAACCTTCTTTTATTTCTAACTCATATTTTTCTCCAAAGAGGTTTTGAACAGAGTTGTAAATAGTAGGTCCTGCAATACAACTTCCGGCACTAATTCCAGCGTAAATTCTTGTTTTTAGTAACGATGGTAACTCGTCTTGTAGCCCTGACTCTTTTACCCAGCGCATAAGGTGAAAGGTATTCCCGCCGCCTAAGAACAAAACCTCAGCTTTCAGGAGTCTTGGGAGCCATATATCCTTTGTTACGGCAGAAATATCAACTATATCAACTTCAAAGCCAGCTTTTACAAAGTTATTGAGGTC
This sequence comes from uncultured Candidatus Saccharibacteria bacterium, assembly GCA_964540135.1. GTDB lineage: Bacteria > Patescibacteriota > WWE3 > UBA101185 > UBA10185 > CAZCAQ01. Next base: position 13,877 of record CAZILK010000010.1, on the reverse strand, counting down.
GTCGATCATCCATGACTTATCGCCAGGTTCGACATTTGCTGCGGTTGGTATAAATGCAAGCTTAGTTCCTTTCGCTGACTTTCCAAGTAAATCTTCAAGAGCTTTTAAAATTGATGGGTTAGATATTCCTGCAGATGTTAAAAGTAATTTCATAAACGTATTATACTTCGAAGCTCTAACTTCTACCACGGAAGTTAAAATGAGTACCAGTATAATCTTATTCTTCTATCTAATAGTACTAAACGAGCCAAGATCATCACTGAACTCACCTACGGCGATTACATACAAAGTGTTACTTGCGACTTCCGAAAGTTCTAATCTTGTAATCGCTGTATCACTAGACATATCACCTAGCACTATTTTATGAACACCGGCATCCTCATAAATACTGAGGTTTTTTGATTCCAATTGTGTTAAATAATTTCTATATTTTTCTCTGTAGTTCGGGTCATTAAGTGTAAAAGCAGGGTACTCTATTGTGAGAGCATCCGTATGTTCTTCGCTTGTTTTAATAGTGGTTAACGGTACAAAGACATAGTGGAAGCTAGTTTCTATAACGCCGCTGGCTGTAGCAATTCTTGGATCTACATAGTAGATTCTGGAATCAACCTGTGTTGTTGTGCTTACTACTATTCCAGTTTCTTCTGCTAGCTCTCTCACAGCTGCTTCTGGTGTTGTTTCTGTGTTTCCCAACCCTCCGCCTGGTAGTTCCCAGTCCCCTCTAGATTTATTTTTTAATACTACAAAATAAGTGCGTTCTGGCGCTCTCTCATCTTTCAGTAGCAGCATCACCGAGGTACGCCTTATTTTGGGAACGGCTTCATGTACTGGGGTTCTCATTCCGTCATTATACTAGAGTTTATTATTCCATATAATAGGGGTAGGTAGGATGATGTGGTTAATAACTATCCCACTTAGCTATATCGTCTGAGAGCCCTAAGATAACATCCAGACCGTTTTCTATACTCTTTGGAACTAAAAAATGTGCTGTTATTCTTTGATGGCCTTCAAGAACAACAATATCTGATTGCATGTCTTTAGTTACAAATATCATGTAAGGAAATATAACTCCGTTCTCTATTGCTTTGGCAGCTTTTAAAAATCCATCGTTACTCACTTTGTAGATTTCAATACCGTTTTTTACAGACTTTGCTCCGTCTTTGACAAGTCTTGTTTTGTTAGATAGCTTATCCCAATAGTTATACTTCATATATTTAACTTTTTCTAACTCTTCTTTATTTAAATTAACTAACTCCCATTTAACACTCTTTGGAAATGTTTCAAACAAGAGAGCATTTTGTTCATATCCTCTAAACTCTCCTAAAAGCTTTTTTCTATAAGCATTCTCATCGCCAACATTTATATCTGGTGTATCAATCAAAGCTCTGCTTTTACCGGCTTTTTCTAATAGTTTAATAATACTTGCTGACCATCTAGAAGAATTAATCTCTGCCTTTAGGAAAACAGATATCATTTCATCTTCCGATATATCTCTAATCTTTTTCATCATGATTATTTTACCAGGAAGCACAGCATGAAAGAAATTGTGTTAACACGCAGTGGCTAATTTAGGAGAATGTCAATAGCTTTGGGCCAAGTTGAGCAGATGCGTGTATTATAAAGTAAAGGGGTACAACATTTATTTAATTGACCTTGGTGTATAAGCTAGTTGCTGCTTCACCGCCGTCAACTGATATACAGGCGCCGCTAATATAAGAAGCTTCATCTGAAAGTAGGAAGCTACACATATTTGCAATATCTTTTGGAGTTCCGATTCTTCCTAAAGGTTTCTTTTTTCCATGTAGTTCTATTTCTTCATCACTTGGTAAAAACTTCCTGACCATGTTTGTATCTGTTGCTCCAGGAAGTATTGCGTTTGTTCTAATGCTGTACTTTGCGTAATCAATGGCCAAAGATTTCGTTAACATTATTAGTCCTGCTTTTGTGGTAGAGTACAAAGCACTGTTTGGTTCTGTTATTAACCCAAGGCAAGAAGACATATTTATAATCGAGCCTTTACTAGCTTTTAAGAGTGGTAATGCGTACTTACACATTAAAAAAGTGCCTTTGATATTCACATCTACCATTAAATCCAGCTCACTTTTCTCTGTTTCTTCAACAGCTTTTTGAAAATAGATCCCAGCATTATTAACTAGTGCTGAAAGAGAAGTAACTGTCTCAAAAGCTTTTTTAATATCTTCTTCTTTTGATATATCAACTTTGCTATATACACATTCAAAGTCAGGTTCTTGAATATCAAACACATGCACAGTCCAGCCAGCATTAATTAGTTGGAGTGCTATCTCTTTGCCAATACCGCTTGCTCCGCCAGTAACGATTACAACTTTGTTATCCATTCTTGAATTATATCAGTCAGGTGCTACTTCTGTTAGATCTGGTATGGTGTAGAGTCTTTTTACGTTACTTACCTCGTATGTTATATTTCTTTATATGAATTACTATCTAATACTAAGTGAGCCAAATGGTTTAGTGCCTTCAGAAGAGTTATTAACGCAGCTTAGAGCAGAAGGTACTGTAACTATAATTAAAACTAGTGAAAATACTAAAGGTTTTATAGATAAGATAGATACTACAACACCATGTGTACTTGGTATTGATCCAGATGTTTGTGATTGGAATCTTGATGTAGAGCCTTTGCTTAAACTTGATAACATCAAGGCTGTTTGTACTCAATCCAATTCATTTGATTGGATAAGTCCTAAGAGACTTAAAGAGAAAAATATAGTTATCTGTAACTTGGCAGGCTTTTCAACGGATAGTGTAGCTGAATATGCAATATGTATGGCAATGGAAGGAGCAAAAAAGCTTCCAATACATTTAAAAAACAATTTTTCGGTAGACTGGAAAGCTCCGGTTCCCATGTTACTTAAAGGTAAGACTTTAGGTGTGGTGGGTCTTGGGAGAATAGGTACTAGGGTTGCAGAAATAGCTAAAGGTATAGGAATGAACGTTGTCTATTGGTCTAAAAACAAGCGAAACGATAGATTTAAATACCTCGAATTAGATGAGTTGTTTTCAACTGTTGATATCCTTATCCCTACATTTTCTGAAAATGAAGAAACTACCAAGCTTGTTACAACAACCAGGTTAGACCTAATGAAAAAGACATCTATAGTTGTAGGTTTGAATCGTATAAAGAATATCTGTAACGAGGATTATATTATTGAGAAAGTCTCAAATGGTGAAATCGGTGGTTATGCTTTTGAGGGTGATAATGCTAAACCTTACACTGAGTATAAAGGTAACATCTGGCCTTTACCTTCTTTAGCATGGTATTCTGATTTCTCTCTTGAAGAAATGAACAGGATTTTGGTTGAAAATATGATCTCAGTAGGCAAAGGTGATCCTCAAAACGTTGTTTAAGCTAACTTAGTTTTTATTTCTCTTCTTCTTTGGTAGAAATATACCTAGTGTGGTTTCCATGCTAATATCCATTTAGTTATGTTAATAAAAGGTATGGAATCACTTTGCATATGGTCAGAAAATTATCGTGAGCTAGCTAATTGGTATCGCGATGTTTTGGAACTGGAGATCGTCTCAGAACTTGATTTACCTGATGATATTGGAATAACTTTTAAAGTTGGGAATTCTTCAACTGTGCTTTGGATAGGTGCACACGATGGTGTGAAAGGAAAGAATCGAGATAAATATAGATTCATGCCAGGATTTGATGTAGATAGTGTTGATGAAACCTACACTAAGCTAGTCGCTCGCGGTGTTAAGTTTATTCTCGAACCAACCATTTCACCAACAAAAGACTATTACGTTGCAACTGCTCTTGATTTAGATGAGAATGTAATCCAGTTTTTTAGTAGTAAACCTTAAGCCTTCATTCTACTTGTTTTTAGGATAATATTGAGTGAGGTCTTGTTGTGTAAATCTAAAACTATTAAATATTTGGTTTAAAGTCTCTTCTCTAGTTTTATTGTTAGAGTTCCAGTAGCTTAGAACAAAACAGCTTTCATTTTTTACTATGTGAGCTATTTTTCGATCGTAGAGTTTCTCATCAATGTGGTCAATTTTACCAATAAGGACTTCTGCTTTTACTCCATCTATGATTTCTTCACTCTGCTTCACTTCTTTCCAAGCCCAGCTTAGTGTGTTATCTGTAGCGCCTATACAATAGTCTTTAGCATAGTATTCAATAGTAAAGTTCCCATCTGGATATAAACTGTTTGGATCTTGTACCGATGCTGTTGTTTGCGGCCCATCACCGCATTCAGGACCTGTGAAAGACTTGCAAGGGAATGTGCCTGCCCAACTCTGTGGGTAAAGGAAACTATAACCACCGTGATTATTTTCATAGATTTCCCAGTCTTTTAAGTCTATAGCCTCATCTGTCTTGTTGACTTCAACAGGTGCCGTCGTTGTTGGTGGATTCACAACTTCTTTATCTGTTTTTTGTGTTCTAATATATAGACTTCCCAATAGACCACCGATTATTGCAATTAATATCAAAATAACTAGTACTATATTTCCCTTTTGTTTCATTAATTCAATTATTTAAGCTTAAGGTGCAAAAGTCAACAAAAGATAACTAGTTCTATAGGTGAGGTGTGCTGAACAGTGGGTGAGGCTATAAAGTGTTTTTTAGCAAAGTGTATTTTTCTGTATTTAGGAGACCAAGTATAGACTGTTTGATTAGAGCACAATCACTCTCTGAGAAGCTTTTAAAACTATTGTAGTAGTCTGGGTGTTCTTTTATGTACGGGAAGAATAAAGCGTGTGGGAAAGGTTGAAACCTAGGATCATTTGTGGGGTGAGCTTCACTCATTGTCCGTATATATAAATGTACATGCGCATAAGGTTTGGTGTCTGCATCTGGGAAGAATGACCAGTTCCCATTATCTTGGTAATTAATTCTTACCACATCGATATCTAGTTTCTTTAGTGCTAAAGGAATAGCCTCTCCGACTAATCTCACAATTTCCATCATCTCTAAATAAAGCTCTCTTGGCATTTGTGTACGTTCCGAAAAGTGTTGTTTAGATGAAACTTTAATATGTCCTCCGTTATTACGGTGGTGGTGCGGCCTGTCTGGTGCTAAAACTATAAAGTTTTTAGTTTCTAAAATAATAGGCATAGGGAGAGTATAAACCTTAGGTTAATAGCCTCAAAGCATTGGTAATGTATTTATAAATACAAACTATTAGTGTTTAGTGTGTTTCTTTCATCTCAAAGATCTGTAGATAATTACCGTCCGGATCTTTAAATGTTGCAAACCAACCACCCCACTCTTCTGGTGCCGGATCTTTAATAAAGTCAACGCCTTTCTCTTTTAGTTCTTCAAAAGTCTTTTGGATATCATCTACATTGAAAGTAAGCATGATTCTAAATGGTTCTAGAGCTTGAGCTGCGGCTTTGCTGTGTCTGTCAAAATAAATTTCAAACCCTCCTAATATGTGACCACCCATTTCATTTGTAGTAGCACCTAAAACTTCTTTGTAAAATTTGGACATAGCTTCATCATTATCTTTAGTAGCAATGATTAGTGTTTGAGATTTTATATTCATAGTGAGACTTTACTAAATCGTTATTTTTTAGTCAACTCGTGTACCTATAATTAGGGAAGAAACTGCTTTCATCGCTGGCTATTTGAAAGTAAAACATAGTACGCTGTACATGCGATAGTGTTAAAATCAAGCCATGTTTGACTCACTTGTGTTTGCAACACGCTTCAAAGATATTCTTTCTGTTGAGGTAGAAAGACTTTTGGGAAAGAAGGTGCTAGAGGTTGGTAAACAATTTGATTCAACAGATAGCTACTCATTTTTAATAACAACTGATGACGGTAGCTCGTATGTAGGAAAAATATTTCGTTTTCCAGATTGGCCACCTAAAGGCAAACTCGAAGCAATAAGTAAGCTACTTGTCCAACATAACATTAGTCATGAGGAGATACTTTTTATTACTCATCAACATGAAGTATTTACCTATGGTTGGCAGCTCTCTGTGTATATTCCAGGAGGAACTGCATATGATCTATGGAAAAAAGACGCACTTAATAAGAGCGAGTTTTTTGAAGCAATAGGGAGGTTACTGAGTAAAACACATCTCATAAAGTCACAAGTATGTGGTTCAATTATTGATAGTGAAGATCAATTCCCTTTCTTTAAAGACATGGCTGAAAGCGAAATAACGCAACAATCTTTTAACGACTTACCTTCTGAATATGAGGTCGAAAGAGGTGTAGTAGAGGAGGCTAAGAAATCAATACTGGAGATAGTACCTGAGACCACTTTTGAGAGTTTTAGTTTAGTTCATGATGATACTGGTGCTAAGAATCTTTTATGGAATAAAGGAGACCCTATAATGATTGACTGGGTTGATTCTGTGTGGGCTCCTCCACTACGAGATTTTGCCACCCAGACTTTTAGTCAGGATGAATCCGTACTTTCATATATAGAAAAGGGATATGGAAAAGAAATTGATAGAGGTGAGCTATACCTGCACCAATTAATGCGTGTTGTAAGATTAGCTCATTTCTATTTCTTTGAAGGAAAAAAGATTGATGATTTTAAACTTATGGTATCTAGAACCTCGATACTGCTTAAGGAAAGCAAGCCGTTTGGTATGTAGCGCTAGCCTTACTACGCGGGAGATTAATAACTTGTTAAGTAGCTAGATGCTTGGTTTTAAAACAGGTGAACTTCTATCTACTATCTTAGTATCCGTACCATCCGCTGCGCGTTTCTTATCGTTTATATATTTATCATGCGGACCATTCGTAAAAATAAAGTCAGGTGTTAAGTCTGAAATTAATTTCCTATAAACTGCTGTAACAGGTTCTAACTCAGTAGTATTTATACATCGAATTTCATAGAGGTAATCTATAGTCTTAAGCTTTTCGAGCTTTGCTATACGCTCCTCAAATGGTGGAAAATTACGTTTTTTTATCGAACAAACGACTTTATCGTTGCCTGAGCATACGATAAGGATATCGGCGTGGGCTTTTGCAAAGTTAAACAAGATCTCGTGGTTTCTCACAATTTGTGTAAAAGAACCGGTTACAAGACCTACCGATTTTCCATCTTCTTTTGCCCTCCTGATTATAGTTTTTAGCTCTCGCTTTGTTTTTAATTTAGTCATTTCGGAATTTCATAATAAATCACATGTTCTAAATGTCTTGACACGGCTTTTGACATTTAGACAACCTGTCTTATACTGCCGCTATGGAAGTTAAAGTTATATATTCAAGCATGGTTGAGGCGCAAGCATTGCTTGCTGCTATATTGAGCCAAGAAACAGGGAGACTTAAGGCTTTAAATATGAACGTTTTGCCCTTTACTGAAAGGAATAGACTTCATCCATTTGGTGTAATAATTCCGAAGCTTGACTACCACAACTTCCCAAATTTACTGCAAGAGCTGAAAGCTGCCTCAGCTAGCTCTAGGCATAAAAACTTCTTAGATCTTCATCCTAAAAGTCTAGAGACGCTAATCCGTGAGATTGACAAGACATACGGAACTAGCATTGTGAAACGATTTGATGAGGAGAAGCTTAAGTTATTTATGGTTGATTTTGCAAAAGATTTAGAGGCTATTTTTGGAAAAGATAATTTCACTGAGTTGACGATATACATGTCACGATTTGGAACCGGAACTAATAACGCACCTATCATCAGAATTCCTACTAGATTAGATGTCTGTATTAGAGAAGGGTGTAACATTACAAATATAGTCGCCGCGGTAATTGACTCTGTTACTCATTTAAAAAAACAAGAGCTTAGGCTTGAGCCACAAGAACTAAGACCAATAAGAGACTGGTTTATTAGCAATACGCGTATTCTGACTACTATTAATAAGCATAAATTAAAATACATGCCTTCGACAAAATATATGCGAAAAGACACAGTGAGTAGGTCTAACCGTGTCGATATTAAGTATGTTCAAAGCTTAGGATTGTTCTCAGAAACCTTAAAGTTTAACGTTAAAGATAGAGAGATTTTTTTCAATAATCGCTGTCTGATAGGCTTAACGTCTAACGAAAAGAAGATACTACTGAATTTAATTTCGCAAGTGAATAGGACCGTCTCGTATGACTCTCTACTAGATATTTTAGAAGAAAACAATAAAATTGTGACTTATTATGCTGTTTATAAAACAATTGAGAGACTAAGAAAAAAGCTAGAGAGTCTTGGGGTCCCAAGGAATTTGATAAAGACAGTGCCAAAGAGCGGTGTATATTTGGCGAATGCTTAGGTTCAAATTGTTAGCGCTAGGTTAATCTATGCTTAAGTTATCTTTTATTGTTTTGATTATCAGGCGCGTAAGCGCAGTATCAGTAGTAAAATCCTCATCATATGGATATGGTTTCTTTCCCCAATTCATATCTCGAAACTCAATATCATTGAAAAATACCGATTTGCTGTATCTGGGAAAAACATGTATGTGAAGGCTAGGTTCTTTGTGCCCATTACAAATGTAATTAAACTTAGTCGGGGAGAATGCTTTTGTCAGTGCGCTGTGAAGCTTGTTAACTATCTTATGTAGTTCAAGAAATTCTTCTTGAGACGTTTCTGATAAATCTTGTTTTACTCCTTTGTAAATAATTACACATCTTCCTAAGTATGCTTGATTACTGTAAAGCTGTACCTTCCAGTTTGCGTAGTCTTTAATAAGGAGGTGATCAAATTCGTCCACGCTCATGTTAGTAGTATATCAGCACACACTTTAAGTTAGAATTGCTTAATTGGATAACGAGGCCTATCCTCTGAAAAGTGAGAATTTACCAGTGATTTCTTTTAATACTTCGGTTTCACCGAATAGGCAAATTCCAAAATATTCTAAATCAAGCTCACCGGCTGCTTTGGTAGCATCAACCTGTGCTTTGGAACTTCCTACCGTCATAGTGCTTGTAAAGTCGGTATACGGTATACCTCTTTTTATTGCTTCGTTCCTCACGTCTCTTATTTTATTAGAGTTATCAGCTTGTAAAACTATAAAAGGGAAATGGGATATGTTTGGGTGTATGCCTTGGTCTTTATCAGTGTACTGTAAGAAACACAGTTCGTCTGTATTTTCAAAACCACCTACAAGACCTGCACTCATGTGCCCCAGTGCATTCATAAGCTTTCCTGTTTCTATCTTTTTATTTAAAACAGCAATAAATCTCTTTGAGTTTTCGTCTGGTAAATTGTCCATAACGCGAGTTTACCAGAGTGTGATTAAAATTAGAATAATCGGCTCTTTATGTATGATAGCTCTCAGATTATTTAGCTTCAAGAAACTTCTGAAGATATAAAACTTCTGTTTCAAGAAAGTCAGGTTTATTTGCAAGTTGTTCAAGCTCCTCAAGTGAATACCGCCTCAATTCTTCTGTGTCTTCAAGAGGTTTTTCAATACCTGACTCCCAATAACAAATAAATGTAAGGTTGATTACATGAGAACCATCGCTTGTTTTAATGAAACCATTGTTGTAGATGAGCTTCATGTTTTTGCTAACTTTAATTCCAACTTCTTCTTCAATTTCTCTTTGGAGTGTTGTTTCGATGATGTTATCCTCTAAATCTGTTTCTATATTTCCTCCCGGCAGTGACCAAACTCCTGCATGGTGTTTTTCTGTTGATGCTCTTTTCGCAAGCAAATATTTTCCATCTTTCTCAACCCATCCTTTTACTATGACCTTATGTAAAGCTGAAGGCATAGTTTTAATATACTAGGCTTTGTTTAAACTGTCACCTTGGTTTGAGACAATGGATGAGATTCCAAGCTTGTTTCAAAATAGGACAGAAGGATAATAAAAAAATCACGAATTGTTAATATGATCTCATTTTGGTAGTCTTAAAATATGGAAAATGAAGTTCAACCGAGTCTTCAGTCTGCCCAGCCTTTGTCTCAAATCACACCTATTAAACTACCGTGTAACAACTTGCTTAAGATCTTATCTTTTATTTTATTTGGTGTAACTGTAATTTTAGGATCAGTACTTATTGGTATGAGAATTGAGAAAAATCAAGCAAGAAGCAAGCAAGTTAATACAGTATTGCCTAAAACTTTGCCAGTTCAATCCGGTTCCTTAACTCTTACCGGAGTAATCAGAACAAGCGGATTAAGTGATGATGAAAAACAAAGACTTGGTTTGTTTGGTGTTTCCTACCAAATAACAGACTTAAGTAAAAAGGATAAAGAGGATTTAGACGGGTACTACTTACTACCTAGTGATCAAAAACTAGAAACATTCTTGGGTAAATGTGTTCATGTAATAGGCACCGAGCCAACTGAGTGGCTAAGCAGGGATAAAACTGATTCGTATCAAAGATCTACCCTCGTTCTTAATAGCATAAATCAAATCGATGGCGCAGAATGTAGCCCTAGTTTAGCAACATCTGTAGGGAATAACTCAGGTGCTAAGAAGCTGACTTTGCAAGGGATTGTTGAGAATAGTACCAGGCCTGCTCCTGATATTTATTACGATTATCAAGTGAAGCTAGCCAAGCCACTACTAGATGAATACAATGCTAGTGGTTTACCTCAAGAAGTCAGTCGCATTATTGTTATCCCTGAATCTAAAGATTTGTGGGTTAAACTGATGGATAGTGTAAACCTTGAGGTTGAGATTCAAGGCTATATGGAGTGGGGCTACGCTGAATCTAAATATTTTAAACTCACCGAATTAACAATATTGTAGAGCTATTAAGGTTAAATTTTGCTTATTCTTCTTACACCCATATATACCATAGTTACGAGTACGACGATGGCTATGTAGAACTCTAGCTGTACTGGATTTGCGAGCATTTTCATTAGCGGTGTATTTTGTTTAAAAATAGCATGAAAAATAACAGATACGGGAATAGTAAACCAAAGCCAAGTGACTGTTGGAACTTTAAGATGAGCTTTGGATGCAAGCCAAGTTAAAATAGGTGACAAGATTAGAACTCCTGCAAAGGCAATTGTGGTGTCAAAGATTGTAAAAGGTCCGACTCTGAAGTCGCGTAAATACTCGATAGATACCATATGCGAATTATACTCTTAATCTAAACCCCTCGCGTTTTTCTTTACTTGGGAGCACGTTAATTCCTATCTCAATACCGAATTATTAAGACATAGTCCATCACATTTTTTGAAGTTGCAAAACAGTCATCATTTACTTTAACTGAGGTAAATAGGTGGAGTATAATTAGTGTATGAAAAAATACTTACTCATTACTTTGCTAGTCTCTGCCATCTCTTTAATCTTAGTCTCTGTCTTATTTAGCCCTGTTATTAATGAGCAAGAGGATGGGAACCAGGTTCAGGTAAAGGAGAGAACTGCAGAGAGTGAGATAGAGAAAGAACAACCTGAAATTGCAAATACATCCAATCCTGCCTCAGTTTACTGCAAGAAGCAGGGAGGTACTCTGGAGGTTATCTCGAACAAAGACGGATCGCAATTCGGCATGTGTAAGTTCCAAGATTTCTCATGTGAGGAATGGGTATATTTTAAGAAAGAGTGCACCGTTGATGAGGATGCTGAGAAAATAAAACAAGCACTAATTGCAAAAGGCTTAAATCTTACCGATATGAAAGTTGTAATACATAAGCACTTAGGGAAATATATCACTGGTGGAGTTGTTCCTATTTCAGCACCTGGAGGCGGTGGGTATGTTTTTGCCGTAAAAGAGAATGGTGGGATAAAAATAGTAGCAGATGGTAATGGTGTAATCATGTGCGAGATGCTTAAGGAATACCCAGAGTACCCCGCCTATCTTCTATCTCATTGTGTGAGTGAAAATGGGGAAATAATTGAAAGATAGTTGGTCTGTGTTTCAATTTGGAAATTGTAATCAATAATCTATAGCGCTGGCTAATATGCGTTACTGTGAGGTACAGCGAAGAAGTCCCAAAAATAGCTGCAAGACTCGTGCTTCCACTAGGGCTGGCGTTACTTTATTAAATGCATTAGCATTTAAACATGGATCAAAAACTACAATCTATCGTGCCGATAGCTGAAACTGGGCCAGAAAGAGGGCCAATCGTAACGGAACTACATGAGGTCATTGATAAGCTTGACCCAACCACGCTCGGTTACTATATAAGACGTACACGTCTGCAAGACTTTGTTACAAAGATTCCAGACGACGTGACCTTAAGAAAGACTTATTACCCAAATATGACGCCTACTCAATCAGTAGATGCCCGATCTTTCATTAAATGGATAGTAGAAAAGAGGGCGGATATGATACTTGCAGACGATATCTACAGAGTTGTTGAGGCTATGGAAGGTTATGAGATCGACCCTTATAGACAACATTCGCTTATTTTATTTGAAGATAGAGCTTTGGGTCCGCACAAGCAGCGTGCCTTGTTGTTATTCAATAATCAACTGGATTTTCAGGCTGAACAGGACTTCCTACAGGGCATCGATATAGATAAAAAAAGAGGGTGTACGGATTTTGATATACGTGTAGGTGCTCATGAAAGGCCGTTGCGTCAGTGGTCAGCTTATCTTTATACCCCAGATAATGGATGCGGTGCAAAAACTTTTAATTCGCTGTTTAGAGGAGAGGGGAATGTAGACATTGCGGCTGGCTTGCAAGCAGCTTATTACACACTAGAGCCTGAGTTTGGTTTGCGTGCTGTAAGAGTTGCGGAATTGAGAGCTAATTCTTACGAAAATAACGGTATATTGTATCAGACGGGTTGGGATGCTAAGGGGGTAGATGAGGACGGAAGCCTTAACTGGATTGTTTGTGCTTGTTTGGGGGAGATACCTTATGTCGACGTTCTACCCTTACCCATAGAACTAGTAGACCCACTACTTGATCTTGGCGATAAAATTACTATATTAAATTCCTAAATTTAACTTACTATTTATAGAAAATGGGCATTAGACATGTTTCGCGCAGAATGGAAAAAGATTCATGCATTACTTTGCTTGTTGTGCAGACTAATCGTCGAACTTTGGAGGTAGGGAGTTCTTATAACAGGGAATGCTGAATTACTCTCAGCCGTACCTGAGTATGTATAGAAAATTCCTATATAGTTTATGTTAATATACAAATATGTCAGGTACTCAAGATTTATTAACTATTGAACAATACTCCCCAGAAGAGTTCGTACAGTTATCATGGGAACAATACGGAAAGATACTCGATAAGCTATACAATAATATAATTTCATATACTGATGCTAGTAATATTCATTTTGATGCAGTAGTTCCTGTTTTGCGAGGGGGAGGAGTCGTTGGTACATTTTTAACAGGTAAGCTCAAAGTATTAAGGGTAATCCCTATCCAGTATAAGTATTTTGTAAATCAAAAACATGTTTATCTAAAGAGATTATTGCCGTTGTCTTCAGAAGTTACTTTACCTAAGAATGCGAATATCTTAATTGCAGAGAATTGTTATTGTTTTGGAACAACTACAAAAGCTGTTGTTTCTGATATCAAAGCAAAATTTCCTGATGCTCATATTTACGTAGCAGCTGATCGTATGGATTATACATATAGAGACATTGAAGGCGTTGAGAAGGTATTTTGCGGTGAATTTAACAATGATACAAAGAAGTTAACAAGTGCAGAGTGTTTGGCATTAAGGATAGATGAAACACAGTATTATTATCCTTGGGAAAGTTTAGATGAGGAGATTGCAGCATGCCAGCTTACGCAGTATAAGTATACGGATTTAAAAGAAGCTGAGAAAAGCGCTGAACTAGTAGCTGAGTTTGATTTTAGTAAATAACTTTAGACTTCACTTCTAACTTATATATGAAGATCTTAAATCCTGAAAAAGTCTCTTTAAGATACATTTAAACAATAGTTTGCGCTAAGCTTTTAAATTAGATAAGTCCCAAAAAAAGAAGTGTTAAAGTTAGAGCAGTAGTGACTGCAAAAACGCCAACTGTTTTAGCAAATAGGCTTACTCCTTCTTTCTTTTT
>CAZILK010000009.1:0-43185 GCA_964540135.1 uncultured Candidatus Saccharibacteria bacterium | reverse complement strand
AGGAATACGAAAAGTTTCACACTAAAAGCTCTGAAGAACGCTACAGAAGAGCAAAAGAGTTACTTAAACCTGTAATGACAAAAGAAGATGTCATAGCAATTTTGTCTGATACAGAAAATAAAGAATATCCAATATGTCGTGAGGATGAAACAATAGCTTCAGCTATATTTACTGGGTTTGGCACACAGTTTAAAGCTTATTTTTGCTATGGACACCCATGCCAAGGAGAGTTTGTAGAGTATAATTTTAAAGAAATTATATGATTGAAGTACCAATAAATATTAAGCCTAAAATAGTTGAATGTGTTCGTGAAGTCGAATTTGCACTTATTAATAAGAATTACAAGCCTATTGGTGCAGAATCTAGGCCTAGTAGCTTAACAGCTGATGATATCGAGATTGCCGTAAGAGAATATGGCGGTTCTGTAACACCAACACCAGAGAACGAAATACAGGAACTTAAGGCAATTAACATAAATGGAGCTGATAATGGAGTACTTACAAATATTAAAATCGGAAAAGGTAACACCGTACAAAGAAACCTTCACTAAGGTTGATTCTATCTAGAACATACTTACAACTATAAACCGAACAATGGCTGAGGTAACGGGTACTGCATTAAGTCCCTATTTGTAAGAAATCTTTCACTTCTTTCTGATTAAATTGTCATCACTCTAAGAGTTATATACTATTGATATATGCTAAATGAAGAGCGTATTGCAAGTATAATTGACGAATTCGAAGCACGCAGTGGCTCAGAAGCTGAACCCACCACTTTAAATACCCTCGAAGAACTGGTTGATTCTATAGTCCAAAAGTATGAACAAGCTCAAGGATTAAAAACAACCAGAGGTAAAGGACCACTTACAGCAGAAATAAGAAATTCCGCAATTATATTCAGAGAATCTATAGATAGCTTGGGGATTCCAAAACCCGAAGACCCTGTGGAAGAAAGGATTATGTGCAGTGACGAGTTAGTGATGCACTTCTTGCTAGCTGGATACGGATTGTACGATTTACTAGATCGTTACATTAGGAAAAACGACTTGACTGATGCTAATGATAGTGAGCTTATTAAAACGATTGGCGCTAAACTAGCAGCAGAATTTATTGAAAAGAAGAGAGTTGCAAATAAAGAAAGCGAGCTTGCAGAAAGGTTTCCAAACGCACCAACAACTGGCTTTGAATACGAGTATTTTGACTCTTTAAGAGGATTTGATTTCCAGATAGTAAGACTCGGTAAAGACATCCAATTACTTGAAGAGCTTAGAGATCATCCCGCAAAAGTTTTCAACAGAGTCCTAGATAAGTACGATACAAAAATAATTAAGCAGGTTATGCGCTTAGCAACGCTTATGGGAGATGGTGTTAGTCATGCTGAGATAATAGAGTTCTTGATTGACACCGCTCAAATAGAAAGAGATAAGTTAGAACGTGTCTTGACTGGCAAGAATTTCCCATCTAAGGAATATAAAGCAGCAAAAGGACTTAGGGAAAAGATTAGTAACAGCGCTTTGGACGCTTTAGCTTTGAGACTTACATTAATCGATATTTTGAATTTAACACAAGAAACAGGAGACCTAGCCGATACGATTAACGCAACTCGCCAGCGACTTGAAAGAGCAACAAGAGTTATCAGCGGAGATCCGGCGATACTCGGCACACCGTTTAAACCTGAGGATATAGGTACAGTTTACATGCTAATACCAAGCGCAACAACACTGGCAACGTTAAGCGGTACCGCAAAAACAATACCCGAGCTAGTCGCAATGGAAGAAATGGTGACAACACCATCAATTTCTGTCCGAATGCAGCTTAGAGAGCTTGTCTACGCGCGTTTGTCTGGAGCTTTGGAAGATTCCTTGAATGTGCACCAATCTGTAAGTGGAGTTGAGCTGAGTCCTAAATTTTCTGACATCATGGAAGTAACCGCGATACTTGAAGCAGCTAGGTTTGGCGAAGGGTCTGAATTAAGCCAAGTCGGAGTTGATCTGATAAAAAGCGGAAAGCCGGCTCGCTACGATCCTTTCTACAAGTTTTCAAAACTCAACGACGGTTCTACTTATTATTTTCCATGCCATCGCGTTAAAGATAAGGAAAGTTCTACAGCGTATCCATCAGAGCAAAGACCACTTGTAGAATTTAGGGGATTAGGAGCATTTGACATAAATTCTGAATTTTCTAGACACGTCAGGGCTAGCAGCTTTGTTTGGCTGGCTGCGTGGGGCGAACAAGCTGCACAAACTGCTGCTGTGGATAGGACAAAGGAACAAATAGTTTTGGCGGAAACATGGGAAGAACTACTATCAGAATGGGGAAAACTGCTTGAGGAGAAAGAAATTTATCAACCAAAAGGAAAAGAAAGATACCAAGGCACAGTAACCGATGGTAAGCAAATTAAGGCGGTAGGTGAAGAACACTACTCACTTTACATGGATCAAATCCTGCTAAAAACTATTGAGGAGGAAACAGCAACTAATAATCCACTACAAGATAGAAGTTCCCTGCAGTACAGAGCACGTAGGTTAATTACAAAATACAACAAAGCAGCTAAGAAAGCTATTGGATACTGATTCCTGAATATTCTCTATCCTCATTTTTAAACAAAGTGGTAAACTAGGCGCATGATTCTTTTAGGACTTGTACTAAGTTTGGCGGCATCTGCAATATACTCGCTTAGATACTCATTTATTAAAGATCTTGGAAAGCACGCAGTTCCAAACACTCAAGTCAATTTCTTATACAGAGCAATTAGTTTTCCTTTTATTCTACTAGTTATATTTGTATTACAAACTGATTTGTTCGAATTCGGAGATAATTTTCTCGTTTCTTTTGCAGTAGCCTTAACACTAAATGTTGGTTATGGTCTCTATGCTGTTTACCTTTTCCAAAAGCACCGATTCTCTTCTGTCGAAAGTCTTAAATTTTTAAACATAATTTTTAGTGCGATTTTAGGAACAATCTTTTTTAAAGAAATTCTAAGACCAAACGAAATAGCAGGAATTGGAATAATAGTTGGAGCATTCTGCATTTTGGCACTCTCAGAGAGGAAAGTACTTAAAAAGAATACAATACCTTTTTTTGAAATCATCTTTTACTATTTTTTTGGCTCACTAATTGATCTGGCTAACAAGCAAGCAATTAACGAATCATCTCCTATGAGCTACACCGTTTACCTCACGGCCGGACTCATTATTGTTAACCTGCTTCTCGCGGTGAAAGGCAAACACCAATATAAGTTTGAGGATAAAAAAGCCAATCTACTTCTGGTACTAGTTGGTGTATGTGCTGCGTTTTCATTTATTGGTATGAGTTTTGGATATAAGTTATTACCTCTTGGCGTTGTAACATCAATAATTGCGGCTAACACGTTTTTATCTCTATGGATTTCACATAAGAAATACGAAGAAGATGATTTAAAAGGAAAGCTTGTTGCCTCAGTAGTAGCATTTATTGGAATTCTTATTCTATTTCTTTTCTGATAACGAGTAGAATTCTTGTAATAATTTCATTAGAGTAAATTGAAAGTATAGCTTCTCACTTAGCTTAAAGCTATTAGGCAAACTCACTACTAAACGGCCAAGGTATTTCAGTTATACCTACACCTGTATCACTCAGTCCTGCAATTAGCATAACTTTATCGTCTTGAAGAAAGATTCCTGCAGGATATATAACATCTACAAGGTCAGCTCTTTTAGACAATGCTTCTGGAAAATCAGCTCGTTGGGCTATTACTTTAAACCCAAAACAAGCACCTGTTACGGGATCTAGCTCAAATGCTATTGCCTCATACTGCCTTCCTTCTGTTGTAAACCTTGCTTTATGTCCAATAATCCCGAGATTTCCATTTCTTAGAAGTCTTGCTTGATTTACCCCTCCCCAAGTTAGTGGACAAAAGTGATCTAGAATTAGCGGAGCATCTGTAAGTGCTTCTTGGGTTAAGTCAGATAGTATAGGGAGTTTCGTAAAACCTATTTTCCCCAGACCAAAAATAGTACCACCCTGAGGTCTTGTAAAAACACCAAGACTTCTGTCTGCCAGTTCAACTAACCTAATACCTTTCATCCAGTTAGGGCCAATAAGTAGAGGCTCTAATTCAAAAGGTGTTTTACCTGCATAAAAAACAGTTCTATAAATGCCCGTTTCCCAATCTTTCTCAATACCACTCACAACATACTGACCGCTAAGCTCTGTGACGCAGGGATCTTGTAATTTAAGTTCGAAAGCATCTTCCACCTGTACCCAAACGTTGGGGCTTGTTTCAACAAACGGAGCAACTACACTATCTTTTTCAGAATCACGTGATTCTATCCTCCCATAAATATATCTTTTACCATCAAGTTCAAAAGGTACACTAGGGTTATAAACATCTTTGCCAGCATGACTTTCGCAAGTTATAAAGTCGACTAAAACTCCTTGATTAGTACTAACTTCAACTGCAGATAGTAGTTCAACAGCTTGGTTCATATTTAGGATCAATTCACACTAATAGAATGTGGTGGATGTGATGTGTCTAAAGTGTAGCACCTTCCTTTAGGAGTAAGTGTTAGTACAAAGATTGGCGTGAATTAGAAAGTGCAACAAAGATGTTAGCATATTTGATACCTCACACAGACTGGAGTAGTATACAGATATGAGTAACATACCTTCTTCTACACATAAAGGTAAGATCCTCCTTGTTCAAAACGACGATTTTTTGACTAAGCTTTATTCTGATAAGTTTATAGAAGCAGGTTTTGAAGTTACAAGTGCAAGAGACGGTGTTGCTGGATTTGATCTTGCTAAAGATAGTAAACCGGATGTTGCAATTATTGATTTGCTTATACCAAAAATGGATGGGCAAGCACTTTTGGAAAAGATGCGCAAAGATCCAAACCTTAAAGATGTCAAAGTCATTATCTTAGCTAATCTCATTCCTGAAAAAGGAATCGAGAAAGTTGCAAGACTTGGTATTGTTGATTATATTGTAAAATCTGATACGAGTGCCTCAAAATTGGTCGAGAAAGTAATTAAAGTTTTGAGCAGTTAAACTTCACAACAGACTTACTAACAATCGAAGTGTTTGGCTGGTAATAACTTTTAACGAATACTCTTTAACAATCTTCTTGCTTCTCTTTTTCTTACAACAAGTATCTTTTCTGGATCCGGTGTATTTATAACAGCACTTGCATATGCTTCTGCAAGAATTGGCTTTTTGGCATCCGCATAAATTATTGCGTATCTTAAGAGAATTCCAGTATTCCAAACTCTAAGATGAAGCTTTCCTTGAACCTCGTTTTTTAATTCTTGTTCATACCCTACAAATAAGGCTTTTTCTGCCTCCCCCAGTACAGATATTGCCTCAACATCTTTGCCAAGAAGATGAAGAAGTACCGCTTTTATACCAAGTGGCCAAGCAAGATGAGCGGGGGATCCTGGAAAACCAGGTAAAGCGCTATCTATGAGCTTAAGAGCTTCTGTAAGCTTTCGATGTTTTTCCTTACCGGTACTATTCTCGCTAATCTTTGCAAGAAGAGAAGCCTTATGTACATGTTGGACAGCAGTTGATCCTGCAGGAATGTTAGGATTTTCTTTTGATATAGCAAGTGCCTTTTCTATACACTCTATTGCTTCTGTAAGATATTTAGTTTGAAGAGCTTTGTTATCTGTTTTATCTGAAAGCAATCCAAGAGCTATTTTTTTATGTCCAAATACGTCCATGAGTCCTTTGAAATTCTTATGTTTAGTATCCCATTCAATTAATTCATCAAACATCTTGAGGGACAACTCAAGTGATCCTTTTTCTCTCATCTCAACTGCTAGATTTTTATAACTTTCTCTTGCTTCTTTGGTATCAGTCAACACGAGCTTTTTTTCAAGTCCTTTGCTTTTAAGATCATTGATTATGAAACTAATTCTTTGTGAGGTTAAACCGTACTTTTTAGCAAGTAAGCTAAACGAGATCTTGGTCGAAACATACTCATCATAGATCATTTTATTTCTGGTTAAGTTGTAGTCTGTTCGTGGTTTAGTCATAGTTGCATTATACTACCTGCTTTTCCGATGTCAATAGATATGGTATCTATAGACGCCTATCAACCACTATCTTTAAAGGCTGCAATCTGATAGAATCAGCTTAGAAACCAAACATAGCTAGCTACTAGCGTGCTGGTCACATAAGCCAGAAGGAGCTTACTAAATGACAGAAAAAGATCTAAAACAAGCAAAACCATTAAGCATACTAGCAAGTGAAGTCCCTGTTGAAACAATTGTCAGATACTATTTAACAGTTGAGTTCTCCAAGATGTTTAAAGATCTAGAGCCAACTGTAATTGACAAGATGATCGGCTCGATAAAAACAGAGGAGATATGGGAACTTTGCGAAGCAATTTCATTCACTTATAAAATAAATGGCGTCTTTCATAAGCTTTCACAAACAAACTATGTGTGGCACGAAGAAATTTGGGATGCCGCAGAAATAGTTATGACGGGTATGGACTTTCCAACAAACAAAATATTGCTGTCAAATGAAATCAATGGGGATTTCGTAAAATTTACTAACCACCTAAGAGAATATTTTATAAATCACAGTGAAACCGATGACCCAGATAAGCTCATGCAACACAAACCAAAAAATAGAGAGGTGTTTTATAATAAGCTACTCATGACTTACAGGGATGGGAAACCACACATACTTGATGGATCACATAGACTCCTTGAGCTCTTTTTTAGCGGAACCACGAAAATTACATGTTATGTTGGTTACCCCATTAGTGAAACCATACCGTCTAAAACTATGGTTGGTAAGAGCACTATGCTTTATCTATCTTATGTTTACAAAAAGAGCGACCCAGATGGAAAGCTAGCGGTGCTATCAGTTATAAAAACAATTATCGCTAATAGTACAGACGGCAGAGATGCATTTAAAAAGTACTGGGTGGACAATCAGTACAACCCTGAGATAAAAGAAGCGGGTATAAAGCTATTGCGAGAACTAGACTCTTTTGGAAGTTACTGCTAAATAAGCTCTTTTAATTGCTTTAATAAGCTTTATGGGCTATAACTAAGTAGATGGATTTTCAATACTACTTAGATTTAACTACTCACTTTGTAAAATTTAAAAGCATATCTACTGATCCTGCATTTCAATCAGAAATTCACAGTACTGTTAACTGGTTAAAAGAATTATTTGATGCAAACGGTTTTACAACTGAACTCTGGCTTGGTGAAAAAACAAATCCGGTAGTCTTTGCAAGCATTGTTGTGAACCCAGTTTTTGAAACAATACTTGTATACGGGCATTATGATGTACAACCCGCTGATCAAGCTGATGGTTGGGACACTGATCCATTTAACCTAACTCAAAAAGAAGACAGGTTATATGCAAGAGGTGTTGTAGATAATAAAGGTCAGGTTATGATTCACATTGCAACGGTACTTAGTCTCTTAAAAGAAAACAAACTTTTCTACAATGTAAAATTTTTAATAGAAGGCAATGAAGAAACATCAAATCCGGAATTAGCTGAACAAGTTGCAATAAATAAAACAAAGATTACAGCTGACTATATCTTAATCTCAGATGGAGAAATTATTGGAGATAATCCAGTAGTTGAATTCTCCTTAAGGGGTGGTTTTAACTGCAAGTTAACTTATAAAACAGCTCAAAACAATCTCCACTCTGGTATTTTTGGCGGTGTCGTACCTAATGCTGCAACTGAGCTTGCAGATTTTGTGGCTAAGATTTTTGATAAAAAATACAAAGTGAAGATACCTGATTTCTATGATGATGTTGATGAGATACCAAAGATGGTCTTGAAAACAATAAAAAGCTGTCAACTCCAAAAGTTTTTATGAAATCAGCAGGAGTTCAAAAGCTATTCATTCAAAGAGGGCTTGATGTTTATTCACAAGTTGGGCTTATGCCTGCAAAATCCATCACAGGATTTAAATCAGGCTATATAGGGGATGGATACTCAAATATTGTTCCAAATACTGCAGAGGTAAGACTTAACTTTAGAACAGTGTCTACACAAAACTACCAAGATATTATTGAGGGTTTTAAAAAGTATGTTAAGAAAAAAACACGACCTTATATTGAATATGAACTAGAGTTTGACCCCGCGCACAATCCAGTAAAAATAGACATCAGTGCCCCTAAAGTTGGAGCTGTTGAGAAAATGCTCACAACTGCATTTGGCAAAGAAGTACTAATTAAACCAGTTGGCGGTGCGATTCCTGTTGTTTCTGATTTCAAAGAACACTTAGGACTTGACTGCCTACTCATCTCTCTTGGGAACGAGGACTGTAATATGCACGGAGTTAATGAGAACTTCAAAATAGATATCATTAACAAAGGGTTAAAGTTCAGTGAGATGTTTTTTAGTAGAATCTAGTCTTTAAACTAGTCAAAGCTCAATAGCAAGTTCAGTCACTCAAAAAAGCACCCTACTCTACAAATACAGTATAATTTACTGAGTATGCATGATGAGCGAATTATCCAAAGAAAGAATGAGGACTCTGTTCAAGAAGGAGATCAACAAAGGCTAATAGCAAATGAATCTATGCACCATTCAGCAAAACTCACCAGGCTTGTAAATGGGACAGAAAGTATACTAGATAGAGCCTACGAAGATACCAGACCAGATTTTGAGTACGAATTTGTCAAAGGCCTTCTATTGTCTAGACGACCTAAATACTATTTAAGATATGAGGAACAATTTGGAACAAAGTTAGATTTCGAAAACTTACCACTGCAACAAGATCCCAGGTGGGCAGACCTGGAAGACGAAACTTATAGAATTGTTCAAAGCGTACCACCACGTGTAGAAATACCTGCAAATGCAAGGCTCTCTCCAATACTTACAGGCAAACACCTGTTAATTGTAAGTGGTGCGATTCCACTAGACAGCGAGATAATCTACCATGAACTAGATTATGAACAGGGACCATCAATAGGCATTGAAATAGAGCAAACATTAAAATCCCCTAACTTGAACTGGATCAAGAAAGTCGACCAGCTCTGGTCGGCTGGCATACCTGTGGGCGGTGATGGTGACAGGGATATATCACCACCTCCAACACAAGATATAGAACTTCTTAAAGAACTGTATGTAAAGTTAGAGCAAAATGGATACATCCTTGATGAAAACCCCAATCTTCATGTAACACTCGGCGGGCTTGAAGATGCGTCTTTAGTCGATCTCTTGTACTTAAATGTTCTCTTATCATGTACCGGAAATAATTCATTTAGAACAAAAAGTCCCAGAATACGAAATCCAGGAGACCTTGTGTCAATTGAGGATGTATCCTCAAAGAGTTTATATGCTAATGAAATATTCGCGGACATTTACAACTACCCACTACGTATAACCTATGACGACAACCCAGAGTTCAGGAGTTTATTCTGGCCAGAAACAAATACAGCTGCGATTCTTAATGGACTGGACATAATTCAAAAAGTGGCCACAACACTTTGGGAAGATAGTAAAGGAAAATCGACTAGATGGCGCCACCTCGTGGAGCAATCTGCAGATATAATCGGCCCATCACTTGGCGTATCTGGCCAAGATCTAATAAACCATATATCTGGTTATGTTCACCAAGTCAGTGCAAGTATATTTGAAGCAAACGAAGATAGTGCTGCAGAAGCAGCGAAGGAAAGAACGCAAGCGCACTTCTATACTGATCAGCTTGTAATGGGATCTACACCAGAAGAAGCTTATACCGGTATTGCTTTTTCAACACTGTGTGGCGTACTTGGGACCTTATCCTTTGACAATCAGATGGAACTCGGAAATAAAATACAAGAGCTAATTGATTCAATATAAAGCTAAGGAGTGCAAGTATACGTGTGGGCGCTGATTAAAAGCATTTAAGGCTTGATCGATATTACCAAACCACAAGAGACAAGATTATAATTATCGCAAACCCAATATACAAAACGTTTCTTTTATCGTATTCGTAAAGTTGAATTCTTTTGCGCCTCACTAGATATAAAATATATACAGAATGGACAATCGAATAGAAAATGATAAGCACGTTAAATACTGCGGGTAGTGCGACCATTAGAAAGAAAAAGATATAAGCAACAGTAAGTAGAGTAATTATGGAGAAAGCAAGCTTGTACTTTGCTAGATTAACCACACTTGCCGTATTTGAAATCCCACTAAGTCGATCAACTTCATGATCTCGTGTCTCATTATTAATATCACCAACAACGGATAGTAAGAATACTGCAATACACATAGCAACAACGCTTGGAGTAATAGTACTGGTGCGAGTACTTAACCCAATAAGTAGTAGAAGCGGACCAAAATATAGTCCATGACTCAAAAGATCTAAAAATGGTTTACTCTTTAGCTGTATTTTTCTCCATGAGTATAAGAAGCCTAAAAGCAGAATCAGCGACCCGTAAAGCAAAGCTGTGTTGTTGATTGAGGAGAATAGCAGCAAAGAAGATGTAGCGATGAGACAACAAAACACAGTTGCTTGTCGTAAGCTTAATTCCCCACTGGCTACCGGATTACGCAATCTTTTCTTTGCATCCAGCGCGTCATATTCTCTATCCTCGATATCATTAAACACAAATATAAACATGCATGCTAGGAAGTTTGCACTAACGACCTGAGCAATCAACAATGCATCGGTTGTACCAGCTAAAAGTACTCCTAGAGCTGTAATTAGTGTACTAAAGCCGTAGTACTCCCACGGGCGGGATAGATTATAAAATAGCAATAAGTGTTTACGGTTAGTGTTCCTCATATTACCCAAAAATCAACAGCTCCTCTTCTGCTCTTGTTACAGCGGTATATAGCCATCTCTTCCACATATCATCATCCATCTGCTTAAACCTTTCCTCAAACAAAACTACTCTTTTTGCCTGGCTTCCTTGTGCTTTATGTACAGTTAAAGCATAACCAAAATCAAACAAATCAAGCCCCTGAGTTCTAACCGCTCCGTTTATATTGTTAAGAGTCTTTTCACTTAAAAACTGCTCTTTTGAGACAAATCCGGAATATATAAACCCTTCCCCATAAGAATCCATAAGTACTTTGATGTGGTATTTATCTTTATCAATAAATTCTATCTCCTCAAGTGTTCCAAGCATCCCATTATAAATATCTTTTTCATGATTATTGCGAAGACAAATAACTCTATCTCCAACTGATGGTTCTTCGGTTTCAAAGCCTAGATGAGTTCTAATTGCTTTATTAATCTTAGCTCTAGTTGAGTTATACCCACAAAGAAGCAGAGTTTCTTTATTAAACGAATAAAATACCTCCTCAAGCATGTAACCGGATTCTGCAAACTTAACTTTTTCAACACCTTTACCATGAAGTCCTTCAGGGATTTCCCCTTTCTCTCTTGCCATGATAGAAAGGCTAATTATTGGATTTTCTTTTGCTTGTCTATGAATTTGTTCAAGTTTTAACATTGGTTTTGTCATTAAGTTAAAGTTGCCTGATATTGGTGGGAGTTGACCATGATCCCCTACTGCAATAATTGGAATTTTAAAGCTTCTCATATCTTGCCATATCTTCTCATCCACCATTGAAGCCTCATCAACAATTATCAAGTCGTAGTTAAGCTCCTCCCTATCTCTTGTTCGCCAACCAATAACCACCCCTCTTGAGTCTTCGATTGTTTGGTAAATGAGTGAGTGGATCGTACCGATAAAATCTTTTTTATACAGTTGATTTTGCTGTGCAAGTTTATTTTTTAAAACCTGTGTTGCTTTTCCTGTATAAGAACAAAAGGCAACTTTTAGTTTTGGGTTCTCTGCATTAAGTTTAAATCTTAAATGTGCAAGACTTGTTGTTTTACCAGTCCCTGCATAACCACCAATTGTAATGTAGGCACTTGTCTTATTATTAAACCAAGCAAGAAGTAGCTTGATTGCTTTTTGCTGATCAGAAGATAAATCAATTATCAAGTTGGTTACACACTTTCCATAACCCGAGCTTATTACGCTCTGCCTGCATTTGAGCATCTTTAAACAGCTGCTGGTATTTATAGCCCTTTACATATGTTTTCTCAATACCATATCCGTTTTTAACAATCTCCTCATTCATATTTGTACCATCTTCTAAGAATACATATCTTAAAAGTCTACCGTATCTATCGGTATTAGAATCCAGTGTCTCTTTCTCAAGCCTAACATTTTTATTAAGTATTGTTTTAACTAAAAACTCTTTAGCTTCGTCGCCGTAGCATTCCTTTTTTATTGTTGGATGATGTATTTCAGGTGTATCTACTGCAATGAGCCTAACTGGAACAGCTTTATCCCCATCTTTTATTCTAAATGTATCACCATCAGTTACGGAGATTACTTGCACTATGGATACGTCTGCTCCTAGTATCTCTTTATCTTCAACAACATCAAACTGTTCAAGAGAAATGCTTTCTAAAGTAGGCTTTAGTGTAAGGTAACCAACACTTATACTACCAACCAAAAAAATATACAAAAGGAATAGGTAAGCTAACGGTTTTAGTTTTTTTGAATGCACATACTGATTCTAACAAACTAATACTCCTGTATGCTAAAATCGAAAAATGGAAATAGGAGTGATAGCAGATACTCACGATAATTATTACAACACTGCTCAAGCTGTTAAATTAATAGCTCAAAGAAATATCACAACTTGTATTCACTTAGGAGATTTTTGTGCACCTGGATTTATTAGACGACTTCTTGGTCTGGCTGATTTATCATGGGTTTGCGTTTGGGGAAATATTGATGGCGCAAAAGCAAAGATTCTCCTTGAACAAGCAGGAAACCCAAAGTTTGATATTCAAGAAGAAGCCTTCAGGGAATATGAGTTTGACGGAGTCAAAACATTCTTAACTCACTACCCTCTTCTTGCAAAGATAGCTGCAAAGTCTGGTGATTATAAAGCAGTGTTTTACGGAGACAACCATATAAAGTTTAACGAGGTTCAGCCAAACGGAACGCTTCTTGCAAATCCTGGGGAAATTGCTGGGTTTAAAACAGGATTCCCTAGCTTTGGAATCTGGGAAACAACCGCCAACACCTTTGAAATCATTGATCTTAAAGACTTTATTGTGGCAAAGTAACTTTACCTTTAAACTTAGAGTGTGTTCACAAAACTGCCAAGCCCTAAAAATGCGATTTTAGCCCTTAATATTACTTTTACTATACTTATAGGTGTTTTCGTCATGTACTTCGTAATTAACCAAACTAAACTAGTTAAGGGTTTTAACGAAGCCAAAAAGGACATTGAGGAGGTCACCAAGATCCAAAAAAACTTCGCTCAAAACGTTTCAAGCTTTCTTTATGACGATCATTTGAAAGTTGTTGAAAGCATTGCAACAGAAGCAAATTTAGCAAATGTTGAAACAGATCTTGAAAACCTGCGAACTTCTCAAAAAGACCAACCAGATACCAAGCTTTTAACCATTTTTGCACTTTTTGATACCTTTAAAACAAAGCTTGCTAGAAACACCAGTCTAAAGCTTGATGTTACACAGGCGAATGCAGATTTAGATAAATGGGGATCTATGCTTCTAAACAAAGAGTTCGAAGCTCTTGAAAGCTCAATTTCTGCACAAGTAAATAGCCTTGATACAGCTCACAACAAATATCTAGCCTCTCTTGCTCCAGTCCCAACACCAGGAGGAAGTAGTAAAAACGGATATTCATTCACAACTGTTTCAACAGAAAAAGGTACATACAGCGTGTATCTTATTAAAGTGAAGAAATCAGAAGTTCGTGTCAAAACTATTGCTGCGATCGAGGATGATTGTAAAAATAACTGCGCTACTAAAAGTCTTGCACAGTATGCAAAAGAAAATAACGCATGGGCTGGAATTGCCGGTTCATACGCTTGTCCTGCAGACTACCCGTCTTGTGCCGGTAAGATCTGGTCATTTAATTTTGCGTTTTACGATTCAAACGACAATAAGTGGCTAAATAAAAAAGCCTTATCGTGGTTTGAAACAGGCATGATGACATTTAACGGCAGCTCAAGTAAGTTTTACAGAAAAACCTCAGAGTATAGTGGTGGTGGAGTTAGTGCAGCTGTTTCAAACTTCCCTTCTCTTTTAAAAGGCGGGGAAGTTGTTGTTGATAACGGAGATACTGATAGTTATCAAGAAATCAAAGGGCTAAGAGGAGCAATTGGAACTGATGATTCAAATATTTATCTTGTGTATGTAAGTGGAGCAAGTGTTATGGATACTGCATATGTATTGAAAGCACTTGGTGCAAGAGACGCTCTAAACCTTGATGGCGGAGGAACAGCAGCCATGTATGTTAATGGAGGCTACACTGTTGGTCCAGGAAGACCACTTGCAAATGCAATTTTGTTAATTAGATAAATTTATATGAGCAGACTAATACCAGCAGAGGCAATCCCTATAACCTACAGAGCACAAGGTGAGATTAAACCCTCTCCACTCGAAAGCAATGTAATACGAACTAACGAGGAACCGACGGTGAATATTATTTTTAACCCACTTGAGAGATCCCTAACACTCAGTGATAGAGTGAGGGAAGTCTTTGAACAAAATTTAAAAAAAAGCAACATCCCAGCTACATATCCAAGCTTTTTTTGCTTACCCAGATCATCTGCAAGACTTAGTGGAGGCCGGAATTAGCGAAATAAATTTACCTGATGCAAGAGACATACCGTTTACTTTAATCAGGTATCCAGGTGGAGATGAAGGAGCAACTGTCATTAGTGCGACACTGTTGTGTACAAACAGAAGCAGAGTAAGTGCAATATCACTTTTGAGAAATATCGGAACCGTTATAGCTAAATCGGGTGATGCAGACGCGAGTAACCTTGAATCACTTGACAGCCTGCTTGAAACAACATTGCCCACAAGACAAGAACAAGAATTAGTCCAACGGGCACAACAGGCTGCTCTACACGAATTGCAGCTTTTAAGTAATTCGCAATTAAGTGCTGCCGTAGAGATGCACGAACAAGTACATGTAACCATAGATCACTCTCATTTGGACAAAATGGCCACCTTGACAAAATTGCTCGCAGCCAATTCATTGCTCTATTCGCAAATAGATGCAGAAATTAGTCCCAAAGAGTTGGAACGGTTTAGTAACTTGCTGCAAGAATTAACAATACTAGATGAAGCTATAGCTACATTTCACACCTTAGTTGGGCAAAGAGTAATTGGGAAAGATCAGGAACTTGATGCCGGTGTCTCAAGGTTTTTTGTAATAAACAGGCTTACAGAAGTTTTTGCTGGCTTCGGTTCTAATAGACTTGCAATTATCTCCGTTGCTGAAATCGAAGATGAAGAAACTCAAATTAGTACTATCGCGCCAGAACCTAACGCGAGTAATGAAACATGTGGTCTTACATGCGAGGTTGTCGATTACAGTACCGATTTTGAAACAGCTATGAATTTTGTTTTCGATAGGAAGAACTCGCAAACAAGACAGCCTGTTGAGTACCACATTGCAGCAACAATTCTGCTTTTTCAACCAGAGTTTATTAGCAAATCAGACGAGCTCCCTCTATGTACTTTTCCACCCTTTTACATCAATAACCACCCAAACCAGCGGATTATTAGAAATCTACAGGTTTTTATAGATTATCCTGATGAGATTTTTAAGTTATTAACACCGCAACTCTACGATGAACTTGTTGCAAAGTATAACGAAAGGCAAGAAGCACTGAATGAAGTTCTAGAAAAATTTATTCAAGTAATCTCTTAGAAAAGTACGCTTAGCTTTCAGATCTGCTCGTTTTTCAAATCAGTTGATTTTCAAATTGGAGTACTTCCTAACCTTATCGACAATAGGTACTACTTTCTTATATAAGGTTAATTCTTTATAAAGACCGATGATGGGTATTACCTCTTCTTCTTTTAGCACTTTTGCACACTCTCGAAGAGCATTTAAGAGAGCTTTAAAACTACCTGTTGAAACACTCCCGTTATTAATAATAAATACTGTAAAGGTGTCGTCTACAATATTAACTGGCTCAACCCCAACCATTCTAAGCCAGAGTCTGTACTCAACAGGGCTTTTAACCTTCTCGTTAAACCCTCCATACTTATCAAGTAAGTAAGTTTTCATAAATGTATTCTCGTGTGAGATAAGAGTAATTGTTGTAATAACTCTCTTGGGATTTAGTTTTAAAACTTTGCCAACCGGTACCTTTACCCTAGTTCCTTTATACTCAAGTATTGTATCTCCTGTTACCCAAGTAACACCGTCTTTAAAGTAGCTAACAGCCCTTTCAAGAGCTGTTGGGTTAACATAGTAATCATCGCTGTGTAAAAAGTTAATTATATCGCCAGTTGCGTGTTTGTAAGCTACATTTAACGCGTTGGCGACTCCTTTCGGCTCTGATTGAAAAAATTTAATCTCATACCTGTCTTTATTGCGCTCGATATAGTCATTTATTATTTTAAGAGTCTCATCATCTGAGTAGCTATCATTAAAAATATGCTCAATATTTGGGTAAGTTTGAGTTTCAACAGACAAAAGCGCGTTTTTAAGAAACTCTTTATTTACTTTATAGGTACAGGTTACAACTGTAACTTTTGGCAATACACTTTTATCAGCTTGGGACTCCATATCAATTAATTATATCAAAAAACACTAAATTAGCGGTATATCTGGAATTTACAAACAACTCCTCACGCTGCATAATAATTGTAATGAACGATAAAAATATTGTCACTTTTAACGGTAAAGAAGTTAAATTTGAAGATTTACCACCTGAACTTCAAAAATTAACACAGGATAGTAATGCCAACGGACTCCCCGACTCCATAGAACCTCTGATAGATGTGGCGAAAAAGAGTGGGCAAAATATCACAATTACAAGCTCAAGTGGTAGTTCAACAACACAACCTTCTGGACAAACAATCCCAACAGACGTTTTCGTTGATTCTCAAATTGCAAATGACTTAAAAGCATCAGGTATAAAGATTCTCAAGTCCTACATTACCGCATCTAAATACTACATTATTGCATCAGCTTTTATTGCACTTCTGCTTGTTGCTATGATGTACATGATCCAAAATATCTAAGTCTCTGATTAATGGGGGGGGAATTCCCCAAACACACAATGCTATAATCTTGTTTATGACAGAAAATGTTACAGCCTTAGATATCCACTGTCACCTAGCAAGAATAAATACACATTTTAAAAAGTTTTCGGATATTAAGTTTGATAAAAAAGGTACGCAACTCTTTTATAAACTGTGGGCAAAGCTTGTTCGAATAAAGTGGTCAAACACTATCGAAATTTTAAATGAAAGGTTTGAATGCAAGCTACTTGATCTTACAAACGCCTCTATAGTTTCAAATTTTGTAATCCTGCCACTTGATGGAGTCTATAACGAGCAAGGAGAGATAATTAACGAGCAGAGCATGTTTTACACCTCAAACGAAGATATCGTCGAATTTTGCAAAAGATCTACTAAATTAACACCGGCTGCTTCCATCAATCCAAATAGAAAAGATGCAGACGCTCAGCTTGAGCTTGCATTTGAAAATGAATGCGCTCTTATTAAATGGCTACCAGGACTTCAGAAATTTGATCCAGCAGGTGAGACTGCTCTTGCCTTTGCACGAAAATGCGCAGCACAAGGTATGCCGATCCTCATTCATCTAGGTCAAGAGTTTAGTTTTCCAGGCATTAAGCTTGAAAAGAAATACCACAACCTTCGGGTCTTAACTAGTCTTCTTGAAACAGGATGTAAAATAATAGTCGCGCACGCAGGTGGATTTTCTTTTTTAAGGGAAAAGCGAACAGTTAAAACTTTAGAGGCACTTGCTACAGATTATCCAAATCTCTACTTTGATAACTCAGGTATGCTTGTATACCAAAGGAGGTCAAGGCTGCTGCTCCTCCGAAAAAGCCCGGTACTGATGTCGAGAATTATTTTTGGAACTGACTACCCTTGTTATGCTCATACAATGCCGTTTGTATTCAATATTAAACCTTTAATTCTCAAACAAATCCTTAAAACTAAAAATATCTTTGACCGTGATTACAAAATAAAAAAAGCTTTAGGATTTAATCACGAGATCTTTGGAAGAGGTTTTAGCGTCATCTACAAAAAAACAATTGACAAATAGGTCAAAAGGAAAGAAAATTTAAGTGTAGATGGCCCACAGAATAAAAAAGTGTAAAAATTTTCATTTTAGCTTTAAAAACGAATCACTTTCGTTGATTTCACAAAACTCATTTACAACTAAGGAGAATAATTAACAATGACACCTGAAGAGATGAAAAAAAAGCTATTAGCTGATCCGCTCTGGCAACCAGAAGAAACAGCTGATGAGGATGTCTGGGCTCTTTATGACGAAGTAATAGCTGAAATTAATAAGTCCAGAAAAGCAGTGAAAGTTAGACCTGATATAGATGAGATCTTCGACGATACTTTCCCCACCGCGGTAAAGTCTCGGCATGAGGATGATGATTTTTAACTAATTATTTAATAACAAAAGGGAGGTGATTTGTAATGCCAGTAAAAAAAGCAAAGAAAGCAGTTAAGAAAGTAGCTAAGAAAACAGTTAAGAAAGTTGCTAAAAAGACAACAAAGAAAGCAGCAAAGAAAAGATAACCTTCTTTTAGCGAAATCAATTAACTAAGCAGCGGCACTCCAAAAGATTGCCGCTGCTTTTCAATATGAGAGAATAACACTATGGATTATCAATACTCCGTATCAGAATTCATTGAATTTATAAACTACTACCTTGAAGGTGTAAATGAGGTACTTGTTCAAGGGGAGATAAGCGAAATTAACCTTTCACAAGGAAAGTGGTTTTTTATTAAAATTAAAGACGAAACCTCCTCAGTTGAGGTCTTTGCAACAGCATTTCAAAACCCAGTATGCAGACAACTTGCTCCCGGAATGCTCATAAATGTTTACGGAATCCCAAAACTATATAAAAAGACAGCCAAATTCAGTATCCAAGCAACAAGAATAGTACCCGCCGGTGAAGGCAATATGCTGGCAACTTTTGAAAAATTAAAACAAAAGCTTGAGCTTGAAGGCTTTTTTGATGAAAGCCGAAAAAGAAAAATCACAAGATTTCCACAACAAATTGGTCTCATAACAGCTAAAGACTCACAAGCATATAAAGATTTTGTTAAAGTTCTTGGTGAGCGGATGGGGGGAGTTAAAATTTACTTTTATCCTGTCTCTGTTCAAGGTAAAGACTCAGTAAGTTCAATTGTCGATGCTCTAGCTTTTTTTAACAAAGCAGATCTAAAACTTGATGCTCTTGTTCTTACAAGAGGAGGCGGATCAATCGAAGATCTGTACAGCTTTAACACAGAAGAAGTTGCCAGAGCAGTCTTTTTAAGTAAAACGCCTGTTGTTTGCGGGGTTGGCCATGAAGGAGATGTCAGTCTTGCAGATCTTTGTTCTGATGTTCGTGCATCAACTCCGTCAAATGCTGCAGAACTTATTTGCCGTGAAGTGGTTGAAACACTAACTGATATTTCGCACATGGAATATAAACTCATGTCACAAGTTAAAGCTCGGATGGCTGTTTTTTACTCTAAAGTTGATCAGTTTGCATTTGCATCTCAAAACAAAGTGTTTACAAAGATAGGCGCAATCCAAAATACACTTGCGTCTTTTGATTCAAGTCTTATACAGTTTGAGCATCTTATTCAAAATAGGAAAAGTCTGGCCAACGCTCAGGCAGTAGCCATTATTAGAAAAATGGAGAGTGCAATAAAGCTTGCTTGTGTGAGAATAGAGGCTACAAGCAGTCTTCTTGCAGCCCTTGATTACAATAAGATGCTAAAAAAGGGTTTTGCTGTTGTCTATAATGAAAGTGGCAAGATTATTAAAGATGTAAAAAATGTTAAAATAAACTCACTTTTAACGATCATGATGGCAAAAGGTGTATTAATTTCAAAAGTAGAAGGAATACAGCATGACTCAAAGTAAACAAAAAAATTTAAATGAAGCTTTTAAAAGACTAGAAGAAATAACAGCTAAGATTGATGACGAAAGTATTGATCTTGAACAAAGTATCCCGCTTATGAAAGAAGGGCTTGAGCTCTCAAAATATATCAAAGAGAGGTTAACTCAGCTTGAAAACGAAATTGAAGAGATTAAAAGCGGATACTCTACCGAAGAATAACTAAAATAGCGGTAAAACCTCATCAAAATTTTTAAAACCGGCGATTGAGTCATTAGAACCAATAACAGTTACTGGGTTTGTAATGTAAGAAATCTTTCCTACTTTTGAACCAAAGTTATTGATATCTTTCTGTGTAAGTGTTAGTAGCTCATCTTTATACTTTTGCCTTAGCTCAACTGTATGCCCTGCTTTGTATAATCCATAAGCCTCAAACCCAAGACTATTGTCACTCACGTATGGTTCAAAGTTAGATAAAGCACCGATTTTATAACCGGCAAGTTGTGTTTTTTCAAGCTTAAGATCTTGCATATACGAACCGTAGTTCTCAAATGTCTTAAGTGTTTTTTCAAGATTAGGGTCTCTATATGAACAAAGCCCGAGCAGTCCCTGCTCGCTTAAGTACGACATACCCCCATAAGCCCCTCCTTTTACTCTTAGCTCATTCCACATATAATCGTATTTTGCTATTACATCAAGTAAACTTGTTTTCCCACCGACTAATCCTGTCTTTTTATAAAGGTTGGTTGCTAGAGCTACATAATTTACTTGGGATGGAATAATAAAGCCTCTTCTCACAATACTTGGGAGTGTAATTACTGATTTTGAGTGAGTAGGCGTTTTTGGCAGTTTGTTAAATAACTCAGCAAAAGCGCTGATTGTTGGTAATTTTTTCTCTAAAGACGAAGAAAAGTTTAGTTCTCCAGAGTTAGTTATAATCTTTGCGTGAATTGCTTTTAATCTTTGGGCTGTTTCTTGGAGCGACTTATCTGAGCTAAGCATTAAAGTCTTTAAGAAAAGGTAAAAAGATAGTCCAGCAGTTAATTCGCCAAGCGCATACTGCTCGTGTAGCGAGCTCATGGCGTTTATTACTGCGAATTTAAAGCCTCTATCGATGATCTTAATCTCATGTGTATCTTTCTCTTCTTTAATAATCTTTTTAATCTGTGAAAGATTATCAAAATTTACCTCAATTAAGAGTTCTTTTAGTAAGTCTGCAACTCCTGAGGATTTTTCTTCAAGAAACGAGACGCTGAGCACAAATTTCTGGACTATTTCGTTAGTTTGAATATTTTTTGTAAAAAATAACTTAGTATCAAGTTCTCCAGCTACCGATTCAAAAAGTATTGTTAGCTCTTCTGGTGATTTAGTTTTTGTTCCAAGCTGTAGAATTAGTAGTTTATACAAACCAAGATAAGGCAACTCATCTCTAGATAAGCTTGCGGTATCAAATAAGATATTTGCATTGATAAGTCCTTTAGGAGGAATGGCTGTATATGTTACCTCGCCATTAATTTGACTGGCCTTAACAACCTCAAGTGGATATGAAATTGCCTCTTTTGGAATATCAGATAAAGCTAAAACAGGAAGCTTAGCTAAAGCTTCTTTGGAATCCGGTGTTTCCTGGAGTTCTTTGAGCTTTGTATTTTGTGAAACCAGTTTACTGATCTGATTTTTGGAAAGACTTTTCTTAAACCTAGCGAGTCTTAGTTTCTCACGTGTATCTCTTTTCACAAAATAGTTTTTATCGGGAGATATCCTTAACTTTACAAGATTATTATTAGTTGAAATATATTTTGCAATTAACTTTTCAAAATAGTTATCCTCTATAGCTTTGGTTTTGAAATAGTCAAAATGTTCTGAGAAATCAAAGATCTCACAAGGATCTTCGTTATATAACCAGTTGCGAAGTGCCACAGTAAAAGCTGAA
This sequence comes from uncultured Candidatus Saccharibacteria bacterium, assembly GCA_964540135.1. Classification (GTDB taxonomy): domain Bacteria; phylum Patescibacteriota; class WWE3; order UBA101185; family UBA10185; genus CAZCAQ01. Next base: position 21,395 of record CAZILK010000009.1, on the reverse strand, counting down.
ACCCCTTTAGATTTCTCCTCTCCATTACCTGCCCTAAGCATAAACTCAACTCTACTTATAGCTCCAAGTAGAGCTGCCTTGTCAACTCCTTTTGATAATTCTCTCAGTTTACCAAGGATTATTTTCTCTACTTTGAGAATGTCCTTCTTCTCTGCAATTCCCTTTAGACCAATGATAAACAAATTAGTATATAGCTCATTCTCCACACCATAATCAAAGATACTCTCCCCAAGCTCGCTATCTCTTAAAACTCTCTTAAGAGGTGAAGCATCGGAGTCAGTTAATAAGTAGCTTAGAACTGCAAGCCCAAAAAAGTCTCTGGCATCCGGCTTGTCAAAAGCAGTTGCCAATACTGATACGTACTTTGCTTTGCTATCGGATGATGGGTAAACCTCGTTTACAACTTTTGGTTTTATAAAAGGAGTTAATTTTTTAAAGGTGTTTTTGGAGTCTTTTTTTGGAAACTGCGAGAAGTAGCTATCAAGTAACTCCAAAAAAGGTACGGGATCCATATCCCCATATAAAATAGACATAGAATTTGTCGGATGATAAAAAGTTTTGTGAAAATCTACAAAAGCTTTGTAAGTCAGATCAGGTATTGCTCCTGGATCTCCACCTGAATTAACATCGTAAACAGTACCCTTTAGTAAATGTTTGTATACAAGATTTGCGGTAAAATGGTCGATATTCGCAAGAGAGCCTTTCATCTCATTAAACACAACGCCTTTGTACTTAATAGGATCTTGTTCGTTAAATAACTCGTAATGCCAGCCTTCTTGTAAAAAGACGTCCTTAATCAAAAGAGGTTTAAAAACTGCATCTAAATACACTGAGCTCAAATTTTTCAAATCTTGTTGATTAGTGCTTGATACAGGATAAATTGTTTTGTCTGGATAAGTTAATGCATTTAAAAACGTGCTCAGTGAGCTCTTCATCAGAAATGTGAATGGTTCTTTTACGGGATATTTCTCTGAACCATTAAGTACACTGTGTTCAAGTATATGCGCAACTCCAGTATCGTCTGTTGGAATAGTCTTAAAAGCAATACCAAAAGTTTTATCCCTATCTTCATTTTTAATATACAGCACTTGAGCCCCGGTCTTTTTATGAATAAACATAAATCCCTGTGACGAGATGTCCGGAAGCTCTTTTTGGTATTTAAGGGTGAAGCTTTTGTGCATAACTTATGTACGTAATAATTCAATAACCTTTGTATAGTGCCTCAGATTGTGAATTGTTGCAAGTTTAAATGCGAGCGTATCTTCGATTTTAAACAAATGATGTAAATAGGCTCGTGAATAATTTTGACATGTATAGCAATCGCAAAACTCAGATATTCTTCCAGTGTCCCGTGTAAAGGCTTCTCTTTTGATGTAAACAAAGCCATAAATATCTTTATTAAACAGATCTTCTTTAACTAAAGGCTCTTTATTAAAAACATAAAGTCTCATATGTCTTGCGTCTCTTGTTGGTAGCGTACAGTCAAAAATATCCCAGCCATATTTAAAGCACATCGCAATCTCGTAAGGAGAACCGGTTCCAAGAGCAAACCTTGGTTTATCAATAGGTATTAAATTAGCAAGTTTCTCAGAGACTTCTAAATCAAGATCGCTGTTTTCATCAATCATGTATCCACCAAAACCAAAACCATCAAAACCTACCTCAATAAGCTCATCAGCACTTTTCTTTCGAAGTGCAAGATCTGATCCTCCCTGAACAACAGCATAGATATGAGGTCTTGCCTCATCAGTTAGTCCCTTGCTTTCACAAATCTCTAAATATTTTTTCTTGCATCTTTTAGCCCAAAGAGTTGTTCGTGTAACACTCTCTAAAACTCTCTCTTTAGTTCCGTCAGGTGGTGTAAAGTCATCAAGACAAATTATGATGTCTGAGCCTATTTTAAACTGAAGTTCAATCGAATCTTCTGGTGTAAAAAGCTTTCTCTTTTTAACACCAAACGCAAAAGTTACACCTTTATCAGTTATCTTTCCTGCATTTTTATTCCGGTGAATAAGTGAAAATATTTGCCAACCACCAGAGTCAGTTACAGTGAGTCCATCAAAATGCATGAATTCTTTAATCCCTCCACATGCTTGGATAACTGACCCACCTGGTTCATTCATAAGGTGATAAGTATTTACAACAATACCCTCAATCTTACTCAGTTTAAGATCTCCTGAATCAATACTCTTCACAACAGCTCTTGTTGCATCCGGTAGAAACTGGGGCAACGTATAAGTTACACCTCTGATCACAGTCGTTTTCATGAAGGGATTTTACCAGAAATTAAGAAATAAAGGCGCGGATGGTTAAAAGAGCCAAGATTATAATCTTAAAACTCAATTGGAAAAAAAGGTAAATTAAAGCTAAAATGTAACCATTCGGCCCATTGAGGTCTTTTAAAAATGACTGATACAGCAAATAAAGACATAGAAAATATCCCACAACACGTGGCTATTATTAGCGACGGCAACAGAAGATGGGCAAAAGCTCATATGCTACCCTCGCTAATGGGGCATAAAAAGGGTGTGGATACTTACGAGCTTCTGATAGAGAAAGCAAAAGATATGGGTATAAAGGTACTTACAGGCTGGGCTTTTTCAACAGAAAACTGGTCAAGAAGCAAAGAAGAGGTAGATGGACTTTTTGGACTCGTCCGTGACTATGCTCGAAAGTTCAAAGAAAAGTGCATACGAGAAGAAATAAGATTTGTTCATATTGGAAGAACTGACAGGCTTCCAGACTTCTTAATGGCTGAGATAAATGAAATGGTTGAAAAGACAAAACACTTCACTGGATTTACCTTTGTTGCAGCAGTTGATTACGGCGGGCATGATGAAATAGTCAGGGCTGTTCAAAAAGCTCTAAATGAAGGTCTTGAAATAACTGAAGAAAGTATTTCAAATAACCTTGATACTAAAGGACTTCCACAGGTGGATTTGATAATAAGAACAGGTGGGGAACAAAGGCTTAGTGGTTATCTTCCTTGGCAAAGTGCTTATGCCGAGCTCTACTTTACAGACAAATATTTACCCGACTTTACCCCAGATGAGTTTGAGAAAGCAATTCGTGACTATTCGGGAAGAGAACGTCGATTTGGTGGAAATTCGAAGAAATACTAAAGGTTAGCAGACTCTTTTAGTTTTTTTCCTAGCTTTTCTTTTGGCTCTATTATCCTGCCTATCACTTCTTTTTTTATTCATTGACATGGGAGCATATTACCACACAACCTAGCTAGATGGCAAAAAGAGGTGAATTGCAAAAATCAGTAAGTTATGGAGAGAGTGTACGACATTAATCAAAATGAAAGCTTTCTGCTTTCTTTCCAACTTGACAATATAACCCCACGCAAGAACTACTCCAATAAGAAATGCGGGAATGAAGAACCCCACAGCCGGATAATGCGCAAGAGAGAAAAGCAGGGCTGAAATGACGATAGCCAACTTAGTACTCTTGAAAATCCTCACAACAAGCCTTACCAATAAAAACTGTGCGACAAAAGTCTCTAAAAACGGGCTAACAAGTACTACCACTATAAACACCCCGACAGTAAACCCCGGAACTTGATTATCAATTAAACTGCCAGATATAGTTAGCTGAAAGCTTTCAAGTATAGCAAAACTTATTTTATTTCCAAATATCTTAACTGCAAAAATTACAAATGTCAGGGTAAGAATAAAGGAGATGCTGCCAAAGTCTGCAATTTTAGATAACCGTTCACTTAATAACACTGAAATTAGTTTACCACTAACACATAGAACACAAACATTAGAGGTGGGATATAAGTGATGAAGCTATAGATCTTTCTTAACCTTTATATACTCTGCAGTTGTTGTAAAGATTTTTACAGTCGCCCACACGACTAGAATCAATGCTGTAGTAGTTAAAGTGTTTACCCAGTAAGTACCGCCTTTGGGCAAGATGTAAAAAAGAGCGAAAAGATAAATTGATTGAATAGAATAAGTAAGGAGAGAGTTTTTGCCAAAAGTATAGAGCAACCAACCAAGGTATTTGGTGATGTATTTCTCAAATCTTTGGAATATATAATAAAGGAATGTAAACCAAATGAAAAATGTTACCAGTAGCCCTGGTGCTAGATCAGCTTTTTTGAACCACACATCTAATAAGTTTTTGATATTCCCAGTGAACAGACCATTAAATCTATCGACAATGCTTAGTGTTATGGTTATAGCAAATACAGTAAATAACAAATAGACATTTGATTTGTTAGCTGAGTGAAAAAGCCTTCTATACTGTTTTGCGAAGTAGTTTTTAAAATAACCACCAGTTAATCCTAAAACAAAAAGAAATTGCCATGATTCAATAGGGATATAACTTCCTGAGAATCTCTGCTCTCCGGGAAGTATAAACATAGCAAGCCATAGAAGACCGGAAGCAGCAATAACCGGTTTAACTATGCGTTTATTAAATAAATACAAAACAACTGGGGATACAAATATGAGCATAAAAGCGTAATAAATTAATAGATCAGCCCAACCATAAGAATATCTAAATGTTGCGGCATTGATAAAGGCATCAAAGAAGTTTTTATGTAACAATCCCATATTAAGGTACTGCCAAGTACCCATATACACGCCAAGAAGTGAGTACGTTACTGTAAAAAAGACATTAAATGCTTGGAGTTTAAGACCACGCTCAATAAGTTTTTTTAAAGCGGGTTTAAGTCCTAAGGTCTCAATCTTTCTTTTATACACCATCCCAACAAGTAGTCCTGAAACAAAAACAAATCCCGGTGCTGCCGATACCCACAATTCCCCTCTTCCGTTAAGAAATACATATGGGGAAGGGAATTTGTAAAAATGAGCTACTAGAATTGCGGTGAGAAAATAACCTCTCATTAAGTCTAAAGTCTGATTACGGGGTTTTGTCACTGTTTGCATAAACGCATTATACACAACAAAACCCATCTAAGTTAAGCTTTGTAAATGTACCTTTATAGCTTAGAATATGAGTATGGGCAAGATTACAACCTTATTCACAAAAATTAAAGCCGAAGCCGATGTTTTATTCTTAATCCTAATTGCACTTGGAGTACGTCTATTCTACATACTGAAATTTGATTTCTGGTTTGATGAGGCTTTTACAGGGATCCTGATGAGAGTTCCTCTCAATGAGTTCTTATCAATCCTTAAAATAGATACTAATCCTCCGGTGTATTATTTGCTCTTGAAGCTGTGGACGCTTATTTTTGGTACCGGTGAGATACCAATTAGAATGTTTTCTGTTGTTGCAGGTGTTCTAACCGTTTATATCGCTTATCTAATAGGCAAAAAGTTTTTTCATAAAGAAGCAGGACTTATTGCGGGACTCATAATTGCGTTTAGCCCATTCACAGTTCAATACTCTATCGAAGCAAGAAGCTACTCTCTTTTTGGACTAGTTTGCATCTTAAGCCTGCTTCTGTTACTTGAGAAAAAGTACCTGTACTTTGCTTTTTTAGCAGCATTAATCCCATTCATTCATTATTCAGGAATGATATATCTTGCACTGCTGGCAGTGGCGTTTGTTGTTGCAGAACTTAGATCCAAGAACTTTAGAGTCATTTTACCGGTTACATTACTCTTTGCCTTCTGTCTTTTATTCACCTACAACGACTCAAAGTCTAAGGCAAACGCAGTTACAAGTGATTGGATCAAAAAACCAACGATCATGAACATTAAAAAGAGTACGTATGCGCATTTATTTGGAGTAACTTCAAAAAAACCTGGCTCTGATGAAACTATTTCTATTAAAGGTGAGATAGATAAAAAGTATTTTGAAACATTCATTATCTCTCTTTACGCAGCTTTACTTGTACTCGCTGTTGTACTAAAGAAGCTCTCAAAAAAAGAAGGATTTATTCTACTTCAACTTGCTCTCCTTACTTTAATACCAATGCTTGTAGCAGTTGTACTTCCTAAATGGACTGACTACAACATATATGTAGAAAGGTATTTATATCCATCCTCAATCTTTTTTTTAATTAGCCTGGGTATTCTACTTAGAAAACTAATGCAGATTGAAATAGTATTTATTGTGCTGTTTTTCTATTTAACAACAATATTCACAAGGCTTGATAATCCAAAATACTACTCCGGTATGCGAGATATAGTTGCAAACCACGCCAAAACTGTTAATTACATTACCTTCACATCCCCCATGGATTATGTAATCGGGAGATATTATTTTGGTGAAGAGTACAACAAGCTTAGATACTTTGATCCTAAAGACAAAGAACAAAAATACTTGTGGTGGCCTTTTATGAGAGAAGGAGATCACATGGCGCCAAAAAAAGACTCTCTTCTTGTTGTGCCTGATGAAAATCGATTAGATGACCCTACAAAGTACTCTAAAAGAAGAGTACATAAAGACTATATAATTTATTCAGCTAACGAGTTTAACTGAGAATTTAATTCTTTTAATATTACCGTTTTGGTCTTCGATCTCAAGTTCCCCGCTCTCACGGTAATAGTCAGCAAGATCCTGAGATAAAGCTTCTTTTGCCTCTTTTATCTGTACTCTTTTTTCTTTAAGTTGTTCTGCAAGTTTTATATATTCTGAATTACCTAGAACTACTGATTTCTTTTGAGTTATTTCAGCTTTTGCTTTTGTTTCAACTTCCTGAACTTCTTGATACGCCGGATCATTTTCAAGGGCTGATTCATACATATCACGAACAACAGCTAGTTCGTTTAATAAATCATCAATAATTTGGAGACGTTTTAATATCATGTTTTTGTTCATAGCTTAGAGAGTTTAATACGCTCTTTAGAGCAAAGCAAGAAGTTGCTCATAATCAAATGAATTTTCTTTTGTGTATTCACCGTTTTTTGTTCGAATTAAAGATGCTGCAAGTCCACAAGTTCCAAGAGCACCGGCAATTTCAACCGAAATTGATCTAATGTAAACCCCCCTTGATACAACACACCTAAAACTTGCGGTGTTAAATACGTGCGCCCGGTCCTCTGTTTGTTTAAACTCCTCCCAACTTGGTAAGACAAGATCCTGCCTAAAATAACTCTCAGTTTTACCTATCTTTGACAATGCTTCTTCATAAACACTACCTGCTGACATCTTGCCAAGTGCAAGTAAATCAAGCTCATAAATAGTTGCATCAATTGTTGGTATCTCTATTGAATCAAGTGTTCCCATTTGTGCGTGGTAGTGAAGAGGCTTGCCTTTAACCATCTTGGCTGAAAAAGGCGGGTATACTTGTTTATAGCTTTTAACAAAAGATTTTGAGACTGTCTTAAGCTTGGCTTTATCTAAAGTAAACTCTGTATCAATCTTCTGTATAATCCCCATTAAATCATACGTATCTGTTCCTATCCCAAAAAGCAAGTTAAATACGTATTCTTTGGTTAAGCCTGCCAAAGTATATTTCTGAAACCTGGTTTCTCCAGTTAAGATAATAACAACTCCCTCGGCAATTGGATCAAGAATACCAGTATGTGCAACTGGAACTCCAAATGCTTTAGCGGCTTGAATTGCAACTGTATGAGTTGAAACACCAACTGGCTTCCAGATAGGTACTATTTGATCTTTTTGACTAATATCTAGTTTCATAAAGCTCTTTGCCCTAAGTATAGGAAAATTGTAATATAAGGCAATGTTTAGAGTAATTGGCAAGAAAACACACAAGATTCATATAAGTGAGTTAACTAATCTTGCAGATAACCTTGATTCAACAATAATTGATCTTGGAACTGGAGACGGGAGGTTTGTGTACGAAAATGCAAAAACTAAACACAGTATGTTGTTTATTGGTGTTGATTTACTCGCCGAGTCGATGAAAGAATATTCAGCTAAATGTGAGAAACAAAAGATCACGAATGCACTATTTCTTATTGGAAGTTCAGATAGTTTCTTACCAGAAGCAAAAGAGCTTGCAAATACTATTTATATTAACCTTCCTTGGGGAAGCTTACTGGCCGAGTGCATTAAACCCTCACCTGAGTTTATCCATTCTCTAGGAAGGGTCCTGAAACAACAAGGTACTGTTGCTATAACTCTTGGATATTCTGAAGAGTTTGAGCAAAAAGAAATAACTAGACTAAATCTTCCAAGCATAAATATGGAAACTATTAATTTGAGTATGGTACCAATGTTTACACAAAATGGTTTTGAACTTACTAAAATTACTGAACTCTCAAAAGAAGAGATAGCAGATATTGGTTCTACTTGGGCTAAGAAGTTAAAATTCGGGAATAATAGACCTGTTTTCACAATAGTTTTTAGCAAGTGTTAAAATGTGGTTACCGGGGTGTGGCGCAGTTTTGGTAGCGCGTTCGCATGGGGTGCGAGAGGTCGCAGGTTCGAGTCCTGTCACCCCGACCAAGAAAACTACTTATTAATCTTTTTACTCAAAATAATAGAGACGGTTATCGCTAGACCTAAAAGCAACAACTCATCTAAAAATGAAGCGTAAGCCGCAATGTTATAAAAATTAGAATAGCCGCCAACGGTTAAATCTCTAGAAAGAGATATTGCATTCAATCGATTCTTTACTAAACTCATACTACTAGAAAAGTTGTATGCAACATACACGAACCACAAGAACATAGGAACATATTTACCAATCTTCTTCATAAACATAGTTTACATCACTCCTAAGCAAGATGTAATAGTTGCAAGCTTCATCCTATAAAGCACTATTAGTCAAAGCTCCATGTGTATATTAATGTGTTAGGATCATATTTGTCATAAATTTCGATATTGTGTATCGGGAACTCCTCCTTCAGCTTGTTCATTATTTTAATCGATCCTACGTTATTGTCTTCAGCCTCTATTTTTAGTTTATGAATATTAAGTAAGTTTTTACAATCCTTGAAGGCGTAATGAGCAATCTTGTGTCCATACCCTAATCTCTGATATCGCGGAAATATGATATAGCCAAGTTCAAAATCGCTCTTTTCCTTTTTAGACAATTCTGCATAGCCAACAACCTCACCATCAACTGAATAGGCTACCCAAATAGTTTGTTTTCTATCTATGCTGTCTGACAGTTCAGTGTAATTAAACTCACGACCGTACCTCTGATTAAAAGCATATGCACCGGCACCATTTGTTAACAGGTGTTTTATGCTTTTTTTGAGGTTTAAAATATCAGCATCTTCGGCTATTTTTATAATCATTTACCAATTATACAGGTCGTACTACGAACTACTCCTGATATCTTTGGCGGTTGGATTTAAAGAACCATGTACAAGATAGCTAACGAATATATAATTACATGATGAGCTTTTATGAAATAGTGGACTTTACAAAGCTGTTAGTCTCAGATGCCGTCAAGCTGAAAAACAAGTACACACTACTCCACAACATTCCGGCAAACTATGCCTGTGTTTTTGCACACGCAGAAGAAGAATATCAACAATTGAAGAATGCTCTGGATGCTAACGGGAAAGTAGTAAGAGAAACTGAAATGGGAAATATTTATCAGGTTAAAGCATTCGCTACTATAGCCGGTAAATTACAGCTTATCAAAATACGTAAACCAGATGGAAAAAAACCTGAAAGAGGTTATGCTGACTTTACTGTACCTAACTACGAGGCATTCAAGCGAGAGTATTTACATCTGCCAAATTTCAAGTTAACTCAAAGAACAGGATATGAAATGATCGGTCTTTCTGACACAGAATTCGATGTTAGAGTATATTTTGCTTTTCCACCACTAGACGTACAATTAGGTTTGGTATAAAGATATGTATATAAGCTAATACCTATATTTTTTGTCACGAACTATGAAACATGAAATGAAACTAAACCCCAATGCGTTTGAAGGAGTACGGAATCATAAACAGAAATACGAATCAAGATTATTTGATGAAAAAAGAAGGCGTATAAAGATTGGCGATACCATCGTCTTTTCTAAGCTACCGGAACTTAAAGAGACGGTTGAGGTAAAAGTCATAGACATTATTAATGCAAAAAACTTTGAGGAGTTATTTCACAAAGTTGACCCGGTAGAAGCAAATTGGCCAGCTACCTTTTCCGCCAAAGACTGCGCAAAAGCAATGTTAAAGTTTTACCCTGTTGAGGAGCAGGAGCAATACGAGGTTGCGGCATTTAAACTCGAGTTGGTGTAGTTGATTTTGAATTATGAGAGATAGAAATTTTTATATAAACGCTATAAAAATGGATCTTTTTAGAGTCGTAACTGCAACTGGGGATATTTCAAAACCAGCTTCTATTGAATCAGCTAGAGAGTTTTTGGAACACTCTATTAAGATGTTCGAGAAATTTCCAAATAACACGCACGATCTTACCATTAAGCACGACCTTGAGAGTTTCTTGAGTAATATACTCGAATTACAAGATGCCAGCCATAGATTAAGATGGGTTGAAAACATCCTCACGGCAAGATGTAGGCTACGTAGGTAAAAGGCTTAATAACCGAGCAGCTCTTCTGGGATTCCCTCTTCCAACTGGAAAATAACAAGGAAGAACGTTAAACCTTTTATCACCAATGTTTAGTGAGAAACACCTAAGCTTATTGCTACTAACACTTTCTTCGTAATAATCAGTTAACTTGATCGGTTTATTTATTAAAGCGTTGAATGGTATTAGGCCGAATGTAACTATAAATTCAGGGTTAACAATTTCTATTTCGCGTAGAAGAATTGGTAAAAATGTTTTTATTTTAGCAGTGTCAGGCAAATCCCCATTCTCCCCTGTCCACTTAACAATATTTGTAAAATAAAACTCCTTTTCTTCTATGTAACTATAGACCTTATCAGCAAACGGAACATCCCAAAGTATCTTTTGTTGAATTTCAGACAATAATTTCTCATCAAAATGCCCGGCATTATTAAAGATTTTCCAAATATATTTTGTGCCCGTCCAAGGTCTTCGCTTCCCGCCCCAACTTCGGTCTGAAGATATGTTCTTATATGTCGGGTTAATAAAAACAAACATAAATTTGGGCTTTAGAGATTTCCCACCTGACATTATTGGTACTAAGGCTCTATCTGGAAAAAGGTGATTATGAAGTCTGTTAGTGAACTCCCATAACTCATCTAAATTTTTTATATTTGCTAATTCATCCATGTAAATATACTATCAGAATAAGAATAAAAATCCTTTTTGCAAGGTATTGAGAAAACAGCAATATCGGTTCCTGCTCGCAACCGAAATCTTAAAATGGATATAAATTATAAAAGAACACTGGATGAAAAGCTATATCTTAAAGAACAGAAACATGTACCGCTTGACCTGATAGGTAATTTAAATACGCTTGAGCACGTACTTAGGTTTCAATTCAAAGAATATCCTACTGGTGTAATAGTCGATAATACAAAGGTACACACTCTTAAGTGCATTCATCTAGCCAAGTCTTTGGATCTTGATTTAAAATATCCCAACTTATTACGAACTCTCTGGATTCATGATATCCCCGAACTAGAGGCAAGTGATGTAACGGAAGTCGAAAGATACCGGAACACTAATGTTGATAAAACAGCGGAACAAGGTGAATTACATGCCGCTCAAAGACTACTAAATAAAGCTGATCGAGATCTTCTAAACACCTTCAATAACACTTACGAATTCTTAAAAAAGAAAACTGAGGCGATCCCATCTTTAAGCTTCTTATATGCCAAGCTAGTGGATAACTCAGAAGGTAATATGACTTTTCATTATTTCATCTCAAAGTGGGTTAAATCCGAAAACTATAATACTGATCTCCTACCACCTCCAGATAGCTTAATACATCCATTCGTTACAAATGCTAAGTTCAAACAAAGAATAAAACAAAATATTCAACACGACGATATACAACATCTACTTGAGTTCATAGATTCAGTTGTTAACGAAATAAAGTTATTCTGGAAAGATGTTCCGAAATCAAGAATACCAACGGTTATTACAAATGCCATAAAAGACTATGAACGAGAAGATTAAACTCCTTGAGGAAAAATTAATTGAAATAATGCGACCAACTAAAGAACTCGTGCATGGGCAGGAGACTAAAGACTGGTTTCTTAAAATAGTTCCAGACGCATATTGGCAACTACAAATTGCGGCTTTAGCTCATGATATCGAAAGAGCAGTCCCTTATATTGAAGGCATGACTCCCCCAAAAGTATTAAGGACAGAGACTCAAACATATGATGAGTATAAGGCTCTTCATGCAAAAAGAAGCGCTCAAATAATAAAACACATCATGAAACACCTTCAGTTTGAGGAACAGGATATTAAAACGGTTACAGATGCTATCAAAAAACATGAAGTAGGTGGAGACAGTAACAGCGATTTTGTTCGTGATGCAGACAGTATCAGGTGGTTTGATAAAGGTTATAATAACTATATAAGCAAATATGGTACTGAGGGAGCTTGCGAAAAAGGCTGGTGGATGTATAAACGAGCGTGTCCTGAAACTAAAAGATTAATTAATCAACTACCATTTAACCTGGGTGTTAAAAAGTATATTAAATTGAAAGAAAGTGAGTACTAAATATGATTATCAGACACATGAACAAAGATGATTTAGAAGTAGCAACGGAGATTTTTTACACTGCATTTAATTCAGTTGGTGAGAAATGGTCTCAGGAAACTTGTTTAAAAAGAATTGAACAGTACTTTAGTCCAGACACATGCTTTGTTGCTGAAAATGATGGGGCTGTAGTTGGATTCTTAACAGGCAAGCTTGATAACGTACTCGATCACCAAGAATTGTATATTGATATTCTTGCAGTTGATCCAAAAAAGCATAAGCTTGGTATCGGAACAAAACTACTTGAAGAAGCAGAGATATATGCGAAATCATGTGGCTATAAAGGTATGTGGTTATCTGCAGGTACAGAGCTCCCCTCTTTTGACTGGTATAAAAAGATAGGCTTTAAACAATCCAAATGGGTTACTCTTTATAAAATATTCAAATAACATCTCAGAGAGTTCTCAGAAACAGGTAGTAATCTTCACTAAGTATTAACTTAGAAAGGAAACGTATGAAGAAAAAAAGCATATATACATTAGCAGTTATCGGTGCATTAAGCATCGGTCTTGCTAGACCTGCGTATGCATTTGATGGTAGGGAATACAACCCGCTTATCGAAAGGATTGTAGATAAGTTCAAACTTAATAAAACCGAGGTAAAAGCTGTTGTTGACGCATACAGGTTGGAAAAACAAGCTGAGATGCAAAAGCAGCTAGAAACAAAGCTCGCTGAGCTTGTTAAGAGCGACAAATTAACTGAAGCACAAAAATCGAAAATACTGGCAAAGCACGCCGAGCTTAAAAAGAATAAACCTGATTTTTCTGATATGACAAGAGAAGAAAGAAGAGCAGAACACGACAAAATACAATCCGAGCTTAAAACTTGGGCCGAGGCTAACGGTATAGACCTTAAGTACATGTTTCTGTGGGGACAGGGTAAATATGGAAAAGGTCTTGGTATTGGGAGAATGGACAGAGAGTAAACTTCCTCCTACCACTCTAAAAAGAGCCTCTAACGAGGCTCTTTTTAGTTTCTACTCAGCAAATTCTCAGCCTTGGCTATATAATGCCAGTATGAGACTTCTTATTGTGGAGGATGAACATAAGATTGCAGCCGCCATTAAAAAGGGGCTTGAGCAAGAAAGCTATTCTGCGGATATCGCGTATACAGGTACTGACGGCTACGACTTAGCTAGTTCCGAAGATTACGACTTAATTATTCTTGATTTAATGCTTCCAGAATTAAGTGGTGAGGAGGTTTGTCAGAAATTAAGAGCAGAAAAGATCCAGACACCAATACTCATGCTGACTGCAAAAAGCGAGCTTGAAGACAAAGTGCGTGGGTTAAACACAGGAGCTGATGACTATCTAACTAAACCATTTGCATTTGAGGAACTACTTGCAAGAATAAGAGCACTTTTACGTAGACCACAAACTGTTCTTGATACAGTTCTCACCTGCGGAACACTAACACTTGATACTACAAATTTTACTGTCACAAGAGATGGTAAAGAAATTACACTTTCAAAAACAGAGTACTCTCTTCTTGAGTACCTACTCCGAAACCAGAATAAGACATTATCCAAAGAACATATAATCTCGCACGTCTGGGACTATGACTCAGACATCCTTTCAAACACAGTTGAGCAGTACATAGGGTATCTTCGAGCAAAGATAGATAAAAGCTTTCCAAACGAGAAACAATTAATTCATACTGTTAGAGGATTTGGCTATTCGCTAAAAGAGGCTTAAAAATGTTTGAATCAGCTCGCTTAAAACTAACAGCATGGTATTTATTAATGATAATGACTGTATCACTTCTATTCAGCTCGGTTATGTACGTTGGGGTAAACAACAACACCTATCATGCTCTTGAGATGCAAAGAAGAGAACTTGAAAGACAATATAATAGATTTAATAGACAATCCGGCTACCCAAGAATAACTCTCGCGATCGATCCACATGCGCTAGAAGAAATTAGGGAACAAACACTATTTAATTTGCTTGGAATAAATTTGATCATACTTCTTGCAGCAGGTTCAATCGGCTATTTTCTTGCAGGCAAAACGCTTGGGCCTATTGAAGTTATGGTAAAAAAACAAAAGCGATTTATTTCTGATGCTGCGCATGAATTAAAAACACCCCTCACGGCAATGAAAACCGAGCTTGAAGTAACTCTTCGAGATAAAAGTTTAACACTTGAAAGCTCGAAAAAAATCTTAAGAAGCACAATTGATGAGGTTGATAAACTACACGGATTTATGCTTAAGCTGTTAAATCAAAGCAAATATCATAATTCAGTAAGTCCAAAACACACAGTTGTAGCACTGAATAAAGCTTTAGAAAGTGTGCTTTCAAAACTTTCTCCTATGATTAAAGAAAAAAAGATTAATGTATCAACCAACCTTAAAACCCTACAAGTACTAGGAGTGCCTGAAGAACTAGAAGACTTATTCACAAATTTAATAGAAAACGCGATTAAATATAGTAAACCTGAGGGTGATATTGAGATCACATTAACAAAAGAACACAACTGCGTACTTGTTCAAGTCAAGGACAACGGTATTGGGATTGCAAAAGAAGACCTGCCAAATATCTTTGAACCTTTTTACAGAGCGGATAAAGCTAGATCGGCGTCAGATACTGAGGGCTTTGGACTTGGACTTACTATTGCAAAAGAGATAGTCCTAAATCACAAAGGTACTATTACTGCTGAAAGTGAGCTTGGTAAGGGAACTATTTTTAGTATTAGAATTCCAATTAGGAAACTGCCAGCCTAAGCAGAGAAATACGAAGTTAAAAATTTAATTACATTGTAGGCAAAATTAAAGGTAAAATAAGCATATGATAAAAAAAGAGATTATCCCAGTATCAGGAATGCACTGCGCAAGTTGTGCAAGTTTGATAGAAAGTACTTTAACAGATATTGATGGGGTGAAGTCCTGCTCTGTGAACTACGGAACAGAAAAAGCCACTCTTGAGTTTGATACGGAAAAGATAACAATTGAGGAACTAAGTAAAAACATTGAACCTCTAGGCTACGCATTTATTAGTACACAAAAAGGAGAAAGCGTGGTATCTCAAAAAGACAGCGAACTAACTAAACTCAGATCAAAGGTACTCATATCACTTCCTATTGTTATCATAAGTTTCCTAATTATGATGAGGGAACTACTTGGGAATATTCAGGCTTTTCCAAAGATGTCCCCCATCACAATGGACTTTGTCCATCATTTGTTACCAATCTTTGCAACGTATATGCTTTTTGTTACTGGAACGGAGTACCTAAAAGGTGTTGTTAGATTTATTAAGTTTAGAGTTGCAAACATGGATACTCTTGTTGGAATCGGTACTTTAACTGCGTACTTATATAGCTTTATCATCACTGCATTTGAAGAGCCACTTAAGGGATTTTTAAATACTGAACATATATACTACGATGTAACAATTATCGTTATTGGTTTTATTACTCTTGGAAAATATCTTGAAGCAAAGTCAAAAGAAAAAACAGGAGAGGCTATAAAAAAACTTTTAAATCTTCAGGCTAAAACTGCAACTGTTGAACGCGATGGAAAGCAGCTTGAAATAGATATTGATCAAGTTTTAATTGATGAAACCATCTTTGTTAAACCAGGAGGAAAAATACCTGTTGATGGAATAATTCTAGAAGGCGCATCTTCAGTTGATGAGTCCATGATTACTGGTGAATCAATTTTTGTTGATAAGACACCAGGAGATCTTGTTATTGGTGGAACAATTAACAAACAAGGTGCATTTAAATTTAAAGCAACAAAAGTTGGTGCAGACACCATGCTTGCAGGCATTGTTAAGCTTGTTGAAGAAGCCCAAGGAAGTAGAGCACCTATACAAAATCTAGCTGATAAGATCTCCGCTATTTTTGTACCTATTGTTTTGATACTTTCTGTTGTTGCCCTACTTGGCTGGCTTCTGTACGGAACACTTATGAGTATGCCATTTAACGAAACGCTTTCAATGGCACTAATGTCATTTATTGGTATCCTGGTTATTGCTTGTCCTTGTGCTCTGGGCCTTGCAACACCAACAGCGATAATAGTAGCAACAGGTAAAGGGGCTCAAAACGGTATATTAATAAAAAATGCTGAAGGACTTGAAAAGCTTAGTCTTGTAAATACAGTGGTTGTAGATAAGACAGGTACTATAACAAAAGGCAAGCCAGAAGTAACAGATATTATTCTTGAGGGAAACAATACAGAAGAGGCGGTGCTTGAAATTTTAGGATCACTTGAAGAAAATTCCGAACATCCACTTGCCAAAGCAATTGTTGATAAAGCAAATCAATACAACACTAATTTTAGAAAAGTGGAAGCATTTAAAATAATTGAGGGTAAGGGCCTGACCGGAGTTATCAATAATGCTAATTATTATGCTGGTAATATAACACTACTTAATGATTTAGGAATTAAGTTTAACGATGAAAGACTTACATCATTAACAAGTGTTGGTAAAACTCCAGTTATATTAACATCTCAAAATGAAGTACTAGCAGTTATTGGGATTGCTGATCCTATCAAAGACAACACAAAAGAAACAATCCAAGAGTTACATAAACTAGGACTAAGGGTTGTTCTACTAACAGGAGATAATACACAAACAGCGCAGTATATTGCAAAACAAGCTGGTATTGATGAGGTCTTCGCACAAGTTCTTCCACGTGAAAAGGCTGATAAAATAAAGGAGCTGCAACAACAAGGCAGGATAGTTGCAATGGTGGGAGATGGGGTTAATGATGCACCAGCTCTTGCAGTTTCTGATGTAGGTATTGCTATGTCTACTGGAACTGATGTAGCAATTGAGTCTGCTCAAATTACTCTTCTTAGGGGAGATATTTCGAAGTTATTAAAAGCAATCAAGCTTTCCAAAATGACAATGGCAACAATTAAACAAAATCTGTTCTGGGCATTCATCTATAACATTATAGGAATACCAGTTGCCGGCGGAGTGTTATACCCAATGTTTAAAATCATGTTAAACCCGGTATTTGCAGGTATGGCGATGGCATTTAGTAGCGTATCGGTTGTATCAAACTCGCTCCGACTAAAGTTAAAAAAACTTTAAGTTATTTAAGAGAAGCTACTCCACTTACGCTTTATAGCGTAAGCCCAAAGCAGTATCCAAAAGAATATGTTTCCCAAAACTAGCGGTAAAAATGGATTTGATAACCCAACAACAAATAATTGCCAGTACAAATTCATCCCAAAAGACAGTGCAAGAGGAACCACTCCCCACTTCCTTAAAAGCCCAATCCCCACTATAAACAAAAGCCCAAGCACCAGACTTACTAATCCAAAGATCTTGTACCAAGACGGTAAGCTTCCATACAGGACTTGAAAAGTCTCAGATGGAATTAAATACATGGGTATTTGAGACACAAGGCCAAGTAGAGAGAACGCCATTAACAGTATAAGCAGCCTGCCTCTATCTTTATGCATACATTAAAAGTTTACACCTAAGTGTACATGTGACTAGTCTTTAGTGTTTCTATTTTTTAAAAACGGATTTACAGATATTATCTTTTGGAATATACGCGAAAGTAGATCATTTGACCCCTCAAACGTAAGTCTTGCCGGGAATACAAGATCAAGGATAAGTGCTGCAACGCTTGCACTAATTAACGCAACAAGCTTGAGTCTTGGGAAGAGTAAAAAGACAAGTGTTATAAAAACAGTAAAGGCTGCGAACATTAGAAAATCATCACTTACAACTGCAGCAGTCTTGCGAAGTGCAAGTTTAACTTTCTTTGAGGTGCGCATAGTTGATATTTCTTCAAGACTTGCGAGAAGATCTAGGTTTCTATAATACTTCCTAAAAGTAGCACCTACCTTAACAAGCCTACGAAGAAGCTCAAGTGATACAACGACTGCAATTATTCTAAATGTTGTACCGGTATGATCGGAGAAAACAAAGCCTCGAACCATAAGGTCGTAATCACCAACCGCAGCTCTAACTTCCTGATTTAACCCTTCAGGCAAGAAAAATAGGCTAGTGCTATCGATTGTTAAAAATAGTAGAAATATAACTACCTCAAAACTATCAACAAATGTTCTTTTAAATTTAATAAGGGCTTCACGAAGTCTGACTGAAAGCTTACTAAACATGTCTTTTTTTCTTGGAGCAACCATAGCTCCTGCTGCAAAAGTTACAATGACTGATAACGCAATTGTTGGGATAGTTACATCGGTATACTTACCGGTAACTTTAAAAGCAAGGATTATTAAGTAATAAACAAGACCTGCAAGGACTACTCCAAAATACGGAATTGCGATTAGGATTGCGTCTTTGGTAAGTTGGACAAATGTACGCCACAAATCTCCTAAAAACTCAACAATATCAATAACGGTCATTGAGCCCTCAAGAAACATGTTAATTATTCTTTTAGCTTCTTCTTTTCGACCTAAAAAAGTGAGTGTTCCAAGGGTAACAATAGTTAAAGCAGTAATAAAGATGACAAACCAGAAGATGTTAATGATGGCAAAAAACAGGCTTGGTTTAAAAATGGCAAGCAGTATAAGAACCACTATAAATAGCGCCAAACCGCCTATTACTCTTGATACAAGTGTAGATTTGATCATAATACTATAGTATTTTAGCTTAAATTGGCTAAAAATACACTTTTGCTTGTTAAAACAACAGATTGAGGGTTATAATGCGTGAATGCTTGAGATATTCTACAAAAAGCTAAATGAAAAGAAATTTTCAAAAATAGAGGAGATAGTAAAAGGCTCTTGGATAAATTTAACTAATCCAACACCAGAAGAACTAGGCCAAGTCTCAATGTCTCTTAATCTTGATCTTACAATTGTTAACGATGCACTTGACCCCTATGAAATGCCAAGAATTGAAATTGAAGATGATATCAAATACGTTTTTGCAAGGTTTCCGCTTAGAAAAAATGAGAATATTGAGACAGAGCCGGTACTCATAATTATTACGCAAGATAATTTTATTACTATCTCAAAGCACGAAATACCAGTAATTCATTATTTTGAGCAAGCGCATTTTAATACAACCCAAAAAACTAAACTGTTCGTTCATTTCCTTCACTCAATAAATGAAGAATTTAACAAATATATCCATCTTATCTCAAAGCAAATAAGAACAGCTAGCAGCAACCTTGAAAAGATTCAAAACACTGATATCTCAAAGTTTGTGGAATATGAACGAACTCTTAATGATTTCTTATACGCGCTAGTACCTGCAAATCTTGTCTTTGAAAAGATACTGTACGGTAAAATCTTAAGACTGTATGAACAAGATGAGGATCTAATCCAAGATTTAAGTCTTAGTAATACACAGCTCATTGAGATATCAAAGTCAAACCTTCGCTACCTAGTAAACATTAGAGAAGCTTATTCCACTATACTTACAAACAACTTGAATAAAACAATGAAGATGCTGACCTCTGTAACTGTGCTTCTTACAGTACCAACAATCATTTACAGTTTTTTTGGAATGAATGTAGATCTACCTTTCCAACATCATCCATTGGCAACTGTTATGATAATCGGGTTAACATTTGTGATCATGCTAACACTTATCACTCTTTTTATAAGAGGTAAACTTTTAAAGTAAATCTTGTTAAAATTAAGGGTATGTACGATGAGTCATTTCCAATAGTTGTGGAACGAGAACCACTTACACCTGAGAATACACCAATTCTAGGACAGCCATATGCATCCTTTAGAGAGGCTGTAGGTGAAACCAAATACAGAGCTTTTGAAACAAGAGAATATGAAATCCCACCTTACCTGACAGAAACTGTAGCTGAGGCAGAGTTTAGAAATGCGAGATTTAAATACTTCGAATATTTTGACGAGATGTATAATACTGTACCCGCTCTCTTTATGCTTCAAGAACTTCCAAATGGCGAAGAAATTATTGCTGAGGTTGTTCTAGACAACTTCTATCCAGAAATGTTTCAAGTAGAGCATTTATATATAAAGATAAATGATACCGGACCGGTGATAGATTTGACAGAAGAAGTACCGGACACACCTGTAATAATTTCGGCCGGTTCTAGTAGTTTCTACGTTCCTGGATATCCTGCAGAATATCTTCAATTCGCAACACAATCACCAATAATAAATGGGGTTGAAATAAAATTTGGAATTGAACCCTGGCTTCACGAAATAGGTCATCTCAAAGACGAGATGTTAAACCCTGATTTAGTGTATGGGGCTGCGGAGCTTGCGTCCTCAAGAAAAAGGCTGTTTGCAATAGCTATCCTTGCAACTTTAAGCGAGTATATACCGCCAAGAGCGAAAAAGAGCCTAGAGTCGCTTAGAACCGAAGCAGAATTCATTGTACTAGGTTCGGAAAGAGCTGCAAGCTCTTACGTGCAGATATACAGAGATGAAATGCAAAAAAAAGACCCTGCATTTATTCTACACGGAAAAAGAAGCGACAAAGAAGCACCTGATCAAGCACTTAACAATGCTTTAGCAACATATATATATGGTTTTTGCAATCCGCAGGACTTAATGGATGAGATTGTAAGGCTTGGAGTTGAGTACATTGAACCGTCATCATCGAGATGGATAAAAGAACTTTTCTATACAAGTAAGTTAGCTGAAATATTAGCGAGGTTTACAAGAAGTGCGATTTCAATCAACAATCAGCTGGCACAAGCCTCAAAAATGGCAGAAAGAGCACTAACCACAAGACAACCAAAAAAATGGAGATACTAGATTTTAAAACAAGAAATATTGCAGTTGTGGATCTTGAGACAACAGGTCTTGATTGCAAGTCACATGAGATTATTGAATTCGGACTTGTAGTTTGCTCTCAACCAAGTCTTCAGATTGTCGATGTCTGGGAAACTAAAGTTAAACCAACACATCTTGAAACAGCAACTGAGGAAGCATTTAAAGTAAATGGCTATAACAAAGAGGAGTGGGAAAGCGCTGATAACCTCAAAGCGG
>CAZILK010000008.1:0-48210 GCA_964540135.1 uncultured Candidatus Saccharibacteria bacterium | reverse complement strand
CAGCGTGTAATGCAACTGACTTACTGTTTGATGAAGCAGCTGAACCTTTTTCCTGTACAACTGCTGCTCTCTCAGATGGATCGCACACTATCTACATTCGTGCTACAGACAGTAATGGGAATGTAACAATTAGTGGTTCTGAAGAAGAAGATACTTTTGTTGTAGATACCACAGCACCAAGTATTCCGGGTACACCGACCACCACATCCCCAACATCAGATACAACTCCAACATGGAACTTTACAGCAAGTACAGATACAACATCAGGACTTGATGACCCAGCCTATACTCTTCAATGGTCAACCGAATCTGATTTTTCATCAGGAGTAAGTAGTACAACAGTTAACACAAACACCTTTACTCATACCACACCGCTTACGGATGGTACTTGGTACTTTAGAGTTAAAGCAACAGACAATGCAGGTAATGTATCGGGTTACTCATCAAATGGTTCTGTTCAAATTAATACAGGAGCACCAACCGGTACTATATCTATTAACAGTGGCGATACGTACGTTAATACTAGAGTTGTTACGTTAACACTCTCTGCATCTTCTGGATTTTTTTCTTCAACAAGTGATATTGATATGAAAATATCAAACTTAGCTGATCTATCAGATGCTACATACGAGGACTTTTCTGCTACTAAATCTTGGGAGTTAAACAATAGCTCTGGCACAAAAACTGTCTATGTCCAGTTTAAAGATAATACTGGAAACGAATCAGGTGCTTATACAGACTCAATAATTTTAGATATCAGTCCGCCAAATGATCTTGAGCTCAATAAACCAAAGAGCAAGTCATATACATCTAATGAGCGTGAGATTTTTAGTTGGCAAGCAGCAACGGACGACATATCCAATATTTCAGAATATAAGCTAACAATCGATAATGGTGAGAGTGATATCAAACTACAAGATATTCCTGCTGAAAAATCAAGCGACTATGAATCATCAAAATATACTGCAGAATATACTGATTTTAATGATGACAATGATTCAAATGACGTAATCTCTGTACATACAAAGTCTTCATTTACATGGGGTTTAAGTCAAAATAACGGTAAGCTAAAAGAAGGTAAAAGAACATGGGAAGTAACTGCATTTGATGGGGCAGGTAACCAGACAACGTCATCAAGAACGCTCTTTGTGGATAAAACAGGGCCTGAAACAAAAATCGAAAAAATAAATGATGTTAGTTATACATCAAAATATTATTCAACAAATGACACAACCCCAACATTTAAAGGGATTGTTACTGATAGCTTGGAGGGAGATAGTAACTCAACTAAAATTGCTTCTGGACCAAAAAGTGTTGATATTAAAATTGAAAAGAAACGCAACGCCTTTGGGTTGTATGATCTTCATACTCAGGCCGGTGTTGAGTTAGATAAAACTTATTGGGAAAAGACTAATATTCAGATTGCAGATAACTTAGAAAGCACATCAAACAAATACGCAAAGTTTGAGTTTACACCTAAAAACTCACTCGCTTTTGGCGATTATAGAGTAACTATTCAAAGTAAAGATGCTGCTGGCAACTTAGGTGAGCCTATAACCTTTAATCTTTCTGTAATAACTCAGTCCGAAGCTGAGCAAGGAGAGATTAAGAAGCCCGAAAAAATTGAAGATGCTAAAAAAGAAACGGATGAGAAGAGAACAACCCAAGACAATAAAGTTTTAGACAAACCTACCAATCAACCAGAAGCAACCCAAGAATTATTTACTGAGGTAGATGAGAGTACAAAACCAAACATTGTTCAAAATATCTCATCTTCTCTTGCTAACGGTTTTAAGTCAGTTTATGAAGCAGGCACCAAAGCTCTTGCAGGAATCGTAAAGGCAGCAGGCAGCGCTCTCCAAGCAGGTATAACCGGTTCCTCACGTTTAGTATCCAGCATTACTCAACAAACAGCTAATCTACTTGGTAATACCTACAAACATGTAGGCAGTTCGTTAGCTGCAATATATAAAACCACAGGAGAGGCCTTAAGTGCCCTTGGTAATAGATACAAACTAGTAGCACAAAAGACACCATATATTGTTGAACAGTCTTTAAACAGAATTGGCAATAATGTTAATAGAGTAGGGAAATCGTTAACGAACACAGGCTTAGGTATCGAGCGCTTTGCTACAAATACAGCAAACACAGTTAAACAATCTGCTTCACAAAGTACCCAAACACTCCTGAAGTCTACAAAAAATACAACCAATAGTATCGGACTTGCAGTTGTGAACTTTGGCTATAAGTTTGTAAACGAACCAACTCAAATTTACAATATTAAAGTAGTTACACTTTCTCCAACATCTGCAAAAGTTACATGGCAAACAAATCACCCAGCAACCTCAGAAGTTGATTACGGTCTAGATGCCTCGTATGCAAACCAAGTCCAGTCACAAAAGAAAGTAACAGAGCACTCTATAGCACTTACTAACCTAAAACCCGACACTGAGTACCATTTTGAAGTTATGAGCCAAGGAAAAACATATGTCTATAACGCAAATAGAAGATTTAGAACCCCAAAGATCCAATAAACGAACTTCTGTCTTAAGTAACTTACTTAGTGAAAAAACTTGTTGATATAATTATTTGATATATGTTTCCCCGTAGACAGCTTTGTATTTGTCACTTTCTAGTTTGGAAGAAAGATTAACATCAGTTCCACTATTAGATTCAAATGAGAAATTAAAGTCGCTATTATTTATTGGATCAATATATAAAATAGATATCTTATCGTATACTTTAGAATTTTCTCCATCTGCAAACAGTATAAAACCCTCATCTACTTTATTTGATTTTGTAAAACTATTTGCAGTCCCAGCTTTAAACTTAACTTCTTTTTTAACAAGCACATTTCCCATATAATCTATACTCTGAATTCTTGCTTTATCTCTACTTTCTCGCAAATGTTCTTTAAAGCTAAAAGGCTTAAGTCCAATTACAAAAAATAAAAGAAAAATACTCACCGCAGCTTTAGTTGAAATATTGAAAGACATGTCTGTATCAATCTCAGCTATTCTATCTTGATGAGTTTTTAAATAAAGAAGACCCAGTAGCAATATGAATGCTCCGTACAGCATATTAAATTCAAGATATCCAAAAAGTTTACCTTTTAAATTAAAACAAGTAAGCAAATAGATAAGAAAACCAATACCTAGAAGCGAAGCTTTATTACTTGTCACCCTAAAACTAAGTAACCAAAAGATAAAAAGAGGCAATAACAACATTGTGTATTGATGAAACCAGGTTAGTCCTGTTCCAATAACCGCAATTGTAACTAAAAGTGAGAAGTCTATGTATAGGTTGTAGTTACTTTTTTTAGACTTTCTATCAACATAGATAAAACATAAAAGAGCAAGCCCAACAAAAGCATATGAGAGTAAACTCTCTCCCATTTTATTAATTGGTAAATCAACTCTTTTAATAAGAGCAAGAAGTGATTGATCGGTCCACGCATTCCCACCTGACTGGTTTGAAACTTTAGAAAGAACATGTCTTACGTAGTAGTAGTTTATTCCTTGTTTAACAAAAAGTTCTGCACCAAGAGTAAGAGCTCCAAGGAATATAGCAGTAATGATGATTACTTTGAGAAACATTCTTTTATAGACAAGGTATAGAAGAATAATAGCAGGGCTTATTTTTGTAATAATGCCAAGACCAATTCCAAGCCCTGTTATTGTTTGTTTATGTTTTGATATGCCGTATAAAACTATTGCGTATAAAAATAGAACTACAATATTTAGCTGCCCATCATTTAATGTAAATTGAACTGGGTAGTATAAAGTAGCAGCTAGAATTAATACCCAAAACATTGGCGCAATCTTTTTGTTAATTAATTTATAAGTTAGAATAATTGAACTGAGCAATAAAGAGACATTAACTACAGTCCACACAATCTTTGACAGATAAAGGGGGAGTAGTGCAAACGGATAAAACAGAAGTAGAAAAGCGGGTGGAATGAAGTATGGATAAATTGGTGTGAAGTTACCGTATGGATGCTCAGGTCTTCCTAAAAACATTACTGCTTTTGTAACATAATAGTAAACATGAAAATCAGACAAGGTTAATTTAGAAAACGCTTCAAGAGTATTATTCCCAAGAATTAGTCCACTCAAAACACAACTAAGAACGACTAAAAACTTGGGTAACCGATTGCCTTTCACGACCGTATTATACATCTTAAAAACAACATCCATCTTTAAGTCCGCAGTTAGAACATATTGCTTTAGTAGAGCCTTTTACGTTAAAAACTAACTCTTCGCAGTTATCACAAAACACATAGTTTGCTAAAGTCACAGTTTTTTGTTGTGGTACGGTAGCTATATCCTTCACCTACTGATTATAGAATGAATTAAGTAATTGTTGTACAATAGGCTGGTTTAAATGTAGTCTAGTACTAGATTCTTTAAAACCAAGGTGAGGGGGTGTAGCTCAGTGGTAGAGCACCTGGCTTTTAACCAGGGTGTCGTGGGTTCGATCCCCACCGCCCTCACCAATACTCTTATTGCTTATTAAGCTTTTTAACGTGATTTGTTTCGGTCTTTTTATCTTTGTATTTAGCAAGTATTTCTTTCTGCACTAAGTTAAATGCTTCTTCCATATCCACATCAAGTTGATTGGCAAGCCTACATAAGCCAAATAACAGATCACCGACACCATCAACAAAAACATTCTTTTTACTTTTTATAATTTTAATTCTTTCATCCTCATCTTTGTATCTAAGATATTGGGACATCTCCAAAAGCTCCTCGTGTAAGTGATCAAATTTATCAATATTTGGTATGTCTTTCCAGCCGTTCCGTTTTGCGAATTGTTTAACAAGTTTCTGCGCTTCTTTAATTGTTTTTATCCCAGACGCCACGAGAGCATTATACTCTATTGGTCAACTTTACTTATCAAGGAGAGTTGTCTTTACTGGAAACAAAATATAAGGTGTAGTATAAAATAAATAGGAGATGACCATGATTAATAAACTAATTGATGCAACACTATGTTTTTGATAAAAAAACATGAAGGCAAGACAACACATGTTTGCCTTGCAATGAAAAAAAGAGGGTTTGGTAAAGACCGCTGGAATGGTGTCGGTGGAAAGGTTGAGCCTCTAGGAGTCAATTGAAGATGCCGCCAAAAGAGAAGCTTTTGAAGAGATTGGTGTAAAGATAGAGAAACTTGAAAAAGTAGCTGCACTAACATTTCTTTTCCCCAACAAACCAGAATGGAATCTACTTGTTAGAGTGTTTATTGCCGAGACCTGGGAGGGAGAGCCTACTGAGAGTGAAGAAATGGCACCAGCTTGGTTTGCTCTTAAAGATATTCCTTTTGATCGTATGTGGCCTGACGATATAGTTTGGTTACCGCAAGTGTTAGATGGAAGCAAGATACTTGGTACATTCACATTTGGTGAGGGGGATATTATCTTGAGTCAAGAAGTCTCTCTAGTTGAGACTAAAGACTTACAAGAATAATAAATCGCTTGTATCTTGCCTGAACAATAACTTGCAAAGTTGTGGTATCGATTTTTTTTTAAAATTCTCCCAGGCATAACAATATTATTTGTCCGATTTATTTCTGATTTACGTTTGTTTTATACTTATTATCCATTGATTTAAGTATCCCAAGTCCCTACAATTTATACAGGCGTAATTTTTATGTCAACTTATTTTATTAAAACAAAAAAGGGATTTATTCGTGTAAAAAAAAGAAAAACGCCATTCCTTAAACTTTTATCAATTCTAATACCTTTAATTGTTTTACCCGCAATTTTTTTAACAAGTTACGTAAGAACCTTTGCAGTAGGCGATACTCTCACAACAACTTGGGATTTTTCAACATCAGGTGATTACACTCTCTCAGATACCAGTTTAGCTGAAATTACCGGAGGAGTTGCACAGCATAAAGTACAAAACTATGTGGATGATGTAAATACTTCTTTACTTCTACATCTTGATGAGTCAAGCGGACTTTCAGCTGCTGATAGTTCATCAAACAGTAACACCGGAACAATTA
This sequence comes from uncultured Candidatus Saccharibacteria bacterium, assembly GCA_964540135.1. Classification (GTDB taxonomy): domain Bacteria; phylum Patescibacteriota; class WWE3; order UBA101185; family UBA10185; genus CAZCAQ01. The sequence goes on along the minus strand of CAZILK010000008.1, from coordinate 42,204 downwards.
CAAACAGTACTTTTGCAACAGGTTTTCTAAACAACGGCTTAACTCTTGGTGGCAATAACTCAAGAATTGAAGTTGAAGATTCTGCTTCTTTATCTTTGTCTCAAAACCACACTCTTGAAATGTGGACTAAGTTAAATGAAACATTCTCTGCTTCATCCCAAGAAAGTAAATACGGACTTGTGGATAAAGGTGATTATTCTCTGTATTTTGATGATGAAACTGGGAAGCTTACATATGAGCTTGCTAATTCTTCAGCAACTCAGTGGACTCAGGAGGCTGGAATTGATACTAAAAGCAGCTGGGATTTAAATGGTAAGCTTGCAATTCACGATACAGTATCAGTTGGATCAGTTGTGTATGCGGCACTTGGCAATGCAGTAGGAGACGCAGAAGTTTGGAGTTACTCAGCAGGTGTATGGAGTCAGGTAGCGGGAGATAATATAAACAGTAGCTGGGATAATGCAACGTATGAAAGCGTTTTTGCTCTTGCAGCTAGCGGTACAAATTTATATGCAGGACTTGCTTTAACAGCCGGAGATGCAGAAGTTTGGAGTTGTGTGATAGCTGATGGTTGTAACGATTGGACAAAGATTGGTGGAGATGGAATTAGTTCAAGTTGGGCAGTCAGTACATTCGAAGGTGTTTACTCGTTAAATTATTATGGTGGGAATTTATATGCCGGTCTTGGTAACACTGCAAATGATGCAGAAGTATGGAGATGGAACGGCACTGTTTGGACTAAGATTGGTGGAGATAGTGTTAACTCTGGTTGGACAACAAACTTTGAGTTTGTTTATACACTCGCAAACGATGGTACAAATCTTTATGCCGGTCTAGGTAATACAATTCTTGATGCCGAAGTATGGAGATGGAATGGAACTGCATGGACTAAAATCGGTGGTGATGGAGTTAATTCAAGCTGGAATACTGATTACGAGCAAGTTTTATCTTTGGATTATTATGGAACAGAGCTTTATGCAGGCATCGGAACAACTGCTGGTGAGGCAGAGGTGTGGAGATTTGCATCAGGAAGTTGGAGTCAGATTGGTGGAGATAGCATAAATTCTAGCTGGACTGCAGCCGGATTGTACGAAGGAGTTTACTCATTAACAAATGATGGGACGAATTTGTATGCAGGACTTGGAGCTTCAGCTGGAGATAATGAGGTTTGGAGTTGGAACGGTAGTACGTGGGCAAAGATTGGCGGAGACGCTTTAAATTCAAGCTTTACAAACACACATCTGACAGTATCAGAGCTTTATTTTTCAAATAACGTTTTATATACAGGGCTTACAGCTTCCGGAGCATCTGCTGCCATGTGGACTTATTCGGACGGCGCTTGGACGCTGATTGGCGGTAATGGGGTACGTAAAAGCTGGGGATATTACAACTTGCAGTCAGTTGAGTCCATGACTGTGGTTGGCGATAAACTTTATGCTGGAACTGGATACACTGTTGCAGGTAATGCACTTGTGTGGGAATTTGATGGAACTACATGGACTCTAATTGGAGGCCAAGGCATTAATAATAGCTGGGCGCTTAATACTTATGAAGTAGTATATTCAATGAAAAGCTACGCTGGGGAACTATATGTTGGACTTGGTAGCACGGCAAATGACGCAGAAGTTTGGAAATGGAACGGGTCTACGTGGCTTCAAGTTGGAGGAGACAGCTTTAACTTTGGATGGACCACAAACTATGAGACAGTAACAGCTCTTGCAGCATATGGAGATTATTTATATGCAGGTCTTAGTAATTCAGCAAACGATGCTGAAGTATGGAGATGGAACGGAACCGCTTGGTCAAAAATAGGTGGAGATAGTACAAATTCAGGTTGGTTAACTAACTATGAAACAATTCACACTTTAGTTGGATTTAACGGAGAGTTGTATGCAGGACTTGGTACAACAGCTGGGGATTCAGAAGTATGGAAATGGAACGGCAACATTTGGGCTAAGGTCGGTGGGGATACGCTTGCATCTAGTTGGGGCGCAACAATTGAGCAAGCAGAATCTTTCGCTGTCTATAAAAATGAATTATATGTTGGTCTTGGACTCACAACAGGAGAAGCACAGGTTTGGAAATATGATGGCAGTGTTTGGTCCCAAATTGGCGGAGATGATATAGGGAGCAGCTGGACAGCTGGAACTTATGAACGTGTTCGTACTATGGCTGTTTATAACGGCAAGCTGTATGCCGGACTTGGTATAACTGCAGGAGAGTCTGAAGTCTGGCGGTACAACGGAACAGGTTGGGAATTTGTTGGCGGAGATGCTCAAAATTCAAGTTGGGATAATAACGCCTCAGAAAGCGTTCATTCACTTGTTGTCTATAACGGTAAACTATACGCGGGACTTGGTGAAAGTGCGAATGTTGATGCAGCTATATGGTCTTATGGCAATAACAGCGTTTTAAGATCAACAGCTTCTTCTTTTGATACTGACTGGAGACATGTCGCTGCCACATATAACGGGTCAACAATGAAACTGTATATCAATGGTGTACTTGATACTCAGTCTAGTGTTTCATTATCTATACCTGATACTGCAAACGACTTACTTATTGGAACAACTTACGGTAAGCCGATGCACGGATCGTCCGCAGGATACTTTAACGGTCTACTTGACGAAGTTCGTATAAGCTCAACCCCAAGAACTTCTTTTAATACCTCAGCTTATTCAGCCTCAGCATTAACAGTAACGCCCAATAGTGCTGTTTATACCCAGGATGTTGCAAGCTTCTCAGCTTTTACAGCAAGTGAAACTTTAAATGGCGGGACCATTACTTACAGACTTTCAAATGATAATGGCTCAACATGGAAATATTGGGATGGAGATTCGTGGGAAACATCGGGATCAACATCTTCTGCCAATACAGTAGCTGAGATAAACAGTAATATTGACGAATTCGCTGTTTCAAGCGGCGGGATTAAATGGCAGGCAATACTTCTTGGCGATGGAACAGAACAAGTTCAATTAACTGAAATAACATTAAGTGCGATTGAAGATGTAGAAAATCCGAATCCCCCAAGTTCGATAGCTGCACTTAATCAAACTGGTGGGGGAGTCTCGCTTACTTCAACAGAGTGGTATTCCTATACCTCTCCAGAATTTACTTGGTCTGGTGCAACGGATGTTGGAGACGCAGGAATTAGAGGTTATTATGTCTACTTTGGTGTAGACAATACAGCAACTCCATTTACTGCAGGCAGCTTTCAAGTAGGTACTGCTTACTCTGCCTCAGGTCTTGTAAACGGAACTACGTATTATCTTAGAGTACAAACACAAGATAATGCTCAGAATTTAAGTACTGTTTACAGTGCCTATACCTATAAGTTTGATAGTTCAAGCCCAACAAACCCAAGTACTTTGACTGTAACCCCAACAGGTTACGCGGCTTCAAATTATTTCACTTTTTCGTGGCCATCATCTGGAGATGGTATAGCATCTGATACTGGATCAGGTGTTGCCGGTTATCAATACAAAACTGGCGCTCCTTCAGGACCTTTAAGTGATTGGTCCACAACAATTACCGATACCTCAGTAATTATCGATGAAGCAGCGTATTCAACTCTTGTTAATGTATTTTATTTAAGAGTTGTTGATGATGCAGGCAATGTCTCCGCGTCTCCACTGTCTGTTAACTATTACTATGCAGGTGACGGTCCTTCAGTTCCGCTTTTTGTAACAGCAACCCCGTCATCAAATACAACAAACTCATTTGCATTTTCTTGGCAGGCGCCGAGCAGCCACTCAGGTGATGCCGCTAATTTAACATATTGCTATTCCATAAATACTCTTCCTTCTGAGTCAACTTGTACATATACAAGTGCCGGTGCAACCTCTCTTTCGGCAAGTGCTTTTGCAACGCAAGTTGGGTTAAATACCTTTTATGTTGTTGCTAAAAACGGGGAAGATGTTGGAGGGTCGATAAACTATGGCGCCTATGCCTCTGTTACATTTACAGCAAATACTGCCGCGCCCGGAATACCTGTTGGACTTGAAATATCTGATGTCTCAATTAAAAGTCAGGAGGCATGGAGGCTTGCTCTATCGTGGGCCGAGCCTGAGGACGTAGGGTCTGGCATTGATGCATATCAAATCTACAGATCAATTGATGATGATACTTTTACTTATGTTTCAACTGTTGATAATTCAGGCTCTTCGTCTTCAGGGGCAGCCTATATTGACACAGGACTTCTTCAAAAAACCTATTACTATAAAGTTAAAGCATGCGACAGTGTTTTAAACTGCGGAGCTTATACAAGCTCAGTTAATCTATTACCAACCGGTAAGTATACCGAACCAGCCGCAATTGAAGGTGAGCCAGAGGTTATAAGTATAACTACTAAACAAGCAACAATTCAGTGGTCAACAAATAGAACAAGTGACTCTAAAGTTCAATACGGTAAATCTGAAGGCGATTATCTTGATGCTGAACCTTCCAACTCCGATCAAACAGTGTCGCATGAAATTGTTTTAACAAATCTAAGCCCCGGTACAACGTACTACGCTGTTGCTAAATGGACTGATGAAGATGGTAATACGGGAATAAGTGATGAATTTACTTTTAAAACAACTCCAGCTCCGACAGTAACTGATCCGTCTGTAAAGCAAGCAGGAATTAGTAGCATCACTCTTCAGTATACTGTTAAAGATGCTTCCAAGGTCAAAATTTATTATGGTAAAACTACTGCTTTTGGCGGTTCACTTGAGCTTTCTACCTCAACAAAATCAACAACTTATGCAACCACAATTGATGAGCTTGAAGATGGCACAAAATACTATTATAAAATAAATACCTTTGATAATGAGGATGAAGAATATGAAGGTAGTATTTTATCTTTTGAAACACTCCCAAGGCCAAAGATTGATAGTGTAAGAATTCAGCAAATAAAAGGCTCAGCTCAACCATCAGTCCTTGTTTCTTGGTCAACTAATACTGAAGTGTCGTCGATTGTTACTTATTACCCAACAAGTAATCCTTCATTAACTAAAGATGAAGTTAATGTTGCTTTAATAAAAGACGTTCACAGAGTGCTACTAAAAGGACTTCTCCCAGAAACCTCCTATACAGTTATTGTTAAAGGTCGAGATAAAGCAGGTAATGAGGCACAGAGTGACCCTCAAAAAGTTACAACAGCAACAGATACAAGGCCAGCTGAGATTTCCGACCTAAGTGTTGAACCAAGTATTGCACTGTCTCAAAATAAAGAAGCAACAGCGCAACTTGTTGTTAGCTGGAATACTGATGAGCCATCAACTTCACAAATTGAGTTTGGTGAAGGAACAGGATCAACTTATTCTCAAAAAACTCAGGAAGATAAAAACTTAACATTTAATCACGTTGTTGTTGTATCTAATTTAAACACATCAAAGGTTTATCATTTAAGAACAATCTCTCGCGATAAAGCAGGGAATGTTGCAAACTCAATTGACACTGTCACAATTACACCAAAAGCATCGGATAACGCACTTAATCTTGTTATCTCAAATCTTGGTGAGGTATTTGGCTTTTTGAATGGAGTAACAAACTAATGGATAATGCTCCAGTTATAAAAGTAGATAATTTAAAGAAATCATTTAAAGTTGGTGTTCAGGATATTGATGTTATAAAAGGCATGTCTTTTGAAATCTTACCGGGAGACTTCGCAGTTATAATTGGAGCATCGGGATCTGGTAAATCAACCCTTCTTCATATGATTCTTGGCCTTGAAATACCAACTTCCGGAACTGTATATATTTTAAATACGGATATTTATAAACTGAGAAATGAAGATGATAGATCAAAGTTTCGAAAAAGGCATGTTGGGATGGTGTATCAACAACCTAACTGGATTAAGTCAATAAGCGTTATTGAGAATATTGCTTTTCCACTGCTTCTTCTTGGAATGGAAAAAGTTGAAAGTATTATGAAAGCAAGTCAGCTTTTACTTGAACTTGATTTACAAAACTGGGCTCATTACCTGCCAACTGAACTTTCTGGAGGACAGCAGCAAAAAGTGGCATTGGCACGCGCCCTTATCACTGATCCGGAATTAATCATTGCAGATGAACCAACCGGTAACCTTGATTTTGACTCAGGGCAAAAATTAATGGAACAATTAGTTGCACTTAATAATAAAGGTAAGACTATCTTAATGGTAACGCACGACCTTGAGTATTTAAAATATGCTAAAACCGCAGTTAAGGTATTTGACGGTACAATCGCGGGAGTTTATTCAGGAAAGGAGAAAGAAGAGTTTCAAGCTTCATTTTTAGGCAAGAAAAGAACAATAAATGATGAACCTAAAACAGATACCACTCAAAATAATTAGACTACCTTTGAGCACCTTTAAGGTAGTTTTGGGTCTTAAACTCTTATTAAGAGAATTTTTTCTTTACAATATTTTAATTCTCATTAATGTATTCACCTTTGCCATTTTAAGCTTTTCAAATAAATTACGGTTCCTTCCACTCTTTTCAGCTCCAAAGTTTCAAGCAACTTTTTTAAAATATATTTCCCGTATTACTAAATTGATAGATAAACATGACGGTGAAATTTCTCGTACCGATCTTATTCAGTTATCAATTAAAAATATGCTGGTTAAAAAAACGCGAACTGCTGTAACAATTGGTGGTGTTTCAATTGGTATTGGTGCGATTGTATTTTTAGTATCCATAGGATATGGTCTTCAAAATCTTGTTATCTCACGAGTTGCAAGACTTGATGAACTAAAGCAAGCTGAGATTTCACCACAAGCTGGCTCTAAGATTAAAATTGACGATAAAATTATTTCTGATATTAAAGAGTTTACCCATGTGACGAGTGTCTACCCAGTTATTGCTGCTGTTGGTAGGATTAATTATAAGAATTCAGTAACTGATATGGCAGTATACGGTGTTACAACAGGATACTTACAGAATTCAGCGATAAAACCTGTTAAAGGGAAAGTGTTTAGTAGTAACGATCTTGCTATCAAAGTTTCTAATGCTAAAACATCAGACGATGTTCTTGGAGCTTCGACCAAAATAAATCATATGCGAGGAGAAATTCTAGGTAAAACAAAGTTTGAAATTGATGAAAATAAATGGATTAGAGTGAGATCGGGCCCTTCAATAACCTCTCCAGTTATTGGCTATACAAAAAAAGTTAAAGGAACTCAGATTGGTGAGGCAATTCTTGGTGATGAATATGAATCTGATACTACAAGCGGTAGGTATCTTTTGGATGAAACAGGCGAAGATTTAGGACTTTGGATTAGATCCGCAGTTTATATCTGGGAAGCAAAAACATGTGACGATAAAGATAGTGACTGTGTGGACGGTAAGTACCTTGCTCAAAAAGACAGCAAAGATAATCAAGTTGTAGAAGAAGGGTATTTAGCTGTTGTAAATCTTACCTCAGATATAAATGGGTCTGTGTCTGTTGGTCAAGTGCTTGGTACCTCAAATGTAATTACCGGAGATATACTTGCAGCCGAGTCTTCACCAAGCAGCTCAAATACAGTAATTATAGATGATGGAGACTGGGTAACAATCGTTGATCCAAACGCTGCAAAAAAGAATGAAGATGTTAAAAAAGTACCACTTCACTCTAGTGCTATTAAGCAGGCAGTTGTTAATAGAGCAGCCCTTCGTGTACTTGGTATTGATGAAGAAACCGCTGTTGGTAAAAAGTTTAGATCTTCATTTATTATTCCAACATCTTTAATTACTAATTCAAAACAACGTGTTGAGTCAGTTGAAGTCGATTACACCATAGTTGGTGTTGTGCCTGATGATTCCTCGCCTGTTTTTTATGTCGCACTTGTTGACCTGCGGTCTCTTGGAACAACTAATTTCTCGCAAGTAAAAGTTGTTGTGTCTGAAAAAGAAAACCTTCCGATTGTTAGGAAGAAAATAGACGCTATTGGTTTTTCCAGCAGATCAGCTGCTGATACAGTTGAGCAAATTACTGATTTATTCAAGACCCTACGGCTTGTTCTTGCGATTATGGGTATGGTAGCACTAATTGTTGCATCTCTTGGTATGTTTAATACCCTAACTGTCTCACTTCTTGAAAGATCAAGAGAAGTAGGGCTTATGAAAGCCCTTGGTATGACAACAGCTGAGGTTCAACAGCTCTTTTTAACAGAGTCAGTCATTATGGGTACAGGGGCTGGTATTTTTGGACTACTTTTTGGCTATCTTGCAGGGAAACTTCTAAGTGTAATTTTGTCCACGATGGCAGTCTTTAAAGGCCAGGGCTTTTTAGATGTCTCGCATATTCCTTTTGCTTTTGTTTTTGTCATTATGCTTCTATCTACAATTGTTGGTGTGTTCACGGGAATTTTTCCGGCACGTAGATCTAAAAAGATATCAGCTCTTGATGCTCTTAGATATGAATAATTCTTCTTTAAAAAACTAAAAAAAGCTGTAAACTATAGGCATGTTTGATCTTCAAAAAGTCATAAAAGAGTATACAGATGCATTAACTCAGTTCGAGAAGGAGCACGCATCAACCACACTTCAATTCGGTACGTCAGATAGTGCTATGGAATCTCGTTTCCCAACAGGCAGAATGGAGCTTGAAGATAAGATAAAAATGCTTGAGGACCAAATAGCTGATCTGAAGAAACGACTTAAAAGTTTAAAAGATCTTGTTACTAAAAAACAACAAAAATCAGACACTGTTACAACACATAGTGCTGTTAACATGGTGCTTGATGGGGAGTCTGGGTGGTTTTTAGTAAGTGAAGATATTTCAGATTTTAAAAACGGCATCATTTCTGTTGAAACTGTTCTTGGCAAGCATATATTAAACGCACCAGTTGGTGAGAAAACAATTAAGACTGAGAATAACGATATGATATATGTTCACATCAAAGATGTTATAGCACTTGTGGATTAATTACCTCTTTGGATTACATAATCCGCAACACCTGAAAGAAACTTAAGTCCATCGGGACTCCAGTGATTTGGCGCTTCTTCAAGAAACTTCTTACCTTCAGCTACTAATTTTCTTGCCATAGTAGTTGAGTAATCATACGATCCGCATTCTATCAAAAGCTCTTTAATCTCTTCATGTTCGCTATCAGTAACATCTCTGTTACCAAGGTGCCTATTAAGAAGTTCTAATTGACTAGCAGTCGTATGTGCAAGTGCGTGTTGGATAAGTAACGTCATCTTCCCTTCCATTAAATCATCTTTATCTGATTTTCCTGTTTCTTCGGAGTTACCAAACATACCGATGATATCGTCATGTATTTGAAATGCACTACCGGTTGGAATTGCGTATTTTGACAAGAGCTCCATATCGCTTTTACTAGCTCCTGCAAGGATTGCTCCCATATGAAGTGGATTTTCAAAAGTGTAGACACCTGTTTTCCACTTAAGCATATCAAGAACATCTTGTTCTATAACACTTGGCATTAATGCGTTAAAGATATCAGTAATCTGGCCATAGCCTGTTGTGACAACTTTCCCATCTAGATTTTTTGCAGCTTCAATTTTTAGTGAATCAGGAACATCAAGATTTAAAATTAACTCCTGGACTCTATGACCTTGGACAATACCTGCAGTAACAACAATCGCATTACCAATATGCTCTGGATCATTGCGGACATATTTTGAATTGCTAAAATAGTCTCTTGCTAGAATATGAGCAGTTGGTCCGCCACGTCTTAGGCTTGATTTATCAGTAAAATCATCAACAACAAGCCAATAGGCATGAAGCATCTCAATTGCTGTTGCAAGCTGCATGCCGACACTCTCGTTGGTACCGCCAAGCATCTTGTATGTATAGTAACTAAGAGCTCCTCTAATTCTTTTGCCTCCACGAAGTGCTATGGTGTTATAAAAATTTATTGCATCGTGAGCATAAGAATTATAGTCAGTTTGTGCGTGTCGTAAGTAACCATCTAGCGTACTCGTAATAATAGGCTCAAAAACATCAATAAAATCATGCACTTTAGCTTTTGCATATAGTGCGTCGGAGGAGAACTCAAGGCCAAGTTTAATACCCATAAGGGCTATATTATACTTAGTTTTAGTAACGTTTCATAGAGAGCTCAAAAAAGTTCTAAATCTCATCTCCGCCATACCAATATTCAAGATCACGTTTAGTAGTAGCAGCCTTTTTATTAAGAGTTGCTTTAATCAGTCCAAGAAATGGTTTGAAGAGATTATATCGGCCTTTGAATTTTCTTGAGCTGGTAGTTGGCCCTTTCCAAAGAATCTTAATAGCGTTTCTGCCAAATGTTCGTTTCACAGTTTTATAAAAGTATATGTCTTCAAACGCGAAAACTGACTCGTCAAAACCGCCAAGTTCTACAAAATCTTTCTTTGAGAGGGCTGTATATTGCCCAAGGCCGAGCTTAAAGAACAGCGATAACACATTATATATCCAGACAAAGACAGCAGCGCTTGGATATGTATCATACCTTGTAATTGTTGATACAACGCGTATTTTCTCAGTTTGAAGAGCATCTAATGTTTCTTTAAGCATATTCTTATGAATTTTTGTATCTGCATCAAGAAAAATTAAAACATCCCCAGTTGCAGCTTTAGCTGCTGAGTTCCGTGCTTTTGAGATGTGAGGAATTTGTTCCATAATGACTTTGGTTCCCAATTCTCTGGCAACTTTTAAAGTTTTGTCTTTTGAGCCGTTTTCACAAACAATAATTTCGTAATTAACCTTAAGTGCTTCTGAGGCCTCTCTGACAGCTTTTACTGTCTCTGGCAGGTTCAACTCTTCATTTTTTGCTGGGATACAAAACGAAATCATATAGAGATTGTACTATAACTGTGCGGAATGCATTATAAAGTAGCTTTTATGTTGTTATTGGCGTTCCTTGTGCTACAATATCCGCATGGCAGCAAAAAAAGGTAACAGAATATTAATAGGCCTTGAGTGTACCCAATCAGGGAGAAGAACCTATGTTACACAGAAAAACAAGGTAAATAAGCCTGAAAAGCTTCAGATCATGAAATATAATCCGGTACTACGCAAGTCAACTCTTCACAAAGAGGTTTCCAAGCTTAAATAAGAAGTTTTAAACTAGAACCTACATGACATCACGGGTTTACAAACATGCTGATATTGAAAATAACTGGCGGCCTAAATGGTATGAAGACAACATTTACGAAGCAGTAGACTTTTCTCCAAAACCTAAAAAATACATCCTTGCCGAACTTCCTTATCCTTCAGGTAAATATCTCCATGCAGGACATATGATGCGCTACACAATTCCTGAGGTTTACTCAAGATTCCTAAGAATGCAGGGCTATAATGTAATGTTTCCCATGGGCTGGGATTCTTTTGGTCTTCCTGCTGAAACTTTTGCAATCAAATCAAAATCAACCCCACAAGAAATAATAGACCAAGCAACCAAAGATTATAAAAATGCTATGCAGTTAATGGGATACGCCATTGACTGGAGCCGTGAGATAAACACCTGTGATCCAAGCTTTTATAAATGGACACAGTGGATGTTTTTAAAACTTTACGAAAAAGGACTTGCTGAGGTTAAAGAATTGCCGGTTTGGTGGTGTAAAGAGCTTGGAGTTTTAGCTGACGAAGAGGTACTTACCGATGCTGATGGCGAGAAAATTTCTGAGCGTGGGGGACGTAAAGTTGAACGCAAGATGTTTAGACAGTGGGTTTTAAAGATAACTAGCTACGCTGATAAGCTTCTAACTGATTTATCTAAAACCGCTTATCTTGATTATGTTAAACAAGCACAGATTAACTGGATTGGTAAAAAAGAAGGTGTTTTAGTACAGTTTAAAACCTCAGAAGACAGTGACCTTGAGGTGTTTACAACACGCCCTGATACTTTGTACGGTGTTACTTTCATTGCTATTTGCCCCGAACATAAGCTTATTAAAAATCCAAGTAACAAACTCATAAACCTTGATGCGGTTCTTAACTATGTTTTAGCAAGTCGCGATCTGTCTGATATAGATAGACAAACAAAAACTAAGACCGGGGTACTTCTTGAAGGGATAACAGCTTACCACCCGTTAACCGGCCAAGCTATCCCAATTTATGTTGCAGATTATGTATTACCGGATTATGGTACTGGCGCTGTTATGGGAGTTCCTGCACACGATACAAGAGATTTTGAGTTTGCAAAGACATATAACATTCAAATACTCCAAGTTATTAAACAAGCCGGTGGAGTTGCCACTACCTTACCTTTTGAAGGAGAGGGAATAATAACTGGGTCTGGGGACGATAATGAGAATAAGAGCTCTAATGAGTTTAAAGTTGAAATTACAAACCATTTAACTAAGAGCGGACTTGGTAAAGTACATACCACATTTAAATTAAGAGATACTATCTGGTCAAGACAAAGATACTGGGGAGAGCCAATTCCACTTATATACACTCGTGATGGAAAAATTGAAGAGGATACAAACTTACCGGTTCTTCTTCCGCCAATTGTTGATTACGATTCGACCAAAAATGAATTTCCTCCACTTACAGAGTTTCCTAACTGGAGTGATACGGTTGATTCACAAGGTAATCCCGCAACACGAGAAACCGATGTTATGCCTACATGGGCCGGATCTAACTGGTATTACATAAGATATATTGATCCTCACAATGAAGATTCCTTTGCAGATATGGCAAAAATGAAATACTGGCTTCCTGTTGATAGTTATTATGGCGACGCCGGGCATACAACAGCACACCTTTTATATACAAGATTTTGGTATAAAGCACTCTTTGACCAAGGGTTAATGCCTTATGAAGAACCTATTATGTTTAGAATGAGCGGTGGCATCTTACTTGGTGAAGATAAAACAAAAATGTCTAAATCAAGACCAAAATTCACTGTTGATCCTAAATATTTGATGGATAGCTATGGTGCTGATGCGGCTCGCATGGTTCTTTGTTTCCTAGGCCCTTATGATGCAACTTATCCTTGGAATCCTCAAAGCATCAAAGCTTGTTATAAGGTTATAGCTCAAATTTATGATCTCTACTCAAAGGTAGATGAGAGTCCTGCTTCTCAAGAACTATTAGTGGCTTACCACAAATTTGTGAAAAACAGCACATATATGTTTGAGAATCTAAAAATGAATAGTGCTGTTAGTGAACTAATGATTTTTGTGAATATTGCTAAAAAACAAACCTCTATTAATAAAGACATTTGGAAAGGCTTTGTAAAAGCCTTTGCACCAATTGTTCCGTTTGTTGCAGAAGAACTGTGGCAAGAGGTAAACGGCTATTCAACATGGCAGAAAGAAAACAGCGTTCATCTACAAGAGTTTCCAAAATACGATGAAGCTTACACAAAAACCTCAGAGATGAATTTGCCTATCCAGATTAATGGTAAATTACGAGCAGTGCTTCTCGTTGATAGAGACATTAGCGAAAATGAATTAACAGAAAAGGTTCTGGCTTTACCTGAAATCTCAAAGTATGTAACCAAAGAAACTCTTAAAAAGCTTATCTATATAAAAGAAAAGATTGTAAATATTACAGTTTAGCTTTAGTTAGTTTACAGACAAAGAATCCCTCGAATACTTCTGTTGGTAATATGCGCATACACTTTGTTAACTCTGAGCTAAACTCTTTAGCACCCCATCTTGTTAATGCAGGAATAAAGTTATCACGCTTAATCGGCAAATTAATAGCTTGGATCTCTAGGTCTTGCGCTGACTTTAAAATGTAGTTAACTATTTCTTCATTTTCTTCAGGTGAGTAAGTGCAGGTTGAATAAACAAGTGTGCCGCCCGGTGCCAGTAATTTATATGCACTGGCTATAATCTTTTTCTGGAGGTTTCTTAATTGTTTAACCTTTTTCTGATTCCAGTACTTAAGTGTTTTTTCATCAGATAGATTTATAAGACCTTCAGAACTACACGGGGCATCAATTAAAATCTTTGTGAACTTGTTATCAAGGACATGGTACAGGCCTTGCGCTGGAAGAGTATAAATGTCTTTAATATTAAGATTAAAGACCGATATAATCTCTTTAAGATCATTCACCCGTATTCTATCTGCTTCATTAACATAAACCTCAGCTCTATTTAAAGTTAAATTACAAATGTTGAATGTTTTTCCGCCGGGAGCTGCACACATATCAAGTATCGTGTCAGTAGCTTTTGGATTAAGAGCTAGAACTGGAATTAAGCTTGAAAGATTTTGAATATAAAACATTCCCTCTTTAAACTGCGTAGATGCTGTTAGTTCTTTTTTACCTGAGTGGATTAAATAAACTCCAGGTAGTTCTTTAAGTTCTTCAAGGCCATCAATACTATTAATATAAGTTAGTGCTTTTTTAATATCATAGGCATTTTTATTCAGAACTAGAACTTGTTTTTTAGAAAGAGAGAGCAGCTTTATACTTTCTTCTATACTAAAGTTTGTTATCTGTGTGAATTTAGTTAAAAAATCAGTTTTGTTTGCCATTTAATTATTGACTAAATATGGGATGTAAAGTACTTTAGTTTTATGACTTCAACAACTAATTCACAACCATGTAATTTTGTATTTTACTTTTTACTACTTTTACTTGCATTAACCTCATTTGGTTTTGGTTCTTTTTACACCGAAAACAGATACCTCAAAAAAGGCGGTTCTGGTTCCGAAGTTGCTAATACTGATCCTACAGCACAAGTTCCTGAACAACAAGCTCCGCCAGAAATAGACCCAACCAAAGTACCTGAAATCAGTGATTCAGACTGGGTAAAAGGTAATGCGTCCGCCAAAGTTGCTTTAATTGAGTATTCTGATTTTGAATGTCCTTTTTGCCAATCTTTTCATCCAACAGTTAATCAGGCGCTTGAAGAATATCCAAACGATTTAAAAGTTGTGTTTAGACATTTTCCTTTAAGCTTTCATCAGAATGCTCAGAAATATGCCAATGCAGCAGAATGTTTAGCTGAAGCAGGCGGTAATGATGCGTTTTGGGCTTTTGCTGACAGCATCTTTGGCCTAGCTCAAGGCACAGCACCTGATCTAGATAAGATTATAGGAGATCTTGGATATGACGTCGCAACTATAAATTCTTGTATTACCAGTGCAAAATTTGCAGACAAGATTAAAGAACAACAAGACGCTGGAACTGCAGCTAATGTTGCTGGAACTCCTGGTGTTGTTATAATAAATACAGAAACAAAAGAAGCTAAAGTACTACCGGGCGCTGTGCCGTTTACTGATGTTAAAGCAGCAATTGATGAAGTACTAAACTAGTATCTTTGACAGTAAGGCTTTATTTCCTGTAGAATAGGCAAATGGCTTTTGGTAGGTTGTATGTTGTTGCCACCCCAATAGGAAATCTTAGCGATCTCTCATCTCGAGCAGTAAGTATTCTCAAGGAATGCGACTATGTTTTAAGTGAGGATACCAGAGAAACACAAAAGCTTTTTAATCATTTAAAATTCTCTAAATCTCAAGTTTCATACCGTGATCAAAACCACGATAAAGTGTTTTTACCTATTTTAAATGATCTTTTGCACGGTAAGACTTTATGCTTGGTATCAGATAACGGTACCCCATTAATCTCAGATCCAGGGTATAAATTAATAAGCTCTCTTCGAAAGAATAACTTTAACGCTATCTATTCAGTCCCGGGACCTTCTGCATTAACAAGTGCTTTAAGTATCTCAGGTCTTCCAACAGATAAGTTTCTTTTTGCAGGTTTCTTACCTAAAAAAGACACAGATATAATAAAAGCTCTTGAGAAATTAAAGCCGTTTGACGGGACTCTTGTTTTTTACGAGTCTCCTTTAAGGCTTAAGTCTTTAGTTAATACCCTTTTAAATGTCCTTGGAAACAGGTATGCTTCAATATGTGCTGAGATGACCAAGATAAATGAGAGTGTTGTTACAGGAGAGTTAGCCAAAATAGCTAATGATTTAACAGACGAAACTCCAAGAGGGGAGTATGTTGTTGTTGTAGCCAAAGAAGGTTTTTCATATGACTGATCAAATTTTTATTGACGAAAAAGCTAGAGTTGATTCTACTGTTACCTATCTTAAAGAGAAGAAACAGTACCTTGAGCACGCATTAATTAGTATGGGGGCAGTAACACTCGATAAGCTTAAAGAGCTAAGACATGACGCTGAAGGCGGACTTGATCTAATAATATCTCTTCAAAGACTAAATGAGGCCAACTCTTCGTTTGATTTGCCTGATAAATACGCTCAACTTGAGGAGCTTGCATATCTCTCAAAAGAGCCTTACTTTGCACGGATTGATTTAAAAGATCCTAAAACTGGCAAAGAAGAAATTATCTATATTGGAAAATTTGGTGTTTTGAATAAAGATGTATCTTTAGTCACAGATTGGCGATCAAAAATTGCCTCTATTTATTATAAATATAGATACCCTCAAAAAGGTGTTAAATACGTGACTGAAAAAGATAAGTTTGAATACGACCTTACTCTTAAAAGATCCTTTGAGATTGACGAGGGGGAGTTAATCAAGTATTACAATAACGACATTCAGCTTGATGAAAATGAGATCATTGCATCAAAAATTAAAGAACGTACCGGTGGAACACTTGAAGATATTATTGAAACAATTCAAGAATCGCAGCTTGAGATAATTGAATCAGACCCAAGACAAACTTGTATTGTTCAAGGGTGCGTTGGTAGCGGTAAAAGTACAGTAGCCATTCACAAGCTAGCATATATCTTTTTTAACTATGCAAACTTAATTAGAGCACCAAGATCAATTTTAATTGCAAAAAACCAAATTCTAGTAAGTTATTTATCAACACTTTTTCCAAAGCTTGGTATTTTTGATATTAATTTCAAAACAATTAGAGACCTTCTTGTTCAAGTAATTTATAAAGAAAAGATCAATATTAATCTTAATTTTGATGATGAGGGTGAGCTTGAAAAATACGACCTAGCTTTTATTGAGAAACTAAACAAAGAGCTTGATGTTATACATACAGATTGCGAGGCTAAGATAGATGCTATTTTTGATAATCCTGCATACGCAAGCTATGGGGGTTTTGTTTATGACAGGAATATTGCAGTTCTTCAGAATATTGCTGATCTTGAAGATGATCTTTCAGAAGAAATAGACATGCAACGTGAGTATACAAAAAACACTGATAACACAATAAAAAAAGAGATCCACAAAGAGAATATTAAAAGCATCAGAAAAATATTAAGCTCATTAACTAAGATTAAGAATGAAACAAATACATCTTTTAATAAGCTTCTAGCAGAACATAAGATTAAAGACGGCAGCGTCTTAAACTACACTGAAGCGTTACTTTATGTATATCTCAGGCATGAATTCTTTGGATTTAATAAGTTTTTGAAATTCGAATACTGTGTTGTCGATGAAGGTCAGGACTGCTCTCTTCTTGAGTATTTGCTTCTTGGTAAATTTGTTTTAAACGGGAGATTTTGTATCCTAGGGGATCTAAATCAGTCGTTTGATAAAGCAGGACTTTCAAGATGGGAACAAATTGCAAGTGTAATTTCTCAAGCTAAAACTGCTAAAGTGTACGAGCTTGATACCAACTACCGAAGCACAAAACAGATTATTGATTTTGCAAATACAGTTATTGGTAAATATACAACCTCGTACTTACCAAAACCAATTGAGCGTATAGGCCGTGAACCAACTCAAATATCAACAGCATCGAGCGAGGAGCTTCTTAAAACGTTTGAGGAACAAATAAGGCTTGATATAAAAGAGCTTTCAAAAAGCATTGGCGTAATAGTTTATGACGCGAAGTTATTTAGTCAGGTTGATACTTTGATGTCTCGTGTCTTGGATGGTAATGATGCTTTTATAAAACTTGATAGTAATAAACAGATGAGATATATCCCTAAAGGAGTTTACTTAACAAGCTTTGAAGATTGTAAAGGTCTTGAATTTAGTAAAGTCTATGTTCTTGGGCTTGATCTATCTACTATCAACTCGTTTAATCAAGCAAAAAGTGCTTTTGTTGCAGTAACAAGAGCAATGAACGAACTAATAATTATTAATTAAGAAGTAGAATATTAAAGAAGTAAGGCGATAACACAATATAGGTAACAAGAAGTGTTGCTATACCAGCAACTAGTACAAAACCTGCAGATAAATCTTTAATAACTTTAGCTCCCTCGTCATATTCTTTAATTATGTTATCAACAACATTTTCAACTGCGGTATTTACCATTTCAGCTGAGAGTAAAAAGCCAAGAGATAAAATCAACAAACCCCACTCTGTCGGTGCGATACCAAGATATAGTCCTGCCATTGTTGTTACTAAAGCAAAAAGAATCTGAACACGGAAATTGGCTTCATTTAGGAGAGCATGGAAGATTCCGTGAAAAGCGTATTTAAAGCGCTTAGCTTGTTTTTTCGGGTGATGCTCTTTAGCAAGTTCTTTTATCACCTTTTAATAATACGCCTTTAAAATAAGCTTATGCAACTGTATAATAACTGGGATGAAAAAGAGGTTAATTATTGGAATAGCATTAGTACTTGTTGTAGGAGGTGGTTTTTTCCTCTTTTCAAGAGGAAAAACGAAAACTGCTACTGTTGAGAAAGTTGAGATTGAAAACCTTGAAGTTACTAAATCAGTGTCATCTTCAGGTGAAGTAAAAGCTGAAAATCTGCTTGAGCTTGCTTTTGAGGCTGGAGGTAAGATCACTGACTTACGAGTTAAAAAAGGAGATCTTGTAACTCAAGGAACTTTTTTAGCAAGCGCTGTTGCTAATTCTGATTATAACGACATCCAAACCTACAGAGACTCACTTGATATTGCAAAACGCGATAAAGATATCTATATCGAAACTTATGTGAATAATAAAAAAGCAGTTGGTGGTGAAGATGAGTACTATGCAAATCTTAGAAGACTTGATGAACTTATTAGTAGAGCTGGTTCTCAGTTAAACTCAGTTTCAAATAAACTATCTGATCTTGTCATAACTGCTCCAATAAATGGGACAATTGTTGATGTCACAAAAGAAAAGAATGAGATTATATCTGCTGGAGGGACGCTCATAAAGCTTGCTGATCTGGGAAACTTAGTTTTTGAAATTCAAGTTGATCAAGAAGATTTCGGGTTTTTACAAGTCGGTCAGCCAGTTAATGTTGTTTTGGATTCATATCCCGAAGAGATTTTTACAGGTAGTGTTAGTAAGCTGCCTTTTTTTGCTGAAAGCACTGGAGACTTTACAGTTGAACTTAGTTTAAAAGCCACTGATAAACCAATTCTTCTTGGGATGAAGGGGGATGCTGAGATTACAATCATGACATCAAAAGCAAAGGTAACAGCACTTCCTTTTGATGCAGTATTAGAAGATGATGATGGTTTTTTTGTCTGGACTGACTCAGAAGGTATGTTAAAAAAAGAAAGAGTAGAACTTGGGATCGAAGGAGATTTTTATACTGAAGTTAAAACTGATTTAGCTGGAAAGCAAGTTGTTGTTGCTGCAGGTGAAGACGAATTAGAAGCAGGACAGAAAATAAAATATGCGAAAAGTAATTGATGTTAAAGGTGTTTCTAAGATCTATAAAGTTGATAAAACAGAGATCGCTGCTGTTAAAAATATTTCCTTAACAATTTATGAAGGTGAGTTTGTTGCAATAGTTGGTAAGTCCGGTTCCGGTAAATCAACTCTTATGCATATGTTAGGGCTTCTTGATACTCCAACAACAGGTGAGATTTATTTAAACGATAGACTTGTTTCAAAACTTAAAGAAAAAGAACTTGCTAGAATTAGAAACAAAGAAATAGGGTTTGTTTTCCAGTCCTTTAATCTACTTGCTCGAACCTCAGCTCTTGATAATGTAATCTTGCCTCTAAAGTACAGTAAAGTCCCAAGAAAAGAGTGGATAGGCAAAGCTGAGAGTATGCTTAAGCTTGTTGAATTATCGGAGAGAATGAGCAACAAATCAAACGAATTATCAGGTGGTCAAAAACAACGTGTTGCTATTGCACGAGCTCTTGTAAATGACCCGTCATTAATTTTTGCTGATGAGCCAACCGGGAACTTGGACTCAAAAACCGGTGAAGATATTCAAAATCTTTTTATTAAGTTAAACGAGCTTGGGAAAACAATAATCTTAGTTACACACGATGATGAGTTAGCAGCAATTGCTAAAAGAAAGATCATAATTAAGGATGGGGAGCTTGTTTAATGTTAACAAGACTAACCGAAGGTATTCATTCATCCAGCATCTCGCTTAAAGCTAATAAACTGAGATCATTTTTAACAATGCTTGGAGTTATAATCGGTGTTTTCTCAGTAGTTACACTCATATCTCTTGGTAAGAGCTTTCAAAACTATATAACTGAGCAGTTTGATGCGTTAGGCTCTAATTTGCTTTTTGTAGCCCCTGGAAGAGCGAATTTTGGGGGAGATCCAGCTCTATCACTCACTCGAAACAAACTTGCAGATAAGCATGTAAAGCTCATTAACACTTACGCAAAAGACAAAGTACTTTATGTAACACCTTCAGTTAATCTCAACAACACTGCCTATTATAAAGGTAAAACTTTTGATGCTGAGATTATTGGTACAAGTTTTGAAGGTAACAACATATATAACTATATAATTGAAACAGGAAGATTTTTTACAAAAAGCGAACAAACTTCAAAAGCAAGAGTTGTTGTTATCGGACCTAATGTTCAAAAAGACCTTTTTGGGTCACTTAATCCTATAGGTAGAACAATTATCCTTAATGAGAAAAGTTTTACAGTTATTGGGATTTTTAAAGAGAAAAGTTCTGATTACGATAATCAAATACTTGCTCCGTATACATCTCTTGCTTCAACCTTTGGTGTTAAACGCTACACCTATATTGTTGTTAAAACAAAAGAAGGTGAAAATCTTGAACTGTCAAAAAAACACATTGAACTTGCTCTCCTTCGGGATCTTGATGAGGATGAGTTCTCTGTATTATCTCAAGCAGACATTTTATCCACAGTTCAACAGATTCTTGGTGTACTGACTCTTGGACTTGGAGCTGTTGCAGCCATATCTCTTCTTGTTGGGGGAATTGGCATCATGAATATTATGCTTGTATCAGTTACAGAAAGAACAAGAGAGGTTGGGCTTAGAATGGCACTTGGTGCTACAAAGCTTGATATAGCTTTTCAGTTTTTAATTGAATCAGTTCTAATCAGTGTTCTAGGAGGAATTATTGGTCTGTTATTTGCATATATTGTTAGTTTAATAATCAGCAACTTTATTAAAACAGAAGTTTCCATAACTACAGTTTTAATAGCATTTGTCTTTTCTGCGGTTGTTGGGATGGTTTTTGGAACCTATCCTGCTTATAGCGCTAGTAAGAAAAATCCGATTGAGGCGCTAAGATATGAATGAGATTTTATTATCATCACTAAATTCACTTAGAGCAAATAAACTAAGAGCATTCCTCACTATGCTTGGGGTCATAATTGGTGTTTTTGCCGTTGTTTCTATGTTATCTCTTGGAACTGGTGTTCAAAACTTTATAGCAAGTAGTTTTAACTCTCTTGGCACAAATCTCATGCTTGTCACCCCGGGAAAATTTAATTTTCGAGCAGATCCTGCAAATGCTTTTTCAACAAATAAGCTTGAGGAGAAACATCTTGATTTAATTAAACGCTACGCAAAAGATGTAGTTCTTGATGTCAGTCCCTCAGTTCGAGCAGGCGCCTCTTTTAAGCACAGAAACAACGAATACTATGGTACTGTTGTTGGACTTAATAGTACTGCAATTAATATAACAAATTATCCAGTAGTTTCAGGTCGTAACTTCACTCTAGCTGAGGAGAGAGGGAAAAGGAAAGTGGCATTAATAGGTGTTGAAGCAAAAAAAGAACTTTATGGCGATACTTCTCCTCTTGGTACGAGAGTAAAAGTCGATGAAGATTCGTTTTTAATAATTGGCGAGCTTGGTCAAAAAAATAGTTCTTATGATCAAGGCATTGTCATGCCGTACACAACTGCTATGGAGGTTTTAGAAGTTGAAAACTTTACTAGTATTGCCGCCAAGCTAAAAGATCCAAATGACGATCAAAAAGCTAAGAAAATAATAGAGATGGCTCTATTAAGAGACTTGAAAGAGGATCAATTTGGGGTTATATCACAAGCTGAACTGCTGGCCTCATTCCAGAGTATTCTCCAGATGTTAACAGCAGGACTTGGGATGATTGCAGGTATTTCACTTCTTGTTGGCGGTATAGGTATCATGAACATTATGCTTGTAACAGTAACTGAGAGAACAAGAGAGATTGGACTTAGAAAAGCAGTTGGAGCAACTCCGTCTAATATTACACTGCAATTTTTATTTGAAGCGGTAGTTCTTAGCGTATCTGGGGGCTTTATAGGGGTTATATTAGCCTTTTTATTGACCATCGCATTAAAAAGCTACATTGAAGCAACCGTACCTTTATATGCTGTTGTTATATCTTTTCTCTTCTCAGTTATAGTTGGAATTACTTTTGGGACATATCCTGCGATCAATGCTGGTAAAAAAGATCCGATTGCAGCTTTAACTTTTGAATAACACCATCACTTATTAACTCGCTTAATTTCTATCTTTTTAATGTTGTTAAGCTCAACAAATGTTAAGTTATCAATTTCGTTTGTAATGTCTTGCCCACCTGCAATCACCACCCATTTAAGCGCTTCTTCGTCAGATAGGTCGAGGACTTTGACAAGGTCAATCCTGTTAATGTATGAGACTCGTTCATAATATATATCCCCGTCTCGTCTGAGTTTTGAGAGATAGTCAGCAATTGATTTTGTATTCTTGTAATTACTAGTCTCAACACTCTTAAGAAGCTTAGAATTTTGATCATAAATCTCAAGAGTTATATCAAGTTCTTTTTCTTCTATTTTCTCTGGCTCCTGTTCTTTTTTTTCTTCTGTAATGTTAAATGATGGGTTGTTAACTGCATTCGTTACGTACCGAACACTAAGCAGAAGAACGAATAAATAGATAAAAGGAGCTGTAAAATCAACGATATTCTTATGTTTTAAGTAAAAAGCCTTTATTCCTCGCACTTATTGAGTATATAGTATAATCAAGCAGATTTCATCACAATTTGTGCCCCCGTAGCTCAGCGGATAGAGTACGCGGCTTCGAACCGTGGGGTCGGGAGTTCGAATCTCTCCGGGGGCGCCAATGACTAGTTTTGGTGATACATATATGATAGAAAAGGCAGATAAACATAAATCAGGCGGCTTTTTCAAGAAACAAAAGCTTCTTCTAAAGATCAAAAACATTAAGCAATACTATATATTAACTTTCTTAACCAATTTGTTATTTGGTGAATCGAGTTGGTTGTTTTTTTGGGCATTGTTTCTCAGTTACGATAAGATAGGAACAATAGATGCGCTTGGCTTTGGATTTGGACTTATGCTTGAGATTCCAACTGGTGCAATAGCAGATCTAATTGGTAAAAAGAAAACTATCATATCATCGTTCATTTTTACCTCAATCGGGATATTTACAATGGCTTCTGCATCCGGCTTTAGCTCAATGCTTATAGGGCTTCTATTATTCCAAGCAGGGTTTGCTTTGTACTCAGGGACATCAGAAGCTTTAGCTTATGATAGTTTACTTGAACAAGGCAGAGAAGATGACTATGAAGCTGTTATTTCTTTAACAAATATAATCATGATACTTTCTCTTGTTATGGCTACTTTTATAGGTGGGAGGTTCTTGTTTGGAATTAATGTTAGATTCCCTTATATATTCTGGGGAGTTGCTCAGGTAATTGCTATTTTTGTAGCACTCACTCTTAAAGAACCAAAAGTAGAAACTATTAAGTTTTCATTTACTAACTATATAAGCCAGCTTGGTATTGGGGTTAGAAGCTTATTCCACCCCAGTCTTAGGAAATACATAGTCAGTATATTTATAGTTCTTGGGACTTTCTTTATCTTTGATTGGGGACTTTTAAAGCCTGTTATGGCTGTTAGTTTTGGTATGGATGCAAAGATGCTAGCAATAGTCTCTCCAGCGCTTTATCTTGTTTCTGCTTTTGCTATTTATAAACTGCATTTCTTTAGAAAGTTTTTAGGCGATGGAACGGGTATTATATTTTTAACGCTACTCATCGGTATAGGACTTTTCCTAACTGCTTTTGACATTGGACTTTGGGGAATTATACCTATGCTTTTAATTTCCGTTGCAGGGAACCTTGGTACGCCGTGGCTGTCTATTATTATTAATAAGAAGGTTAATTCTAAATACCGAGCAACAGTTCTATCAACCGTTGCTTTAATTACAAAGATTCCTTATGTCTTGTTTTCTTATGCTCTTGGCATATCAATGGATGGAGGGGTTTTAAGAGACTTTGCTTTAGTCGTATCCCTTGGAGTTTTTGCTAGTGTTTTCATACCGCTAATTCTTAGTATGTTTACTGGGAAAAAGAACATATCAGGGATAGGATCATAGTAACTTACTCTGTTTTTCTCAAGCTAATTTGATAGAATATTAAAGTTATGGGGGCGTAGCTCAGTGGTAGAGCATTCGGCTCTTAACCGACAGGTCGTGGGTTCGAATCCCACCGCCCTCACCATATACTAACTACTATTTACTTCCCCAGACAGTCTTAAGTGAATCTAGAACATTGTCAAAAGTTGCTTCCATTTTAGATTTGACCGCATCAGGTCCTAATTCTTTTATTTGAGTTAACATATCTCCCGAGCTAAGTACAGACAGCATGACAACAGGTATATTCTTTGTTTGCTCGTCGCGCTTTAACTCTTTTAATATTTTGATTCCGTCTTTTTTAGGCAAGATAATATCGAGTAAAACCGCATCCACAGAATTTGTTTTAACAGCTTCCATAACACCTTCTCCTGATTCTAAAGTGTATACTTCGTGCCCTCTTGCTTGTAGCTTAGTTTTATAGACTTGGAGTAAAAATTTATCGTCTTCAACAACTAATATCTTTTTCATTTATGCAAGCTTAATTTCTTTGAAAGATGTATCTAAAGACTTTATAGTGTCACTTTTTAAATCGAGTATACGAAGCCAGGTTGGTTTTATCTCAAATACAATATACTCATCATCTGATATTCTAATTAACGGCGGCCAGAAATCATTTAGCTTTTCATTTGAGGCTGCAATGGCTGAAAGATATGCATCAATCTGAGAATCAGGCACAGCGTTAACAACAGCATCAGCTTGAACTAAAGTGTCATTCATTTTCCAGATCGTCATGCTAATTTGAGGATTTTTTAATAGAGCTTTTGCTTTATAACTGTTTTTTTGGGTTACAAAATGAAAAGTGAAGTCATCAGCGACTGTAAAGACTACAACTGAGGCCATAGGCTTGTTTTCAAGGCTTACAGCGATACTCATGACTGGGTAGCCTCTTAAAAAGCTTAAAACTTCTTGTTTTAACTCTTCCTGCTCCATTAATAAATTGTATAGCATTCTTTTTTATTATCAAATAGGCATTTTAAAGGCATCAAATTACGTACTATGAGCTTTGGCAAAAATAGAGTAAAATCTCAAAATGAAACGGAAAATCGTTCCTGTAAAGCAATCCTTACCCTCCTTTTTGGTTGGTATAACAACATGTTACGGTGAAGCTCAAATTATTGAGACTGTTAAATCCCTAAGGAGCTCTCTTCACGTACCATCAGACTTTAGGATAGTAATTGTCGCTGATCACGTCAAGATAAAGCCCTATATAAAAGCAGCTCTTGAAGCTCTGGAAGTTGAGCTATATGAGAATAAGTACGAGACAAGTGCTTTTGCCAAGCAAAAACAGATACTTGATATAACAACTGAGGAGATAGTTATCTTGACTCAAGATGATGTACTTTTCGATCCATTAACAGTAGTAAGTACTCTTAAAGCATTTGATACACAAGGTACAACTTTTGTTGGGGTACGCAACCAGCCTTTAAGACCGCTAACTTTAACCGAAGGTGGTATCTCAATTGGCACAACTCTTAGTAACTCAATTGGCAAATATTGGAACAAAGGAGACAACTATCTTGCTTGTCTTGGTAGGCTCATGGCATTTAAAACAGCTTATTTAAAGAGCATGTATGTTGAAACAGATTCGGTTTCTCTTGATGCTTATTTGTATTTTGAAAACAAAAAAATGGGTGGGCAGTATAAATGTATTTGGGATACGCCTCTTTATTTTAGAAGTCCCCAAAATATCATTGAGCACATTAGAAAGAGTTCTAGATTCCAGTATTCAAAAGATGAGATGGACTCATACGAACGCTTTGGAGATTTAACAAAAGAATACACAATACCAAAAACAGCAATTATTAAGGGTGCGCTTGTAGAATTCTTTAAAAATCCTGTATATTTTGCGCTTTATATCGGTATATTTGCTTATACTAGACTTTTTAAAATTAAAGTAGAGAACTGCCTTTACCCTAACTGGGAAGTTGATGAATCAACTAAAGAGATAAGTTTTTCCAACCTTTTACATATAAGACATTAGTTTCAAAGCTGGTAGTTTATGTTTGGCGTATTATTTTGTAGTAGAATAAGCACAATTGCCGAAGTGGAGGAATTGGTAGACTCGCTGTCTTCAGAGGGCAGTTTCCGCAAGGAAGTGTGGGTTCGAGTCCCACCTTCGGCACCACAAAGCTTTGATAAACTTAAATCTAGCACCAGTTCTTAACTGCTAGTTCAAGTTATAAGCTTTTTTGGTATAATCGGTAAGCAAATGGGTAGGTGGCGGAATTGGTATACGCGCAACGTTGAGGTCGTTGTGGGGTAAAACCTGTGCAGGTTCAAGTCCTGTCCTACCCACCATTTAAACATGAAATTTATAGTTACAGCAGGAGGTCAGGGAACAAAACTCTGGCCACTTAGCAGAAGCTCAATACCAAAGCAGTTCCAGCCTGTCACAGGTAATTCATCAACATTTGCGCAGAATATCGAGGTACTACTTTCAAAGTATGCGCCATCGGATATATTCGTATCAACTAAAAGAAAATATGTAAAACACGTATTAGAACAGGCACCTCAAATTAGCTTTAATAACTTAATAATCGAACCTGATTATGAGAAGAGCAGAGGTCCTGGCGAGGGGTATGCGTTTTTAAAGCTGTCATTAATAGCACCTGATGAGATATTGATGCTTATACAGTCTGATGTTGTTAGGTTACCGCAAGAGAACTTTCTTATGTATGTAGAGGAGATAGAAAAGATTGTTATGACTGAAAAGAAGTTTGTTACCGGCGGTAAGAAAGCGATAAAACCTGAGATGGGTGCTGATTACTTGAAACTTGCAAACTTAGTAAAAACAGTGAATTCAGTAGATTTCTACGAATGCGATTCTTTTGTGCCTAGACTTAATGATTACAGGGCTACTGAGCAACTCATAAATGATTTTCATGTTGTTTTACATGTTAACCACTTTGCATGCTATCCGAACATGATACTTGAGGCTTACAGGAAGTTTAGGCCAGATTGGTACAAAGCTTTGATGAAGATCAAAGATGTATTAGGAGATGAGAACGAGGAGAGTAAGATTAACGAGATCTATGCAACTATGGAAGCAGGCTCTACTGAAGAAGTTACTGTAAATCTTTTAAATAAAGAAAACTTCATAATCGCACTAACAAACTTTGTTTGGACCGATTTCGGTACTTGGGGGAGTGTTCAGGATTTTGTTGAAAGCTCCGGTACCAAGAGAAAGAAGACTATAATTTTAGACTCAGAGGATTCATTTGGAAAAGCTCGAGACGGCAAGCTAGTAGTCATTTATGGCGTTGATGAAGTAGTTGTCGTAGATACAGACGATGCTCTTTTAGTAATACACAAAGAGAAGACCGGAAAAGTTGGAGAAATTATAAAAGAACTAAAGAAAAAGGGTTTGGAGAGTTTCCTTTAAGACTGTATAATGGCTTGTACTGCGAATTGACGCGAGAGTAGCTCAGTGGTAGAGCGCCTCCTTGCCAAGGAGGAAGTCGCGGGTTCGAATCCCGTCTCTCGCTCCATTTTCTAGCTGCCTTAAAGCTATGTGTGGTATTTTTGGATATGTATCTGATAAACCATTAAATCCTGATATTACTCTTGAGGGTTTAAGAACACTTGAGTACAGAGGTTATGATTCATGGGGAATCGTTTCTATTTCACCAACCTCAAAATTAAAAGTGATCAAAAAAACAGGCAAGATCTCACAAGCTTCTGTTTCCCTGCCTGATTCTACAACCTGCATTGGGCACACAAGATGGGCAACACACGGCGGTGTTACTATAGCAAATGCACACCCCCATCTAGATTGTAACTCTAGATTTGGTGTAATTCATAACGGGATTATAGAAAATGATGAATTATTGAAAAAGAAATTGGGCGCAAAGGGGCATATTTTCAAATCTCAAACTGATACAGAAGTTATTCCTCACTTACTTGAAGAGCTTTCACGTAAAGAAAATAATTTATTAACTATTGCCTCAAAATGTGCAAAAGAGCTAAAAGGCGCATTTGCATTTTGTTTTATCGATGCTTTTAATCCTGTTGAAATAATCCTTGTCCGTTATGGTGGCCCTCTTGTAATTGGAACAACTCACGATGCTACATATTTTGCATCTGATGCTTCTGCCCTTATGCACCTTACAAAGAATGTAACTTATCTAAAAGACGGTGAAATTGCAGTTTTAACTCCAGGTAAGATTTTAGTACATGATTTTGAGAGAAACGAGTTACCGACAAGTCTCACAAAACTGGACTGGGGTGTTAAAAAGCTAGATAAAGGCAAGTTTGAAAACTTTATGTTAAAAGAAATTTTTGAGCAACCTATTGCAATAAGATCAACACTAAGAGGTCGTGTAGATAAGAAAGGTAAAGTGAGGCTTGGGGGACTTGAGGAGGTTAATGTAAAAATTCGAGATATTGGTTTACTTAGGTTTGTTGGTTCTGGTTCGACATCTTATGCTGCAATCTATGGCTCTTTGATTTGTCAAAATCTTACACCTATTCTTTCAACTTTTGAAAATTCATCTGAGATGGCTTATCAGTGTCTTAACTGGGTTTCAAACTCAGCTAGCTTATTCATAAGTCAGTCAGGTGAGACAGCGGACATGTTAAAAGCTATGGATAGTATAGATAGGGATGAAGTGCTAAAGCTTGGTTTAGTAAACAGTGTCGGGAGCACTATTGCAAGAAAAGCTGAAGCAGGAGTATATCTGCATATCGGTCCTGAAGTAGCAGTTGCATCAACTAAGGCATTTACTTCGCAGCTTGTTTGTCTTTTACTCATAAATATTTATATAGCTCAGAATCATTCAAGAACTTCTAAACATATGAGGAATACATGCGCAGAAGTTTTACGAGATTTAAAAACATTGGATAAAAAGGTTGCCCTTATCTTAAAGAATACAAGTGAAATAGAGAAGCTTGCAAGAATACTTATTAAAGCTGAGATGATTTCATTTTTTGGAAGAGGCTATTGCTATCCAATAGCTCTTGAAGCAGCACTAAAACTAAAGGAAATTGCATATCTAAACTCTATTGGTCTTCAGACTGGTGACCTAAAACACGGTTCTATAGCTGCTATGGATAAGAAAAGACCCGCAGTCATATTTGTATCAAATGATGAGATTGTTGAAAAAAGTATCTCAAATATTAAAGAACTTAAAGCGCGAAACATTCCAGTTTATGTAATTACGGTAAGTTCGCTTCACAATAGATTAAGTAAAATAGCAGATAAAGTTCTAGCAGTTCCAAATTCCAATCAAATGATAACACCTATACTTTTTACTATAGTCGCGCAACTCCTTGCTTATGAGTCCGCAATACTCCTTAAAAGATCTATTGATAAGCCTCGAAATCTTGCTAAATCGGTTACAGTCGAATGACCCAATACACCAAAGGGTATATTGGAAAATATAGCGTTTTTAGCCCTGTATTGGTAGAATGACAGAGTTTAAGAGATGGGGCGGTAGCAAAGTTGGTCAATGCACCGGTCTGAAAAACCGGCTATGTGGGTTCGATTCCCACCCTCCCCACCACTATATCTATAAAGCATGAACAACCTTGATAGAAAATCTCGTCCTCAAGTTGTATTAGTGAATCGAGCTCTTGTGCTTGATAGCAAGGGTAAAGTGTTACTGATAAAAAGAGCACTCAACGATGATTTCATGCCAGGTAGTGGGAACTTCCAGGAGGAAAGCTTGAATCTGGGCAAGATATTTCGAATGCGCTTGAAAGAGAAGTACTTGAGGAAACAGGAGTTATTGTACAGCTTCTCGATAAAGTTGCATATTGGCATAGTGAAATCTTAACCAAAGGTAAGTATAAAGGACTTCCATACATCGTGTTGGTAGGTGTAGCTAAGTTACTTGGTGGAACGATTAAGCTTTCAGAAGAGCACGAGGAGTTTGCTTGGTTAAATAGGGAGCAAGCACTTGATTACGATTTAGTGTCTGAAACTAGAGCGGCAATTAGTATTTTGAGTAAGAAAATTTCAAAGTAACTTAATAATTGATCATCGAATATAATCAGACCTTGTCTGACTTTTTCACAAGAGTCACATCTTTAACCATCTTCAATGGAACGAAAGAACATGATCAAAAAATTGACAGCACTCAATATACGTTATAACATGTTATTACCATGACATACAAACAGAAGTTAACAAAAATTGGTAATTCAGTTGGGTTGATCATCCCTAAACAACTATTGGATAGTTTAGGTTTAGATATTGGAAAAGACGTATTTCTCGAGCAGGTGCAGGATAAGTTTGTTGTAACAACTCAAGAACAATCGTCCATATCACCTGAATTCTTAAAAGTTGCAGAAAGTATTGGTAAAAGATACTCTGCCGCATTCAGTGAACTTGCAAAATAAGATGAGATATCTAACACTTGAAGAGGTGCTGGTTTTACATGCCTTTCAAATAGACAAATTTGGTGGCCATTCTAACATCCGGGATAGTAAACTTTTAGAATCTGCCCTGGCGAGGCCTCATACGTCACTATCAGGAGCTGATATGTTCTCTTCTGTTTACGATAAAGCAGCTGTTCTAGCGTCTGGCATTATTCAAAACCACCCATTTATTGACGGCAATAAAAGAACTGGAATTCACGCGATGTTGGTTTTCCTCGAACTTAATGGTATTAGAGTAACTCTCGCTGATATGGAACTAGTAGAGTTGGGTAAGAATATTGCTTTAAAAGCTCTTAATATCGCTGAAGTCGCTGAGTTCTTAAGAAAGAACTCTTCGTAATCTTGTAGCAGCAATTTAAACCTTAAACTACTTTTGATACACCTGATTAAGTCTCACGAATGCTTTTTCCATATCTTTTTCTTCGACTATGAAGGTGAGTTCTGTGTATGTTGAGATTATCTCAATTATATTAATTCTTTTTAACGCTAATGTTCTAAGAATCGCATAGATTAAATTTGGCTCATATACGTAGGCTTGGTTAAATTTAACACTTAAAGCCACAAGGTTTGATATTATTGCTATAACGTCTTTTTTGTTAAAAGCTTTTGAGATAGTTTCTCTTTGAGCTTCACTTGCAATTATTGTAATTTCAGAAACACCACTTGTAATTGTTAAGAAGTCCTCATCGTAGAGTTGTCTTAATAGTTCGAGATTTCTCTTGTTTTTAATTAATGTAAATTCTATTAACGGAGCTTTAATTGATAAATTATCAATTACTATTTTAGGTAAGATAGTATGTTGTTTCTTGTAGCTACTAGCTAGCCTTGATAAAGCAACAACAATTGTCCCAAATTGCACTTCCTTTTTAGCCATTGCCTCAACCTCTTTATGTATCTTTTCTGCATAAGCTGAGTAGTTTAAAATACCCAGATTTATTGCATTTAGAGCTGTTTCGGAAGATTCAATAATTTCTTTTACACAATCACTAACTTTGATCATAGCTATCTTGTAACATATATTACAGAATATGTATATCTGTTACAGATACTAAATTATTTAACAAATAAGTAAATAGCAGTTACAGTTGGAACTCAGTCAGTAATTTATGAAAGGAAAAGTATGTCTAATTTAACTGCAATTTGTCCAGTTTGTGATGCCCAGGTTTCAATTACCGAAGGCACAGAAGTAACAGAGTTAGTTAATTGTCCGGAGTGTGCAACGTCACTTGTTGTTGAGAGCATTAATGGTACCGAAGTAGTCTTAGCTGCTGCACCAGCTATAGAAGAAGACTGGGGGGAGTAGTGAGGCTTGGTTTACTCCATACAACTATTAGAGGAGATGAGAAGCTCTTATTAGAGTATACGCGTTCTAGTGGAATTGACTTTGAAGTTGTTGATATGAGAAGCGCACTTCTGAATCCAGCAACATTCAAAAATACCTTTGATGTTGTTCTTGAGAGATGTATTTCAACTACAATTGGTATGCATGCCTTAACTTTTTTCTCGTCTCTTGGAGTTACTACAGTTAATAGTATTGAAGTTGCAAATATATGTATCGATAAATTCACGACATCACTAATCCTTCAAAAAAATAACGTTCCAACAGTTCCTTTTGCATTAACCTTTACTGAGGATGAAACTATCCGTGCTGTTGAAGAACTTGGCGGGTACCCTGTTGTTATCAAGCCATCTAGTGGTTCTTGGGGAAGATTACTTGCAAAAATTAATGATCAGGATAGCCTTGAAGCTGTTCTTGAACAAAAGATGGTACTTGGGTCTCCATCTCATAAAGCTTTTTATATTCAGCAATTTATTCCAAAACCAGACCGTGATATTCGGGTTACTGTAGTTGGAGATGAAGTTGTTTGTGCAATTTATAGAAGTACATCTCACTGGATATCAAATACTGCAAGAGGGGCTCAGGCAGAAACCTGTAAAGTTGATAACGAACTTGAAAAAATATGCAACCAAGCCTCAAAAGCTGTTGGTGGCGGAGTACTTGGTGTTGATATATTTGAGACTAGTAATGGCTATGTTGTAAACGAGGTTAATCACACAACAGAGTTTAAAAACGTTCAACGTGTGACAGGTGTTAATGTTGCTGGCGCAATCATTGATTACTGTATTAAGAGGGCAAATGATTAGAACAAGTATTGTCGGTGCTTCCGGATATGGAGGAGGAGAGATACTGAGGATTCTTTTATCTCATCCAGAAGTAACTGTGGCTCAGGTAACAAGTCAGAGATTCTCCGGTAAACCAGTAACTACTGTTCACCCAAATCTGAGAGGAAGTACCGACTTAGTATTTGAAAGCACCTCAAATTTAAAAGAATGCGATGTTTTGTTCGTCTCTTTACCAAACGGAAAGTCTATGGAGTATATGGAAAGCTTTATAAAACTTGCTCCTAAAATAATTGATTTAGGTGCTGATTTTAGACTTAAAGATATTAAAACATATAATGAATGGTATACACCTCATACAAAGCCTGAGTTGTTGAATAAGTTTATCTACGGACTTTCAGAACTTCATAGAGACGAGATAAAAAATGCCTCTTATATTGCTTGCGGAGGGTGCGAGGCTACTGCAATAAACTTAGCACTTTTTCCATTAGTTCAAGAGAATCTTATTGAGAATACTGTGATCGCAGATATTAAGATAGGTAGTTCAGCTGGCGGTAGTCATGGAAATGACGCAAGCCATCATCCAGAGAGAAGCAGTGTTGTAAGGTCTTATCAACCGACGCACCATCGCCATCAGGCTGAGATTAAACAAGAACTTGGTCTTGATGTTGAAATAAGTGCAACTGCAGTAGACATTGTGAGAGGAATTCTTACAACAATTCACACAAGATTAAAAACAGGGATTGATGAAAAAGCTGTTTGGAAAGCATACAGAAAACACTTTGGAAGTGAACCTTTTATACGCATAATTAAATTTCCCTCAGGACTTTATAGATACCCAGAACCAAAACTTTTATGGGGCACTAATTTTTGTGATATTGGTTTTGAGAAAAGTATAGACTCAAATAGACTCGTTGTTATATCAGCAATTGATAATCTTGTTAAAGGAACTGCTGGTCAGGCAGTTCAAGCAATGAATTTGATGTTCTCTTTGCCTGAAACAACAGGACTTAAATTTACTGGTCTTCATCCAATCTGAAATGACTTTACCAAAAAGACTACTAGTAAAAATAGGTGGTGGTAAAAACGTAAATGTAAATTCTTTATGTAAAGACGCAGCACTAATTGCAGAATCTTCAGGCCTTATCTTTGTTCACGGTGCTAGCGAATATAGAGATGAGATAGCTAGCAAGCTTAATATGCCGACAAAAACAATTATTTCGCCATCCGGCCACTCCGGTGTTTACACAGATAAGAATGCGATTGATGCTATGAGTATGGTTTACTCAGGACTCATAAACAAAAGGCTAGTTTCTGCTTTCCAAAAAGAAGGAGTGAATGCTATAGGGCTTAGTGGTGCTGATGGCAGACTTCTTGAAGGTATCAGGAAAGAAAGTATTCTTTCTGTTGAAAACAATAAAACTAAAGTAATAAAAGACACATTTACAGGCAAAGCCACCAAAGTTAATGCAAACTTACTCAAGCTTCTTCTTGAGAATAGATATGTACCACTTATAACGCAACCAATAATTAGTAAAGAAGGAGATTTAATTAACTCTGATAATGATAGAAATATAGCTCTGATTGCAAATGCTCTAGACATTCGTGAGGTAGTTATTTTGTTTGAGGCTCAAGGGTTGTTTCAGAATATAGATGATCCAACATCTCTAATAAGAGATATTAGAAAAGAAGAGCTTGACGAGCTTATATTTACTTTTTCAGGAAGAATAAAAAAGAAGCTGCTTGGTGTTAAGGAAGCATTTGATATGGGTGTTGAAAAAGTCTACTTTGGTGATTCCAGAATTGAATCTCCAATATCAAGTGCGCTAGCCGGTAAAGGAACGGTCATTTCATGAATTTAGATTTACTTCACAAACGATATGTTTTAAATAGCTACGCTAGTAGGTCACTAAACATAACACATGGTTTTGGATGTTATCTTTTTGATGAACAAGGTAATAAATACCTAGATATGATGACAAATTATGGTGTGAATATCTTTGGCCACTCGCACCCCGAAATCACACAAGGTCTAGCAGCTCAGCTTTCAAAACTTACAACACTTCACGGAAGTTTTAAAAACGATATCAGGACGCAAGCTGCAAAAAGCTTAGTATCGGCAAGCGGGGGATTAGCTTATCAAGTCTATTTTTCAAATTCTGGTGCTGAAGCAGTTGAAGCCGGCTTAAAGTTTGCTTTAATCGCAAACTCTAGAAAAAAGATACTAGCTTTTACAGGTTCTTATCACGGCAAGACTTTAGGTGCTCTATCAGTTACAGCTAGTAAAAACTATAAACTAGGTCTAGAGCCCCATCTTTTAGTTGTTGAATTTCTACCTTTCAATGACACAACTGCGATTGATGAGGCATTAGACGAGAATACTTGTTGCGTAATCGTTGAACCAATTCAAGGAGAGGCTGGCATTAATCAAACAAGTAATGGTTTTCTAAGTCATCTTTCTGAGTTGTGCAAAGAAAAGGGAACTATACTTATATGTGATGAGATCCAAACAGGTACCGGTAGGACTGGTAAATTTCTTAACTCTCATTATGAAAACATAGAGCCTGATATTGTGTGCCTGGGTAAAGGTCTTGGTGGAGGCATTCCGGTTGGTGCAACAATCGTCTCACAAGCTATAGCAGATAGTATTCCCAGTAGACTTCAGACTTCAACTTTCGGAGGAAACCCTCTGGCATGCAGAGGAATTGTTGAAACGCTAAAGCTTTTAACCCCAGCAACTTATAAACATATAACAGAAATGGGCCATTATTTTAAAGCCCAGCTGGAGATGTTAAATTGTGGTGAAGTTAGGGGTGCTGGATTAATGCTTGGTGTTGAGTGTGGAGATAAAAGAAATGTATTACTCAAAGCGCTTCAAAACAACTTCGTACTAGCTTGTCCTGCTGGGGATACTGTAATTCGATTTTTACCGTCCTACATAATAACTAAAACAGAAATTGACGTAGTAATTTGGGCTTTTAGAAAAGCTTTATCTCATGTGTAGATTTTTTGTAGCAAGATTCACTGAGGAGACAGAAATTTCTTCATATCTTCATGCCTTTTCAGTCATGGCTAAAGATAGTCGGACATCTAATGGGGATAGGCAGGGCGATGGTTGGGGTATAAGTTTTAGAACTGAAAATAGTGAATTTAAAACTTATAAATCACTTCTTCCAATTTGGGAAGATCAAGAAGCATTCACGACTATTCCCAGAGCAAAGATATTCTTAATACACGCAAGAAGCGCAAGCTTTCCAAACCAGGTCGGTAATCTTAACTACAATCAACCATTTATTGACGATGATATTGGTTTTGTCTTCAACGGAGCTATTACTGGAGTAAATACTCCCCTTCAGCTAAACGGAACAATTGGGTCTCAGAAGATCTTTTTTTTAGCTAGACAATACCTGCTTGATTACCCAGAAGAGTTAGTTCTCCAAAAAGTATATGAGCACATCAGATCTCATTCCAATAAAATCATTGGAATGAATATTTGCATGAGTATAGGTAATAATCTTCACATTCTTTGTTCTTATACAATTGATTCGGAGTATTACACACTTCATTACAAGTTAATAAATAACGCAACCTTCATCTGTTCACAACCTCTTGGTTCTGTAGGCTGGTATAAACTAAAGAGCGGTGAAACAAAGAGTTTTTGATTCTAAAGACGTAAGGCAGCGTCCTCTTTGTATAGTACCACTTCAACAACATTGATATCTATGCAATACTTTTAGTACTATGGAGCAACTTTCTATTGAAGTTAAAAACTTAACAAAGTCATTTAACTTTCCTGTTAAAAACAAAGACACAGGTTGGTTTAAAAACCTACTTTACCCTACAAGACAGGAGATAAGAGCTGTTGATAATATCTCATTTAAAGCAGCCAAAGGTGAAAGAGTTGCTTTTATAGGCCCAAATGGCGCGGGTAAATCAACAACCATTAAAATGCTAACAGGTATTTTATATCCGACAAGTGGATCAGTTAGTGTTTTTGGGTTTGATCCTTCAAAAGAACGCCATAAACTTGCCTACAAAATAGGAACTGTATTTGGTCAAAGATCTCAGCTCTTACCAAACCTTCCTTTAACTGATTCGCTAGAGTTTTTTGGAGTCATGTATGATCTATCAAATGCTCAAATCAAAGCAAGGATTGCTGAACTTGTAGAATTATTTTCACTTGAGTCTTTTGTGAATCAACCTGTACGCAAGCTGTCTCTTGGACAAAGAATGCGTGCTGAGGTGGCAGCTTCACTTGTCCACAAACCAGAAATCATATTTCTTGATGAGCCTACAATCGGACTTGATGTTGTTGCTAAGAAGTCACTTAGAGACCTACTTTTGAAAATAAACTTGGAAGAAAATACTACAATATTTCTAACCTCGCACGATGTTGGTGACATAGAATCTCTATGTGATCGAACTATAGTTATAAATCACGGTACACTTGTTAACGATATACCAACGCAAGAATTATCTAAAACATTTGTGAAGCAAAAATTTATTGACATTACACCAGAAACCAGTTTTACAAGTTTTCCTACCCTTATTGATGGTATTACTTACACGCTTAAAGATGTTAACAAACTAACAGTTGTTGTTGATCTTGAGAAGATTGGTGTTCAAGAAGCTCTTAAAGCGCTACTTGAACTATACAAAGTTGATGACATCGATATATATAACACTGATCTGGAATCAGTTATAAGGAACATCTATGAAAGCCATAAGACTGGGAACTAAAATAATTTCTACACTTGTAAGAGATAGGATGTATTACCCATCAAAATTAATTGTTGATACTGCAAGCATTGTTGCAAGATTTGGAGTTTTACTTATTTTGTATAACTATGTTTTTAAGCTCAACGGTGGAACCGTTAATAGCATCACTTTTAACAGTGTTGCTTGGAGCATGTTTTTTTACTTCACGTTTTCAACTCTTAGAATCAGAGACTTATCAAGATCTGTAATGACTGACGTTCAGTCTGGTAATGTGGAGGTTTTATTTCCAAAGCCTATAAATTATCTAGTATATAAAATTTGGTGGCAGCTTGGCCTCGGACTTTATCCATTTCTTGTTATATCAACAATCGGAACTGTTTTAATGATAACTACTATAGGTATACCTGATTTGTTTCTGACAAGCTATTTTATTCCAAGCTTTATATTAGTGTTTATGTTTGGTGTTTTACTCTCGCTTCTTCTATACGGTCTTGTTGGTGTTCTAGCCTTTTGGGTTGAGGATATTAACCCTTTATACTGGATTATTGATAAAACTGTAATGGTGCTTGGCGGATCGTATTTACCAATTGCTTTATTTCCTCATTATCTGTATAAAATTGCAGTTTATAGCCCGTTTGGTGCGTCCCAATTTATAACCCACACTGCAACCTCAACGTGGAGTAGTGAGTGGATCTTTAAACTAGGCATACAAGTTTTTTGGATCCTCTTCTTCATGGTGTCTCTTATTATTTTATTTGAACGAGCAAGTAAAAAAGTTTCTGTAAACGGTGGGTAAGAATGAATAACACTTTAAGATTTACTCTATATGCATTAAAAAAGAATATCCAAGGTAGTGCTGAACTAAGAGGTAGTTTTATTACAAATATAATTGGTATGGGCTTAAATAACATATCGCTTATTATTATTTGGGTATTTTTTGTTAAATCAGTTGGTGTTATTCATGGTTGGACTGCTCTTGATATCGTCTTATTACAAGGCTTTACGGCATTAAGTTATGGCTTTGTACTATCTTTTGCAGCTGGTGTTAGAAGACTGCCTGATTATATTACAACAGGTAGTTTTGATAGATTTTTAACCTCACCTAAGAATTTACTGCTCAGAGTTAGTACAGCCGCATTTGGGACATCTGCTATCGGAGATATTGTCTTTGGTGTCATCTGCCTTTCAATTTATGGGATATTAACCAATATAACTCCTTTACAAATATTACTACTTGTTATTCTTGTAGTGATAACAACAATTATGTTTTTCTCAGCTTTGTTGATTACTTACTCGGTCAGTTTTCTAACGGTAGATGGCAATTCAGTTGCAAGCGGTCTTTTTGAGTTTTTCTTAACACCAGCACTTTTCCACGGTGGTGCTTTTCAAGGAGCTACCAGAGCTTTCTTCACATTTATCGTACCATCACTTCTAATTAGTGCACTTCCAGTTGAGATAGTACGAGACACGTTATACGATAAGCTCGGCCTGGTACTCATACTTACAGTTATGTGGTTTGTTTTATCAATTAAAGTATTCTATTTTGGAGTCAAAAGATACGAAAGTTCCAACTTTATGACCTTTGGTACTCAGTAGGAGTTTTGTTATTTAACCGCTCAGTACTATAATTAGCTTGCTATGCGTTATTTTAAATTCAACAAACTAGTCAGAGATAAGATTGTTGAAAACATGATTCAAAACAAACAAGTACCTGGAGGCGTAAGAGTACTTAGTGATAGCGAGTTCACAAAAGAGCTTCTAAAAAAGCTAGGAGAGGAGGTAACTGAACTTCAACTAACTGAAGATAAAGAGAAGCTGTTAGAAGAACTAGTAGATGTTATAGAGATCTTGAACTATCTTAAAAAAGACTTGAACCTTTCAGCCTCTGAGATAAGTGCAAAGATTGCCGCTAAAAAGAAAACACATGGTGGTTTTGATAATAAAGTATTTGTTGAAAGTGTTGGTGTTTTAGAGGATAGCGAGTGGTTTTCGTATTTCAAAAAGAATGAAGTTAGGTATCCGGAGATTCTAAACTAAAACTATGACCTTCTCAGAACTTGAAAATCAAATATCAATCCAACTTGATAAGCTAGGCGGGGATTTTGGATTACACATCGAGTTTTTAAAGACAAACGAAGTCTTTTCTAAAAACACTCAGCTGCAATTTTGGGCAGCAAGTATCATTAAAATAGTTATTGCCTGTACATATTTTAAACAATTAGCAGACCTAAAATTTGATGCCAAAACTAGAGTTGTGATTAATGAGTCAAATTTCGTTCTTGGTTCTGGTGTTCTAAAGCTTATAGATAGAACTAACAGCTATACATATAATGATCTTGTAACTTTAATGCTGGCAGTTTCTGATAACTCAGCCACCAATGAACTTATTGATATATTAGGAATTGATAACATCGAAGACTATATCAAAGAACTTAAGTTAGCAAACACAACTTTGAAACACAAGATGATGATCAAAGCAGGTAAAGGTCCTAATTTTACAACAGCAGCCGATCAAGCACTACTTCTTAAACTTCTCTACAAGAACAGCATACCCGAAAGCACCGAAGTTCTAACTTTAATGAAAGAAGAAACAGACAGAAGAAGACTGCCGCTCTTAATTCCCAATGCTATTGAGATAGCTCATAAGACTGGGTCTTTAGAACAAGCTGTCCACAATGTTGGGATTGTTTACTCAAAAAATCCATTTATTTTCTCATTTTTGTCAGATGACCAGCTAG
Source organism: uncultured Candidatus Saccharibacteria bacterium (assembly GCA_964540135.1). Lineage (GTDB taxonomy): Bacteria > Patescibacteriota > WWE3 > UBA101185 > UBA10185 > CAZCAQ01. The sequence continues at coordinate 1,882 of CAZILK010000008.1, read as the reverse complement.
ATAAGCAGCTAACAACAAATGTTCTTGCTACCTGTGCGAAGCTTTGTTACGACTACTCTGAAAGTTATACTAGTAATTGAGAATCTGATATTATGTTGCAGATGAGCTCATTTAATAGAGAGGCGCTGGGATACCGTCACGGTATACAGGCATATATAGTCAAAGGAGATAAATTTGTTCTAACTCAAGAAATACATTGGAAAGATGATGAGTGGGGATTTCCTGGAGGCAAAATTGAAGAAGGTGAAACAGATGAAGAAACACTGTTTAGAGAGTTAAAAGAAGAGTTTCCAAAAAACACGTTTACGTTATTAAAAAAAGCTAACAAGCCTTTAATCTATGAATGGCCTGATGAGCTTATTGAAGGAGACATAAAAACTAAAGGGTGGTCACACAGAGGCCAGCACCGTGTTCAATTTTTAGTTGAACTAAATGAAGACGAAGTCCTTGAGATTAGAAAAGAAGAGCTTAAAGCTGTTAAATGCGTAACATTTGAAGAATTACCAACATACCTAAAGTTTCCAAATCAGCTTGAAAGTACCCTTAAAGCATTAACTGATTTTGGTTTTATGTAATTCTTTTAGGCTTTTTTCAAAGCAAGTTCTGTAGTAGAATAGCAGTTACTAGGGCGGTTAGCTCAGTTGGTTAGAGCACTCGGTTTACATCCGAGAGGTCACAAGTTCGAGCCTTGTACCGCCCACCATATTGCTTTTAAGTACCCACTGCCTATATAATTTTACTAATGGAAGAAGCTAGTAATACAACATCCAACTCGACAACCCATCTACTAATTGCTTTGGTAACAGTTTTATCCATTCTGTTTTTTTATTTATATGTTCGAAATCTTTCAGTAAGTAGTGTACCGGCTCCTACAGGAACTTGTAGCTATAACGGTGTTACCTATAAAACTGGCGAAGGTTTTGTTGCATCTGATGGCTGTAATTCGTGCAGTTGTTCCGCAAATGTTCAGGTTGCTTGTACAGGAATGGCTTGTGAATCAGTACCTTTTACTAACTAACTGGTTTACCTATTGCTGAAGTGAACTTTTCAAAAACAATATTTTCTTCTGAAACCCCTTTAGCTTTCAAAAGTTCAATATTCTCACTAACCATCGAAGGATGCCCACAAAGATAAAATTGAGCGTTAACAACATCGTCTACAGGATATTTACCGGTTATTCTTCCGTATCCATAACCAGTAACCTCTTCTTGCGAGAGAAAGACCTTGTAGCTGAAATTAGCAAATTTTTTAACAAGCTCGTCTAGGATATCAATATAGAATAATTCACCTACAGTCTTTTCACCAAAATACAAAGTAACTGCTGAATCAGAACACCCATTACTGCTCAAAAGTGAATAAAGCATTGGTATGAATGGAGATATCCCTGTTCCTGTGCATAAAAATACAATATTTTTAGTACAGTTCTGCTTAAGTCTAAATCTACCAGATGGCCCAAGGTAGGGAACTGAAGTGCCAACTTGAGAGTTATTTAAAAAATCAGACCCTAGTCCTCTGTGGCCAACCGCAGCAACAATCTTCATATTCAGGCCGTCTGAGGGTAGGGAACATATAGAGTAGGCTCTAAAAGCAGCTGGTGCTACTTTAAGTGATATAAATTGACCAGGTATAAAGCCACTATAGCCCTCACCTGGAGCAAGAATAACCTCCATAATGTCTTTAGTTAATAGTTTCTTGGCAGTAATTACGGCTTCTGATAGTTGAAAGTTCATGGTTTTTTATTGGAATCAATGTATTGTATAATGATTAGGCTTTAAATGAAAAGCAGAAATTAGTTATCTTGAAGCTGATGGGGGTTCGTCTAATGGCAGGACTCTGGGTTTTGGTCCCAGGTATTGGGGTTCGAGTCCCTGACCCCCAGCCA
>CAZILK010000007.1:0-54990 GCA_964540135.1 uncultured Candidatus Saccharibacteria bacterium | reverse complement strand
TCTGCCGTTAAACTTGGTGGATTCTCTTTTATCTCCTCAGCTGTTTTTTTAATTGCAACTTCGCTTGGTTTTTCAGGTATAGCATCTTTATACACCTGACTTAAAGTATCGCTATCAACCTGCTTATATCCTGAAGGTTGTGCAACTTCTTGCGTTGGTGGCGGTGTATTTATAGTAGTGGTTGCTGGTGCTGGTTGTGCTGTCTGCTGTCCTTGGATACGCGCTTGTTCTCTGAGTTGTAGTATTTCTTCAGGGTTTGTAGTTAGTAATTTATGTTCAGCTTCTGAGGCTTTTATTTTTATATAGACATGGTTAGCTCCTGCAAAAAATAACCCCTCTCCAACTCCTGCAGAGAGCAGCAGTCGTTTTTCTCCCTCAGAGAGGTAGAATGTTTGCGCTACTTTATCGATCGCTGCCGGATGTTGTTTTAAAAGGACCTGAATTGATGAGTTTGTAACTATAATCTTCCCGTATTCTGATGACAAGAAGTCATCAACATCTTGAGTTACAGTTGTTAGGCCTAGGTAGTATTTACGAGCACGTTTCGCAATGCCGTATATAAACCTTGCACTATCTTCGTTTTGAAGTAAATACCAGGCTTCTTCAACAATAAGTATACGTTTTTTAAGATTCTTTCTAATAGTTGTCCAGATATAATCAAGAATTATATAAAAGGCGACAGGTCTTATTGCTTCTTCAAGGTTTTTGGTTGAAAAAACAGTCATTTTGCCGTTTAGATCGATTGTTGATTGAGAGTCAAAAATACCTGTCATTGATCCTTTGATGTATTTCTCAAGTCTTTCCGCCATACTTCTTGCTTCTGGCTCTTGAGCTCCAAGCATGACTTTGTATAGGTCTTCCATGATTGGTGGCTCTCTATCTCTTTGGGTGTCTGGATCGGTTGTGATTCCTTTGAGCCTGTAGGTTTCAATAAGCGCTCTGTCTAAAATTGCCTCTTCAGTTGGTGTCAGCTTGCCAAGCATTAAAGATAAGAGTGTATGAAGTGATAATAGTTTTTGACCAAGCTCGTTTTCCCCTTCAACTGCAATTCCAGACAGATCAAATGGGTTTATTTTTTGAGGGGAGTTTGCTGAAAAGCTAATATAGTTTCCACCAACAGCGTCGGATAGAGTTTTGTACTCTTCTTCCGGGTCAATTATCAGCACCTGTGCACCAAACACCATTAGTCTTAGAGCTTCAAGTTTAACAAAGTATGACTTTCCTGATCCTGATTTTGCAAATACGACAGTATTCGCGTTTTCAAGCGAAAACCTGTCGAAAATGACAAGCGAACCGTTGTGAATATTTATCCCGTACATAATTCCGTCTTCTGATGTTAAGTCTGATGACGTGAACGGAAAGGTTGTTGCAAGGCTTGTTGTGTCCATGTTTCTTGTGATGAGTAACTTGTCTACAGCAACCGGTACTGTTGACTGGAACGCCTCTTCCATTTGAAGCGTTGCGTGCTTTGAAATGAGAAGAAGAGACGCGAGTGTTGCTTCAAGCTTTCTTGTAATGTTATCAAGCTCTTCCATGGTTTCTGCTGGAATTGTTATATAAAAAGAAAACTGAAAGAATTTCTCAACACCTTTAACAAGCTGTTCCTGTAAGGACTTGGCATCTTCAAGTGCTGCTGATACAACAGGGTCAATAAGTCTTCCCTTTTCTGTACTTGTTTTAACTGTTGCTTCAAGTTCAGTTATTTTTTTCCTCAAGTCATCTAAAATTGATTTCGCTTTAACCGGATAGTAAAACATTGAGATTTCAAGCGTGTGATCGAAGTTAATTATTGGAGACAGCCAGTTGGCTCCAACAAATCTAGGATAGCCAGATATGAAGATTGTTCTGTAGTACATATTGCCAACCTTCATGCTGTTGAAATCAATCTCAATAGCTGATGGCGCAACAACATCTCTAATATTTACCATGCCGTTTGCAAGAGTTTGTGCGGGAGTTGTGTTTGCAGTGTTTGAGGTGTTCTCCAACACCTCTTTTTGAGCTTGTTCTTCTTTTTGTTTGGCTCGTGTTGATTTTGGCAGTTTTGGTAATCTCATATTATTCATCTATTATGGCAGGATTAACAATTGCAGTCTTGTAGTCCTCCACATTTGTTTTAATACGTTGTCCGTGTTTTGATACTGGATTATAAATATCAAAGTATAACTGCACTAGTTCTTGCGTAGTTAATTGCTTTGATTGAATACCTATTCTATTGAACTGTTTGATAACATGGTCTACCTTTGGCATTAACTCATTTGTATAGTCTTTTATGGCTTTATCTACATCAACACGAATACGTTTATTTTGTTTGCCAAGTAACTTGGAAACCCAACCAAACGGCTGTGTTGTAAGTTCACTCCCTGTAACAGTTCCACCGGCAGGTATAACAACATAGAAGCTTTTATCGAGCACCTCGTTTTGTTTTATAACCTCCTGGACAAATTTTCTGTAGGCTTCTGCTTGTTTTTTGAGTAGTGGATCGGTAATTTGCCTTTCAACTCTAATAACCTTTTCAATATATTTTGTTATATCAAGTTTTTTTGACCTGATTACAACTTGAACTGGAAATGTTATTGAGTTTAGAAGCATCGAAAAGGCTGCAATAATGGCATCTTGTTCTATTTCAGAAAGCAAGTTAAAGTTTACCGCTTTTGTTTGGATGACTGCACAGATACTTCCATTTTGAAGGACAACAAGGTTTTGCTTTACATCAGCAATATCCAGATGATCTTGAGTTGTTGAGTTAATGTTAAACATAGTTATTTACCAACAATTTCTATTGGAGGAATAATACTTCCATCAAGCTTTACATTTATTATAGCGAATTTCAATCCTGTTTGGCCTGATTTATCTATTTCAATTAAATAAGCTCCGTTACTAAGTGGCGTTGTGATTGTAAAAATACCAAGTTTATTTGTTTTTAGTGCGCGGACGGGATCACCGTTTTCTCTTTTTATAATGGCGAGTACTCCATCAATTACTTTTCCATCTGCGCTTTTAACTATACCTGATATTACGTTGGGTGTTGTAATGGTGTTTTGAGTGCTTACAAACTTAGGTTCTATCGCAGGCTCTTCTTTTTTAGGACCTGCTGGTTGAACTTTTATACTTTGGACCTGCGGAAAGGCTTGTCCTGGGGTTGGTGCTTTTTTACTTTCCTGCATTTTTATCATAAGCCGTAAATTTTCAGCTTGTTTTCTTTCTTCCTCTATTCTCTTCTCTTCTCTTAGGTGTTCGTCTTCTTTCTGATGTTTTATTTGCAGTTCTAACTTTTGTTGAAGTTGGTTAATTTGATTTATTAGTACTTCTTGTTCTATCTTTGCACTGTTAATAATCTGTTCTTGCTGCTCAAAACTTCCCTTTACTTGAGATGCTTTAGCCATCTCTACTCTTAACTTTGCAATCTCTTCCATAAGCTGTTGATTCTCACTCTGCATCTTCTTAATGCTCTCTTCTGTTTTTACTTGTTCTGCTGCTGGAAGTATTGGTTGTGTTTTTTGTTGTGCTTTTGGCTCTACTACTTTTGCCGTTGTTGCTGAAATAACACCAGAGTCTTTTCTAATTTGCTCAAGGAGTTGTTGGAGTTGGTTTGTTTTTTCTTCAAGCTGTCTTTCTACTTCCTCTTCGTTTGGATCCTCAACTTTTAAAACCTTTTCTCCTCTTATTGGCAGTACAATTACACCCTCGTTATTCAGAGCAAGAGGTGTAAATCTCCTGCCTGCTACTCTGTCAGGTGTGATAGATGGCATAATAGGTGAGTTCTCTCTAACAAGATTAAATTCTCGCATCAGATTTATACCAGGGTAGGTTTGTTTCTGAATTGTTGAAACTGGCTCTTCCTGTGCCAATCCTGCATTAAAGGATGGTTGCTGTTTTAGTACTGGTGCAGGTGGTGTTTGTTGAGGTATTTGAAAAGCTGCTTGTTGTTTAGGCGTGAAGTCTGCAAATGGGTTTTTTTGGAGCGGAATTTCTATATCTATTTGAGGATTTACATCATTTATAGGTTTTGTATCTATATCGCTTTGCAGTTGTTCCGCTTTAGTCTTGTCAATTTGAGTTAATAACCTTTGCATCACCGGTGATAGCACTTCTTCTTTTGCTTTAACTTCCACAGGTGGTTTTATAACCTTCTTAGGTTTTTCTTCCTGTAGTTTAATTTCAGGCGGAGCTTGTTGGAAAACAGTCTGTACCGGGGCATTTTGTGTAACAGGTGGCTCAGACGCAGTTACTTTTACCTCAGAGCCGCCTTTTTGCATTTGATCAAATAACGCTTTTATATCAAATGAAAGAGACGGAGTTTCTACAACTGTAGTTTCTGCCTCTGGAGTACCGGTGTCTTGCTTTTTAGTTACAATTTCAACATTTTCCGGTTTTTTAATCGGAACTGGCTTTGGATATTCCGAAGGCAGGGGTTCGGTTTCAACTGTACTCACAAGAGGTGCTTTAGCTGCTTGAACAGAATAGCCTTGAAGTTGCTCTTCTTGTTGGTAGTAAGCGTAGGTTTCACGTACCTTTTTAATAAATTCTTCTTCTTTTATCTCAAAGTCTTCTTTTTTCTCTTCGGTTTCGTTATACGAGTCTAGGTAACTTTCAAGCTTTCTTCTGGTTGTTGTTGGAGCAAGTGTTATAAGTTCGTTTCGAACAAATGCTAAATTTTCGAATGTGAAAGCTTTTGGTATTTCTGGAGTTTTGCGCCATACCTTTTGGGTGGGGTTATAAATTGCTCTTAGGAAGCTTGCTAACCATTCATCCAGTCCCCTATCGCTAATAGGCACGAATGCAAAAGCAATACCTACGAGCGAGAAAAAGAGTACAAAAGGCCATTTTAAGAAGTTTCCTATGATCATGGCGCAGCCATAAGCCATAGCCCCAAAGATTGCAAGATAGATAAACTGCCTAAGAGTCATTTCGCCGATTATTTTAAACTCGACCTCCATGATGTTTTGTGGAACAGCGTGCTGTCTATTTGTTAGTTGCTTTTCGTCTAAGGGCATTTTGTACCTTTATTATAGTTAGTTACGCAGATTTTTAGTAGGGTTTTTTAGAAAGGCGTTATCTCTTTGGTGGTCCTACGATCCAGCCGTCCACTTTTTTTGGCACGCTAAGTGCTTGAACACAAAGCATTATCGATGCAAATGGGGTTATCATTAAAAGAAGCAGCGCTTGCAAAGGGCCTTTAAATATCTCTGCAACAACTCCTCCTGAAAAGGCAGTTATGTTATCACCAAAAAGGCCTGACATTAGCATGTACTGAGGTAAAAAGAACGAGAGCTTAAGTAAAAAATACATAGCAGTTACTGAGATTAGCTTAGCTGCCATTTTTTTAAACCAGTTTATTATTGCTGCATCATTACCAGGTATTGCTCCCCACGCAAAAACAAGAGGCGACATAATAGTATCGCCAAGCATTTTAACGTATATGACAAGTGTTTTTATATAGACCATTATTGTAACAATCAAAAGAGCTAGCGCGATAAGAGACGCTAGCACAACGCCAATTACTCCAACAGCTATTACACCGCCCAAGACACCTACAGGACCGCCCGATAAGCCGCCGATAATAGCTCCAACCGAAAGAGCTGCAACAATACCGCCGACCATGCTTAGTGTTCCGCCTGTATTAGCCCCAGCTCCGAATTGTTCATCAAAAACATCCCTTGTCACAGAAGTAAAAACATTATCTGATATTTTTCTAAGTGGGAACATGAAGTTTGTCATCGTAGCACCTATTGCAAAGCTAAATGTTATAAGTACAAGCGAGATGACAATTTTAGGCAGTGCTGCTTGAAGAGTTAAAACAGTTTTTGGATCTGATTTTTTTCGAACCATGATAAAGATGCCAATAATGATTAGAAAAACTGACATCAGACCATAAGCCATGTTTCTAAAAGCTTTCCATAAAAGAAATGCAAAGTTTGCTCCAAAAAGATTGTTATATCTGCCTTCGCCTTGTGCATAAACTTTAGCGCCAACAACCGGTACATTTTTTACTTGTTCTCTGAAATATAAAGCAAGGTTAAGTGGAATGGCATCAGGAGTTGTGATTTTAGCAAGGGTTGTAGCAGCCCCCATCAAGCTATTGTTTGGTGCATAGGCTCCCTGTCCTAAAGTGCAGTCGTCAAAACTGCCGGTTGCTTGCGCTGCAGTTATACATTCGCCTGCTTTTTGCATGGAATCGGTACTAGATCCACCGGTTGTTACAAATGATGCAGGTTCCAAAATCATTGAGGTGGAAAAAGCAGTTGAGGTTTTTGTTATGTCGATCTGAGTATATGCTGAATCGACACCTTTATAGGCTACATTTTCGATAACTGTTGGAGGTGGGGGAGTTTGTGCAATTCCCTTGTTAATAAAATATGTTGTTGTTGAAAAAAAGCTTAAAGCAAGGATTATTACAAAAATGTTCTTAAATTTAATTGCTTTAGTCATGTTTGTCGAAAACTAACTGTTTCAACAATTGTAGCAAAAATATAGAATAGTTCTATGGTAAGCCCAATTTTTACAGGATATAAACCAGGAGATGAGCAAGAGGGGTGGTATGCAGGAAGACAAATGCGTGGAGGTGGTAAAGGCTGGGGTATAAGTCCGATACCTCCTTACGAATTCACAAATGTAGTTGGGGAAGTAGATACGTATTTGGATCAAATGGCTGGTGGTGCCAACGATCTTGGAAGCAATGCTAAAAAAATTTGGGTGGGCCAATGGGAATCGGCTTTTAGACTGGGTGGAGGCTTTAGCGACAGAGAATTTGTAGATACTGAAGAAGCTGGAAGAAATTTAACTGATGATGACAATGAGTACATTGGAGCATTTGATGTTAGCTATCGTATAAATCCTTTAGAGTGGATCAGGGATCCTATAGGTACTGCTAAAAAACAAGCACAAGAGATATACAAATCGACAATTAACTTTGAAGATCTAAGGCGTAAGGCAGCCTATCGTGCAACAGCCAGGATGCTTAATGGTGTTCAATACGATGAAACAACAGGCTTACCGATACCGGACACGAAACTTGAAGCAGGCATGCGTAAGTCTTTTACTGACAGATTCGTTTCAAAGTTTGAGTCTCGGACCGGAATGGCGAGTCTGCCAAATGTTAGCCTTAGATTAACTGATGAGAATGTTTACAGGGCTTTAAAACAAAAATCGCCGTCAGGTGGTAAATATACGACCTACATTCCATCAGGTAAAACGCTTCAAGATGCTTACTTAAAATTTGATTCGCAAAAACAAGTTTCATCCAAGCGTGAAAAGACCTTCAGAGCTTTACAGACGACTGTTGGTCAAAGTATATGGGATGAGTGGAGCCAAAAAACGCAAGCACAAAAGGACGCCTTAATAAACAGGGTGGCAACTTCGCCAGCTGAAGCCGCTAGGCTACTTTATACTGTGGAAAGCTTTGGGTGGTATACCGAACTAGCAGATAGCTTTGGCGACCTTACAGCTTTGTCTTTTGGCCTAGCTTCAGGCTCAGTTAGTGGTCTTTTAGCTGCTGCTCCTGGCATTCCTAACTCAAAGAGACTGCATAAAGCAACAGCAACAACAAAGGACTATGACGTCGCAAAAATTAAAGTAGGCGGATACTCAGGTTTTGTAGTAACAGCTGCGGGTGAGATCGCTCTTGTTAGAGAGAAAATCGCAAATGATACAAGACTATCGCCTGCTGAGAGAACTCGTGCCCTTGAAACATACAATAGATCTGTATTTGGTGTGGAGGAAAATCTCAAAACATTGTACAAAGCAGCAGGTTTTGCTGATCCGATTGGAGCTTATACAAAAGATGCAGCAAATGCTCTCGTGGATATTAGAGCAGGGAGAGCTGTTCGAGATACAACAGAGCTTAAAACAGCTTGGCTAGATACACTAGACAATAAAGATATCGCTGGAATAAATAAAATGAGGATTGGGTTCACCGATTTCAACAGCGGTAAGGCATACGGGATTACTGGAGCAGGTGTACGTAAAATTTTTGGTAAAGAAATAAACACTAGCCCAGGGAACGGCTTTTCGGGTTCTGATGTTGGATCTAAAGGTAGCCATGCACAGTTTTTGGACTCATATAGACGTCTTTTTTTATCTCCAGGTAGGGGTACTCCAACAACCGAGTCTCTGCTGCCTCTAATTTTGGCAGGCGACCCAACAAATAATATGTCCCTCTCTTATAAAAGCATGGTGTTGTTAAATAAGTCTTTGGGGGATTATAAGCTTCAATCTGCGCAGGAGCTTTACGCATACTTAATGGAAGGTAGGTTTACTTCAAATATTGCCAAAATTAGATTTTTTGCAAGACTTCCTAACTGGACGCCGCGGGCGCTGGCTGTGAGCCTTATGACAGGGAATCACTATTTTGGTTTAAAGATAGACCCAGTTAATTTCGATCTGTATAAAGCAGACCCAAAAAATATCAGCATACTTTACAGGCCAGGAAGTTGGTTTGTAGATAAACTTACCTCCCGCAATAATAAAATAACAAGCCTTTTATTTACTAATCGTTTTGATATCTCACTCAAAGGTGGTTTTCTGTTAAGCGGTGTCTTAGGAGGATCACATTTTCAAGCTCTGCCAACACTAAATCTCTTTGTTTTCAAAAATGTTCAGAGTTTTAAAAAGATATTTGAAGTTGTAGATTCGACTACGGGATTACCACTTCAAATTGAGCTGATGACGCATCTTGCAGGTCTTATGCAGAGAGATCCAAGTATCACTGATGTAAGACAGGCTTTTTTATTCACGCTTCTAAATGTCAAAGACGGGGCTGAGTTTGATCGATTATTCGGGACTTTGCCAGGTTTTTCTCCTGTTGGTAGCAGTTATGATGTCAATTATAAGGACGCTTTTTTCAAATTCCAAAACTGGTTAAAGAGTAAAGAAGTAAATGATGTTTTAGGCTTATATGATGCGACTGGTAATTTTAAGTCCGACAAGCTCAATGTTGCGACATCCTTGCTGGCTTGGTTTAAGGATCGAGACGCTAGTCAATCATACCCAGACGCTGGGAGAGCGTTTGTTGGAGTTTTAGAAAAAAGTACCTCTTTCCTAAACTCAGTAACCGATAAAATATTAAACTTTAAATTTAGAGGCATCCCTGTTGGTAGAATATTTGCCGTCCAGGCTGCGGTCTGGGAAATCGCATACAACAAGATGTTTATGTTTTTGGAAAAGCTTGTTCGCAAGATCTTTTCAAAGTTTCTAACGGGTGCGATTGTTGCCGGTACGGGAGGTTTAGCTACACCAATTGCGTGGTTAATAGATAAGTTAGCTTATCTGTTTGCAGCTAAGATAACAAAGATCTTCACCAAATTCTCAAGCGCTGTCTTACACTTTGATTTTAAAACAATCGGGCAGATGTTCGAGGATACTGTAACAGCTACCCTGAAGTTTACAGCTTACACCAGCCTACTTATCCTTATTCCTGTAGTTATAATCTTTGCACTACTTGCTGGAATCATTTCTAATATCTCCCCAATCGAGCCTTATAGTTACAACAACTTAGAGTTTGGTGTAACACCTGGTCCCGCTCCCCCACTTACAATCACTCCAGGTGCTTGTACCAATCAATGTATCTTTGCAGGAAGTGTTTCAAGTCAGATCACCTCTTATACAGGTAATGAAGCAGGTGGACATGGTTCAAATAACTATTGGAACAATATCCCGTCCAGTATTTCAAGATGCGGTATTAATATTCCAACAAACGGGGGCCCTGGTGCTTTTGGTGGTTCTCTTGGGCCGACATCAAGTCTTGATAATGCAGGTGATTCTATTCGAAACTACTGCCATGACCAACCAATTACCACTTCTTTTTACGGTAGGGCATGGGATATTGCTCCTGCTAGCGGGGCAGGGACTACCGTTTGCGCACCTGCAATGAGCGGGGTTGCTTATTGGAAGGTTGGGCAATCACTTGGTCAATCAAATGGCTTTATGGTCGATGTTTCAGGATTTAGTGTAAGTGATGAGCTTGTTTATACTCTTCGAGTAATCCACCTCGGCTCAATTGTCAGAACTGCAGACCAGATACAACCTGGGGATAGTATTGGAACAGTGTGGGATTGGGGTTCTAACTCTCACGTACACTTGGAACTTAAAGATATTAATAATAATATAATTGCACCGGAAACTGCCGGTATTTGCGCGGGAAGTTAAAGGGTTTTACTATTGCAACATATGACAAAATTAATTGAGAGAATAAAACAAATTTATAGGCAATATCCGCAGGCTACTCTACTTAGTGTTGTTATAATCATCATTTTTTTAGGTGTTTTATTTACTGATACAATAAACAAATCTTTTATTTCCTCGCCCTTTACTGTTACAAGTCCCCAAGGAACAGGTATTTTTCAGAAAGAAGAATTACGTGTCTTGTCTGTGGTACCAAAATCCGGCCCTAAACAGTCTTTTGAGACTTTCATGGTTATAACAATTGCGTTCTCAGAACCTTTAGATGAAAAAACAATTCAGATTAATACCGCGCCAAACCACAGTATTGGGTTTAAAATTAAAGATGGAACCAAAAACACTCTGCAAATCTTTCCAAAAGATGCATGGGTTTATGATAAAGCAATACTCCTAACTATTAATGCTGTTTCACAAAATGGAAATAAACTTAAAGAGCCTGTTGTTTATAGTCAGTATTTAGTAACTCCACCTGATGCTGCACCAACTTACGTTTACTAATTAGTTAGTCGCATCTTATACCGGCTACCTTAAGAAAGTCACATACAGATCCCATCAATTGGTTAAAAGGGTTTAGGTTTGCAGTTAGTGAGCCGTATTCGCCTTTTAGCCCAAGGAGATTGCCGCCTATTCTAAAGAATGTAACTGCAAACAGTACCAGAAATAGCCCAATGACTGCATATGTTAAGGTGTTTTTAGCCCCTTGGATGCCTTTTGGGTCACCCCAAGAAGTTGCGTATTTATACATGCCCATAGTTAGCATGAATAGGAAAACAGCACCTACCGCTGCAATACCGTAGTTGAAAACTTTCACAAGTACGCACACCAAAGCTATTATTGGTGGGTTATTCATGTATGCAGCACTGTCTGTTTGTGAGCAGATTGATCCTACAGTTGGGGCTGCGTGTGACATATAGGTCGGGAGAGTGAGTAGGGCAAGAAAGATGGCTACCTGAAGTCCTATTTTATAATTACGCATGTTAAATACCTAAAAACTTTAAAATTATTAATTGATCTCCTTCAACACCCAGTGTTGTAACCATTACTCTAAAAAGAGTGTAAGCTACAATTGTTCCGCCAAACGCAAAAATCGAATATATCAGTGTTTGTTGTGCTCCTTGCGCTGCTTTGACGTCTCCTTTTGCCATTGTGTACTTTATTCCAGCCATAACAATGCTAATCACACTAACGCTGAGAACAATCATTGTGAAAAGATTAATACCATAAATTGCCCATTCGCTAAATGTTTTGGCAAATAGGGCTTTAGTGGTTGTTTCCTCAACCTTTGGTACATACATAAATGGATCTGATTGTGCTATTTTCATAGAAGAAAACCAACCCCACCAAAGTGGGGTTGTATTTGCTCAATAAAAATTAAGGCAAAATCGATGAGTCGAGGTTTACGCCAAGTACGTTGAGAACAACTGTTCTAATTGTTACTGCAACTATTACTACTACAAATCCAATTATAGCGTTTGTTAAAGCTTGTCTTGCTTCTCCTGCCTGTTTTACATCTCCCTTTGCGGTCATGTACTGTATACCGGCAAGTACCAAGAATACAACAACAAGTAAAACACCGATTATTATTGTAAGGTTGGTTAAGAATGTGAACAATGTCTTAAGGCTGTTTATGCCACCTACGTTTTTTCCAACAAGTAGGGTACCTGAGCTTGGGACCTGAGCATAAACCGGCATCAATAAACTATTTAATATATCTAACATTCACTACACCTCCTTCTAAATTTTTGTAATCGTCGAATTAATTAAAGTATTTAGTATGCTCACTGAGAGCAAAACTACCACTAGCCCAATTATAGCAGATGTAAGGCATTCTTTCGCATCTTTTAGTTTGTAAGGATCTCCTTCGCTAGTCATGTAAGAATACCCGCACTTTATGAAAAGTATTAGAGCAATGATCATTCCAAGAGGTATAAGTAGCCCTCTGACAGCCGAAAGTAGTGTTTCAAAGTCTCCAAAGTCTTTATAGTCCATACCTGGAAGCTCCGCAGGTGCTTGCGGAACACATCTTGTGCCTGGAATATTAGCAGGGAGTACGGTACATGCGGTTTCATCATAATTAGGACAACAACTTTGTCCTGCGGCCGCGGCAGGTAATTCACATCCACGATCGTCCCTGCATGCCTGTGCATACGCTGTATTTGGAAGCAGTGTTATTGCTGTAATAATAAAAACGCTTGTTATAAGTATGCTTTTAATTACTTTTTTAATTTCCATGTCTGAATAATACTATCTTTTGTACCTTTTCACTAAACCTTTATACCCTATAAGTGCAGAAATGACCAACAAAACAATCATCCCAACTTCCATAAATATACTACCGCCAAAAAATCTAAATATGATATTGAGTTTGGCATTTTGTACCACATTTACTGAGTTTTCCGCTGTTTTATCATTTTCGCTTTCTTGTTTAAGATTTTCTGAGTTACATTTATTAGCTTCGTCGGCAGTACATTCATTCAAAAGTGAGCATATTTGGTTGGTTGGACACTGCTCGCAGTTGGAAGCTGTGTCTTCTTTTGAGAAAGTACAACTTCCTGTACCTATTGTGAATGTTGCATTTTTACACTCTCTCGCATCTCCAGTTACAGAGGTGCATGTTGAATCTGCTATTCCAGTAAGTCTGTAGGTACCGGCTATAGTAAGCAAGCTTGCCGGTATGTTTGCTGAAAAGACTCCATCAGCGAGTGTTTTTATTTCAGGCAGCGTTTGCCTTACGCCATTTGGCGTTAGAACGCTTAGTTTATAGGTGCAGGAAGGAGCGCCAGTAAGTTTAAATTGTTGAGGGACCGAGCTTTGCGCTATTTTACCTGTTGAGAGGATGCACCCGGTTGAGTTATTTGAAACAAGGTTTATCTTTTGGACTGCTAACTCCTTTTTTATACCTGCGTTGTAAAGCTTGATAGTGTACTCACCTGCTTGTGCGGCAACAAGACCTTGATCGCATTCTTCCCCAATCTTAAATGTTTCATCTTTGAGAAATGAAACAGAGCCAGCAGGAACTGTATAGCTAACTGGTGTAAATTCAGGGGGATTTGTACACTCCAGACTCCCGCACGCTATAGTAATCGAGTAGCTTTGAGTTTTATCAAGTGCACCTGCTTTAATTGTGACCTTTTGTCCGCAGATAGCGTTTTCCGGAGATACAGATAAAAGCTCTACTGCGACAGATCTAGTGTTAAGAGTGGTTAGTATGACATAAGTACATCCAAGAAATAACAATAACTTGTGAGTTTTAAATATTACGAGTTTTATTTGGTATAATCGTTTCATGCCCTCCTTACGTAGACTGCCTAATGCTCTTTTAATTATAGCTATACTCATGTTTTTGTCATTAGCATTGTTTAAGACAGCTTTTGCAGAAGACTGCGATGATTACTCTGATCTTGATGAAAAGGCGGAATGTCTTGAGAGAAAGATTGATAAGAAAGAAGAGCAGTACGAGTCGACAGCTAAAAAACTTGATGATGTTAAAGCCGACCAAGAAGCAATCTCAAAACAGGTTGGGGATTTATCGTCAAAAACAACTATAACCCAAGCTGAGATAGATAAGCTTAGAGAGGCCGTTGATAAGCTATCTCAAAAACTCGCAATTATTCAAAAAAATCTTGGTGATAGAAAAGCAGCACTGAAGTATAAGATTTCAGTTAGAAATAGAGCGATCAGAACATTCTATCAATCCGGCCAGCCTACTCCTTTTGAATCATTTTTTACAAGTACATCAACCGCTGGTTTAAATGGCTTTGAGTATTCGAATGCAAGTTATGCTTTTGAAAAAGCACTTAAAGAAGATGCTATAAAAATTATTTATTCACTCAATACAGAGATTGGTAGTTTTGAAAAAGATAAAAAAGAGGCGGAAAAGATTAAAGCTGATATTGAATCAGATCAAGCAAAGCTGATTGCTTTAAAGCTCCAGCTTGATGCTCAAAAATTAGCAGCTCAAAACGAGCTTTCTAATTTAAATAGTAAAAAGAGTTCGTACGAAGGCACTTTAAAATCATTGTCCGAGGAAATAGCAGAACTAAGTGAAAAACAGCAGTCTATTATAAATGCAAAATCCGGTGGAGATAATGGAACTGTTGGAGATTATGATTCACCTTCAGCGAGTGTACCTGACGCTCCTTTTAGTCCTGCATTTGCAGCTTTTTCTTATGGCGCGTACTCGCACTATAAGGGGATGAGTCAGTATGGTGCAAAAGGGAGAGCTGATGACGGTCAAGATTACAAAGAAATAATTAGTTTTTACTATGATCACGATGTTGATGAAAAAGATGGTTTTCCAGAAAGAATTAGTGTAGATGGGTTTGGAGAGATGGATTTTCAAAAGTATTTGTATGGCCTTGCCGAGATGCCAAGCTCGTGGGATTCCGAAGCACTGAAAGCTCAGGCAGTTGCTGCAAGAACATATGCCTATAGATACGTTAAAGCCGGTAAGTCTATTTGTACTTCGCAATCGTGCCAAGTATTTTCAAAAAGCAAATCCGATAACCCCCCAGATAGCTGGAAAAAAGCTGTTGACGATACTAAAGATGAAATTATATCTGGAGATAGCCACGGTATGTACTCATCAACTACAGGAGGTTACATTGAAAGCATCGGCTGGGATAAAAAGGATAGTTGGCCAGGAGATGCATATGAGAAAAGAGCTAAATCGCCTTGGTTTTATTGGGCATGGTATTCAAAAAGCTACACCTTTGATTCCGACAAATGTGGTAAGTCACATCCTTGGTTAACAGGGGAGGAGATGGCAGATATTTTAAACGCAGTTGTTGTTTGGGATAAAGGATCTGGGGAAGAAAGAGACGGCATTTCTCCAGTTACTACTAGCTGTTGGGGAGGAGACCCTTATAGCCTTGGAGCGATGCGAGAAAAAGCATCAAAATATGGCGGCGGTTATAGTAGCGTATCTTCTGTTTCAACTGATGTTGGGAATAATGGTATAACTTCAAAAGTCACCTTTTCAACTAACAAGGGATCAGTATCAGTAGATGGAACTAAATTTAAAACAGTCTTCAATCTAAGAGCACCAGGTTACATATCTATAAAAAGCAGATTGTATGAGATGAAGAAAGACTAGGAGGGATTAAGTAACTATACTACTTCGTGTGCGGGTCCACATATAGCCCTAAGCAAATGTTCGCTTACGGTTTCATTGTCTTTAGGAGGTTTATATGTAGCCTCCACCTTAATTAGGCAGTTGTGTGCTTGCTTAAGTGCCTCTGGATTCCCTGCACCGGTATTTACTACCTTTTCACTAAGTTGTTCAACTGTTAGTGTTTCAGTCACATCTTTTATATACTCTTGTTTAATTAACTTGTCAAAATGAAAATCAAGTTTCATTCGATTTTAATAATGTTATAATACAGCCATGTCAATGCTGTTTAGCGCTTATCTGGAAAAGCCATCTTCCACTAATTTTTATGGAGAGGATGTTGGTGAACATATCCTGCTTTTGCTTCGCAGATCGTTAATTACCAATGCCCGTTGGCTTTTACTATCAGTAGTTATATTTACTGCGCCTGTTTTATTAAGTGTGCTGCTTCAGTTTGCCAACGATCCGTTGTTCACAGGTTTTCCAAAAGATACTGCGTTTGTTGCAACACTACTTTGGTATTTCTTTTGGTTTTTTTATACATTTATAAATTATTTAAATTGGTTTTTTAATGTGAATATTGTTACTAATAAAAGGCTTGTAGACATGGATTTTTATGACTTTACTCATAGAAATATTACTGAGGCTCCTTTAAGAAGTGTTGAGGATGTTACCCACTCAATTACTGGGTTTTCACAAATAAGCTTTAATTATGGAACAGTTTTTATTCAAACTGCAGCTGAGAAACGTGAGATTGAATTTGAATTTATCCCAAAACCTGCGAAAGTCGCTGATATGATATCAGATTTAGTTGCTGAGAAAAAACTACATAAGGAGGGAGATAATGCTTGAGTTAACTATTCTAGATCCCTTTTTTAAATTGATAGGCTATTTATTTATTCCGCTTGTTGGGCTATATGTTATCTTTTCTTTCGTGTTGCTTAGACAGGTGCAGCTTATGAACAATGGTTTCAAAACGCTTTGGGCACCAATGTTTGCTTTTTTAGGTAGTGCTCATTTTTTCGCGTCTCTTGTGCTGCTTTTAATTACAATACTGGCAGCAATCTAATATGAAAAAGAATTTAGAAGTTACAGTACAGACTATTTGTCCTGCGCATCCTGAAAAGCTGACGTCCTTTTCAGGAGTTTTGAGTATTGAACCAGATGAAGAGAGCTCTAAGCTTAAACACGGAACACTTTATACAGTTTATGATGTCAGCGGTCAGGTTGAGCTTGATACAAGTCTTGTTTCCAAAGTTGTTAATGATGTTTTGCATAATACTTACTTTACATCTCAAAGTGCATCGCCAATTCAGCCTCTAGAAAAAGCAGCAGTCGAGCTTCGTGAAAAGATTTTTTCTCTTGCAAAAGAGTTTAATCAACTAGATGTTACTTTTAATATCTCGATGGCAGTTGTTTGGGGAGAGGTTTTATACCTTGTTACTTATGGAGATATAGGCATGTATCTTATGCGGGACGGTGTGTTGAAGGAGCTGGATACTATTTCAGAGGGTAGTTTCTCAATTGCATCAGGACTTGTTAAAGATTCTGACTTTGTATTTATAAGCACGCGAAATTTTCTAACGCAGTTTACTGCCGATAGGATATTTAAGAGTACCGAAGCCATAGTTCAATCAGAACTTGAGGCAAGGTCGTCAGCTTTAGTTCTAAAGTTCAATGTTACAACTGAGTTTTCTGAGAACGAAGCACTGGATATACAGCCAACAGGTCAGGTAGGACTTGGTATAAAAAAGGATTCGGATAAAACATTATTTAAACTAAAGCATGGTCTATTTAAATTAAGGCCACAAACGGTGCCAGCCTCTAAAAAAATCTTTGCCGCTTTACTTATTTTACTTGTTTTCGTAGCTTTTGTTGGCTCAGTTTATATGTTGTATAAATCAAACGAAGAATTTAAGTCGCAGCTTGAGATAAAAAATATTATTCAAAGGGGTAAAAGTCTAATTGCAAAAAACAACCTTTCTAAAACAGATATCGTAACTTTGAAAAGCGTTGAGAACGAGGTTAAAAAGGTAAAAAACAACCCCGAGGTTAAAGGAGTGTATAAAGAGATTGAGTCCTCTTTAAATGAAGCCTTGAATTTAACAAAACTTAAATCTACATTATTTTATGATCTGGCTTTAGTTGATAAAAAGGCAAGCCCAAGCGAAATCTTTTTAGTTGGTGATAGTCTTGTTGTTGCAGATAGTGCTTCAGGAAAGTTGTACACATCCTCGCTTAAAACATCAAAATTTGAGCCAGAACAAACAGTGTTTCCAGGAATTAAGAATCTTGGCATTGAGGAGGAAACAAAAGCTCTTAGTTTCACCAGCGGGAACAGTTATATTGTATATGATCTGGAAGCTTCTAAAGCAGCAAATACTTTTACACTCCCAAATCCAGCTCTTACTTTTCCGTATCTTGATTTTGTTTACGAAGTAGATAAAGGAAAGATTAATAAATATACAAAAAATACAGCTGGGACCGCCTTCACCACATCTGTATGGGTTTCGGATCCTAGTCTTGAGGATATTAATTCTTTCACAATTGATATAAGTATTTATACACTCAGTAATTCAGGGACCGTTTCTAAATATACAGCTGGTAATAAAGATACCTTTGAGATAAAAGATCTTGATGTGCCGCTTAAGAATCCAGGTCGTATCTATACAACTCCTGAAATTAATAATATGTATATTGCTGATATCGGGAATAGTAGAGTTGTTACAATTGATAAAGTTGGGACATTTCTTAAGCAGTATGTTGAGGAGGACAAAACTAAATGGTCT
This sequence comes from uncultured Candidatus Saccharibacteria bacterium, assembly GCA_964540135.1. Taxonomy (GTDB): domain Bacteria; phylum Patescibacteriota; class WWE3; order UBA101185; family UBA10185; genus CAZCAQ01. Next base: position 36,915 of record CAZILK010000007.1, on the reverse strand, counting down.
GGATTTAGAGATTTCGCAATCTCAAGCGATGAGAAAACACTTTTCATTCTAGCTGGAACAAAAGTCTTTGAGGTTTCTTTATGATACTAGCCCGTAATCGTAAAGCCCTTTTCAATTATGATGTTGTAGATAAATATAATGCAGGGATAGAACTCTTTGGCTATGAGGTTAAAGCACTTCGTGAAGGTAAAGGGCATATGGAGAGCTCCTACATAAGACACGAGAATGGAGAACTTTTTGCTGTTGGGATCAAAATAGATAGGTATTCAAAATACAGTGGTGGAAATTACACAGAAGAAATGAAGACTAGAGACAGGAGGCTTCTCTTAACAAAGCATGAGATCTTTTTAATTGTCAGGGAACTTAACGAAAAAGGAAAAACTGCTGTTCCTCTGGCACTAGTACTGTCAAAAAATCTTGTTAAGCTTGAGATGGCTGTTGTCAGAGGTCGCAAAGAATATGAGAAAAAGGCTGTTGAGAAAGAAAAGCAGATAAAAAAGGAGACGGAGAAGACTTTTAAGAATTTAAAGAGGAGTGCCTTTTAGTCTCCTGAGTCTTATAGGCAAGTTATGCATTCAGAAAAACCTTCGTATGAAACTCTTCCTGCAGTCTCTATCGGTTTTGCTAAAGGTTTGGAAGAATTAACATGTGCATTAATAGAAAAATCGCCAATAGATGAAGCTCTTAAACCCTTTCATAACTCAGAGGCTGTAAGTCTGGCAGGTGGCCCGATTGTCCTTTTGCCTCAGACTCCGGTTTTTCACGAGCATGATGTTCTAACCCATCTTGATGTAGCTGCTTGGAATGCTGCCCATTGGGATACTGTGATTTTACCGGTGCTAGATGATAGTGTGCAGGAAGGTGTACGACGAATGCTTTGTGACACTGACACGCTTCCTTTTGTTACTGCAGCTCAGCTGCATGATATTGAGAAGGCGTTTTTTGTTAATCTGTCCGTCACCGATGTTCCTTATAGTAAAGCTGGAAAAGGTAAAAAACTAAACTTGTTAGCCGGTGTGTCTCACTTTGACGGTACTGAAGAGGAAGCACAGGCTAAATTGCAAACATTTTTTTTGGAAGGAGGCGAAGCTATACCAGGTTTCGATGCATTAGCCGGTTACTTTGGTCTTAATGGCGTAGATGTCAATATGACAAAGATTATTCTTTCTGTATACTCTTGGATAGATCAGCAGTATATTGAAGAGTCTGCACATGGATGGGGTGGTGACATCGAATTTAGTTCTGCTTTTAAGGCTTTTTTGGACGCCAGATATATTGATAACAAAACTGCTTTACTAGGTATTTTTACTATGATTTGTGACAACCTTGCACAAGGGGATCCGCCGCAAAAGACACCATACTTTGATACCCAGATAAGAGCACACATTCAGAGATGTGTTTATTTAGTTGCGCAGTTAGTGGCGAAAGAATAAGATTGCCTTATGCAGACTGAGCGGTTCACTAGTATAGAAGATCTTAATGATCACGTTACCTCAGTAGTTAGAAGTCTGCATTCAGAAAACTTTCTCGTATTTTTAGGCGGGAGTTTTGCTCGGGGTAGTTTCACAGACTTAAGCGACATTGACTACACAGCGTGTGTAGATGGTTCTGTTTCCCATTCAAGATTTTATTTCAAAATTATTAAACTTGAGAATAAGCTACGACTGTTAAGCATTTACTTTTTCAAATACGATGAGATTTTAATAGATGATTCCAAGGTTGATGACGAGGTGTATTTATGGATGAAGGAGTTTATACCCGAAACAAAGTTTATATCTGGTGATAAAACGACTTACGACAACCTTATGGCTTTTTATTCCAACTTAAAATACACTCGTGAACCGAAGGATAAGACAATTCACAAAAGCTTTGGGAAGCTTTTTGAACTAATTTTGCGTATTAAAAAATGGGAACAAAAAGGAGATTTTGCTGAAATGGTTTACTACGGGACTAAACTTGCAGAACATGTTCGCCGTATTGTGATTGAGATTAACGGGCCTATTGCCGTTAAGTCCGAAAATGTATATCTGGACGCTCACTATACACTACCAAAACTTCCGAAAGATTTTAAGAAGCTGTATATGACTGTTAGTAGGCTTAATATTGAAGCAATTACCACGGAGTCTTATTTTGCCGCTTGCCGTAGCTTGGTTGTGAACACTATCGACTTTCTGAACGAGTACAAAGAAAAGTTAGATTCTTGGAGTAAGGGCTTACTTGAGTCCGATACTCTAGAGGATTTCTTAAGTTTCAAAGTATAGTTTGCACTTGCCGGCTTGAACTGCTAAAATCCGTCTGTACCTTAACAACTGGGGATGCACAGGATTTGACTGAATTTCCAATATATGTGAGCAAGCCAAGCGGCTTAGAGCTTGTTAATCCTTAAGCAAAATATAATTGCAAATAAACCAGCAAATGTGCCAGCAATGGCTTTCGTCTAAATTAAATTAGGCGAAGATCTGTCGCCTGTATTCCGGATCGGGTAACCAGGTCTTATAAGGCCGGAATGAGGTGGATTGTACTAACACGAACTGTCTACCAAACGCAGTTAGCGTAAACCAAAGTGTTTGCAAAAGAGTTTAGGGTAGAGCTAAAACCCTACTTTCTAAGATAATTTAGCTAAAGCTTGTAAACTTGTGTATTGCGGTTTTCAACACAGGGGTTCGATTCCCCTCATCTCCACCAAAATTAAATAAAACTGCGGTATATGCATTTAAGAGGGAATAGCCTGCACCGTTAATTTCGTGCGATATACGCCTTCGTGCATTAGTTGTTAACTAAGCTGATAGATCCACTAATTGGGAAAATAAAGATCAAGAGTGGTTGGATGTTGTGGGTAGCTAGGTGCTGAAAACTTCTAAACTACTTTTCAGATGTGCTTGGCGCTTGATCCTTTTCAGGTGCAAACACTGCTTTAAGTCCTTCTAATAGTTCGGCGGCTTTAGTTTTGGTATCTTCCAATGATTGTCTATCTTTTGCTGAGGACTCAGCGTAATCGTGTATTTTGGACCCGAGTCTGCTTAATGCAAATGATCCGTGTATAGCATGACCGTTTTGATTTTCCCAAGTAGTTAGTATCCGGCTTGCCACTTTATCTCTTTCATCAATCAGTCCAGTTATTTCATTAAGATACAGTGATAGCGCTGGTTCAATATTACCCAGATCGTTTAATGACAAGCCGTCCTGTTTGATTACCTGATCAAGCGCATCTTTAATTCCTTGAGGATTGATAGCCTTACCGCGCGAGATCGAGTCTCCAATAGGAGCTTCGCCTCCACGGGTGTAAGGTGCGACGAGACTAAATTGAACATCACTCGTGTTTTGATGTCCCCCTGCAGTATTGTACCCCTTATTTGCCTTAACAAGCTCTTCAAGTAATTCATTTGTTGTTTTTTGGTGGTTTGTTGCTACTTCAGTTGCAATTTCCACTGTACCTCGTAGTTCCTCAAGCGAATTTCTTATTTCTTCCCCAGAGCGAATTGTTTCCTGTGTGCCCGAATTAGTCAAAGGCCTTAGTTCTGGGACTGGGAAATTGCCTCTTTCTCCTGTCCAACTTACATTTAATGTCATGCTCTGATAGTACCTTATTTGGAGTTTACAAATCAATATATAGTGTGTAACTCTCAAAGAGGGTGGTAAAATGTCGCCGTGACAAAAGAAAACAGCTTACTTAAAGATCTAGTTAAATCTACTCGAGCGTTAAAAAACCCGACAAAAGCGCGTAATATGCTCAGGTTTTTTAAAACCGGTGTAGGGCAATACGGTGAGGGAGATATATTCCTAGGACTTGTATCTGCTCAGGTTGGAGAGATTGTTAAGAAATACAGAGAGCTACCGCTTTCTGGTTGTTTAGAACTATTAAAATCTAAGTACCACGAGGAGAGGATGATCGCTCTCCAAATACTGGTTTACCAGTTTAAGCATGCAAAAGAAGATAGCGTAAAAAAGAAGATATTTAATATTTTTATTAAAAATACAAAGTATATAAATAATTGGGATTTGGTAGACTGCAATGTTGAACATGTCATTGGCGAATATTTATACGATAAACCAAAAGACTTATTATATAAATTTGCTTTGTCAAAAGATCTTTGGGAACGAAGAATCGCTATTATTTCAACTTTTAACTACATTAAAAAAGGAGAAGCAGAAGAGACTTTGAAGATTGCTGAAATGCTATTAAATGATAAGCACGATCTTATTCATAAAGCAGTTGGCTGGATGCTTAGGGAGGTTGGGAAAAGATGTGATGAAAAGTTACTGCTTGGGTTTCTAGATAAGTACTCAAAACAAATGCCGCGAACAGTGCTTAGATACTCTCTTGAAAGATTAGATGAGTCTAAAAGGAAATATTATATGTTGAAAGAAAAGCAATAATCTCGGAAAGAAATGGCAACACCATAGTAGTTATTACAACAACACCCGCAACGATCGCAAGCGGTGCGAAAATTGACTTAAACATCTTTTCTAAATCCAATTTACTATCAATCTTTGTTTCCAGTTCTTTTTCATCAAGCCAGTATCTGCCATCGAATGTTACATGTACAAAATTGTAAGACTTAAGCACCCCAGTATTTGTTACTCTGGACTCGGAACCAAACAGACCTGATTCCACTATATCCAGCTTTGATAACTTTACTGCAGTCATCTCGGATAGCGCTCCTTTAGCTCTGAAAAAGGAAAGAATGAGCGGTATTTTTATATGCCAATCGGTTACTTGATTTGCGTTGTATGTATTAACATAAGCTTGCATCCCTAATAATATATGCCTTATTTTTGACAATTTCAACGGTAGTGCTTGTGAGCTCAGCACTAACGCTAATAAGCCGGCATTTGATACAATGAATGCTGTGATTACAGCCAAAGACCTAAAGAAAGCATATGGGGACAGAGTCTTGTTTGAGAATGCCGATATTACTATATCTGGTAATGTAAAGATTGGGCTTGTTGGTAAAAACGGCTGTGGGAAAACTACGCTCTTTAAAATACTTAACGGTGTTGAGGAGGTAACAAAAGGTAACATTAACTTTCAAAACGAAGTTATTGGTTATATCCCTCAAGAGTTTGATTTACCAGATGAGATGGTGGGGGAGTTTTTGGAAAAACAGCTTGAGGCTGCGTGGGATTTTTATAAAATTGAAGTTATTGCAGGACAGTTAAATTTCCACAATTTTGATCCGTACCAAAACCTTCACACTTTAAGTGAGGGGCAGAAAATGAAAGTTAAATTAATTGAGGCCCTACTTACTGAACCAACAACACTGTTTATTGATGAGCCAACAAACCATCTGGATATTGAGGGAATATTATGGTTTGAGGATTATATTCGTCGACTTCCAGCTTCTGTTGTTATGATATCTCATGATAGACAGTTTCTAAATAATACAGTTGATGAAATTTGGGAGATTGAAAACGGTAAGATTCTACGCTTTGTCGGGGACTACGATAATTACAAAACAGAGAAGCTTAAGCTTATAGATAAATGGGACCAAGAGTATGTGCTCTTTTTAAAACATAAGGCACATCTTGAGAAGTTACTTGAGAATACCCGAAAGATAAAATCAGGTAAAAGGGGTAAGGCAATCCAAGCTGTTAAAAAAAGAATTGAGCGTGAGGTTGAAGGGAATAAAAAAGAAAAGTATGTAAGTAAAAAGATCAGCACGATTAATTTTGAGACAGAGGCACACGCTAATAAACTTATTGTGAGACTTGATAATGTTACTAAGTATTACGGAGAAAAAAAGGTCTTTGAGAATCTCGACTTTGAGCTTCGCGGGAAAGAGAAGATTTGGCTTTATGGACCTAATGGCTCAGGGAAAACAACTCTTGTTAAAATGATAACGGGGTTTGAGAACTGGAATAGCGGGGAGCTAAAGCTTGGTGAGAATGTAAGTGTGGGTTATTTCTCACAAACTCAGGTTCAATTTAATATGGATAATACGGTTCTTGCTGAGTTTTGTGAGCAAACAGGATGTTATTTTGCACAGGCATATGGTTATTTAAGAAAATTTTTGTTTGAAAAAGAAGCACTTCAAAAAAGAATATTTCAGCTAAGCCCTGGAGAAAGAGCAAGGTTTGCTTTTAGTATTTTTGCAAATAAAAACTACGATCTTTTGATACTCGATGAGCCTGATAACCATTTGGATATTGAAACAAAAGAGGTTATTGAGGAATCACTTCGTAAATTTAATGGAGCAGTTTTGCTTGTATCACACGACAGGTATTTTGTTGAGATGGTTGGGATTGATCGAATTGTAAATCTTAAAGACGGTAGTCTTAGCTACTTCCAGACGGCCTAGTTATTATCAAATCTGACCGGTATGTCAAAAAATTCATTGTTATCAAGATAGCCTTCGATAACTTTCCTATCTTGCTCTCCGGGATAAGAAATTAGAATATCAGCTTTTCCAGGACAATACTTATTTTCTCTAATATCAAATGAGATTAAGAATTCTTTTCCACCGGTAATACTATTCCCATCCCAAACAGGTTTTACTAGAGTTTTAAAGTATGGTTTAGATGCAGTAACAATAAGTTCGTTCACAATACTTTTATTTTTATTAACAGTATCTTTCACCTTTTTGTAATCAGGAAGGTTTTCACAAACAAAGTAATAGTAGTAGTTTTTAACTACATATTTACTAACTATCGTCTGGGTAAAATGTGTTTTAGTTTCAATTAGAACAAGCCCAAATATTAACAAGAGCACAATTAATTTAATGTTTTTCATAGATTAATTTTGATGCCTGCGTAATTTAAACACCTATCCAAAACGATAGACTGTAAACCATTATTAATAGTTGCTGATGAATGTAAATCTTGGCTGTTTAATCCCATCAACTTCTACTTCCTCCATAAACATAGCAAGAGGTCGTACCCATATTTTGCTTTCTTTGTTCTCATATAAAGGGATATAGCAAACTAACTCTTCAAGAGTTTCGCTGTGTTTTGCAACACCAATAACCAAATATTTATTGCCTTTATAATGCTGGTAAATACCTGGTTTAAAATCCATAAAAAAATAATACCATCTTGAAGATTAAGTTTATAGTGTTAAGGGGGGGGGGACTAAAGAATTTGTGTCATAAATTTAACCTTGAGATTTGGCGGAGGAGGTGGGATTCGAACCCACGTGCAGCTTGCGCCACGCTTAGTTTTCGAGACTAGCCCGGTATGACCACTTCGGTACTCCTCCATCTCCTGCCTATTTTACCGTTACGTAGGGCAAAAGTACATTAAACTTAATCCTGTTCATGAGGTATAATCTCCACATGCTTAAAACAAACACTACAGCAGAAGAGATACTAAGTACCATCAGGAGTGCTAATAATATAATTCTTTGTATAGATGAAAGATACGATTATGACGCCTTTTGTTCAGCCCTCACTCTTTATTGTGTTATTAAAAGACTCTTTAATAAAACAATTAAATTAACTTATGCACATAAGGTTACAGAGGAGTACAAAGCTAATCTTACAGCTGTTTTAGGCTCGTTCCCTGTTGAGCTAGAAGTTCTTCCTGATGATTTTGATTTTTCGGGTTATGACCTTATGCTGTTTTCTGATTCTAACTTAGCACATAGAGTTTCTGATACTGGTAAGTTTGAGATTCCTTTTCACATGAAAACTATTAGTATAGATCATCACATTGAGAGTAATCCTTGTTTTGGAGATTTATATTATGTGATGCAATCGGTTTCCACGAGCTCAATTCTATATAAGTTGTTGGAAGAGGCTGAGGTGGAACCAAGTCCTGCCGAAGCAGAATTAATGCTTGTTGGTATATTTAGCGATAGTCAATTCTTCACCACACAGCAAGCATTCCCAAGCGATTTTCATGCAGTTTCAAAGTTACTAGAACTTTGTCCTAAACCATATGGTCACTTTTTATTTACCTACCACTTTGCGCAGTCAATCGATGAAACAAAAATAATACAACTTGTGTATAAAAATATGCATATCGATGAGGCTCTTGGTCTTGTTTACTCTACCCTAATAATAAAGGATCAGGTAGAAGCCGGGATCGACTTAACTAAAAAGTTTGATGCATCTCCTGTAGATCTATTTTTTAAGATTAAAACAATGAAGATCGCTTTTCTTTTGAAAGAAAAGAACGATGCTCCTGGAACATTTAGTCTCTCCTTGAGATCCAAAGGGGATGTAAATATAGTGCCTTTAGCTGAGAAGTTTGGTGGTGGAGGACACAAAAACGCAGCTGGTGGAATACTTCGTGATATAGGAAGTGTAGATAAAGCTCTTAAAACAGTACTGGATGCATACAACTCTTTGCCTAAAGTAGACGAGTCCTAATCCTTCTTTTTTTCAAACCAAATGATTGGTGTGTTATCTTGCCTCCTCATTGACGAGGATCCGCCTATAGTTCTTCTGAAAGTCAAACCCGTGCCCTGAATAAGATCATCAAACTCAGGTCTTGTTAGCCAGACAGGCTCTAGTGCATTGGGGTCGCTAAGTCTTGCGGTAACAGGAACATTGCTGCCGAGCACTACCCCACCTATAAAAACCATATGATTTGCTGTTCTGTAAGAATCAATCGTGACGTGGCTATTTACAACTCTTAGTACTGCTACTCTTTTGCTTGAGTAAGTGGCTAGTTCTTTGAGTAAGTCGTAGCTTTCGTGTTGGAGAGACAGTCTTGGAGGTATTTTAACTTCTATAGACTCGGTTCCGGTAATATATTTACCTATAAGGTATTCAAATAGCTTTGCTGTTTGTGCTGGATAGTTTTGAAGGAAGAAGGGCTCTAGGCCTCCTGACGGGGATACCATACCCATCCTACTGTGTTGTATGAAAGGTACTGCAAGCTCATTTCCGTATTTTTCTCTCATTTCTTCTTGGATTGTTGCAAAGTCTTGAGGTACTGTTTCGTACACTAACTTACCAATTTTTGATAGTACTGTATAGCTATCCTGTCCTGTCAGAGATGCAACGGCCATAGCAGTTGAAGCTGCCCAGCAGATGCCGCTTTCCGGTTTCTTTAGTATAGGCCCGAATATTTCATGCTCAAGAATCTTGGGGTCGCTTTGTAGTATATGATTATAAGAACCGGCTGTTATTTCTACCGGTTGTATTTGTTCTTCACTACCCATATTTTTAGAAGAACTTAAACTTCATGGGATAGTTATATAGTTTACCATCACTTGCTTCTGTCGCGCCTTTAATTGTTGCAATAACTTGGATCAGAAAGATGACAGGCATTACTAGAAAGCCTATTAATATTACAGCTAAGAAGGCTGCAACTATCCAGTAGATTGAAAAACTAATTTGAAAGTTTAGTACTTCTTTAGCATGTTGTATTACAGTCTGATCTTCTTTATTTATGAGCCAGATAGTTAATGGACCAAATACATTCCCAAGTGGGAATACAAAACCAAGGAAGGCTGAGAGATGAGCAAATATAACCATATTTTTAGTACTTGTTAGTTGTTGTGTTAGTTCTTGTTCATTCATGTGCCTATTATACTACTAATTTATTCTCTGATATAATTTTAACTATGAAAAATGCAATAACATGGTTTGATATACCAACTTTAGATTTCAATAGAGCGGTAAAGTTCTATTCAGAGATTCTCGGAGAAGAAGTTAGAGTTAATGAGTTTATGGGTAAAACCATAGGTTTCTTTCCAATGGAAGGGGATATGAAAGTTGGGGTTGGAGGGGATCTTGTTCTACCAGATCCGAGCTTTGTTCCTTCCAGTGACGGTTCTAGAGTGTATTTGAATTGTGACGGGAAGCTTGACGAGGTTTTATCGCGAGTTGTTGGCGCAGGAGGAACTATTATAAATCCTAAATTCTCACTAGGGGATCCAGGGTTTATAGCACACATCAAAGACACAGAAGGTAATCTCGTTGGTCTTCATAGTTTTTCTTAAAAACTATTGTAATCTAATTCTAGGCTTTCACGACCGTCCAAAATATTACCAGGTTGCTTGACTTTATTTTTTAGAAAACCTGCGATAGTAGTGATGTCTGGTGTATGAGCTGTTTTTGTATAGCTTTTTTCCATTCCTTTTCTAACCTTTTGGCGTATTTTAATGTTGAGCGAATCTCTGTCGCTTTTTGGTAAAGTAACTTGATGCTCTGGCTTAACTATATTTATATATTTCATGGTTTAATACTGCTGTAATGTTTGTCACACTGTATCAATGTTGCATCTAAGATCCCCTATGTAAGTGAGACATTAGTAGAATTGGTGGACCTGAGGGGAATCGAACCCCTTACCTCTGCAATGCGAATGCAGCGCTCTACCAGGTGAGCTACAGGCCCAGTCTTTGGAATTATATCACTCGTTAGTTTGTGGGCTTGATGTTTGTTTTGTTACGTTACTTACTCGTAACCTCTTTTTTGTATCTCAAAAGTTGTTTTATAAATTCCGTTATCAATTTCCATTAACTCTTCGTGTGATCCTTTTTCAACTATCTTCCCTTCATCAAGAACTACTATAACCTTTGCATTTCTTACGGTTGAGAATCTGTGAGAGATAATAATGACACTTTTGTCTTGTGCAAAAGTGAAGAGGCGCTCAAATATCTCTGCTTCAGCTTTTGGATCAATAGCACTTGTCGGCTCATCAAGAATTAATATTTCAGCATCCTTAAAGAACGCTCTTGCTAAAGCAATCTTTTGCCACTGACCGTGTGAAGGCTCGATTCCGTTTGTGAACTTTTTACTCAGAACTTGATCGTACTTATGTTCATACTTCTGTATAAAGTCATCAGCACCTGATTTTTCCGATGCTTCGTATATATCTTCTAAACTATCAATCTTGGCGAGATTACCAATACCAATGTTAGTTTTTGCATCAAAATGGTAGGTATTAAAGACTTGGAAAAGTGTGGCTATGTGGGAGTATAGATCGGTGAGGTTCAAATCTTTTATTGAAATTGAATTAATGAATATATCCCCATCATCTACTTCGTAGAACCTCATTAAGAGTTTAATTAAAGTTGACTTGCCTGCTCCGTTTTTACCAACAATTGCAAGATGCTCCCCAGGTTTTATAACGAGGTTAAAGTTTTCAAGAACATTAGTTGATGTGTTTGGATATGCAAACGTGACATTCTTAAATTCAATTAAAGGTGGTTTATCGCTATGAGGGAGAGGTATTGAACCTGGTAATATCTTATTCTCAACAGATAAAAGTGCAAAAAAGTCTTTAACAAAAATAGAATAGCTGATTATTTGAGAAGTTCGCAGGTACATGCCATCAACGGCATTTGCAAAGCTTCTTGCGTTTTGGATGTAAAAAGAAACACTACCAATTGTTATCTTAAGAGATATTGCCATAAAGCTAATAATTAAAATTACAAGACCATTACCTACAGCACTAATTACAGAGAACAAAACACCCACATTCAATCTCTTTGATTCAACTAGTAGCTGTTCTTTTAAAAAAGTTTCATATAATCGAACTGCTCTTGTAAACACAAAATCTTTTAAGTTGTATATGCGAAGCTCTCCAATGTATTTATCAACAGTCAAATAGCTGTAGTTATTGTTATAGTCTCTTACAATTTCAGTCTTCGTATCCCAGATTCCCCAGACTCTTTTGCCGTACACGATATTTTCAAAGAATCCTGGAAGAGTAGTTATAAAGACAATGAAAACAATTACAGGGCTAAGTTTTAAGAATATTAATGTTGAGATAGCGAGGATAACAATATCAGGTATTAAAAAGACAACTGAGTTTGTTAAATCTATAACTTTATAAGCATTCCTGCTCATCTTTGTGATCTCGTTGTTTGTTTTAGGGTCTTCAAATAAAGGGATATCGAGTCCTGAAATCTTTTCCATTAACAACTTGTCCATATAGAAGTCAAGAAATAGCGCCATTTTTTGGTATGCAAGTGTAGTTAACTTCGAAACAATGTTGCCTATTAGTATTAGAACAATGAGTAAACCAACATTAGTGTAGACAGCTGTGTAATCGGTATCCTGCCCATCTCTTATAACATCAATCAATCTATCAAGGAGAGTGGCTGCAAAATAGGCTGTAACAAGAGGAGTAAGAGAACTTAGCGTTCCGGCTATTACTCGCACAACAAACCCAAGTCTGTTTGCATTATAAATAAGCTTCACAGCACTTTTAGAAGCGCTAAGAATTTCCTTAATTTTACCTACAGGTACAGCTTTCACCTTGTTAGTTTACACCTTCAGGTCAAATCTATTAATAGTAGTCGTCATAATATGTTATAGGATACATAATAGGTATACTATGAGATCAAGAAGTGCCCATAGCCTGTTGCTAAAAGCACCTCACCTTGTGTGGATAAGCCATGGAAAAGCTCATTAACGCGTTACTTTTACCCAAGTGCTCTGTTTGTGGTACGAGAGCCCTTGGAGTATGTGAAGCATGCCTTGGTAAGATCAAGCCATGCACTACAGCTAGTTGTATTGTGTGTGGTTTGCCTTCAATTGACGGTAAAACGCATGTGACTTGCTATCAACCACACTTTCCGTTAAACCTGTTTTGCGCTTTTTTATATGAAGGGGTAGTACAAGATGTGGTTATAGCATCAAAGTGCAAACAAGCCGAATTTTATTCATTGAAAATTCTCTCTAGGAGAGCAGGTAGGTTTTGTGCGGAAGCAGGCTATCTTTACTCAAGTCATTTAGTAGTCCCGGTACCTCTATCAACAACTGTCATGAAAGAAAGAGGGTTTAACCAAAGTGAGTTGATCGCAAGAGCTATTTCCAACGAATTCGGGCTTAAGTTCCACATGTCGCTGCTTCAGAGGTTAGGTAGCATAAACTCAGTAGAAAACCCCAGGATTAAGCGACCTCAAGTCTTTGAGGACACCTTTAGTGTGAAGAAAGGAGCCGAGCTTACCGGTGTTTCTGTTCTTCTGGTTGATGATATTTGTGTAACAGGTGGCACCTTTCTAATGGCTGCAAAAGCCCTATTCCTTGCAGGGGCAGAAATGGTAAATTGCTTTGCACTTTCCAAAAAGGTACTATAATACAAGATAATTCTGTACCTGCCCAAAAGATGGAGGGTTGGCAGAGTGGTAATGCAGCGGATTGCTAATCCGTGACGGATAAAACCGTCCACAGGTTCGAGTCCTGTACCCTCCGCCAAATGTAGGTTAGAGTTCATTATTAAGTACACATGACATTGTTTGAAAACCTAGATTTTAAAAACATAGTGGGTTTGGGGAATTCCAAGTATACTCCAGAGCCTGACGCAAGAATACTTCCACCGACCCAAGCAGTACCTGCTGAAGGCTCAAGAGGCTCGTTTAAAAAAGAGACTATACTTGAGTGGACTGGACTATCTAAAATTCCTAGCTCTGCAAAAAATGAGAAGTTTATGAGATCTATAACGATCTTATCTTTTGTAGTTTTGGTACTGCTACTCATTTTACAAGAATTTATAATTATCATCGCAGTACTTGTTGTTATCTTTATCAGTTACGTTATTTCAGCAACTCCTGCAGAACAGGTTAAGTATTCAGTTACAAATCTAGGTCTTGAGTATGCAGGGGATTTTCATCCTTGGGATAGTTTTAGGTATTTCTTTTTACTTAACAAAGGCGACCATGTTTTATTTAATCTTGATTTAAAGTCAGAAGGCTTGTCACGCCTTTTTGTGTTTACTCCTGCCGAGACTGCTGGACAGGTGAAAGACGCACTTAATCAGTTTTTACCTTTTCTTGAAAAACCACCCGAAGATTTTGCAGACAAGCTTTACCGTAATTTTCTCAATAAATTTTTGGTCAACAAATAACCTACCTGATAAGTGTAACTAAGATTTAATTCCGCAATTGTTTGGTATAATCCCTTTGTTTGACTTTGTGCCCGTAGTTCAGAGGATAGAATGCAGCGTTGCGAACGCTGAGATCGGGGGTTCGAGTCCCTCCGGGCACACCAAAATACCTCAAGGTTTACGTGCTTCAAGACCTCTATCTAGCTTCATTACTGCAGAGTTTAACGCCTGTGTCATCATAGAGTCTCTTGTTATCTGTTCTTGCGTAAGGTAGAAAGCCGTTCCGTTTTTTTGTATGTCGTCGATGGTGACTTCGATGTGTATCGACTTCAGATACTCAAGAGTTACTGCACTTAAAGGCACGCCATTTTTGATATTAGGGATCATCTCTTGAGGAAGTTCCACAGCCTCAGATACACCAGATTCGGTATAGCAAAAGCCTTCCCCCATTTTTATAGAAATAGCAGCAGCTTCTATTAAATAGAAGCTGTTTCCATCAAAGTAAACACCGCCTTCAAGACCAACGCCAAAATGTGTTTGTGGACTGTTATTTAAAACCAACTCTGCTCTATTACACGCGCCTCGTACTGTTTCTTCTAGACTAGTTGGCGTCTCTGCTACCCCTGACTCTGTTTTATAAGAGGAGACTTTAATTTCCTCAGTATTAAATTCATTAGCTAGAATTTTTGTGGCAATGTCTATTTTAAACGGTTTCTCAGTTCCTACACCTAGCTTTATAATTCCGCTCATTAAGCTTAGTTTATCTAGGTAGCTTTCATTAATCAACTAATCTCGCTACGGAAATTGTAAGTAATTTCAAACCGCGTATGCTGTGGCACACCAAAAGTGTCTCAGGGTAAGCCCATCCTTTACTTTGCACGGGCAACAATACATGCTATAACCACCTCATGGTAAACGACACGGTAAACGAGATTAAACAGAAATTAAGTATTGTAGATTTAGTATCAAGATACGTTAGTTTAAAAAAATCCGGTAACAATTACAAAGGCTCGTGTCCGTTTCATGGGGAAAATACCCCCTCTTTGATGGTTTCCCCTGAGCTCCAAATCTTTAAGTGCTTTGGGTGTGGCGAAGGTGGGGATATATTTTCATTTTTTCAAAAAATTGAGGGTGTTGATTTTCACGATAGCCTTGTGAGGCTTGGGGAGATGGTAGGTGTTGAGGTGTCTCGTGAGCAACCGGATTATCTTAAAGGCAAAAATATTTTGTATCAAATAAACGAAGCAAGCGCAGAGTTTTATAACTTTCTACTTGTTAAGCACCCTGCGGGAAAACCCGGACTTGATTATTTAACAGGCAAAAGACGTCTTGATCTGGCTACAATTGACTCATTTAGCTTGGGTTATGCCCCTAAGCAGTGGGATTTATTGTATCAATACTTACTAAAAAAGAAATTTTTAACACAAGACATGCTTGAGGCTGGTGTGATCTTGACTAAAAGCTCAGGTCAAGGATTTATAGACAGGTTTAGAGGAAGAGTGATGTTTCCCTTTACGGGAATTGATGGCAAAGTTCTCGGTTTTAACGGCAGAACTATCTTTGATGAACAACCAAAGTACGTAAACACATCAAGCACCAAGGTGTTTAATAAGAGTGCTTTTTTATATGGGCTTAATATTGCGAAAGTAGACATTAAAAAACACGGTATTCTTCTTGTTGAAGGGCAGATGGATGTTATAACTGCCTTTAAGTACGGTATTAAGCATGTGGTAGCGTCTTCTGGTACTGCACTAACATCTGGTCAACTTAAGATTTTAGCAAGATATTCAAACACGCTTGTTTTTTGTTATGACTCGGATAATGCCGGAGTCATGGCAATTCACCGTGGGATAGAACTTGCTGAAAAAGAGGGTTTTGAGATTTATGTTAGCCCGATGCCTGCTAAATACACCGATTTAGACCAATTTTTAAATGATGACCCGGCTAAGGCAAAAGAGGTTGTTTCAACTCCTGTGCCTTTTTATGACTTTGTTATCAGCATGGCTTTAAGCAGGCACGATAAACATAGTTATCTTGGAAAGAATCAGATTCTACAAGATGTTGCCCCTTACTTGTCAAAAACCCAGAACCCTGTCATCTTTGATTCTAACGTCAAGACATTATCAGAAAGCCTTGATTTGTCTGAAGATGTTGTTAAACAAGCCTTAACGAGCCCCTCAGCTGAGACAAAGTTGCCCGAAAATAAGCAGACAGGTCCTACCATTGACAAAGCTCCTATATATGATAAAACTAGTGAATTCCCGTTAGAGGAATATATGCTCGCGCTTATAATAAAAGCGCCGTTGGGAACTGCGCAGGCCCTAACATACAAACTAGCAAAAAAAGATTTCTCGTCTGAAATCTTGCAAAGTGTCTTTACTGAGCTTAAAAGCTACCTTATAGGTAGGAAACGAAAGATTGATATCAATCATTTCGTATCGCGATTTGATGATCAAGTCGCTGGGCTACTTAAAGAGTTATACCTAACAAACTTAGGAAAAGCGGAAGATGACGATAGCGCCTTTTTGCTGGAAGTAGAAAAAACCTTTAAGCGTTTGAAAAAAGAAAAAGTCAAAAAAGAGCTTAAAGAAGTTGCTAAAAAAATTAAAGAAGCCGAAAAAGATAAAAATTCGGAAGAACTTAAAGACCTTTTACAAAGGTTTAAGCAATTATCTGGCCGCCTAGCCTAACACAGCATATTAGGTATATAATTGTTTGCGAGTTTAAATATGACTAAAAAAGCAACTGAAGGCGACAAACAAACTATTTTTGACATTCCACTTAAAAAACTCATTGCACAAGGCAAAAAACGAGGTTACGTTACTCAAGCTGAGGTATTTGAATTATTCCCACAAGCAGAGGATGACCTGGAGTCTCTAGATTCTCTTTATGAGAAATTGATAGATTCTGGCGTTGATGTATTTGATGTGGATTCGGTTGAAGAAGCAGAAGATTTAAAACTTACAGAAGAGATAGACATTTCCAAACTTTCCATGGATAAGGCAGTTCTTGCTGATCCTGTCAGGATGTATCTTAGAGAAATTGGTAAAGTTAGTCTTCTCAACGCAGCACAAGAAGTAGATTATGCTAGAAAAGCAGAAGCCAAGAAGCTTGCTGAGTTAACAGCTAGACTTAATAAGAAACTGGGACAAGCTCCAACGGATCTCCAGCTATCAAAAGAGATGGAGCTTGATAAAACTATTATTAAAGAGATAAAAGCTTTTGCAAAAACAGTTACTAAAAGAGAATGCGACCTGGCAGCTGATAGATTGACACAAGCAAACCTTAGGCTTGTTGTGTCTATTGCAAAAAAACATATGGGAAGAGGACTTTTCTTTTTAGATCTTATACAAGAAGGCAATATGGGGCTCATGAGAGCTGTTGAAAAATTTGACTGGAGACGAGGTTTTAAGTTTTCAACATATGCAACTTGGTGGATTAGACAAGCAATCACAAGAGCAATTGCCGACCAGGCAAGAACAATTAGAATTCCAGTTCACATGATCGAGACAATGAACAAATACAAGAGAGTTCAAAGAAAGCTTGAACAAGAACTTGAAAGAAATCCAACTCCAGATGAAATTGCAAAAGAAATGGGAATTGATTCAGCAAAAGCAAATGAGATAGAAAAGATATCTCAAGAAACAACCTCACTTGAGACTACCGTTGGTAAAGAAGAAGACAGCCGACTTAAAGAATTTATTCCTGATGAATCTACCCTCTCGCCATTTGATTCTGCAAGTCATGAATTGTTAAAAGAACATATCGTTAATGTTTTAGACTCTCTAAATCCCCGTGAAAGAAGAGTTCTTGAGTTACGTTTTGGTCTTAGAGATGGTAAATCTCGTACTCTTGAAGAAGTTGGTAAAGAGTTTGGTGTAACAAGAGAAAGAATCAGACAGATTGAGGCTAAAGCATTAAGAAAATTAAGACACCCGTCACGAAGTAAAAGACTTAGAGACTATCTCTAACAAATTACTGATCTATTAAAACAACTCTAGCGGGGGCTCCATCAGCTCCCGCTATTTTTAGCGGGAAACCACAAAAAAAGTAATTACCTTCTTCAACACTAGCTAAATTTATACCCTCGAGGATTAAAATATCTTTTTTAAGAAGCACAGTGTGTGCCGAATTATCAACGCTCCCTGCTTGTTTGACTGAAAGAAAATCAATACCAACAATCTGTAGATTAAGCTGGTCAAGGTATTGGGCTGCGCTTCTATCCAGATATATATAATCTTCACGGAAGAATTCATAGCCAGTAAGAGAATTTTTAGTTTTTAGCAAAACAACTTTTGTTGTTATTTGTTTTTGTTTTAAATCTGCATCGGTTATTTTGTCAACAGCGTCAGTCATGTCAAGCACTTGGCATTCTTGAAAAAAGATTTGGTTATGTTCAAAAAAATCGGAGGACGATTTGCCGTCCTCTATAACGTGTTTTGGAAAATCAAAGTGTGTTCCAGTGTGAGTTCCCATGGTTATTTTTGAGATAGTCGAGTGGCCAGTTGACATCTTTTCTAGTGTAAAATCAGGATTGTTTGGGTAAACAATCATGCCGTTTTTAAGAGGTAGGGATATATCAAATATGGTCATGGGTTTGTTTTTTATAACTTTCGACATTTGGTTGATCAAATGCATTTACCTGTAAGAGCTTACCAAGAAACATGGTTTCGATCATTTTAAACTGCATATATGCGCCAAGTTCTTTTTCGGAAACACTATCAAGCACAAGCTCCGTAAATGGAATGCCTTTTTCTGTGAAAGTATTTTTAAAATTTCTATAGATGTCTTTTAGGAGCTCGGTATCAGAGTGGCTGTTTATCTTAGTGTTTGTAATATTAGCTTTTGAGAATGAATTTCTTTCAAGGTGAGCTATGTTAACAAGATTAAAGAATCTTACTTGAGGTCCTCCAAGAAACAACTGGAACATTGAATGAAGATCAGTTGTTCCAATACTAAATGATGGGTTAATACCTTCTCTTGCACCAAAAATACTTTCTTTTCCAAGACTTTCGGCTGTTAGCTGTCTTTGCCACTTTCCCATAGATTCAAGGCGAGAGTCAAAGAAAAAATTTTCATTAATAATTTTACCGTTACGGTAGTGCGCGAGAATTGAGTTAGCAGAAATAGCTATACTGTCTGATACGAGATGATCTTCAATTGCACTCATGCCGCCTTCAAGGAGGTCAATGACATCAATGCCGGCACATGCTAGAGGGAATAGACCGGCTGGTGAAAATATCGAAAACCTTCCTGATACCGGCTTTTGAATTACCAAGTGGGGTAGTCCTCTTTTTCTTGCAAGGAAAGTTAACGGCGCGTCTTCGTTTGCGATATACACCGTTCTTTGTTTAACAAGGGGAATTGCTTCTTCTAATATCTCATAGTTAACAAGAGTTTCAGCTGTAGTACCTGATTTTGTAATTATAACTGCTATGATCTCATCCTCATGCTTAATTTCGTGCGAGAGCTTTTTTAAAGCCTTTTTTGTATAAGCTGCATTTAAAGTTTCAAGAAAAACGATTTTTGGATGACGGTCTTCTTCAAAGATATCCCCATAGCCAAAAAGCGCATCATATACTGCTTTAGCACCAAGGTTTGAACCTCCAATTCCAACAACAACCACATATTTAAGAGCAGTTGATACTAGTTTTTCTTTGAGCTCTATTACCGATGAGATATTTTCCTCGTCAAATGGAAGTCTAATACTGCTTTGTGGAACTTCATATTTTTGTTCGTTCCTTAATGACAGAAGGTAGTTCTTGTAATCACTAAGTAATATAACAGAAGCTTTGATGGCGTGATCTTTTATTTGGCAGTGGCTGTAGTTAAAATTCATGGATTAATTGGATGACCTCCGAAAACATTTCTAAGCGCCATAATTATCTTGCCTTGAAAATTAGGCCTTTGTCTTGACTCCTCTCTAAGGTCAAGAGCTGCTTTGATTGCTGGTGTAGTTACATTTACCTTTTCTCCGTAGTTTTTTGTCCACTCACCTTCACCAAGTCCTACTGCTTTTCCTTCAATTTCTGCAAGTTCATTGCCGAATTTATCAAATGCTTTTCCCATACACTCCATGAGTTTTGATTCAAGCAGAGATCCGTGATTGTAAAGATTGGCAATTTGCCACAGGTCAAACTTATATTCTTTGCTATTTTTTATTACATCAAAGCCTTCAGCAATTGCTTGCATAAAACCGTATTCTATACCGTTATGTATCATTTTAATGAAATGCCCGGAGCCAATTGGTCCAAGGTGCGCATAACCATTTTGAATACCAAGATCTCTAAAGAGCTCTTCAAGATGCGAGTAAACTTCTTTATGTCCGCCGACCATTAAGCAGGCCCCGTGTCTTGCTCCTTCTGTACCATTCGACACACCGACATCAAGAAAATTTATCTTTTTTTCAAAGAGTAATTTTCCTGTAACTACAGAATCTTCAAAGTATGAATTACCACCATCAATAACAATGTCATCTGGTTCTAAATAATGGATTAGTCCTTGAGGGCCAAACATAACTTGTTGTACTGGTTCTCCGGCTGGAACCATAACCCAAACTGTTCGCGGTCTATCTAAAGACACAACAAGTTCTTTAACAGTCTTACAGCTTTTTATACCTGAGTCTTCAAGAAGCGCTGCTTTTTTTAAAAATGAATCATGTCCACTTACTTCCCAACCTTGTTCGTTAAGATGAAGAGCGATAGCTTCCCCCATTTTTCCAAGACCAATTATTCCTATTTGTTTTTTGGGCAGTGCAGTCATATTTTTTGGCTCAAAAGACCTGTTTTAAAATGAAGGTTTCGCCAAGATTTCATTTGAGCCTTGTTCATAATTATAGAGCTTAACTGAGTTTTTGTCCCAAGCCTCTATAATAGAGTCGATAAATTCCCATGAGTTTTGAGCTTCTTTTGTGGTTATAAACAACTCTTGATTACCGGAAATAGCATCGTTTAAAAGCTTCTCGTAGTCTTCGATCATGTCTTTAATGTTTCGGCTTTGATGAAAGTCAAAGTCAAAATCTCTTTCTTCAAACTCAAATTTAAGTCCCGGTTTTTTAGCCCAAAACCTTATGTTTATGCCTTCTTCCCCCGTTTCTAGATTGATAACGACCCGGTTCTTGTAGTCGAGACCATCAGTTAGGCTTGTTATTGCAGAGTTCACTGGTTTAAAGATAAGCTTTATCTCTTTTCTAGGAGTTTTAAGTCCCTTTCCTGCTTCAAGTGTAATTGGGACACCCTGCCATCTTGGGGACTTTAATGTAGTTATAAGTTTAAAATATGTTTCAGTGGTTGAGTTTGGTTTTACACCTTGTGTTTTGGTAAATCCTAAGTACTGAGCTTTAAAAGACTGAGTCTTAATCTGAGTATCAGTAAGAGGCTCTAGCTGTGAGAGCAGTTCTTCTCTTTTTATTCTAACATCGTCTCCTGAAAAGCTTTGGGGTTGTTCCATGGTTGTGAGGGCAAGCATTTGAAGTAAATGGTTTTGACCAACATCTCTGAGAGCTCCAATGCCGTCATAAAAAGCACCTCTTGTGTCAACGGTTTCGTTTTCAAGAAACCTAATCTTAATTTGCTCAACTGTTTTATAGTTCCAACTATCCTCCAAGAGGTTGTTTGAAAATCTAAATGCTAAAATATTTTGCATTATTTCTTTGGCAAGATAATGATCGATTCTATATATTTGTTCTTCTTTAAACATTTTTCCAAGGCTAGCATCTAGTTCCATAGCAGTATCTTTGTTTTGCCCAAATGGCTTTTCTACAATAACTCTGGTCCAACCTTCGTTTGGTCCACAGGGTTTAGTTAATAAAGAGTCATGCAGATTTTTGATTAAAGCTTTGTAGTAGCTTGGGGGTACCGATAAATAAAATAGCTTATTGGCGCAGGTATTCCATGTGTTATCAACAAGACCCAGCTTTGCAGCAAGGCTTGTAAAGTCCGCGAGATTGTCAAAGTTTCCAAGGTGATAGTTAAAGATTTTCAGGAAACTAGAAATGTTTCCGTTAGCCATATCAATTCCTGGATTTGACTTTAGGGCATCAAGGATTAAATCATTCAGCTGTTCTTGAGTTAAATCTCTTCGTGCAAAGCCAAATACTGTAAATAGGTTAGGTAACAAGCCTTTGTTATATAATCTATAAAGAGATGGAATAATCTTTGTTTTACACAGATCCCCTGTAATACCAAAAAGAATTAGAATTGTTGGAAAACCCGTATTCACAAAAGCCTTAGTTTATCCGAGATTTTAATTAAGTATTTGTCACAAAAACCACCGTTAACCTCAAGAACATATCTAGCTTTTGCTTTTGGTGGGTAGGTCGTACATAGTGATTTGATAGCTCCAGTTTCAGTACATGGCGGTGTGTTTTTACTAATATCAACAATTGTGAAATTTTCATCAAGCCAAATAATATCAAGAGGGATTTTTGTGTTTGCCATCCAAAAAGCGTACTTACTGCTAAAAGGGAATATGAAAAACATGCCAGAATTTTCTGGAAGGCTTGTTCTAAACATTAATCCCTTTGCTCTCTTTGCTTCAGTGTCTGCAATTTCAACCAAAACTTTAGGAGCGTTTGAGTTTAAAAATTCAACATAAGTTCCGGAGGGGTTTGGGGCAAATTTTGGGATTTTTGATGACTTGGCAAAAAACCAGACAAAGAAAACAACTGCTATTACAATAAGTATTGTTGTTGGAGTAATGGTGGTAGTAAGTCCTTTCATACTTTATACTTTTTCTATGGTTTCTTCTAAAATTTTAACACTAATAGCACCCTTTGTAGACGACAAGGGTATGCTTACAGTTAAGTCTGTCCCCTTTAACGTAGTTAAAAGCATAGTAGAAGAATATCTCTTCACTCAGGATCCTGTTGTTAAAAACGAAGCAAAGACAGTAATTTGGGACTTTTGCTCTCAGGTTGGTATTTTTCCAGCTTCAATCAATAACATATACAGGCAAAGAGCAAACGAGACGCTGCCACACAATTTTACTGTACCTGCAATAAATGTCAGAGGGCTTACCTTCTTTGTAGCAGGAGAGATCATTAAGGCAGCAAGTGCTACTAACACTAAGCATTTTATCTTTGAGTTATCTAGAAGCGAGATGAGGTATACAGATCAAAACTGGGAAGGTTACGCAACTTGCGTACTCGCCGGTGCACTAAGTGTGGGGTACACAGGACCTGTTTATATTCAAGGCGATCACTTTCAAGCAAAACCGGCTGCTGAGGGTGTTATTGCAGAAGGGGAAGTTGAAGCTATCAAATCTTTGATTGATGAAGCGATCAAAAATGGTGTTTATAACATTGATATAGACTCATCAACCCTTGTTAATTTATCAGCATCAACAATTGAGGAACAACAGCGAGAGAATATTAAGTACACTCTTGAGTTTGCAAAATACATAAGACTTCATGAACCAAAAGATATTCAAATATCAATTGGTGGAGAAATCGGGCATATTGGCGGAAAAAACAGTACTGTTGAAGAGCTCAATGTATTTTTAACAGGATTTAATGAAGGTTGGGATAAGACACATTATGGACTTAGTAAAGTAAGTATTCAGTCTGGTACTAGTCACGGTGGTACTGTTCTTGGAGACGGTAGTATTGCGCCAGCAACGGTTGATTATGATTTACTTTTATCTGCTTCCAGACTTTGTAGACAGAATTTTGAGGTTGGGGGAGTTGTGCAGCACGGGGCTTCAACACAACCAATGGGATTTTTTACCGAGCTTCCAAAACACGAAGTTTTAGAAGTGCATCTTGCAACAGGTATTCAAAATGTAATCTTTGACAGTAAGTCTTTCCCTCAAGAACTAAAACAAGCAATGTCTAACTGGATTTTAGATAAGAAACTAGACGAAAGAAAAAAAGACTGGTCAGACGAGCAGTTTATCTACAAGACAAGAAAGAAATGCTGGGGAGAGTTTAAAAAAGAGCTTTGGGATGCAAACCTAGATCTTACTGATCTCCAAACACTATTAACAGGTTACTTCAAAGCCTTGTCGATTTAGCTGTTTGCAAAGACCACCTCAATATGGCATTATCCAGATGTTCATAAAGATGGAAGGAATTTAAAATGACTAAACATTCTGCCGATCAGCTTTCATTATTAAGTCCTGAGGAGCTCGCTGCTTTAGCAGCAGCTAAAACTGAGACAGTCCATGTAGCAAGCCAAGACACTCCTGTTCAAAAAGGAGACGGAATTGTTACTATAAATCTTCGAGATGATCACGGTCGATTCTCTGGAAGTACCAGTTACGACCCAAACGCAGTAGCACATAAATAAATCGGACTTGTTACAGTTTAAATCTTGGTTGTAGAGCCAGGTATTAGTTTAGTTGCGTTTACCTTTTTTGCTATCTCGTCCCCAAAGGCTTCTACTGCTTTTATGTTATCTTCTGTTTCTTCGAATGTAACCTCAACCTTATCTGAAACTTGAAGATTAGCATTTTTCCTAAGTTCTTGAATTGTTCTGACAAGCTCTCTTGCAACGCCCTCAAGTCTAAGTTCTTCTGTTACTGTTAGATCCATAATACAAGAAATACCCCCAGCACTTACTGGTTCGCTATATTGTTCTCCTGTTGGTAGTGTTTCTTTTACTAATTCTATTTCTTTAACATTAAGCTCGTCTTTTATTAGATCTATAATGTCTTTGTTTTCAAGACTAACTCCTAAAACATAAAGTTTTAATGCTGGTTGTTTTACAGATGTTTGGGTTGTCATTCTAATACTGTTACCAAGAGCACTAATAGCTTTTGCACCATCCATTTGTGTGAGTATATCTTGTTGAACGCTGTTTAACTCAAAAGTATATTCTGGATATTTTTCTAAATGTACTGATTCTTGGTCGTCAACTTTTTTAAGTGTTAAAAAGATCTCCTCACAAATAAATGGGATTATTGGTGCTGCGGCTTTTGAAAAAGTATACAAGACAGAATATAGGGTTGATAAAGCCTCTAGATTACCTTCAGAGATTCTATCTCTTGATCTTCGCACATACCACCTAGAGAGATCGTCAACAAATGATTCAAGTGAAATCGTTGCTGCAGGCAAAAGATACTTGTCTATATTTTGATCAATTGACTTAATGGTTTCATTTAACCTTGCTTGTATCCAGGCATCCATTACGTGTTCACTATTTATATGTTGTGTGTGATCCCAATTGTTGGCATTTGCATATGTAACAAAATATCTAAGCGTATTCCATAAAGGACTTAGCACTTTTTTGGATTTATTCTTAAGCTCTGTTGTATCAAAGTTTGCATTTTCACCAACCATCAAAGGCGATGCCATAAAAAAGAGTCGCATTGCATCTCCACCAATTGTCTCAAGTATTTCTTTTGGATCTGTAAAATTGCCGTATGTTTTACTCATCTTACGGCCATCGTTACCAAGAAGAGTTCCTGTTGATATAGCATTGGTAAACGAGTTAGTACCAAATATGATGTTTGTTAAAACATGCATAACATAAAACCATGCTCTTGTTTGTGCAACGTATTCAACAATATAATCACCGGGAAAGTTTTTATCAAATTTAGCTTTGTTTTCAAAAGGGTAATGAACCTGTGCAAATGGCATACTTGCCGCATCAAACCATGAGTCTAGAACCTCAGGGATTCTGGTATATTTCTTCCCGTCTTTAACAAAAGCTATCTCATCAATGTATGGTCTGTGAAGGTTAGTTACCTTACTGCCGGACAACTTTTCAAGCTCAGCAATTGATTCAATAACATGGATATCCCCATCTTCACTTTGCCAGACTGGCATTGGCGTTGCCCAGAATCTGCTTCTTGATATGCACCAGTCTGGTGCTTGTTCTATACCTTGTTGAAATCTTCCGTGTTTTACACCGTTTGGAATCCAGTTAATGTTTTCATTTGTTTTTAAAAGTTCCGGTTTTATTTTCTTAACATTTATAAACCAAGAATTTTGTGCTCTTTGTATGAGTAGGGTTGAGCACCTGTCGTGATACGGAAACCTGTGAACGATTGTTTCGTTTTTGAAGACCGCGTTTTGTTTTGCAAGGTCCTCCATAATAAACTCGTTTGCTTTGGAATAGTACATGCCTTCATAAGGATTTTTACCATTATTACCAGCAACAAACTTCCCCTCATCATCAATCTTTTGCATGATTTCAAGTCCGTTTGCGTATCCCATCTCGGTATCAACAGATCCGAATCCTGGAGCTGAGTGTACAATCCCTGTTCCTTCATCAGTTGTAACCATTCCTTCAAATTCATGTACTCTGAAATCTTTGTCTGCATTTGATGTAAAGAAGTTAAACAGCGGTTCGTATGTGAGCCCAAGAAGATCCTCTCCTTTTACAGTTTTAAGTATCTTAATGTCTTCCATACCCTTGAAGACTTCTTCAAATCTTTTCTGAGCGCAGATAAGCTTTTCATTTTTGTACTGAACAATAGCGTAATCTTCTTTGGCATCAACCACCAAAGCTTTGTTTGAAGGAAGAGTCCAAGGTGTTGTGGTCCAAGCAAGAAGGTATACTCCGTTAAACTCACCTTGCGAGTTAATTTTAAACTTTATTGTTACCGCCGGATCCTCAACATCTTTATAAGTGTTATCCATTGCAACTTCAAAGTTTGAAACAGGCGTTCCACAGGTTGTGCAGTACATGGAGGTTCTAACTCCTTGGTAGACAAGTCCTTTATCGTAGACCTGTTTAAACCCCCACATTACCGATTCCATATAATCTTGATCGATTGTTTTATAGGCATTGTCCATGTCTGCCCACCTACCGATTCGTTTAATATACCAAGGCCATTCTGCTGATGTTTCAGATGTATAGGCGTAGCACTCTTTGGTGAATGCTTCAAGCCCAAAGCTTTCAATATCTCTTCTTTTTTTAATGCCTAGTTTCTTTTGAACTTTATTCTCAACAGTAAGACCGTGAGCGTCCCATCCCCATACTCTTTCCACCTTTTTGCCTTTCATAGTTTGATATCTTGGGATTACGTCTTTAGCAATTGACACAAGAAGATGGCCTGGATGCGGGAGACCTGAGATAAACGGAGGACCGTCGTAAAATACATATAGATTGTCCTCTGACCTTGAGTCCACTGATTTTTCAAATATTTTATTATCTTCCCAAAACTTGTTTGTCTTTTGCTCTTGAGTTGCAAAATTAGTTATTGGTTCTACCAGCTTGTACATAGATGAGGGGATTTTAACATATTTGATGCTTGTTTAGGGAGTACTAAAGCCCAAAGATTTGTATAGGAAATACCGCTGTTTATGGGTAAAATGAAGTATATGTTAAATGCAAAGGCTTTGGATTTCGTTCTTCCTGACCAGGATAATGTTCCAGTTAGGCTATCTGATTTTCTAGGTAGTTGGGTTTTATTATATTTTTACCCTAAAGACGATACTCCAGGATGTACAACAGAAGCCTGCACTCTTAGAGATGCATACGAAGACTATATTTCTGCAGGAGTTACTATTTTAGGTGTTAGTACCGACAGCACAGCTAGCCATAAAAAGTTTAAAGAAAAATACCATCTTCCGTTTTTACTTCTTTCGGATGTAAACAAAGAAGTCGTTAACCTGTACGGTGTTTGGGGAGAAAAGAACTTTATGGGAAAAACATATATGGGAATTAATAGAACCTCATTTTTAATTAACAAACAAGGCATTGTTGTAAAAGTATATGAAAAGGTTAGCCCTAAAGATCATGCTAAAGAAGTACTTACGGATATATTGAAGTAATCATGCCTAACATTAAAAAAGATAAAAAAGTTAAGACCAAATACCATCTCAGATCACATCCTCATTATCTAAATCTTTTTCTCATGTTCTTAGGTGCTGCACTATCTCTTCTTTTCGCAGTGTCTGGTCTTGGAGAGAAGTTTTCAGATATTTTTGTGAACCTTGGTGGTCTTGGTTACGTTGGGGCAATAATTGCAGGTTTTTTTACAGTGTCTACATTTACTGTAGGTATCGGACTTGTAATTATGTACAACTTGGCCCAGCATTTGAACTTTTTTGAGATCGCTTTTTTAGCAGCACTTGGTTCGGTACTCGGTGATTTAGTAGTTTTTAAATTTGTGAAAAGCAAAATTGCTGGTGAACTGGATGATTTCTTAACCGGGTATTTTCATTTAGCGTATTTTAAAAAAGTACTAAGGACTAAGTATTTCAGATGGACATTTCCCGTTATCGGTGCGTTGATCATCATCTCTCCTTTACCTGATGAAATTGGTGTAAGCTTAATTGGTATTTCATCAATGTCCTCTAGAAGATTTATAGTCCTATCCTATGTATTAAATGTACTAGGAATTCTTTTTTTGCTATCAGTTGCCTACGAAGCAGGGTTAATCATAAAGGCTATCACATAGATGTTTAAGAAGTTAAGAAGCATTAACATAGGATTAGTTACCGCTTTAATTTTTGCCGTTTTGCTATACATACTCACTGTTAAAGGATTTGTTGGTAATATGGAAATCTCCCAAAGCCTTGCTAATAAGCCGCCGTTTGAAACTTCGATGGAGAGAGGGAGATATGCGCAGGTTGTATCTCTTGCAAAAACAGGTAACCTAAATGTTGATGAGTACTACAAATTCTTAAAGCCAGACATAGCATGGTATAACGGGCACTTTTATTCAACTTTTCCTGTTGGAACAGCACTTCTTGCAGTACCGTTTTATCTTTTTGGATCGCTGTTTAATCTTGCTCAAATTACTACCACTTTTAGTTCAACCACTTTTGCACTGCTGACTTTTTACATTATTTATAAGACCTGTTTGTATTTAAAATTATCAAAACAGGTTTCTCTAATCGCGGGATTTATATATTGCTTTGCATCAAGTATTTTTGCATACAGTGTATCTTTATCAGCACATCCTTTGTCATCTCTTACCTTCACAATTTCAGTGCTTCTTCTACTAATAATAGATGATAGTGATAACCAAAGCAGTAACTATAAAGCATATCTTGGTATAGGACTTTTATTTGGCGCTCAGTTTTTTATTGATTATCCAAATCTAGCTATTATGTTTCCCGTTGTTATCTACAGTGTTATTAAAAAACTAGTAGTACTTCAGAAAGACAGTGCAGACAATTATCTTTTAGACTTAAAGTTTTCAAAAGGTTTTATAGCTCTTTTGTTTGGTATTCTTTTTTTCTTTTCAATCTTTGTAATATACAATAAACAAATTTATGGTAAGGTCGTTGCTTTTTCAAATTCGTATTCTTTAAAGTTTCTAGAGACATCTGGAAGAGAGATTGAAAATACCACTCTGTCTAATGAACTTTTTGAAACAAGGAGTTATGCAGCTAGATTTGATTTATCTGGAGCTTTAACTGGGGCTAATATTCTCCTTGTTAGTAGTGATCGAGGTTTATTTTATTTTTATCCAGTTTTTCTCCTCGTAATTCCGGGTTTTATGCTTTTTTATAAAAAAAGAAAGGCAGTTGCTGTTGTTCTTTTATCTTGTGTAATAGTTAACATTTTAGTTTACGGAACTTATGACGATCCTTGGGGAGGTTGGGCATTTGGTCCTAGATATTTGAGTATAACTTTAACTGTGTTAGCTGTTTTTTGTGGAATAGCTTTTTACCAGTTTGCCAAAATGTATGGGAAAAAGTTTAAGATAATATTCTTTGCTGTCCTGTTACATAGCGCTTTTATTGCACTTCTAGGAGCATTAACTACCAATGCTGTCCCGCCATCGGTTGAAGCTCCGTTTACTGGACTTGAAGATAACTTTGTTCGCAATTGGAATTATCTATTTTCAACCGGTACAAGCTCATTTGTATACAACCTTGTTTTTATCAAGTTCTTAAATCCGGTAGTTTACGCAACTCTCGTTTTTGTGTTAATCGGTGCTTTTACTTACTCTCTTGTTTTTGGTAAATCAGAAGACATGTTACTTGACTCCAACTAATCTTATTCATAACGCAGTGCGTTTAATGCTGATATTCTTGTAGCTCGTCTGGCAGGGTATATTCCTGTTAGAACACCAACAGTAACTGACAGAATCATTATTAATAGAATGAAGACTGGTGGAATATAACTAACATCTACGACTCCCAGTCCGTTGAAAACAGAAACTGAGGACAGAATTAAGCTAAAGCCCTTACCGGCAAGCCAGCCAATAAATAGTCCGAGAAAACCGCCAAAAACTCCCATAATCATCGACTCTGTTAAAAACAGTTCCTGTACCTCATGCGACTTCATTCCCATTGCTTTCATAAGACCAATTTCTCTTGTACGTTCCATGAGAGATACTGTTAAGGTATTAAACATTCCAAGAGCAGCAACACCAAGTGCAACTGCACCAACAAGTGCAAGTACCTTTCTGACTGAGTTAAAAAGAAGTCCTATTTGCTCAACTGTGTCTACAACCGAGGTTGTCCCAAAGCCACTTGCTTCAACACTCTGCCTTATAGACTTTAGTGATTCTTTATTTGCGGACACAAGTTTTACTTCCGAGTAATTAGTGATGCCTAGTTGGCGCAGGTCAATGAAAGGTACGTAAAAAAAAGGAGTTGTGTCTTGGGGCACTACACCTATTATCTTATATTTAGCTGGTTCAGATTTAAGACTTAAATCTGCATTTTCAAGAAGAGTGCTAGTTACAATAAACGATGTTTCAAATTCTTTACCAAGAGCATCAGATTCAGATAGACCAAGTATTTTTAACATTGCTCTGTTTACAACTGCCTCCTTCACCGCGTTGTTAGCAAGCTTTACAGTTTTTACATTTTCTTTTTTCTTTGTTTGGTCCTCTTCGTCTTGTAGTATTACCCACTTATCGTCAACCTCAACAATATTACTTGTTGTTGATTGAGGTGTGATAGTAACTGCTAGAACTTTTGGAGAATTAGAGTCACTGTTTTCCTCAACACTTGTATTTGCTCCAAGTACATCCCCAGCATTTTGTAGTTCAACGGCTGTAACTTTTACTTCAACTTCGGCGATATAGCCTTCTTGTTGAACCTGTATATTGTCAGTATTGAGTAGTTTCTCGTATTTACCTTCTTTGTTTTCCCAAATAAAGAATTTTGAGTTTATCCATTTGCCAAGGTCATTACCTTCCTGATCTTTATCAACATTGCCGTTCTCAGACCCTTTGTATGCAAGTCCCCAAACCTCACGACCTGTTGAAACTCCTTCTGCCCGTTTTGTGTATCCAAGAATTTTTGAGTTTGTTGATGGCTTTTCTCTAACAGTAAGCCATGCTTCAGGATTAAGTTCGAATTCAATATTTGCAATGAGTCCCAGGTATTTGTTGTATCTCACACTTGTGGTACCTGCAACTTGCCCCTTTGGATCTTGAAGGTTATTTGTGTCTTCAGGGTCAGAACTGTAACTACTTTTAACAGATAGAGAGTCACTTGCGAAGATCTTTCCGCTAACTGGTTTGATGGCAGATTGCTTTAGGTATTCAGAGGTAACCCCGTATACTGCCATATCAGAAATAGAGTTTTTATAGTTGACCTTACCAACAAGTGCAATAAGTGGCAGGACTTTGTTTACATCTTTGATGTCTTTGAAATTAGCCAAAACTTTATCATTTAGCTTCATATTGCTTCCCGGTTGTGGTTGTATGTCGGTTTGTTTAAGTTCATCAAGCCTTGCAACCCGTGATGTTACCAGTTTCTCAACACCATAGCCAAGAGACACAAGAAAAACAATTGCAGAGATACCAATAGCCATACCGCCAATTGTGATGAGTGTTCGTGTTGCTTTAAAGCGCATATTTTTAATTGATAACTCGATTAATCCAACACGATTAATTGTAGTTTCATTTTTTTGATTTAAACCAACAATAAAGGAATAAATTTTATCGGCTGGTGGTAAAATAATATTTGTGAGAAAACTTGGGAAGAATTTGAATCCTGTAAGCTTCACGATACCGTGCATGAGTAGGTAAGCAGTTAAAAGAATAAGAAAATCGTTTACTTTGATTATAAATCTTATTGCTGTTTTAAATGTATTCAGTATTTTCATGTTACTTACTAAGCCTCTTCAGGTGTTTTTTTGTATTTAATATCTTTGTAGACCTCCTCTTTTTGAGACTCGTCATAAACACCAACAACTTTACCGTCTAGCATTTTAATTACTGTTCTTGCGTATTTTAAATACTCTAGGTCGTGTGTAACCATTATAACTGTTTTACTAGTTGTTTCGTTTAAGTCTTTGAGGAGTTTCATAATATTTTGACCAGTATCGTAATCAAGGTTTCCTGTAGGTTCATCGGCAATTATAATGTCTGGATTATTTACAAGAGCTCTGGCAAGAGCGACTCTTTGTTGTTGTCCGCCCGAAAGTTCTGTTGGGATGTATCCTGCCCATTCCTCCATCTCGAGTTGTTTTAGAGTTTCACGTGCCTTGGCTATTGCTCTTGGTTTATCAAGACCAAGAAGTATTAATGGGAAGGCTACGTTTTCACGTACACTAAGAGACTTTACCCAGTTAGGTTGTTGATACACCATCCCAATGTGTTTTTTTCTAAAATCTGATCTATCGTCTTCAACAGTGTTAAGGTAAATATTTTCCCCAAGAAAACTTACGCTCCCTGTTGTCGGAGGCTCAAGTCCTAGAAGCACATGGAGTAGAGTTGATTTCCCACATCCAGAAGGTCCTAAAATCAAGACGAAATCGCCTGCATTAATAGTTACCGTTACATCTTTTAAAACTTGAATATCTTGAACCCCTACCTTAAAGGTTTTAAAGATATTTTTTACCTCAATCAGAGGTTTAGCATTTTGGTTGGGCATAGAGAGACTCCTACTGTTTTTTAGGTCAGCTTAATTCTATTTGTTTTAGCACTATTAAGTCAATGGCTGCCCTGTTTAGTAACCTTAATACTGTTGAAGAAACAGCCTTACTCGACTACACTTAATAAGATAATGCATAGACCTGCCATACAAACTATAGCCCCGCATAAGCGGGATTTAGGTGTTTCACTTAATGTGAAACTACTTTCCTGTCTCATAGTTATTTTTAGCTCACTCGTTATTTTTGGTTTACATAAGTTAGTTGTTCAAGCAGCAAGTTCTCCCTGGACACAGACCGATTGGAGCGGCGGTGTTGGTAGCTCTACAGCAAATCAATTCGTTTCAGCAACGAGCATTGACGTTTCAACTGCTGGAGAGTTTTCTCTAAGCCTCGGTACAGAGCAATTTAGCAATACAGATTTTGAGACTGATACTACTGGGTGGGAGGCAGGTTCTAACCCAAAAAATATAGCTAATCTTAAGATGTGGTTTAAAGCTGATTCTATAACAGGACTATCCGACGGCGATGCAGTTTCTAATTGGGACGATTTAAGTAGTAGTAATTTTGATGCGTCACAAAGTAATGCTACATATAGGCCTTTATATAAAACAAATATTATAAACGGCAAGCCAGTTGTGCGCTTTGATGGTGCTAACGATTATCTTGAGAATACCTCGATCTCTGGGTTTACAAATCAATCCAGTGCTTTTTTAATGCAGAAGATAAATGGTTCTCAGTGTGGTGGCTCGTACGAACTTGGGGTGAATCGAGCTGTAAATTCTGGAGCTAGTATCCTACCTTGGTGCGGATCAACTATGTATTCTAGGGTTTCTGGTGCTGGCGCTGGAGATATTACATGGGCATTTTCCGTACCATACACTAAGCTTCTTACCCAAATATACAACGGCCCTTCTGCTAATCAAAAGGCCTGGGAAGACGGCACTTTAAAAAATACAGCAGGGGCTAGTAGTGCGTTTGGGACATCGCCTAATTCATTGGTTCTTGGTTCGTTGACACCATCCAACTATTGGCTTCAAACGGATATTGCAGAACTTATCTTCTATAGTGCAGCAGTTTCTGATACGGATCGAAAAGGTATCGAAGCATATATCCAAAACAGATGGGGTCTTGCTAGTTCTTACCACACTATTACAAGAGATACAGGAATTAAATACAGCGGGACAGGATCTCTTAAGGTTGTTGCATCCTCGCAGGACACGGCTATTTGGCAACCTCTCACACTTGGAGATACTGATGACTATACTCTCGAAGTATATGCGTATACTGATGGTAGTGCTGTTTCAGGAACTGATGCGGTACTAGTTGCAAATGGTAGCGCGGTAACAACAGCTTATACTTCCGTTGGTGGAGGTTGGTATAAGCTATCTGGAACTGCGCAAGGCGCTGTTACCTCAAGAGATTTTGGGGTAAAAGTTTTGAGCGGTAAGACAGTTTATCTGGATGATTTTTCATTAACTAAATATGCGGCAACTGGAGTGCTCACTTCAAACATATTTGATACTGAGTTTGCAAGTGATTGGGGTACATTAACTTATGTAAGTTCTGGAACAGGCACTGTAACGGTCAAGGCAAGAAGCGGTAGCGTAAGTAACCTATCTGATGCAGGGGACTGGAGTTCGTGTACTGCAGTAGCATCAGGTGTGGATCTGTCATCAAATGATTGTATCGATGATCAAGATAGATATATTCAATATCAAGTTACACTCTCTCCTGCTTCCGGTAGCACACCTGTAGTTGAAAGCGTGTCGATTGCATTTGCTGCGTCTGATCAGGTTGATCCAGTTACTAATGCAACCAATATACTAATTACCGGAGCAAGTGCCGGTTCCTGGTTAAAGGCAGAGCCAACACTTACTTGGACTGCAGGTGCTGATAA
The DNA here is from genome assembly GCA_964540135.1 of uncultured Candidatus Saccharibacteria bacterium. Taxonomy (GTDB): domain Bacteria; phylum Patescibacteriota; class WWE3; order UBA101185; family UBA10185; genus CAZCAQ01. Next base: position 2,559 of record CAZILK010000007.1, on the reverse strand, counting down.
TGGTGGCGGTATTGGACTTCTTGGATACTGCGTTTCATTAGAAGAAACTACAATTGCTGGAAGTTCCACATCTCTTAATCCCGAAACTTCCTCAGGATTGTTAACGGGTCTTGACGATGGAGTTTCAAGTGCCGCGTGCCCGTTTATAGTTTCTGGTACAAGCTTTAATTTAGGATCAGTTTCAGGTTTGACACTAACAACAAACAAAAAATATTTCTTTTCTATAAAAGCAGTTGATCTAGCTGGTAATGTCTATACTGGTGCTTCAGGTGATTATCAAGATCTCACAAATTTTAAATTCGATAATACAGCGCCTACAAATGTGGCTTATATCTCAACACCATCTAGTAATTTTGGAAGTGTGAACGATATGTTTTTTACCTGGCCTATAACAGGTAGCAGCGATGCTGAGGATGCCCAGTCAGGTATTATCGGTTGGCAGTATTCCATCAACGGAACAAGTAATTGGCGAGGACCTGACACTAATGCAGCACTTGGTATAACCTATATAGAAAACGATTTATCTACTAGCGAAATTTTTTTAACAGAAGGCGATGATGGAGATGACATCGAGGTTGGGACAAATACCATTTACTTTAGGGCAGTAGATGGTGCAGGCAACTTTAGTGATCCAGTCACTGGTGGTATAAGCTACGGTGGCGCAGCCCCAACATTCACAGGTGGCGGTGTTGTAACAATAACTCCCTCCTCAAATACAGAAAATAGTTTCGCACTCTCTTGGCCGACAGCTTTGGCAACAGAAGGTAGTGTTGCAACTTACTATTATATGATTAATAGAACCCCACCAGCCACTCTAGCAACTCTTGAGGGAAACAGTACAATTTATATTCCTAAAACAACAACAAGCGTTGCTACAAGTAACTTAATAGGCGCTGTAAGAGGAAGTAACACAGTATATGTTGTGGCAGTTGATACTGCTGATAACTATTCACCATCTAATTATATAAGTGGTACATTTACACTTAATTCAACAAACCCAGATGCACCGCAAGATGTTTCAGCTTCAGATACATCTATAAAAAGTGAAAGCATTTGGCGAGCCTCGCTTGCTTGGAGTGAACCTGACTACAAAGGTGCTGGCTCATTAACATATATTATTCAAAGAAGCGAAGATAATAGTAGTTGGACTCTTGTATCGACAACAACCGGTCTCTCGTATACTGACACTGTTGATGAGTCGACCACATATTATTACAGAATAGGTGCTTATGATACATCCGATGAGTCTGAGGATGATCCAACATACACAACAAGTGTCAGTATCCTGCCAAAAGGAGCTTTTGACGAAGCCCCTTCGCTATCTTCTGGTCCACTTGTTAGTGACATAACAACTAAAAAAGCGACAATCAAATGGTCTACATCAAGAGTCTCTGACTCAAAGGTGCAGTATGGCAAAAGCAGTGGCGATTACTTTGAAGAGGAACCGTCAAAATCAGATCAAGTGACTTCTCATGAGGTTGGATTAACAAACCTCGATCATGGAACAAAATACTACTACAAAGTTAAATGGACAGATGAAGATGGAAATACAGGTGTTTCGTCAGAAAAAACCTTTACAACTGAATCAGCGCCTTTTATATCAGATCCAAAGATTTCAAACATCGGTATTAATAGTGCGGTAGTTGACTTAACGGTACAAAATGCCTCAAAGATTAAAATATATTATGGTAAGACAACTGCCTTTGGTTCGATAACAGAACTTAGTACCTCAACTAGTGAATCTAAATACAGTGTTAGTTTGACAGACCTTGAGGATGGCATTAGGTACTATTACAGAATTAATGGTTTTGATAGTGAAAATGCTGAGTATGAAGGTACAACTTTAAGTTTTCAAACGTTACCCAGACCGCAAATATCAAACGTGAGACTTCAACAAGCGAAAAATACGGCTCAACCAACAGCAGTTGTAAGTTGGTCAACAAACACAGAGGTATCAAGTATTGTTACTTACTTCCCGTCAGGAAATCCATCCGCTGCTCGGGATGAAGTCAATGTTGCGCTAATCAGAGGTGAGCACAGAATGATAATTAGAGGTCTTGTTCCTAATACCAGATATGACTTAAGGGTAAGTGGTCGTGATGTTGCAGGCAATGAAGCACAAAGTGAAGTTCAAACTTTTACAACAGCAACCGATACAAGGCCCCCATCTATGAGTGATTTAAAAGTTGAAGGAAGTTCGGTAAATAAAAATACACAAACACAAACATCTCAATTAATTGTGAGCTGGACATCTGATGAGGCAGCAACAGGACAAGTGGAGTTTGGCGAAGGAACCGGAACAGTGTATTCTCAAAAGACACAAGAAGATGCTAATTATACCTTCAATCACCTAGTTGTTATTCCCGGACTAACACCTTCAAAAGTCTATCATTTAAGAGCAGTCTCAAAAGACAAGGCCGGTAATGTTACGCAGTCAATTGATATTGTAACTATTACTCCTAAAGCATCTGACAATGCGCTTGATCTTGTAGTTTCTAATTTAAGAGAGGCGTTCGGCTTTGCGTTAAAATAAATGGGTAAAAATAGCAAGAAAAAGAT